>NZ_JBJXFV010000107.1:0-3923 GCF_046154365.1 Prosthecobacter sp.
ATCGCGATGGCCACGGGCTCTCACAGCATGGTGCTCATGGTTTTATTCCTCGTGCTCGCGCTCGCGCTCGGCGTGCTCATGGTGCTGCCCATTGGAGGTGCTGACATGCCGGTGGTCATTTCACTGCTCAATTCCTTCACCGGTCTCGCCGTCGCGGCGGACGGCTTTGCAATCAACAACATCGCCATGATCATCGCGGGCACGCTGGTCGGCTCCTCCGGCACACTGCTGACCCTGGCAATGTGTAAGGCGATGAACCGGCCCGTGACGAACGTGTTGTTCAGCGCCTTCGGCAAAGTGAATAGCGCGTCTGCCGATCCCGCCGCAGCTACAGGCAGTGTAAGGCCCGTGCAGGCCGATGAAGCGGCGATGCTGCTCGGCGTGGCCAGTCGTGTCGTCAT
Source organism: Prosthecobacter sp. (assembly GCF_046154365.1). Taxonomy (GTDB): domain Bacteria; phylum Verrucomicrobiota; class Verrucomicrobiia; order Verrucomicrobiales; family Verrucomicrobiaceae; genus Prosthecobacter. The sequence continues at coordinate 402 of NZ_JBJXFV010000107.1, forward strand.
CGTGCCCGGCTACGGCCTCGCCGTCGCCCAAGCGCAGCATCAGGTGCGACAGCTTGCCGATGAACTCACCAAGCAAGGCGTCGAGGTCAGCTATGCCATCCATCCCGTCGCCGGACGCATGCCCGGCCACATGAACGTGCTGCTCGCCGAGGCCGATGTGCCGTATGACCAGCTCATCGAGATGGAAACCATCAATCCCGAGATGGATCGCGTGGATGTGTGCCTCGTCATCGGCGCAAACGATGTGGTGAACCCCGCCGCGCGCGAAGACAAGTCCAGCCCGATCTATGGCATGCCGATCATCGAGGCCGAGAAGGCCGGCACCGTGATCGTGATGAAGCGCAGCATGGGCAAAGGCTTCGCCGGCATCGAAAACGCCCTCTTCCTGCGCGACAACTGCCGCATGCTGTTCGGCGATGCCAAAGCGTCGCTACAGGAGCTGGTGGCGCTGGTGAAGGCGGGGTAGCTATGCTGTGAAGCAAAAATTGAGTGTGAGTCACCTTCGCGTCCGTTCATCTGGCCTGAAAGGCCCAAGGAGTCAGCCCAGGGCGCAAGCCCTGGGTTTGGCAACATCACACGTTCCCAAATAACGCAGGCGCTCCAACGGAGCGCGGGAACAGCGCTTCGGCACGCTCAGTGGTGATCTCATCCATCATGTTGAATCGGCTTCTCCCGCGCCCCGTTGGGGCGCAGACCTCCATCGGAAATCGTTTCTATATCGACCCAGGGCGCGAACGCCCTGGGCTGACTCCTGCGGCCACTTTGGGCCGCAAGCCCTCCCAACCAGAAAGTTCATACGGCATTGCGGCTAAACCCACTTCTCAACCCCCGTATGACTGTTGATGCCATCTCCCGATCGTCCCTGCGCTGGTCATAGCGATTCGCACGCGTTCACGTTCATGAACCCGCGTGTGCGGGATGGCGTCGTGGTGCATGGCAGGCGCTCGGTTTTAAAAACGAGCCTCGCAGGACTCGGCGCTCTCAGCTTGCCCGGCCTGATGAAGCTACGTGCGGAAGGAAAAGCCAAAGCGAGCAACAAAGCGGTGATCCTGTTGTGGATGACGGGCGGCCCCTCGCAAATCGACACCTGGGATCCGAAGCCGGACCGGCCTATCGAGAATCGTGGACCGTTCAAGACGATCCCAACGAAGCTGCCTGGCACACACATCTGCGAATATCTGCCGAAGCAGGCCGCGATGCTCGACCAGTTCACGCTCATCCGCTCGGTCGATTGCCGTTTCAGCAATCATGAGCCGAACATGGTCATGCAGACCGCGAATCTCGCCAACGAGCCGCGCACAAACCCGAAGGCGAAGTACTACCCGTCCTTCGGCAGCATCGTGGCGAAGCATCGCGGCCCGAATCATCCGTCCATGCCGCCCTACGTCGTGCTGAACATGAAATCGCGCTCGCACGTCGCCTGGGGCGGCTACCTCGGCACGCAGTATGATCCGTTCGATGGCAACAGCGCCACGAAACTCTTCCAACTGCCCTCCGGCCTCAGCATGGACCGCCTGCATGCCCGCCAGACGCTCAGCAAGCAGATGGACGGCCTCCGCGCCGAACTCGACGCCAGCGGCATGATGAGCGCGATGGACAGCTTCGGGCAAAAAGCCTTCGACATCGTCGCCGGTGGCCGCGCGCAGGAGGCCTTCGATTTGTCCAAGGAACCGCAAAAAGTGCGCGACCGCTACGGCGAGCATGATTGGGCCAAACAAGCATTGCTCGCGCGTCGTCTCGTCGAGCGCGGCTCATCCTTCGTCACCATCGACCTCAGCAATCACAGTGCCTCCGGCACCTGGGACACGCACGGCGACAACATCCCGCCCTACGGCGGCATCTGGAACGGCCTGCGCCCGCTGCTACCGGTTTTCGATCACGTCATCACCACGCTCGTCAGCGATCTCGCCGAACGCGGCATGCTTGATGACACCCTCATCATCGCCATGGGCGAATTCGGTCGCACCCCAAACCTCGGCACGCAAGGCAGCATCGACGGCCGCAACCACTGGCCACACGTCATGTCCATGTCCCTCGCCGGCGGCGGCTTCCGTCATGGCCAGGTCATCGGCGCATCCGACAAAACCGGCGGCGAGATCGCCGAACGCCCCGTCACCCCCGGCGACCTCGCCGCCACCATCTATCATCACATGGGCGTGCCTCTCGACGCGACCTACACGGATCATCAAGGCCGGCCGAACTTCATCGTGGACCAGGGTGCGCCGTTGAGGGAGTTGGTTTGAGGAATGCGCTTTGCCCGCCATCACCACAACGGTGAATCAGCCAAGCGAGAGCGCCTCACCGGAATGGCAGTTCCCCAATAGCGTTCGACCACCTTCTTTACGAGTTCCTCGAACCATGTTGGTGCATTTGGTGCCACATGAACAGCTTCAATGAGCTGCTTCAAGTCGCAGGGGATTAGTTCTCCACCGTCGGGATTGCGCGGCACATGCGGACTCGTTTGCAGGGCAGCCAAATCGCCCAAAGGCTTCAAAATGCGGAGTTCCTGTTCGTGCTCGAACGACAATCGCTTAAACATGAATGGCGCGAGTGGATTGCTCTCGGGAATCCATTGCTTCTGATAGTCCACATAGCGAACCATGCCGATGCGGGTGTCGGATGGCAAAACGGAGGACAGTCGTTCATAGCTTGTCTGGATGCAGACGGCTTCTTCTGTTCGCGCATAAAGCTTCCACATCCCTGCTGATTCATGGTTGCTGACATGCCGGCAACTCACGCCAACCCATTCTCGAAGCTTTTCGACGATCTCCGCTGCACTGAACCCACCTGTTAGGTGGAGATACTTTCGCACTATCGGGCGCAGTTCCTGGTTAACGTGACTGAACGACCCCTCGAATGGATCATCAAGCTTGTCGATGCGTGACATGAAGATGCCTTGCTGCTCAAACATCCAAACAAACTTCGTGAAGTCCATGTAGCGCCAGACTTTGCTCTCAACGTCGGCGGGCGGCAGAAACAGAGAAATGGGGGCTCGTGGATCTTTCTCAGATTGTCCGCTTCGGGCGAGATCACGAATGCGACGCGACTCTTCCCGAAGTTTGCGGAGTCGATATTCAGCCATGCTTTTTCGATTGGCATCTTCAGCAGCGTTTCTTGCATCTTCTGAATTCGCGAAATTGCTAATCAGAAAGCCTTCATATGCTCGCTTTCCATCGGCCCGATAGATTGCGGCTCTCCACATGGGATACTTTTTCACTCCTTGCCGATCAACGCCTGAGTAACGCATTACTCCCTTCGAGTTGCCTTCATCAAAGAAGCCGCCTTTGACCGCTCGGACACCATACACTTTATCAGTTGCTGCGAATTCCTCCTCGAAGGCATTCCGCAATCGCTTGGCGAATGCCAACGCTTTTGCTTCTCCACCAAACTTTTTCCAGACGCGAGCGCAAAAAGTCCAAGGTGCTTGATCATGCCTCGGGGAGCTGGTACAAGAAGGCACACCTTCACTCATGCGCCACTTCAACGCCCCCGATTCACTCGCACAAAACAGCCTCTTTGACT
>NZ_JBJXFV010000113.1:0-6733 GCF_046154365.1 Prosthecobacter sp.
CGATGTTGCGGTGATAGACCTCGCACTCCTTCTTGTGCATCCAGATGCTGAACCAGAACAGCAGTGCCCCGAAACTGACGACGAGAAATATCGGCCTTGAGGCCGATTGTCGAAGTGGCCAAGGAAGAGCGGCAGTTCCAAGCCCAACGGGCTTGCGTCATGCAGCCCAGGGTTCGCAGAACCCTGGGTTTACGATCCGACGAAAAATTTTCTCAAGGGCGAACCCCAACGGGGTTCTGTCCATCGTCGCCGGAGAAGGACGGAACCGCGTTGCGGCTCACCCTTGAACACGGGAAATCGCCGCTGCGTGTCCCAGGGTTGTTCCAACCCTGGGCTGCAAGACGGAAGGCCGTTGGCCTTCAACTTCGGCATCCGTGGTTCAAACGCTCAGCGCACGGGCGCGTAGCGCACGATGTTGCGGTGATAGACCTCGCACTCCTTCTTGTGCATCCAGATGCTGAACCAGAACAGCAGTGCCCCGAAACTGACGACGAGAAACAGCACCGGCCGGCCCTTCGGTGATCGCGCTGCGACCAGCGCGATGCCGCTGAACAACGTCATCGCATAGTACGGCCAGGACCAGTCCTTGCGCCGTTGCGTCTGCTCTTGAATGAGCGGCGCAAACTCCGGCGACCGCGTGGCCAGGATGCGTGGCGTCGCTTTGTCACGCAGGTCGATGTAAGGCCACACGCTCGCGCAGGACACGCAGATGATCGCCAGCGCCAGCAGGCGGCTCTTCGCCTCGCCAAACACGAAGGAGACGATCAGGAACGTCAGGCCGATCCCCAGCCCATACAGTGGCAGCGGTTCCAGCAGCAGATGCAGGTACTCCGGATCGCAGATGCTTTGCCACAGGGTTGTCAGTTCGCGCCACATGGTGGAAAATCAAAACAACTCCACCTGCCCCGTGGTTGGTGGCATCAGGCCTAGTTTGCGATAAGCAGCAGGCATGGCGACGCGGCCGCGCGGCGTGCGTTTGAGATAGCCTTGCATGACGAGATAAGGCTCATGCACGTCTTCGAGGGTGCTGGCGTCTTCGCCGACGGCGACGGCGACGCTGCCCATGCCGACGGGGCCGCCGTCGAACTTGCCGATGATGGCTTCGAGGATGCGGGTGTCCATTTCATCGAGACCGGACTCGTCGATGTCGCGCATGGTGAGCGCCTGACGGGCGACATCTTCGGTGACGATGTTCTGCGCCTTCACCTGCGCGAAATCGCGCACCCAGCGCAGCAGATGATTGGCGATGCGCGGCGTGCCACGCGAGCGGCGGGCGATTTCATGCGCACCAGCTTCTTCCATCACCACATTCATGAGCCGTGCTGAGCGCAGGAGGATGTGCTGGATCTCGGCGGTGGTGTAGTAATCGAGGCGGTTCGGGATGCCGAAGCGTGAGCGCATCGGCGCGGTGAGCATGCCGGCACGGGTGGTGGCACCGACGAGGGTGAAGGGCGGCAGGTCGATGCGGATGGTGCGGGCCTTTGGTCCCTGGTCGATGATGATGTCGAGACGGAAGTCCTCGATGGCCGGATACAGGTATTCCTCGATGCTGGGATGCAGACGGTGGATTTCGTCGATGAAGAGGATGTCGCGTTCCTGCAAATTGGTCAAAATTCCGGCGAGATCGCCCGCGCGTTCAATCTGCGGGCCGCTGGTGGTGTGCAGCTTGGTGCCGACGGCGTTGGCGATGAGATTGGCGAGTGTGGTTTTGCCCAAACCGGGCGGGCCGCAGAGCAAAACGTGATCCAGCGACTCACCGCGCATCTTCGCGGCCTCGACCATGACGAGGAGCTGCTCTTTGACCTTGGTCTGGCCGTGGAACTCCGCAAAATCCGCTGGGCGGAGGGCGAGATCGAAGGGTGAGTCAGGTTCGTTGAGCGTGGGGTTCACTGCGGCACAGAAAGCACGCGGAGGAGAAAGAGCAAAGGGCAAAGAGCGGCCAAGTAGCCGCGCTCGCCAGAGCGCGGAATCTTCCGCTGCGTCATTCCACAGTCAGCCACGCTCTGGCGAGCGTGGCCACATGAAGGGTTACGCGAACACGTCCATCACGGGCTTGCCTTTGTCGCCGACGGTGAAGGGGCGGTTGCTGGGGGACATGACGACTTCATCGACGGGGAGACCGAGGCTCCAGCCGATGGTGCTGAGGAAGTCCTGGATGCTGACCTGCTTGTCGGCCACGGCCATGCCTTCCTTGTCGCTGGAGCCATAGACGAAGCCGCCTTTGATGCCGCCACCGGCGAGCAGGGTGGAGAACACCTTCGGGTGGTGATCGCGTCCGCCGTTGCCGTTAAGCTTGGGGCCACGGCCGAATTCGGAGCAGAGGACGACGAGGGTGCTGTCGAGCAGGCCGCGTGCCTGCAAATCTTCGAGCAGAGCGGCGAGCGCCACGTCGAGTTCAGCCCCATGTTCTTCGAGGGCTTCCTCGATGTTGTTGTGCATGTCCCAGCCGCCTTTGGCGACTTCGATGTAGCGGATGCCTTTTTCGACGAGACGACGTGCGAGCAGGCAGCCCTGGCCGAACTTGTTGCGGCCATATTTGTCCTTCAGGGCATCGGCTTCGTCCGCGAGGCTGAAGGCTTCGAGGTCTGTGCTGGACATGATGCTGACGGTTTTCTCGTAGAACTGTGTGTAGCTCTTCACTCCGGCGGTCTGAAAGCGCTCACGGAAGCCGGCGTCGAGTTTGTCGAGCATGGCGAGGCGTTTCGACAGCACATCGGGGCTGGCGTCGCTCTGCGAGTATTGAAGACCGACATCGGGATCGAGGATGGGCAGCGGGGCGAAGCTGGAGGGGAAGAAGCCGTTGCCGTTTTGCGGCTGACGGTTGATGCAGACGTTGGAGGGCAGCGTTTTGTGACTGCCACCTTTGAAATGCTGCGCCCAGGCACCGATATTCGGATGCTTGATGGTGCCGCGCTGCTCGTAACCGCTGCGGATGACATACTGCCCGGCGGCATGCACGCCGGTCTTTGAGGACATGCTACGGATGATGCTGATGCTGTCGGCCCGCTTGGCGAGATTTTCCATCGTGCCGCCGAGTTGGAAGTCGGCCTTCGTTTTGATGGGTGCTTTTGGTCCCTGCGTCGGGCCGTCCTTTGGATCAAGCGTGTCGATGTGCGTCATGCCGCCGATCATCTGGAGAAAGATGACGTTCTTCGCTTTGCCGAAACCGGGTCCGCTGGCCGGAACAGCCGCCGTTGCGGCTTCCGCTGCGAGCACGTTGCGTGCGGTGCCGTGCAACACGGTGACGCCGAGCGCGGCGGTGGCCCAGCGTTCGCAGAAGGCTCTGCGGGTGATCGAGTCGAGTTGGTTGTGGAGGTTCATGACGTGACGGAGGATGGAGTGAGTTGAACGGTTAAATGGATGTCAGGCGTGGAAAGGGCGCGACAGCGTCTTGGAGTGCGCCGGCCCTCCGGCGCTTTCGAATGTCCGCTGGCTCGCGGAAAGCTCCAGAGGACTGGAGCACTCCAGGACGCTGTCGCGGCGGTGTTTGGTGGTCGGTTTCGTGCTCATCGCTTGCTGCTTCTGAACCCTTGGCCCTTGGCTGAATCTATTCCACAAAGACAAATTCACGCGTGTTGAACAGCACCCAGGTCAGGTCGCGCATGGTGAGGCCGTTGCCGAGGCCGGCGACGGAGTCGGCGAGTTCGTCAGGCTTGGGTTTGCGGCTGAAGAAGCTGAGGTAGAGGCTTTCGACCTGCTGCTCGGGTGTTTTCTGTTCGGTGGCGGTTTTGACGACGAGGGAGTCGTTCTGGCCGATGACGCGCTGCGCTTCGCCATTCATGAGCATCATCACCTGCGGGATGCTGCCTTCATCGCTTTCGCTGTCGGCGATCTGGCGGTCGCTCTGGCCGAACATGCGCAGGAAATGCTGGTCTTTCTCGGGCTGCGGCAGTTCGGAGGCGCGGGCGAGCACGAGACCGTCGCGCACGGGCGGGGCGACGGTGAGGTCTTCTTCATCGGTGCTTCCTGCTGCTAGCATCATCTTACGCTTCTTCTTCGCGTTGTTCTTGGGATTGCCTTGGTTGCCGCCGGCGGAACGCATGGCTGCCATGGCTTTTTCGAGCTGTGCTTTGACGGCGTCAGGCGAGGCATCTTTGCCGAAATCAAGGGTCATTGCGTCGGCATACTGCGCGCCACGATGAGCTTTGAATTTGTCCACGTCAGCCCCGACGACGAGCGTGGCGCAGGAGTCCCAGGCCTGTTCGGCGGTCATGCGGCGAAGGATCGGTCCGGGGAAGAGGTAGGGAGTGTTGTCCGCAAGCTCGTAGCTGGTCGCCTCGCGCTGATAAGCCTGCGTGTTGTAGAGCAGGCGCATGAACTGCTTGAGGTCGAACTTCACGCGCACCATTTCGGCGGCGAGGTGGTAAAGCAGCGGCGGATTCACGCTGGCAGTGGGCTCATCGAGGTCGGTGACTGGCTCGCGCACGCCGACACCGAAAGCACGCTTCCACATGCGGTTGGCGATGGTCATGGCAAAGCGCGGATTGTCCGGCGAGGTCATCCATTGGGCGAACTGCGTGCGCAGGTCTTCTTCGTTCTTCGTTTTGACGCCTTGATAGGCTTTTTTGGTTTTGTCATCGCTCCAGGCGATGAGTTTTGGCGCCACGAAGTCGCCAGGCTTGGCGTCGGGATACTTGTAATCGTCCGGCAGCTTGAGGTCGTTGGTCTCGCTGTCCTCCACGGCCATGGCATTAATGCGCAACACGTTTTTGGCCATGTTTTGCATGCGCTTGTCATCCAAGGAGGCCAGCACCTTGCGCATCTCCATCATGTTGCCGCCGCCTTTGGAACCTTTGACGCCATAGGTTTCGGTGGCGCCAAAGAACGACGCCATTTCATAAAACTGCCGCTGCGTCCAGTCGGCGAAGGGGTGATCATGACACTGGGCGCAGGAAACATTCGCGCCGAGGAAGGTGCTGAGCGTGAGCGAGAGATTGTCGAGGCGCATGCCCGCATCGCGCAGGAGGTAGCCAGTGGCACCGTTTTCGAGCAGCTTGCCATCGGCGGTCATCATGGTGTACACCATCTTGTCCCACGAGATGTTGTCGGCGATCTGGCTCTTCAACCAGTCCTGGTAGGTGTAGAAGCGCACCTTGTTGGCCTGATCGGCCACGCGCATCATGTCGGCGAAGTAGTTGAACAGATTGCTGCGGTAGCCGTCGGTGTTCAGCAGCTTGTCGATCACCTTCGCGCGTTTGGAAACGCTGCCGTCATTGATGAATTCGAGCGCTTCCTCACGCGTCGGGATGCGGCCAGCGATGTCGAGATAGACGCGACGCACGAACTGCTCGTCAGAGGCGAGCGGATTGGGCTTCAGCCCGGCTTTTTGCAGTCCGCCATTCACCAGCATATCAATGCGCGCAGCGGCCTGGGCGAGATTGGGATCGGCGGGAATGCCAAGACCTTCGGGTTTCAGCGTCTTGGCGGCCAGTTGGTCTTCAGCGGAGAGTTTGTCCAGCGGCAGTCGATAGACGTAGCCGTTGCGGATTTGCAGGAAGACCTGGCCGTTCTCGATGCCACGGAAGGTCGCCTCCAGCTTGCGGCCCTGGGTGTCCGTCCAGGTGCGATAGACGGTATTGCCGTCGGGCGCGGTGGCGGCAGCCGGTGCGGCCACTGGGGCGACCGCAGTGGGTTCAGCCCGGAGGCTGGTGGCGAGCAAGACGCAGGCGAGGGGGAGGAAGAGGCGCGTTTTCATAGGCTGATGGTCCGGTGTTCCGGTCGGATGCGCGATGAAACGAAGGGCTGGCAGGGAAGTTGCAGCTCATTTTGAGGGAGAAGTGAAAGAGAGAGTTAGATGTGAAGGGTTAGGGAAACACTGATTTACACCGCAGAGCCAGGAACGCCGCAGAGCAGCGGAACCCAAGGCGGCTTAATGGTGGGACGGAGAGTAACTTCCAGCAGATTGGCTACGCCTGTCTTGCGGCTCGGGGAGGCCCGCAGATTCTTGAGCAGCCAATCAGGAATGCAGGATTGGATTCCCCTGTCCCCATTCCTCTGTCTTCAGAGCGGCTTGCAAAACCCAGATGGAACCTTCTCTGCCACCTTTGCTCCTCTGCCTCTCTGCGGTAAATCGAGGGTCTGGGAGCCTTCGTTTGTGCCACAGAGGGGCAAAGAGGCGGAGGGCGCAGAGGTTTTGCAAGTGGCTCTGAAATCCTCTGTGTGCCCGGTGCCTCTGTGGTTCACCTTCTGTATGGTTACGGCTAAGCCCCCCTGGTCGTTGAAGTCTGAGAAAGGCAAAAAATGACAGGCAAAAACATCGGGACTGGTGCTTAGCCTGAGGTTTTGCAAGTGGCTCAAGGGCCTGCTGAATCAAGCCTCTGCGGCGTTCCAAGCTCTGCGGTGTGGCCATAATCAGTGCCTCCCCCCACAGGCGTGAAGGCGAAGCATGTGAAAGAGTTCAGGCGACAATGATTTGAGAATGAATCATTTCGGCAAATGGGCTGAGGCGCGGCAAAGATTTTCCTTGTCGGATTTCACGGATTTGGATAAAAACGCCGCCGATGAAGCTTCCCGCATTCACGGCCGCCACGCCCGCCTGCATCGCTATGCGAAGCACTGCGGGCAGGAAGCATTGCGGGCAGGGCTCCACGGCTCCACGGCTAAAACCGGCGCACCCGCACAGAACGGGAGGGTATCAATGACCCGTTGCACCATGCTCGGGAATGATTCTGCGATACGCTGCGGTGATCGCGCGATACGCTGGAGTCATTTCACGGCACCGCGCCGTGATTCC
>NZ_JBJXFV010000115.1:0-4725 GCF_046154365.1 Prosthecobacter sp.
CGCGTGCCGTTCATCGTGTCCTGGAAGAGCCGCATCAGTCCGCGCGTGATTGACGCGCCGGTGACCTCGATGGACGCGACTACCACCGCTCTCGCTCTCGCGAGTGGCGCGGCCACTCCTGTCCACGATGTCGCACCAGCAGCGGACAAGAGTGTCCGCCCCACACCGGCCCTCGACGGCGCGAACCTGCTGCCATTGCTCACCAGCAAAAGAACTGAGCTGCCCGACCGCACCCTGTTCTGGCGCGTCGGCATGAAGAGCGCGCTCCGCAACGGTGATTGGAAACTCATTCGCGATGGCAAGGAGTGGCGGCTCTACGACCTCACGCATGACATCAGCGAGACCCGAAATCTCGCCACCCAAGAACCCGCCCGAGTGCAGCAAATGTCAGCGCTCTGGGACAAGTGGAACGCCGAACAAATCGATCCCTTGTGGAAATAAGGAACCCAATTTGATGAAGCTCACACTCCTCGCCGCACTGCTGCTCGCACCGCCGGCCTCTTTCTTCCGCCAACAACAAGACGGCCCGAGAACAGCCCGCAAAGAATGACGTTGAGCATTCTCCGATCATCTCAATCGTTCACTCTACCCATCACCATGAAGCATCTCATCCTCTCCCTGCTCCTGCTCGCCAGCATCGCCCACGGTCATGAACCCGCAGCGCCCGCGCCCAAGGGCACAGGATTGAAGGTGCTGGTGTATTCCAATACTGGCTACTATCGCCATCCCGAAACACCGAAGATTAATCGCTGGCTCGTCCTGCTCGGTCACGAGAATGGCTTCGAGGTGGACGTGACGGAGCATTGGAAAGACATGCGTGCGGAGGAACTGAGCCGCTACGATGTGCTCGTGCTCAACAACGCCAACGAACTCGACAAGGTGCTGCCCGAGGAGCAGCGCAAGTCGGTGGAGGAATGGTTCACCAAGGGCGGTAAAGGCATCGTCGGCCTGCATGCCGCGCTGGTGCATCAGACCAAGTGGCCGTGGCTGAACGCGCTCGGCGGTTGCGACTTCAATAGCGACTCCGACTTTAGCAAAGCGAAGGTCACCATTGATCCCGCCGCGAAGGATCATCGCTCCGTCAAAGGTCAGCCTGCGGAGTTTTGGATCGAAGCCGACTGGACCAATCACGACCACGCTGTCACCGGCCAGCCCGGTTTCAACGTCCTCATGCGCGTGGACGAGACCACCTACACGCCGGTGCGCGACTATTTCAAAACCCGCAACGGCAAGCCCATGGGCGCGGATCATCCCATCGCCTGGACGCACGAACCCGCGACCGGCGGTCGCTTCTTTTATACCGAGTTCGGCCACGACCTGCGCTCCCTCGGCACGCCGTTCGCACGGCAGCACATTCTCGAAGCTATCAAGTGGGCCGCGAAGATGACGCCCGAAACAGCGAAGCAAAAGTAAGCCATGAAGCGCACCATCAGTCTCCTCACGGCATTGCTGCTGCTTCCACTCGCCAGGACGCAAGCGGCCAATCTGCCGAAGCCAAACATCGTCTTCATCTGCGCGGATGATTTGAACTTCGATTCCGTGGGCTGCTATGGCTGCAAGATTCCGGAGCTCACGCCAAACATCGACAAGCTGGCGGCAGAGGGGATGCGCTTTCAGCATGCTTATGCAACGGTCGCGGTCTGCCAGCCGGTGCGGGAGTTGATGCACTGCGGTCGGTATCCGCATCGCAGCGGAGCGATGGGATTTTATCCGCTAAAGCCGGAGGTGCGCACGCTGAACCAACAGCTCCGCGAGGCGGGCTATCTCATCTCGATGATCGGCAAGAACGGGCACTACCTGCCGACGAAGAGCTTTCCGGTGGATTTCGCGGAGCAGAAGATCAATCGCAGCGCGAAGGGACTCGCGGAGGCGACGGCGAAGTTCATCGGCATGGCGAAGGCGCAGGGGAAGCCGTTCTTCCATCATGTGAACTGCGGTGATCCGCATCATCCGCTCATCGGTGCCAAAGGGCCGGACGACTTGGCGGATGGCGATGCGCCGAGTCGTTTCATCAAGCCCGAAGAAGTCACTGAGGTGCCGGGTTTCCTCGAAGACTTGCCCGAGGTGCGGCGTGAGATGGCGCAATACTATACCAATGTGCGCAGGCTGGACGATTGCGTGGGAGCAGTGCTCCAGGCGCTCGATGAAAGCGGTCAGCGTGAGAACACCCTCGTCATGTTCTTCGGCGGCGATCACGGCATGGCGTGGGCGTTTGCGAAATCGAACGTGTATGAAAACAGCTCGCGCTCGAGCCTCATCTTCCGCTGGCCGGGTGTCATCGCGCCGGGCGGTGTGGACACGGCGCACTTGGTTTCCACATTGGATTTCACGCCCACACTGCTGGATGCGACCGGCACGGCGATGATCCCCGACATGGATGGGCGCTCGTTTCTGCCCGCGCTGAAAGGCAAGCGCATGGCGGGATGTGACCGTGTTTTCACCTTCTACAATCAAGGAGGCACCTCGCACTGGATGCCGATGCGCTGCGTGCGCACGAAAGACCGTGCCTACATCTGGAATGGCTGGAGCGACGGCAAGACCGACTACCAGGGCGGCTTGTTTTCCGAGAAAGGCCCCATCGCCAAAGGCACGGGTCTCGCCTGGCCAGCCATCGTCAAAGCGGCGCAGACAAATCCCGCCATCAAGGCGCGGGTGGAGATGCTGGTTCATCGTGTGCCGGAGGAGTTCTTCGACTTGAGCAACGACCGCTTTGAGCGTCACAACCTGATCGCTGAGGCCACTCGCCAGCAGGAGATTGAAGCCATGCGCAGCGATCTCCTGGCGCTCATGCAGCGCACCGGCGATCCCTTTGCCGAAGCCTTTGCGCATCGCGATGACCGCGCGGTTTATTTGTCAGCGAGAGACAAAGTGAACGCTCAGTTCAACAAGCCCCCACCGAAGAAGAAAACTCCCGCTGCCAAGTAAGACGCATCCACATCTTCACGCCCATTGTGTGGCAGCACATTCTCGAAGCCATCAAGTAGGCAGCGAAGATGACGGTGCCCCTTGAGAATCAAAAATAAGCCATGAAATGCAACTGGATGTCCTGGGCGGAGTTTCTGCCTGATCAGGCAATCCGCAGCTCACCAATCTCCGCGCTTTGCCGTCAGCACAAAGCATGAAATCCTTCTTTGCCTACATTCTCTTCCTCGCACTGACGCCTCTACTGCAGGGCCAGACGACCGTCAGTCTAGGCACGGGCAAAATCACCGGCTCCGTCACGGGGTTGAGTTCGGCGAATCCGAATGTCTCCGGCCTCAGTGCGGGCATCAGCTTTGATCTCACGATCACGGCCACGAGCGTCGCCACGCCCGTGCTCACGGTGACGAATCACAACGACGGCATCGGCGTTGCTGGCGGTGCCAACAATCTCGAAATGGACAACCTCAACAATCTCATCGCCGAGGATGATCAGTCGCTCGTTTTCACCCTGAGCAATGTCACCGGCCTCGCCGTCGGGCAGTCGCTGCGGATTTCCGGCATCGGCACCCGCTCCATCGGCACCACGACCAAACAATACGCGATCTTCGACGGCACCACCGCCACCAGCAGCGGTTCATTCAATACCTCGCCCTTTGCGATCTCCGTGCCCAATCTCGCCAGCGTGAAAATCACGGCGACGGGGCCCACCACCGCGCCCGCCTTGGATTCGCGGTTCATCCTCAATCAGTTGCTCCTCACCGTCACGGGCGGCGGAGGCACTGGCGGCAGCGCCAATGCGGCGGCGAAGATCACCCAGTCGGGCATTGATGGCAGCGATCATCCGTTCTTCACCTTCGATAGCGTCGCGGGGGAAAGCTACGAGATCCAATGCTCCACCGATCTGCTTTCGTGGACGCCGATGGCCACACTCTCGGGCACTGGCGGCTCCGTCACCTACACGGACGAGTTCACCCATGTCCCGAGCGTGCCGAGGCAGTTTCACCGCGCCAAGACGGTGCTCACGCCAAATGGAAACCTCACCAACACCACCCTCAGCATCACGCAAACGTGGGCACAGGAGCCGAGCGGCTACGCTCGCACCGCCGTCGTCCAGGTCCCCGCAGGCGCAGGGCCGCACCCCGTCGTCATCCTGCTTCATGGCAATGGAGGGACGGGCGCTGGCACCATTGGTGCACTGAATCCGCATGTCAGCACCGCCATCCGCGTGGCACCGGATGGCTACCTCACCAGTTGGAATGTCGATGGCGAAGCCTCCCAAGCACCCGACGTCGCTTTCATCCGCGACCTCATCGCGCTGCTAAAGACCTATGACAACGTGGATGCAGGCAAAATCTCCATCTTCGGCAACTCCAACGGCTCCGGCATGACGAACCGACTGCTCATTGAGCTCGATGGCGCCGCCTTTCAGAATGCAGGCTGCCAGGTCTCCCAAATGCTCGCCAAGATGCATCACGACAGCGCCTTCTGGTTCAATGCCACCGGCAGCAATGCCTACGACCAGACCATCGCGCCTGCCAAACGTCGCCGCATCATCAGCCTCAACGGCACGGTCGATCCCCTGATCCCCTACACCGGCGGGACGAGCGTCATCGGCACCTTCATCTCCGCCCAGGAGAGCATTTATCGCTTCGCGCAGGCGATGGGTGAAAGCGGCCCGCAACTGGCCGATGCCGCCGGCATCCCCGGCAACGGCACGAACGGTTACTCGGCCCCCTTCGTGAAATACACCTACCGCAGCGGCCAGTTCGTCCACTACAAACTCATCGGCGGCAATCACGGCCT
>NZ_JBJXFV010000117.1:0-36220 GCF_046154365.1 Prosthecobacter sp.
GATCACGAGTCGCACGACATCATGATCTGCATCGGCACCGGTGCCAGCATCTACGACCAGAGCCGCATGACCTACTCCCCGGAGGTCTATTTCAAGACCGCCGAGGAAATGCGCGCGCTCTTTGCCGAAATTCCCGAAGCCTGCGACGCCACGCTCGAAATCGCCGAGCGCTGCGATGTGAAGATCCATCTCGATGCCACCAGCATCGAGCGCTACCCGCAGTATCCCATGGCCGACGGCGGGGATCGCAATGAGTATCTGCGCAAGCTGACCATCGAAGGCCTGGAGCGTCGTTATGGCCGCGACCGTGCGCTTAACGACGAGGCGCTGCATGAGCGCATGGCGGTCGAACTGAAGCTGCTGAGCGAGAAAAACTTCACCAGCTACTTCCTCATCGTCTGGGACTTCATCAACTGGGCGCGCAAGCACGACATCCCCGTCGGTCCCGGCCGTGGTTCCGCCGCTGGTTCGCTCGTCGCCTTCTGCCTCGGCATCACCGACATCGACCCGCTGCGCTTCGAGCTCGTGTTCGAGCGCTTCCTCAATCCCGAGCGCGTCAGCCCGCCCGATATCGACATCGACTTCTGTCAGACACGTCGTCCCGAAGTCATTGAATACGTGCGCCAAAAATATGGCGACCGCAGCGTCAGCCACATCATCACCTTTGGCACCATGGGGGCCAAATCGGTCATCCGCGACGTCGGTCGCGTGCTCGGCTGGAGTTATGGCGATGCAGACCGTGTCTCGAAGATGATTCCGACCGAACTCGACATCGATCTCGAGTCCGCCGTGGCCAAAAATCCCGAACTCAAGCAGTTGCTGGAGACGGACAACAAAACGCAGGAACTCTGGCGTCACGCCACCTTCCTCGAAGGCCTCACCCGCGGCGTCGGTGTGCATGCCGCCGGCGTCGTCATCGGTGACCGCTCGCTCGACAATTTCATCGCCCTCACTCGCGACAAGGAAGAAGCCATCCTCTCGCAATACGCG
Source organism: Prosthecobacter sp. (assembly GCF_046154365.1). GTDB lineage: Bacteria > Verrucomicrobiota > Verrucomicrobiia > Verrucomicrobiales > Verrucomicrobiaceae > Prosthecobacter. The sequence goes on from NZ_JBJXFV010000117.1 coordinate 991, forward strand.
ATGAAGCCGCTCACTGAGCTGGGCATGCTCAAGATGGACTTCCTCGGCCTCAAGACGCTCACCGTCATTCACGAAGCCGAGTTCTGGATTCACAAGCGCGTTCCTGGCTTCAGCGTCGCCAATGCGCCGCTCGACGACACGAAAACCTTCGAACTCATCAAGCGCGGCGAAACAGTCGCCGTGTTCCAGATGGAATCTGGCGGCATGGTCAACACCTGCAAGCAGCTCGGTCCCGACACCATCGAGGAAATCATCGCTATCCTCGCGCTGTATCGTCCCGGCCCGATGCAGTTCATCCCCGACTACATCAAACGCAAAAAGGGCGAGGAGCAGGTCGAGTATCCGCATCCGCTGCTCGAAAAAATCGCCAAAGAGACCTACGGCATTCTGGTTTACCAGGAACAGGTCATGCAGGCCGCCAACGTGCTCGCTGGCTTTTCGCTCGGCCAAGCTGACTTGCTCCGCCGTGCCATGGGCAAGAAGGACGCCGCCGAAATGGCCCGCCAGCGCCTCATCTTCGTCGAAGGTTGCCTCAAGACGAACAACATCGCCGACAAGCAGGCCAACGCCGTCTTCGATTTGCTCGAAAAATTTGCGCAATACGGCTTCAACAAGTCGCACTCTGCCGCCTACGGCATCGTTACCTATCGCACGGCCTACTTGAAGGCCAACTACCCCGTCGAGTTCATGGCGGCCGTGCTCAGCCTCGAAGTCAGCAACACCGACAAGATCGCCAACTTCGTCAGCGAGTGCCTCGACATGGGCATCAAGGTGCTGCCGCCCGACATCAACAAATCCGCGCTCAAATTCTCCCCCGAGCGCTTCGAAACCGAAGACGTCAATCCCAACGCCATCCGTTATGGCCTCAGCGCCATCAAAAACGTCGGCGAAGGTGCCATGGAGGCCGCCATCTCCGAGCGTGAAAAGAACGGCCCCTTCACCAGCCTCGAAGACTTCGCCGCACGTCTCGACAACCGTGCCGTGAACAAAAAATTGATGGAGTCGCTCGTCAAAGCCGGTGCCTTCGACTTCACCGGTGAACTGCGTGCCGTCATGTTCACCAAGCTCGAACAAGTGCTCGCCTCCGCCGCGTCGATGCAGAAGGACAAGAAGTCCGGTCAGGGCGGTTTGTTCGACGATTTCGCTCTCGCCAAGCCTGCCAAGAAGTCCGAGGTGCAATCCGCGCCTTCGCTGGTTTGGAGCACCGATGAAGTCCTCGGCTTCGAAAAAGAACTGCTCGGCTTCTATGTCAGCGGCCATCCGCTCGACAGTTACCGCGGCCATTTCGATTCGGTGAAGCTCACCAAGATCGCCGCCATCGAGGAAATCGACACCAAGGAGAAAGCGCAGACCATTTTCATCGCCGGCATTCTGAGCCAGCTCGAAGTCCGCTACTCCAAACGCGACAACAAGCCCTTCGCCACCTTCAAGTTCGAAGACTTCACCGGCCAGGTCGAAATGATGAGCTGGAGCGACGAGTATGAAAAACTCAAAGACGTCCTCGCCAACGGCGCTGTGCTCGCCCTGCGCTGCCGCGTCAGCAAAGATCAAAAAACCGACGGCAACCGCGTCACTTTGGGCGATGCCAAGCCCCTCAAGCCCAAAGCCGCCAAACCGCGCAACGCTGGCGATCCCGAACCTGTCGCCCCCAAGCCGCCTGCACCGCCAAAACCCATCGTTCTGCGCCTCAACACCCGCCAACACGACGAAACCGACCTTGAGCGCATCCTCGAGGTGCTGACGCAGTTCCCCGGCACCTTGCCGGTCTTCCTTGAGATCAGCCAAAACGGTCACAAAGCCTGCCTCGAAGTCGGTGACGAGCTTCGCGTCACTCCCGGACCAGATTTGCGCCGTGCGCTGACAGTTTGGCTGTAGGTCACTCCACCGGCACCGCGACTTTCTCGCCGAGAAACTTCGGCTGTGTTCCCAGCACGTTCACATCCAGCACCGCCTTCACGCAGGCCAGTTTTTCACGCAGGAACGTCTTCACCGACAGCGCCACTGGCACATCTGCCGCGTTCAGGCCCCAGGCATCGATCCCAAAAGCTCCAGCGAGGTAAATCGCCCGTGCGTTGTGAAACCGCTGCGACACGAAAATCACGCGCCGCTGCCCAAACACCTCCTTCGCCCGCACCACCGAGTCCAGCGTGCGGAATCCCGCGTAATCGCACACGATCTTCGCCTCTGGCACGCCCATCTGCATCAGTACACGCTTCATCTCCGTCGGCTCATCGTAGCCTTGCGTGCCATTGTCGCCGCTGACGATCAGCGCCTTCACCTTGCCTGCTTTGAAGAGCGCCGCAGCCGCCTCCATGCGCGGCAGGAAGAACAGATTCGCCCTGCCATCCGCCAAACGGGCTGAAGTGCCCAAAACCACTGCGACTGGCACGTCGGGCAGTGCCTTCACCTCATTCACGCATCTTCCTTCTGCCTCCGTTGCGATCCGCCATTCACAGCCAAAAATCAAAGCAACGCCAAGAGCCGCCCAAACAGCGACCCACAGCCAGTAGAGCTTCAAGTTAAACTTCATGGGCCATTTCTCTCCTCATTTCACCCAACCATCAATCCCGCAATCCGCCCTTGCCACTTTACCTTGTCCTCGCATCCTGATCCCACATGCGTCCCCAACAACCCATCGCCCGGCAGAACCGCCACTCCAGCTCCGACAACAAGGTGCGCATCTATGAGGAGGGCGACATCGCCACGCTGCTCGAAGGCAAAGAAAGTCCGCTCGTGCTCATCCTCGATTGCGTGCAGGACCCGCACAATCTCGGTGCCTGTCTGCGCACCGCCGATGCTGCGGGTGTTTGCGCCGTGATCATGCCGAAGGACAAAACCGCACCCGTCAGCGAGACCGTCGTCCGCGTCGCTTGTGGTGGAGCCGAGAACATCCCGCTCATCCGCGTCACCAATCTCGTCCGCGCCATGGACAAGCTCAAAGAACTCGGCATCTGGCTCGTCGGCACCGCCGATGAAGCCACGCAGAGTCTTTATGACATCAACCTCAAAGGCGGCATCGGCATCGTCATGGGTGCCGAAGGCCCCGGCATGCGCCGCCTCACCGGCGAGCACTGCGACTTCCTCGTCAAGATTCCCATGGGTGGCAAAGTTGAGTGCCTCAACGTCTCCGTCGCCACCGGTGTGTGCCTGTTTGAATGCGTCCGCCAGCGGCAGGGGAAGAAGTAACCGCTACCTTGGCCGTGGCCCAGGCGGCGGGCCTTTCCTGCGTTGCTCGGGATCTTCCGGCGTCATACCGATGACAATGTCCCAGGTCGCCACGAGACCATCGTTCATCGGTTTGAACTCACGGATCACCGAAAGCCGCTGCGCCTCATCGCGAATGCCGCGCAGGATGCCGTCCTTCTCATTTTGCGGCTCACCAGCAAAGTAGAGGTGCGTGGTGAGCATGCGTTTGCCGTTTTGCAGCACGGCGAAGTGATAATGCCGCGTGCGGCCGGTGTAGAGTGCTGGCTGAATCGTGCGGAAGCGATATTCACCCTTCGCGTTCGTGGTGATCTTGCCAAAGCCCTGAAACTGCGGGTCACGCTCCTTGCCGCGCTGTGTGCCATGACTGTGGATGTAGCAGCCGTTGTTGTCCGCCTGCCACAGCTCGACCACGGCATCGTTGATCGGCTTGCCATCGACATGCAGCAGCCGCCCGCCGATTTCCGTCACGACACCACTCGCCGGCGCTTTCCCGCCGATGATCTGCGTCAGATCGTTGTCCTGATCCAGCGGCAGATGATCGGGGTAATACGGCCCTTCCGTCGAACGCGGCGTCAGCGTGAGTGCCTCGGCATACACGCTGCTCGTGATGATGCCGCCGGTGGTGAGCAGCAGGCTGTGCAAGAGAGCGCGGCGGCTCTGAGGAATGTGGAAAGGTGTCATGATTGGGGTGGGTTGCGAGCATGAAACCCAGCCCGGACTGGAAAGATGCAAGGTTTCTGGTGCTCAAAACCTTCGATTGCTAATCGTTGGTTGACGGTTGGAGTGGCGGCCTGCTCTACTCGAAGGAATTAAATAAATTCTAAGCAGGCATTCACATGCCCCAACAAACCAACCTGAGACATGAGCCTGTTCCATCTGCCCCGCATCCACGTCCGTGGCACCCACTTCTTCAATCCGGGCACCGGCAACAACAACTGCGCCTCTCCGGGCACGGGACTGACCTACACCTCGGACAGCCAGCGTGTGCGGGCGGCGGCGCAGGGAATGACGGACGCGCAGTTTCGCCAGTGGATGACGGGGCTGGATGGCTTTGGCCTGCTGCGCGCACAGTGGAACTACTTTGGCGACATGACCTTCCGCTTCATGGAGGTAAACGTCAGTTCCGTGCAGTTGGAGTATGGCAAGGTGATCACGGACCCGGCCAAGGATGCGCTAATCGGCGGCCAGGTGTCGCTGAACAACGCGACGCTCATCGACTCGAACCCGGAGGGCTTCCACACGACGCAGGTCTTTGCTTCGGGGGTACAACTCACCGCGCCAGCGGCCATCGGCGGCTCGGGCAGCTACGTCAGCCGCCCACCGACACGGGGCACGACGCGCTGGCTGAACTGGTTCCGCAATGTCTCCTACCATGGTCTGTTCGGCCTGCCGCCGACCGGGGTGGACGGCCAGATTTCCAGCGGCGGCGCGGGCGGAGCCTCGGCGGCGTTCAGCGTGGGCATGGAGACGCGGCCGGAGGATTTGCTCGCAGACGGAGGCGTGGCGGCGACGGCGGACGACGAGATGTTTCACAAGTTCCTGCCGAAGGCGGGATCACCCGCGATGCAGGCGCTGGCGGCGGCTTTGCAGGATGGTGACCGCGTGCGCGGGCTGATGTTCCGCTTCAATCTCTATCTCTGCTTCCCGAATTACTCGGACACGGAGCTGGCGGTGCGTTTCGCGAAGGGCGAGCTGACGGAAAACCCGGCCTACGGCCAGCTCGTGGGCACCATCGCGCCGTGGTTGCGGGACGAGCCGTCCACGATCTCGCTGGGGCGTTATCTGAAGCCTGCCACGTCGTATCCGAACCCCTACCGCCAGGGGAAGGCGTATTACCTGTCGCCCGCGATCGCGAGTTACGACGCGGCGGCGAAAGTCGTCTCGCTGGAGCTTTCCAACTGCCTGCCGGAAGACGGACCGGCGGGCGAGAAGTTCGATCTCGGCACAGTGACGGTCGGCGTCCGCCAGGCCACGGCCCCGAATCAAGACCCCTCCGCCAACACTGCCGTGATCACGCCCATCGGCACCATCACCAACACGCGCCAGGCTTATCAGGACGGCGGTGGCATGTGCGACCTCTCCACCGCGAAGCTGCCGAAGGCCGACCAGGCGAAGCTGGATGACAACGGCTACGAGATCGTGCTCACCTCGTCGAAATTCGGCACGCTGCTCTATGAGACCGAGTACTTCGCCGTCACCGACTGCGAGTGCAGCTATCTCGACGAACTGCCGCCCGGACAGAGCTGGGACAATCCGGCAAACCGTCCCGTGGTGCATCCGCACACGCCGCCAGGGCTGCGTGGCGAGATCGACCTCTGGGTGCGCCAGCGTGGCAAAATCCCCGCGCAGCCTGTGACGCTGACCATCGAGCAATGGCGCGAGACGCCCACCGTCGCGGCCCAGGCAGCGGAGGGCGGCTACCTCTATCCACTGCTGCTGCACAGCGAGGGCATCACGGTCAGCGGCGGCAAGGGCAGCTACACGCTGAAACCGCTGGACGGTTCCGGCCTGCGGCTCTTCCGCATCATCCCGCAGGGCGTCTGGCCGCAGTTCATGGCGCCGGACGTTTTCAGCAACCTCCAGGCTCAGGAGTTTTACTTCGACCTGCGTGTGCTGCCGTATGACGACTACTCGAAAGTCACCGACGCACAGCTCACCTTCGACTTCGTTTATGCCGAGGCGCTGCGCTACTACCACCTCATCATGCCCGCCATGAGCAAACGGCTCGACATGAGCGATCCGACGATCTGGAACACGCCCACCGCCGCCCAATATGTCCTGCGCATGTGCGACGAGCGCATGTGGGCCACGCCCAACTACATGCCCCGCACCCGCGACCTCTCGAAATACCGCCGTGCTCTGCTGCGCCGCTTTTGCGAAAAAGTGCTGCGCCAGGGCGGCATCGTGAGCCCAACCCCCACCTCCAACCCGCACGCCTGACCCATGCTCCGCATCGACCACAAGCTGGGAGTCATCCCCCGCGACTACCACGACGACTATCTCGAGCTCGTCCAGCTCCTCACCGAGGCCGCCGGCATTGAGCACTCGCTGATGAAGACCTACCTCTACGGCCTGTTCTCCATCAAGCCGAAGTATCACAAGCTGCGCGGCCATCTCAAAAACACCTCCTTCATGCAGCACTCTCCCGGCGGACGGCACGGCAGCTCCGTGCTCCATGCCCATGAAACCGTCCTGGCCGTGGCGCTCGAAGAAATGCAGCACCTCGGCATGGTGAACCGCTTCCTCGCCGCCCTCGGTGCCGCGCCGAACTTTGTCCCGCACCATTTCCCCTACACCTCGGATGTTTATCCCTTCGACCTCGAGCTGCGGCCCATGGACCGCTACGCTGCGGCGATGTACCTCTGGATCGAGGCCGACACCTGCGCGCTGAGCCTCTCTAAAAAATGCGCCGGCAAGTCCGAGCCGAAACGCTTCATCGAGGAGGTCTTTCGTGAGCTGAAACGTGGCTCACCACGTTTCCGTGCCCGCTTCGCCGGAGAAAAAGCCGGAGCGCAGGTGCCCAATCACGTCGGCAGCGTCTATCACGCCATCATTGAAACCACGCAGCGCCTCGCCGCCTCGCCACCGGACTTCATTCCGGCGAATTTTCCATGGAACGACTGGATTCAGAAGCTGAACTGGATCGTCGAGCAGGGCGAGATCGCGCATTACCAGTTGTTTCGCGGTGTCTTCACCGGCGAAGCCTTTGGCAGCGATGCCCGCATCTGGAAGCACACGCCCGGCAGCCCGGACTATCCGGTGCATCTGTTCACCCCGCAAAGCGCCTACACGCACCGGCCCAACACCATCCGCAACGAAAAAGCCCGCCGCCTCGCCTGGCTCTCGAACCTGCACTACTGGCTCATCCTCACGCTGCTCGACGGCTCCTATCGCGGCACCGACCTGCGTCTGCTCTACAAGGGCATCGACAACATGACGCTCTCCCTCTGGCAGCTTGGCGACTGGCTGGCGCTGAAGTACAAAACCGGCCTGCCCTTCGACCAGTTCGGCCCGCAATACATGTTTGGCCGCACCGCGCAGACCAGCATCCCGATCATCGAGCGCCTCGTGCTGGAGGCGCGGAACTGCGCTCTGGCATTGCAGAAGGAAAAACTCCTGCCGCCGGACTACGACCTCAAAATCTTCGACCTCACGCTCGCCGGGCTGCGTCCTGCCGACACCGATCCCGACGCGCCGCGCACTCCCTCCGCATGAAAGCAAAAAACACCCGCCGTAACGATGTGAACGGCTGGATTCACCTCTGCATCGAGGGCAAACCGCGTGACCGCGGCCGCCAGCATGGCCGTGCGCTTGCCACAGAGATTCGCGCTGCGCTCAAAACCATCCGCTATCTCATTTTGCAGGACACCGGGCTCGAATTCGCCTGGTTCGCGAAAAACGCCGAGGCGTTGTTTCATGACAGCCTCGCCAGCAACTACGGCGGCAAATTGACGGATGGCTCCGGCGTCGAAATCCTCGAAGAAATCGAAGGCATCGTCGAAGGCGCGAACGAAAAACGTGGCCCGCGCGACGCGAAGCTCACGCTCACCGACTTGATCGGTTGGAACGCCTATCCCGAGCTCATCTGCCAGTGGTGGCCCGCCGTGCAGAGCGGCCAGCTCAAGCCTGCTGTGCCCATGCCGCAGGAAAAAGCCCGCGCACTGGCCGTGCAGGCCGCGCAGGGCGTTCATCGCGCCGGATTTCACCCGCACCACAGTTGCAGCGCGTTCGTCGCGGTCGGCAAACAAACGCTCGATGGCGAGATCGTCATCGCGCACACCACTTGGCAGCGCTTTGCCAACGGCGACTGCTACAACGTCATTCTCGACATCCGGCCGGAGAATGGTGCGCGCATGCTCATGCAGTCCGTGCCGGGTTACGTCGCCAGCAGCACGGATTTCATGATCAACAGCGCCGGTCTTGCCGTCACCGAGACCTCCATCAACGGCAGCGGCTTCGATCCATCCGGTCTGCCGGAATTTTTCCGTGCGCGTCGTGCCGCCCAGTACGGCACCTCCATCACCTCATGGTGTGAAACCTTCCGCCTCGGCAACAACGGCGGCTACACCAACACCTGGCTGCTCGCCGACGTGAAAAAGCGCGAGATCAGCGCCTACGAACTGACGCTGCATCACGACGCACTCCAGCCCGTGCTCAAGTCCGGCTATTACGCCGGCTACAACGTGCCGCTCGACCTCGGGGTGCGGAACTTCGATGTCGGTGCCGCCGGTTATGACAATCTGCTGCAAGGCGCGCCGCGCCGCGTGCGCTTCGACGCGCTCATGGCGCTGCATCACGGTAAAATCGACGCCACCATCGCCCAGGCGATTCTCGGTGATCATCACGATCCATACACGCGCGCCGAGTTTCCCTGCTCACGCACGATCTGCGGCCACTTCGACAACGATGACTGCGCCTCCGGCAGCGGGAACCCGTTTTACCCGTGGGGATCGCTCGATGGCAAGGTGACGACCGGTGCGCTGGCGCGGGAGATGAAAATCCTCGCCCGCTGGGGCCGCGCCTGCGGCACACCGCTGGATGTGAAGGCCTTTTTGCGGGAGCACCCGCAGTTCGACTGGCTGCGCGGTCACATGCAGGACCGCCCGTCACAGCCATGGACGGAGTTTGCGGACGTTTGGGCGAAACAACACTCATGAGCCAGACCTTCCACGGCACCGAACGCTTCCAGATTGTCCGCTCGGTTGGCAAGGGCGGCATGGGCGTCGTTTACGAGGCCTTTGACCGTGACCGCCAGATGAACGTGGCGCTCAAGCTGCTGCCAGCGCTCGAACCGCTCGCGCTGTATCGCTTCAAACAAGAATTCCGCGCTCTCGCCGAGATCAGTCATCCGAATCTCGTGCCGCTCTATGAACTGATCTCGGAAGGCGACCAATGGTTCTTCACCATGGAGCTGCTGGCTCCGGCGAATGATTTTTTCCCCGAGCACAAGAGCCGCATCCGCCCGCCGTCCACCAGCCGTCCTGCCACGCCGTCATGGAGTGAGGTTCTGGTCGCGAAACCGCCCACCGCCACAGAAGAACTGCTCGATGCCACGATTATTTTGACCTCAGCGCCCAAACCGGCCGCAGAACCACCGCCGGACGCCACCATTCTGCTGCCGAAGCCAGCGGCGGCGGTGGTTGAGGCGGACGCGGCGCTACAGCTCGATTACGACCGCGTACGCCGCGTGTTCGGCCAGATCGCCGTCGGCATCAGTGCGCTGCATCGCGCAGGCAAGCTCCACCGCGACCTCAAAACCGCCAACGTCGTCGTCTGCCGCGATGGTGGCGTGAAGCTGCTCGATTTCGGCCTCGTCGCCAGCATGGGCGCGCCGGTGGCGCTGCCCTCATCAGATCGCGCGTCGAAGGAGCCGCAGGACATGCTGGCCACCATGACCAGCAGCGGCTTCATCTCCGGCACGCTGGCCTACATGTCCCCGGAGCAGTCACTTGGTCAGCCGCTGACCTTTGCCAGTGACTGGTACTCCTTCGGCGTCATGCTCTACGAAGTGCTGACCGGCCGCGTGCCGTTTCACAACGCGGAGGAGAACTTCCTCATCTTCAAGCAGACCGCGTTTCCGCCGCCGGTGCTGGCGAAACAACCCGCCACACCGCCGGACCTCAGCGAACTCTGCATGGCGCTGCTCCAGCTCGATCCCGCGCTGCGGCCGTCAGGAGCGCAAATCCTTGACGTGCTCGCACCGGACGCCGCCGCCACCGTCGTGGACCACGTCATGCCCTTCATTGGCCGCGAGGCGGACTTGGCGCGTTTGCAGGGCTGCTGGCAGCGCGTGAAGGAAGGCGGCGCAGTCACGCTGCATGTCCACGGCCCCTCCGGCACTGGCAAAAGCTCGCTCGTGCAGCACTTTCTCGGCTCCCTTGATGTTCCAGACGGCCCGGTCGTGCTCTGCGGCCGTTGTTACGAGCAGGAGTCGGTGCCATTCAAGGCACTGGACAGCGTGGTGGACGCGCTCACCCAGCATCTGCTGCCCCTGCATGCTCCCGAGGTCGATGCCCTGCTGCCGGAGCATGCCGGAGCACTGGCGCGTCTGTTCCCAGTGCTCAACCGCGTCGCCGCCTTCGCCACCGCAGAACAACCGGGTGCCAGTGATCTGCGCGAGGTGCAAACGCAGGCCTTCGCCGCGTTGCGTGAGCTGCTGATACGCATCGGGCAGGGGCAGGGTCTCGTCGTCTGTGTGGATGATTTGCAATGGGGGGACGTGGACAGCGCGGCGCTGTTTCAAGATCTGCTGCGTCCGCCAGATGCGCCGCCCATGCTGCTGCTGCTGACCTACCGCACCGAGTACATCGGCCAAAGCGCCTGCCTGCGCGCCTTGGAACACATCGGCGGGCATGAGACCCTGGCCTTGCAGCCGCTTGGCCCGGAAGATGCCGTCAAACTCGCGCAATCGATCCTCGGCACAGATCATCGCGATCAAGCGGAGTGGGTCGTGCATGAATCCCGCGGCGTGGCTTACTTCGTTTATGAACTCGCACGGTATGTGCGTGAGCATGGCCGCGATTCTCTCGCCGCAGGCCTCAATCTGGACGCCGTGCTGTGGCAGCGTGTCAGCGACCTGCCGGCGGACGCCTTGCGGCTGCTCGAATTTGTGGCGCTCGCGGGTGAACCGCTGCCGCTGCGCACCGTGCAGCGCGCTGGCAGTCTGCCCGTGCTGCCACCGCAGGTCATCACCGGCCTGCGTGCCGCGCATCTGCTGCGCACCGCCGGGCCGGGCCTTGATGATGAAGTCGAGTGCTTCCACGACCGTGTGCGTGAAACCGTGCGGCAAAATCTCGCGGTGGAGACCCGCCGCGCTCATCACGGCGCTCTCGCGGACACGCTGGAGGCCACTGGCGCGCGTGCAGAAAAACTCGCGCCGCATTTCGAGTCCGCCGGTCGTCTCGAGCCAGCAGGCCGCGCCTATGCTCGCGCCGCGTCGGACGCAGTGGCCGCGCTGGCCTTCAACCGCGCCGAGGAGTTCTTCCTCAAGGCCGTCGCTCTCCTCGCAGATCCGCTGGAACGTGCCGCCGTGCAGGAGCAGATGATCCATTTCTACACGGACACCGCCCGCTTCGCCGATGCTTACCGCGTCATGCGCGAGGCGGTGCGCGTCTTTGGCGTAGCGCTGCCGCCGAAGTTCATCCCCCCGCTGCTCATCGCCGATTTCCTGCTCTCGAAGCTGCGCATGCGCGGCGTGTCGCCCGCTGCGGTGCTCGACCGCCCGTTGATGACCGATGCGCGGCTGCAAACCGCCGTGCGGCTGATCAACGCGGGCGCGAAGGCCGCGTATCAGGTGCGCCCGGAGCTGTGCGTGGCGGTTTCCACTCGCGCGGTGAATCTTTGCCTCAAGCACGGCATTACGCCTGGCTGCGCCATCGGCTGGATGGTCTATGGCACCATTTTTCAAGGCGGCATCCTGGGCAATCATCAACTCGGGCATGAGTTTGGCCGTCTCGCGCTCGGACTGGTCGAAAAATTTCACAACGAGCGCCAGCGTGCCGAGGTGTGCTTCGTCGTCGGTTATTTCGGCACCTCATGGGTGCGGCCTGCGCGTGAGGCGGAGGAGCTGTGGCGTGCCGCGTGGCAGGCCGGACTCGACACGGGCGATCTCTTTCACACCGGCTGCGCCGGCGCTGGTCTGGTGCTGAGCCAGTTCATGCGCGGCGTGCCGCTGGATGAGGTGCTGGCCGAGGCGGAGCGCGTGCGCCCCGTGCTGGAGCGCGCCGGTTTGCGCGAGCCGCTCGGCGTGCTGGCCGCCGTGCGCCAGGCCGTGCGCAGCCTGCGCGGTGAAACGCATGAACTAGGCGGCTTCGGCGATGATACCTTCGATGAGAAGTCCTTCCGTGCATCGCTCGCCACGTTTGGCTCGCGGCATTTCGCGCACATCTATTTCATCCTGCGGCTGCAATCTCTCTATCTGCATGGCAGGCATGCAGAAGCGGCGGAGTTTGCCCAGTCCTCCGCCGCTTATCTCAAAGATTCGCCCGGCATGCTGCACGCGGCGGAACATCACTTCTATGCCGCGCTAAATGCCGCGGCGCTCGCCACCCGCCGGTTTGGACCGGCCCGCTGGAGCCTGACACGCCGCGTGCGTGCCGTGCAGCGTCGGTTTCAAACCTGGGCGGCCCGTGCGCCGGAAAATTTCCTTGCCCGCGAGCGTCTGCTCGCCGCCGAGCTGCATCGCCTTGCCGGAAAAACCGCCGCCGCGCTCGCTGCATGCGAAGAAGCGGCGCACGCCGCGAAAACTCACACCGCGCCGCATCTGCAAGGTCTCGCCGCCCGTCTCGCTGGCCGCAGCGACGAGGCCGCCGCGCATTTCCAGCGCTGGGGCGCTGCTTTTTCGTCCGCTACATCCACCCACACCCCCACCTCATGAACCGCATCCTCCGCCGTCTGCTTCCTGTGCTTTGCATTCTCCTCACCACTGCGGCGCAGGCCCAGAGTCATTACCCGACGGGTGTCGAGGGCATCAAGGGCGGCTCACTGCCGCCGCCCGGCCTCTACTTGAAGGACTACAACTTCTTCTATGCCGCGAACAAGTTCACTGGCGGCCCGCCCGGCTTCAACGTGTCCACCTATGTGCAGGTGCCGCGCCTCGTCTGGATCAGCGAGTTCAAAATCCTCGGCGGCAACTACGGCGCTGACATTCTCATCCCGTATGTGTATCAAGACATCAGCTTCGCCGGCTTTAGAGGCTCCCATGCCGGTTTCGGCGACGTGTTCTTCGAGCCCATCTCACTCTCGTGGCACACGAAGCAGCTCGACTTCGGCGTCGCCTATGGCCTGTGGATGCCCACGGGCGCTTTCAACGCCGCCAACCCCGTGTCCCCCGGCAAAGGCTACTATACGAACATGTTCACCGTCGGCGGCACCTGGTTCCCCGATGACAAAAAAACCTGGAGCGTGTCCGTGCTCAACCGCTACGAGATCAACGACTCGCAGCGCGGCACCGGCATCCGCCCCGGCCAAGTGTACACCATTGAGTATGGCATCGCCAAGGCGCTCACGCCGGTGCTCGAATGCGGCGTCGTCGGCTACTGGCAGCGCCAGACCACCTTTGACACCGGTCCGGCGGCGCCACGCGTGCGCGATGGCGTGGCCGCCTTGGGGATGGAAGTCACCTACGCCTTCCCCAAAATCATGCTGTTTACCTCCCTGCGCTACCTGCATGAGTTCAACGCCACCAACCGTCCGCAGGGTGATGTGATCAACCTCACGCTCACCAAGCGGTTCTAACCAGCCCCGCTTTTCAATCTATGAATGGTTGCTGATGCTCAGCCTGGTAAAACCATGGTGCGAAAAGTCAGGTTGATCCGCGGCGTCGTGATCTTCTTCGCTTTCGGCAGGCTGTGCAGCCAGTGGGTCTGGGTCGTGCCTTGCATGACCAGCAAGCTGCCATGTTCCAGCATGACGGATACCGCATGCGCTTCACGCTTGTGCTTGAAGCAGAATTTCCGTTCTGCCCCGAAGCTGACCGAGGCAATGGTCGTGTTCCTGCCGAGCGCTTTCTCGTCATCGCTGTGCCAGGCCATGCCTTCGTTGCCGTCGTGATACAGATTGAGCAGACAGGAATTGAATGTCGCTCCGCTGATGCGTTCGACGAGGGCCTTGAGTTCCCGCAGCTCCGCATGCCACACCAGCGCATGCTTCGTGGTGCCAGAGTAGGTGTAGGCGTAATCGGTGTCGCCATACCACGCGACTTTGCGTGCCGTGACGATGCGTTTGCCAAAGATGATCGCCTCGTCGTTCTGCCACGGCACCTCATGGAGCAACGCCTCGAAGTATCGCTGCGCCTCGTTTTGGCCGAGAACCGGCCCATGGTAGTTCACGACGCCGTCGCAGGGCAGCAGATTGAGCGTGGGATCAGCGGCGAAGAGGTTCATGCGACAGCTTCCCTCTCCAGCAGTTTGCGTTTCCGCTCCACCCCCCAGCGATAGCCGGAGAGGCTGCCGTCGGTGCGCAGCACGCGATGGCATGGAATCGCCACCGCAATAGCATTCGCCGCGCAAGCGCCAGCAACCGCACGCACCGCCTTGGGCGAGCCAATGCGCTGCGCCACCTCCGTGTAGCTCATCGTTTGGCCCACAGGGATCTCGCACAGCGCCTGCCACACCCGTTGCTGAAAGGCGGTGCCGCGCACATCGAGTGGCAAGCTCAGACCAAGCTGCGGTGCTTCCACGAAACCGATGACCTGGGCGATGACACGTTCATAGTCACGATCACCGCCAATCAACTGCGCCTTGGGAAAACGATCCTGTAAATCCTTCGTCAACGCATCAGGATCATCGCCCATCAGGATCGCGCACACGCCCTTCTCCGATGATGCCACGAGGATCGAACCCAGCGAGCATTCGCCGATGGCAAAGCGGATCACCGCGCCCATGTCACCATCACAAAAGCGGACATTGGAGTGGTAGCCAGCCGAAGACGGGCGGCAATACACGCCAGTCGTCTTCACCGAATAAAAGTTTCGCATGCGACAAGTAAACGAAGACTGCTCTCATCACTGGCACAGATACTTTCATCCATTAAAAAAAGCGCCAACGGCACCAACACCTCGCCCGTTGTGCGCGGAGCCTGGGTCGTGGAGCGCCTCATCGGCCAACCGCCGCCGCCACCACCACCCAGTGTGCCCACTGTCGAGCCTGACATTCGCGGCGCGAAAACCATCCGCGACCTCATGGCACTCAAGATCCACGAGCACGGGGACGCTGACGGGACTCGCAAATGCGTGAGTCGGAGAAATTTTGGGTGCAACGTTAGCCGGGATAGCCGCCGACGATGTACTTCTCCAGTTGTTCAATCGTCGTACGCTGCGTCGCGATGATCCACTTCACCAGATCACCGATGGAGACGATGCCGAGCAACTCGCCGCCTTCGACCACCGGCAGGTGACGGATGCGGTGCTCGGTGATGATCTGCATGCACTCCGAGACATTCTGCTCGGGACTGACGGTCACCACGTCACGCGTCATGATGTCACGCACCGGCGTTTCCTTCGACGACTTCCCTTTGAGCATCACCTTGCTCATGTAATCACGCTCCGAGAGGATGCCGACCAGCTTGGTGCCTTCCATCACTGGCAGCGCTCCGACATTCTTCTCGTCCATCAGGTGAATGGCATCATAGACCTTGGCATCAGGCGCGATGGTCCACATCTGCCGGTCTTTGTGCTCCAACAATGATTTGGCTGCGGTGGTGATTTCCATGGCCTTTAATGGGTTTATTGAATGATCTATAACCGCCACCAGTAAAGCAAGCCGCATCTTGTGGCAGGTGTCCTCGTCCTGAATGCCCGCCCCAGTGCCTTGGAAGTCGAAAAAGCAGGTGCGCGGGTGGTTGGGACGCTCAAGATTGCCAGACCTGAGCGAATGAGAACTGCATCTCGCTCCGATCTATCCAACCCATGAACACCCAACCCACGCCCCTCTCACGTCGTCGCTTCGTCGGTGCCGCCGGCCTCGTCGCCGGCAGCATGATCACCCGTCCGCTGTTCGGCCAGAACGCCGCCAGCAACAAACTCAACGTCGCCCTCATCGGCGTGTGGGGCCGCGGTCTCGCGCATTATGACTCCATCGCGGAGGAAAACGTCGTCGCACTGTGTGACATCAATGAGGCACGCTTCCCGGAGGCGCAGAAGCGCTTCCCGAACGCCACGACCTATATTGACTGGCGCAAGTGCCTGGATCACAAGGGCCTCGACGCCGTCGTGATCTGTACGCCGGACCACACACATGCCTTCATCGCCAACTGGGCGCTCAAACGCAATCTGCACGTCTATTGTGAAAAGCCGCTGGCCATCACGGTCGATGAAGCGCGCATCGTGCGTGCAACTTGGGAGTCGAAAAACGGCAAACTGGCCACGCAAGTCGGCATGCAGCGCCATGCGAACCCGAACTTCAACCGCGTGCGCGAACTCATCCGCGACGGTGCCATCGGTGAGCTGAAGGCCGCCTACGCCTGGGGTAATCGCCAGATTCCCAAGCCCGGCTACTTCCCCGAGGAAGGCGCACCGCCGAAAGGCTTCCACTACGACCTCTGGCTCGGCCCATCGCCGTTCCATCCATACAATCCCGCCTACTTCTCCGGTGGAGCCGGGGCGAACTGCCTCTCCTGGAACATGTTCTGGGACTTCGGTGCTGGCCAGATCGGCGACATGGGCAGCCACACGATGGATCTGCTCTGGAACGCCGTCGATGGCGGCCTGCCGACCTCTGCCGAGGCCAAGGGCGACGCCTACAACTCCGACGTGACGCCCGTGAAGTGCGAATCGCACTTTGATCTCCCCGCCAATGACTGGCGTGGGCCGATCCAAGTGAGCTGGTATCAAGGCGGTGCCATGCCCAGCTCACCGAAGGGTCACATCGACCTCAACAAAATCGGCCACGGCGCGATGTTCAAAGGCACGAAGGGTTTCCTCATCGCCGACTTCGACTCACGCCTCATCCTGCCTTACGGCAACGACGCCGACATGAGCTACTACAAGCCACGCAAGAAGGAAGACATGCTGCCTGATCTCGGCCACTTCCAGAAGCAGTGGTTCGACGCCTGCCGCGACCCCAGCAAGCCCACCGCCTGCAACTTCGGCTACAGCGCCAACATGATCGAAATGATGCTCCTCGGCCTCGTCGCGTATCGCGTCGGCAAAAAAATCAAATACGACGGCAAAACTGGCACCAGCCCCGACACCCCCGAAGCGAACGCCTTCATGAAGAAGGAATACCGCGACGGCTGGAACATCGACGGCTGATGCAGGCATGAAAGCATGGCTGACTCTGCTCGCTGGCGCATGGATGCTCGCATCCTGCGCCAGCGCGGCGGAATACTTCGACGAAAACGCGGCGACGACCGTCTTCGCCTTCGATGACGTCACGATTCCGCACTCGCAGAACCTGCGGCTCGAAATGCGACAGCCCACGCGGCATCCGGCCAATCCGGTGCTGCAACGCGGCAAGCCCGGCACGCCGGATGCACGTGGCGTGCAGTTCTACGGCTCCATCATTCGCGAAAGCGGCAAGTTTCGTCTGTGGTATGTCGCGTTCGATGATGATGTCGCGAACAAAGTCGCCTCCGCACGCTGGCGTCCGGCTTATGCCGAGAGCACGGACGGTTTGCACTGGACCAAGCCAGACCTCGGCCTCGTGGAGTTCGGTGGCAACAAGCACAACAACCTCATCCTGACCGATCCCGCGCCGCTTGGCTTCGTGAACCTCAAAGTTCTCGCCGATGCGGATGACCCCGACCCGCAGCGTCGCTACAAGATCACCGGCCACGTCTATTTTCGCCACCACACACGCCTCGGCACCCTGGCACCATTCACGAGCGCTGACGGCTTGCACTGGCAGCTCGTCAAAGAGGTGAAGACGAAGAACGCGGAGCTACTGGAAAAGGATCTCGTGATTCCAGCGGTGCATTTCGAGCCCAGCGGAGGCCTCTACAAGTGGGACGGCATGTATTACGCCTGCGGCCAGAACGCCATGAACGCCACGCAGCCTTATCAAGGCCGCGTGACGCGCATGTATCACTCGTCCGACTTTGTGAACTGGTCGCCGACTCAGAGCGTCGGCTTTGTGCGGCTGCCGCAGCACACACCTCTGGGACCGGGCCGCAGCCTAGAAGGCGAGCAGACGCATGAAGGCATCAGCGTGTGGAACCGCCGCAACATCCTGCTCGGCGTGGTGGGCCTGTGGCACGGCGCGAAAGAGTGGCAGGACATCACGGTTGATCTCGGCTTCGTCGTCAGCAACGACGGCCTACGCTTCCGCGAACCTGCGCATGAATGGACTTTCCTCAAACGCGGCGACGACGGCCAGTGGGATCAAGGCGGCCTGCTGCAAGGCCAGGGCTTCGAGAACATCGGCGACGAAACCTTCATCTATTACGGAGCATGGGATCCGCGTCATTGGAAGGACGCTCCACCGCGCGGCGGTGTCGGCATCGCCGTGCTGCCGCGTGATCGCTTCGGCGATCTCGTCGTCGAAACACTCGGCAAAGGCCCTGGCAACTATCAAGTGCCCGAGATCACCAGCGAGTTCATCACCGCTACCATTCCGGTGAAGCAGGCGCAGCAATTCTTCCTCAATGCCGCCGGCCTCGGCCCTGATGCCGCGCTGAAGATCGAACTGCTCACCGCCAACGAAACGCCGCTGCCTGGTTATTCGGCCATCATCCGCCAGAGTGGCTTCCAAACGCCTATCGCGTGGAAAAAAGATGCGGGCGACCTGCCCGAGCGCATCCGCATTCGCGTCACCTTCGAAGGCAAGCGCAATACCGACATCCGGTTCAGTGCGCTCTACATCCGCTGAGCTCGGGGGCGATATATTGCACGCAAGCGGCAGAAGATCGCGTTTGATACGGCTCCGCATGAAACACGCCCTCGCCTTTCTCTTCCTCGCACTCTCCATCCACGCCGCTGAGCCCGTCAAGATCGCCCCGGCTACGGAAACCGACCCTCGCGTGCATGCCGACGGCCAGGGCTGGAAGCTCGACAAGGCGAAGATCACCGATCCAAAACTCCCGCGCGTGCTGCTCATCGGCGACTCCATCGTCGGCGGCTATCGTCAGGCCACCATCGCCGCGCTGGCAGGCAAGGCTTACGTCGATGTCTGGGCAAATCCCTATTGCCAGTCCGAGCACACGAACAAAGTGCTCGCGGATGTGCTCACGCACGGCCCGTATGCCGTCGTGCATTTCAACATGGGCCTGCACGGCTGGCAGGAGGGCCGCATCAAGTCCGGCACATTTGAGCCTTTGATGAAAGCCTACGTCGAGGTCATCAAGACAAAGCTGCCCAACGCCAAAATCATCTGGGCCAGCAGCACGCCCGTCACCGTGAAGGACAAGCCCGCCGATCTCGATCCCGAGGTCAATGCCATCATCATCGAGCAAAACCGCATGGCCGCGAAGGTCATGGCGGAGCTGCAGGTGCCCGTGAACGACTTCTACACCCTGCTCGTGGACAAGCGCACCCTCGCCCGTGGCGACCGCTTCCACTGGACCGCGCCCGCCTACAAGCTGCTCGCCGACCTGTGCATCGAGTCCATCCTCAAAGCCCTGCCCAAATCATGAAACACCTCCTCATCTGCCTCTTTCTGTCATGCTCCGCCTTCGCGGCTGATCCTGTGCGCGTTCTCGTCTGGGACGAGCAGCAGCCAAAACAGTCGCAAGGCTACGGCAACAAGTTTCTCGGTGAAACCATCGCCGAGCACCTCGCCACGCGATCGGATTTGAGCGTTAAATCAACGAAGCTCGACGCACCCGATCAAGGTCTCGATGATGCCACGCTCGACGCCACCGATGTGCTCGTCTTTTGGAGTCATGTGCGCCAAAAGGATCAGAATGACGAACGCATCGAAGCCGTGGTGCAGCGCGTGATGGCCGGCAAGCTCAGTCTCATCGCACTGCACTCCGCGCATTGGAGCAAGCCCTTCGTCCGCCTCATGCAGGAGCGTGCCAAGGCCGATGCGGCCGCGCAGCATCCCGGCGCGAAGTGGGAGTTCACCAACGACAAGCCCTATGGCGTCGTCCGTCCGAAGGTGGCCCGCATCACGCCCTTCGTCGAGCAAGGCGAGGGCGATGTCATGAAGCTCACGTTGCCGCAGTGCGTGTTCCCCGCCTTCCGCGCCGACGGCGCGCCCTCGCACGTCACCGCGCTGCTGCCGGATCATCCCATCGCGAAAGGATTGCCCGCGAAGTGGGACATTCCGCAGACCGAGATGTATGGCGAGCCCTTCCATGTGCCTCCGCCTGATGAAGTCGTGTTCAAGGAGAAGTGGGACAAGGGTGAAAACTTCCGCAGCGGCTGCGTTTGGAAAGTCGGCCAGGGACGCGTCTTCTACTTCCGCCCCGGCCACGAAACCTATCCCGTCTTCAAGCAGGCCGAGCCCTTGCTTGTCATCGAGAACGCCATACGCTGGCTCGGCACAAGCACCTCTGCGGCCACGGCCAACGATGGCTTTCAGTCCCTCTTCAATGGCAAAGACCTCACCGGCTGGGATGGCGACCCGAAGCTGTGGAAGGTCGAGAACGGCATCGTCATCGGCACCAATCCAGCGCCCGAGGCCATGGCGAACAACAGCTTCCTCATCTGGCGCGGCGGCACCGTGAAGGACTTCGAGCTGCACGCCACCGTCCGCGTCATCGGCGACAACAACAGCGGCATCCAATATCGCAGCCGCGAGTTGCCGGAGGTCGCCCCGTGGGTCATCACCGGCTACCAGTGCGACATCCATCCCGCCATCGAGCACACCGGCATGACCTACGAGGAAAAAGGTCGCGGCATCTTCGGCCTCAACGGCAAAAACGTCCTCCTCGACCCCGACGGTGCCCTCTGGCAGCTCAGCGAACACGCGCCCGTGAAGGCAGACGTCAGCCAGTGGAACGAGTACGTCATCATCGCGAAGGGCAACCGCCTAACCCATCAAATCAATGGTCAGCCCACCTCCGAACTCATCGACCACGACGAAAAGAAACGCGCGCTCGAAGGCCTCCTCGCCATCCAGCTCCATCGCGGCAACCCCAACCGCGTCGAGATCAAAGACCTCCGTCTCAAAGTACTGCCACAGGCCGCGATCATCCCATTTGATGTCGCCAAACTCCCCGCCGGAGCTGCGAAGATTGAAAAACCACGCACCAGCAGGCCACAGGGGACCGGTACGGTCATTCAACCGGTGAAGCCATGACCGCATATATCCAAAAGCACCAAGGCGAGTTCGCCAACATCAATACCTTCACTGCTTATCTTGGCTTTCGAGAGAAAGGCTATGAACTGCGCTGTTTTGAATGGGAAGAACTCGATCATCTTGAAATCTCGACGGACACGCCCGTGTCTGGCGGCATTCCAGTCGTGGTCGCGGCTCTGGCAAAACTTGGCGTTCCGGCTCCAGAATTGCCATCCATACCTCCGGTGCTTCAGCCATTTGCAGGACGAAAAACCTGGCTAAGCACAATGCAGGCTGCCCGGGCGGCTGTGCAGGATGGTTCTATGATTTTCGTGAAACCTGTCCCGAAAGATCGGAAACTCTTCGTGGGAACCGTGTTTCGTTCATTTCGCGACACTATCTCCACAGCCCATGTTCCCTCGGACTATCCGGTGATTTGCTCTGACGTGGTTGATTTTGTCTCTGAGTTTCGTGCATTTGTGCTGGATGGGGAGATTCTCGACCTGCGACACTACAAGGGCGACTTTCGCCGATATCCAGACATGACCGTCGTTGACAGTGCAGTTGCCGCTTATTCAACTGCTCCTAAAGCCTTCGGGATCGATTTTGGAGTGACCAGTGAAGGCAGAACTTTGTTGGTCGAAACAAACGAAGCCTATTCCCTCGGCTGCTACGGCTTGGCCGCTTTGCTTTACAGCACCTTGCTGGAACGCCGATGGAGCGAGCTGACCGCGACTCCATCTTTGTGAGCTGTTCGCCATCACTCATCTCATGCCTTGCCGCCGGATGCTTGATTTGCTAAGCTGTGCTTATGAGTGCCATGCGCCGAACGCATTGATCTCCGTCTTCGCCAACTACCGCCGCAGCGGGCGGCGACGCTGGAGTGCATCATCGTGAGCCTGCTCGACATGGTTGAGCCCGAGGCTCCCGCGAAGAACGGCACCGCCAGTAACGCCGATAAACGCGCCGAGGCTTTGGCTGCGCTGAATCGGATCGCCAGCCGTGGCGGTATCGCGGGCATCGACGACACTGCGACAGACGAAGAAGATGTCCCTCGGTGATGCCTTCATCGCCGCCACCGCGTTGGAGCACGATCTCGAACTCGCCACGCGGAACACCGACGACTACAAGCACATCACCGGGCTGCGCTTGGTGAACCCGTTCGAGAAAGCGCCGATGGCATAGCCTTGAAGACTCACTTCTTCATCAGCGCCTCCGCCGACACCAAGAAATCAAAATCATCCCGCCCGTCGATCTCGGGATCGAGGTCGCCGCAGTAGATGAGGCCGGTGCGGACGGACTGGCCTTTGGGGAGCTTCAGGCGTTTCACTTTCTCCCGCACTTCCTCGACGATGGTGGCGGCGATGTGTTTGCGGAACTTGATCTCGAAGACGTAAAGACTGCGACGCGTGCGGATGAGGAGGTCGATCTGGCAGCCTTGGCGGCGAAGGGTCTGCTTTTGCGCATACGGACCGGCATTGAGCACGAGTTTTTTGTCGAGGCCGATGTGGGCGAGCAGAAGGTCGAGGTTCGCATGCACGAGGTTTTCGAATTGCAGGCCCATGATGGTGTCCCAGGCATCGAGCTTCTCCAGCGCGGTGTTCTTCAACAGACCCTTCGCGATGCGGGTCTTCACGGGATCGACATACTTCAAATAGAAGCGCAGGTAGTTGTCCGAGAGGCGGTAGCGGGCATCACGCGGGCGGCTGCGGCCGGTTTCGGGCTCGAAAGGAATGTCGCGGGCGATGAACCCGGCCTGCTCGAGGTCGGTGAGCGAGGCGCTGAGACTACCGCCGCGTGTGCGATCAAGCTCGGAGCTGATCTGGTCCACGCTGCGCGCTCCGGCGACGAGTGTGCGCACGATCTCGCGATAGGTCTCCGCCTTCCGCGTGAAGATGTCGTGGAAGATGCTGTCAAACTCGCTGAAGAGCATCCCGGCGGGATTGAAGCAGAGGTCGGCGATGTTTTGCTCGGCAGTGCGGGCGGGAGCGATCTCCTCCAGGTAGCGCGGCACGCCGCCAGTGACGGCGAGGAGGCGCAGCTTTTCCGCTGTGCTGATGCGCTCGCCGCGTTTGCCCCAGAACTGCACGCACTCGGGCAACAAGAGCGGCCCGAGCCGAAACTGCCACGAGCAGCGGCCCACGAAGCCGGTGTTGTTGAGGATGTTTTGCTCGATCCACGACGACACGCTGCCGCACAGCACGACGACAAGCCGCTGTCTCTTCGAGAAATGCGTGTCCCAGGCCGTCTTGAGATGCCCGGCGAAGTCCGCATCGCCCACGGCCATCCAGGAAATCTCATCGAGCAGCAGTACGACGGTGCCGCTAGCTGGGAGCTGGCTGACGAGGAGCTGAAACGCGGTGGGCCAGCCGTCGAGCAGCACCTTGGGTGCCTTCGTCTGTTTCGAGAGCTGATCCGCAAAGGCATCGAGCTGCGCCTGCTTCGTGATGTCCTCACGCGGCGGCAGGCCCATGAAGCTGAGGAAGTGATCTGCCTCCTCGGCGCATTCCGCGATGAAGCGACTCTTGCCGATACGCCTCCGCCCCTGGACCGTGACCAGCGAGGCGATCTTCTTCTGGAGAAGTCGCCGGAATTCTTGCCGCTCTTCGCTGCGTCCGATATAGCCGTCCATGAGGGTGAATGTCGATTTGGTGCCTGAAAAGTTACGCCGACTTCTGGCACGAAATCGACATCATGTCAATTTGGTGCCGGAATCTAATAAAAATATTACGGCACTAAATCTACATAATGTCGTTTTCGTGCCTGCGATCTGTGGCGAAATTCAGGCACCAAATCGACATCGCAACATCCACGGCTGCCCGTCGTTCCTTCCACCATGCGCCTCCTGCTCATCACACTGCTCGCCCTCACCTCTCCGCTCTTTGCTCAAAAGATTGCCACACCGCCGCCGACGAAGCCGCCGTTCGAGGCCGTGGACATCACGAAGCTGCCGGAGGGAGCGACGCAGCTCGATCTATTCCTACTCATGGGCCAGTCGAACATGAAAGGCCGCGGTTTGATGCCGGCGGAGCCGAAGCGTGATCCGCGCATCGTTATGATGCATCTCAAAGACGATCAGTGGTATCTCGCGCGGCATCCGCTGCACCTCACGGGCGATACGAAGACCTTCCAAGGTCATGACAATGCTGGTGTCGGCCCTGGGCTGACCTTTGCGGAGGCGATGGCGGCTGCGAATCCGAAGGCGGCGATTGGTCTGGTGCCTTGTGCGGTCGGTGGATCATCGATCAAGCTCTGGCAGAAGGGTGCGAGGCTCTACGACGAGGCCCTGCGCCGTGCGGAGCTGGCCCTGCACACCACTGCGCCGGCGAATGCCCGCATCCGCGGCGTCATCTGGCTGCAAGGCGAGGCAAACGCCAAACCCGAGGAACTCCCGCAGCACGCCGCGCGCCTCCGCGCGATGATCGAAGCGCTGCGTGCCGATCTCGCATTGCCGGAGTTGCCCTTCATCGCCTGCACCATCGGCGAGATGAAAGGCGAGCCTCTGCTGACGAATCTGAAGGCGATGAATGACATCCTCCTCGCGCTGCCGAAAACCGTGCCGCACACCGCCTGCGTCGATGCGCGCGATTTGAAGACGCACATCGGCGACGCCGTCCACTTCGACACCGCCGCGCAGAACGAGATCGGCAAACGCTTCGCCGCGAAGTTCATCGAGCTGAGCAAGCCATGAAGCATGACGCCAACGATCAAACCACCGGCATCATTGGCATGGGTCTGATGGGCTCGGCCTTGATGAAGATGACCGGCGCGGATCGTGGCTGGGATGTCGATTTGACGCGTTGCGTGAATGCATCGCCCCCTGCGCATCCCGACAAAGGACGAGGTCGAGAAAGCGCGTGACGTGACGAAGCAATCGAAGTTGTTCCCGCACATGGAGACGATGGAGCAGGTCTATGCGCGCGAGACCGTGCTGCTCAGCGAATTCCCGCCGCAGGTCTCCGCGCCGCTGCAAGTGCTCAAGATCGGCGACCTCCGCGTATCGGCGATCCCCGCCAAAGTCTTCGTCGAGAGTCTCGATTCAGCAATCGTGCCATGAGTGAAAATACCTCACCCCGGCCCACCTGTGACGGCGAAACCGGGGTGATGATAAAAATCACGCTGGAGCAGCGGACTAGGCGCTGCGCTTCAGGTAGTACTGCTGATAGACGTTTTCGTTGAGCTTGAGCTTGGCGCGCAGGCTGTCCACGCCAGCAGGTTCGCCGCTGAACTGGATGTTCACGAAGTGACCGGCCTCAACGTGGCGCGGGTTGAAGGGGAACTTGCGTTTGCCCATGTTGTCGATCTGCTCGAGTTTCAGGCCGGACTTTTCCATGTCCTTGCTGATGGTGCTGACGAGAGCGTCAACGGTTTCTTCTTTGCCTTTGGTGTCGAGCACGATGAGTGCCTCGTATTTGCGGTTCATAGGTGGTGCGGGTGGGGGTTAGGATTCGGGTTGTCGGTTGAAGAGATTCATGGCGCTGTCCAGGCCGCGTTCAACTGCGGATAGCACGGCATCGGCGGCACGCTTGATGACCGCTTGCAGCGCGGGCTGCTCCTCGGCGCTGAATTTGCCGAGCACATGGCCGACCATGCGTTCGCCGGCAGGACGACCGTCGGCAGGGGCGATGCCAACCTTCAAACGTGGAAAATCCTGCGTGCCAAAGGCGGCAACGAGGGAGCGGATGCCGTTGTGGCCGCCAGGGGAACCACTGTTGCGGAAACGCATGCGGCCGAGCGGCAGATCGACATCGTCGTACACCACGAGCGTCTGCATGGGCGTGGTTTTGTAGAAATGACCGACGCTTTGCACTGAACGCCCGCTGTCGTTCATGAAGGTAAGCGGTTTGAGCAGATGACCGCCGGTGAATTTCGCCACGAGGCCGGTCCAGCGCTTTTCTTCGCGGAAAGCGGTGCCCAAGCGTCGTGCGATTTCGTCCAGCACCATGAATCCAATGTTGTGACGGGTGTCGCGGTAGGTTTCGCCGGGATTGCCGAGGCCGACAATGAGGCGCGGCACATTTAAGCCGCTGCTCGTTGAGTCCGCGCCGGAAGCCACATCGTGGAAAGGGTGCGGGGCTTACTTCTTGGCAGCAGGCTTGGCGGCGGCGGCGGGAGCAGCAGCTTTGGCACCAGCGGCAGGTTTCGCACCAGCCGCAGGAGCGGCAGCGGGGGCAGCACCAGCGGCAGGAGTTGCAGCGGCGGTCGGCTCAGGCTCGGCCTCCACCTTCGGTTCTTCACACATGACGATAACGACATCACCACCGAGGCGGCAGGTGACGCCTTCGGGGAATTTGATTTCTTTGATATGGATGCCCTGATCGATTTCGAGATGCGAAACATCGATCTGGATGCTTTCCGGCAGATCTTTTGGCAAGCAGCGCACTTCCAGTTCATGGTGGATGGCCTCGACCATGCCGCCCTGCTTCTGACCTTTGGCTTCGCCAACGATGACGACCGGGACGTTCGCATGAATTTCCTCGTCATGCGCGATGGCATGGAAGTCGATGTGCAGGATGCCGCCGCGCAAATAGTCGTGCTGCACTTCCTGAACGAGGGCGAGCTGGTCCTCGGCGAGGCCGGCGATCTTCAAGGAGACGAGGATGTTGTCCGAGGCGCTGCCTTCAAGGAGCTTCGAGAAAGTCTTGCCGTGTACCTGGATGTTGGCGGGCTTCACCTTGCTGCCATACAGAGCGGCGGGGATGGTGCCTGCCTTGCGCATGCGTTTGGCGACACCTGTGCCGGAGGCGGTGCGGACTTCTGCTTGGAGATCGAGAATTTTAGCCATGGTCGGTGTTCCTCTGCGGAGAGATTGGTTTTGGAAAAAGGGCGCGGAGAATACACGCCTACCCCCGTGTGTCAAACAGCGATGTCACGGACTCATTGCCATGGATACGGGCGATGGCCTGAGCCAGCAGCGGCGCAATGTCCAGCGCGGTGACCTTGTCCCCGCTGGCCTGGGGCACCGAATTGGTGGCCAGCAGCTCCACAATGGGTGATTTGGTGATGCGGGCGTGGCCTTTTTCCCCTAACACCGCATGTGAAACCCCAGCGTAGATTTTTTTGGCCCCATGCTTCAGCAGCAGGTCGGCGGCGGCGGTGAGCGTTCCGGCGGTTTCGGTCAAATCATCGACCAGGAGGACATTTTTGCCCGCCACATCGCCAATCACGCTGTGCGCCTCGACTTCCTCGGCGCTGACGCGATTTTTCGCCACGATGGCCATCGGTGCGCCGAGTGCCTTGGCGAAGGCGTGGGTCATTTTGATGCCACCGACGTCGGGCGAGACGACCACGAGGTCTTCAATACCGCGTTCGCGAATGGCCTTCATCAAAACGGGTGCCGCATACAAATGATCGACGGGGATGTCGAAGAAGCCCTGAATCTGACCGGCATGCAGATCCATCGTCAGCACGCGGTTCACGCCAGCGGCGACAAGCAGATTCGCCACGAGCTTCGCCGTGATCGGCACGCGGGGGCGATCTTTGCGGTCCTGGCGTGCATAGCCAAAAAATGGCAGCACTGCCGTGATGCGTGCAGCACTGGCACGACGCACAGCGTCCACCATGATGAGCAGTTCCATCAGGTTCTGGTTGGTCGGCGGGCAGGTCGGCTGAATGATGAAAATGTCGCTGCCCCGGATGTTCTCGTGGATTTGCACAAAGGTCTCACCGTCCGGGAAGGTGGTCAGCTCGGCGGCGCACAGCGCCATGCCCAGGTTTTTGGCAATGGCCTGCGACAGCGTCGGGTGCGCGGAGCCGCTCAGAATCTTCAAACTTTCATTCATGGGGCGCGGAGTTAGGCGAGTCTGTCACAGAAATCAACCCATCGCGTGTTGCCGTGTCCCGCGGCGGGTGAATCCCGGCAATTTCTCCTAGCACTGGCGAAAATTTTGCTGTTTAACTGGCTGCGATTCCCCCGTCCTTCATGAACGATCCCACCAACCCCGCACCCCCGCCGAAAACCACCGGCGGCAGTGGCTGGCGTTGGGAGCCGCCAGAGCCAGAGGAACTACAGCGCATGCTGCCGCAGTATGAAGTGCAGATGCTCATCGGCCGTGGCGGCATGGGCGCGGTTTATCGTGGCGTGCAGCTCAGCCTGGAGCGCAAAGTGGCGATCAAACTGCTGCCGCCTGCGATCGAACAGCAGGACACCGCCTTTGCCGAGCGCTTCAGGAATGAAGCGAAGCTCATGGGCCGCATGAACCATCCCGCCATCGTCAGCGTGTATGACTTCGGCCGCACCACCGACGGCCAGCTTTATTTTGTGATGGAGTACGTCGATGGCACCGATGTGCAGCGCATGATTGCGCGCGAAGGCAAGCTGCCGCCGGAGCATGCGCTGGCCGTGACGGCCCACTTGTGTGATGCGCTCGGCTACGCGCACAAGCAGGGCATCGTGCATCGCGACATCAAGCCCTCGAACGTGCTCATCGACTCCGATGGTCGTGTCAAAGTCGCCGACTTTGGCCTCGCCAAGCTAACCGACAAAACACTGAACACCGGCCTCACGCAGACTGGCATGGCGATGGGCACGCCGGATTACGTCGCGCCGGAAACGCTCACCCTCGGCGTCGAAGTCGATGGCCGCGCGGACATTTATGCCGTGGGCGTCATGCTCTATCAGATGCTCACTGGCGACATTCCGCGCGGCATGTTCAAGATGCCGTCGCAGAAGTTCCAGAGCATCGATCCGCGCTTCGACGCCATCGTGCGCCGTGCGCTCGAACACGATCGCGAGGAGCGCTATCAAAGCAGCCACCAACTGCGCATCGACCTCGACGTGATCCTCACCACGCCACGAGCGGAGCATGGCCGGGAATCCAGCGCCGTGGTGCCCAAACAGGCCACGCCACCGCCTCCCGGCCGCACCGTCGTTCCCTCCGCACGCAGTCCAGGATCAACGCAGCAGCGCCGCCCGCCCCCGCCACCTGAAGATCTGCCGCTACCTGCACCGCCGCCGCAGACCTCCACGCTTCCTTATGTCATCGCCGCTGTGCTCATGCTCGCCGGCGGTGCCTGGTTCATCTTTCAAAACAAACATGTGCCCGTCGAGCCGGCGGCAGAAACCACCCCCCCTGCGACAACGCCGTCAGCCTCGACCACGTCTCCCACCACGCCCGAGAAACTGCCGCCCCCTTCGATGACGCCTCCGGCCACTCCGCCGACAGTCAAACCGACCCCCAGCATCAGCACGAGCAAGCCTTCGACCACCACGCCGCTCACTTCCCCCAAGATCACGCCCCCCGTTCCACCCGCGATTCCCACTGACGTCACCAAACCTGTCGCCGATCGCCTCGCCGTGCTGGAATCGCAGTTTCAAACCGCGTTCGAGCGCGATGTGAACACCGCCTATGCCGATCAGATCACCACGCTGGGCACCGGTTACGCCGCCGCGCTGGACCGCAGCATGACGGAGGCCAGCAAAGCCGGCCGACTTGATGAAGCCATCGCTCTGCGCGAGGAAAAGCAGCGCTTCACCACGCACAAGTTCATGCCGTCCATCGACCCCTCCGGCCTGCACAGCGCCGTGGTGAAACTGCGCAACACCTACCGCAGCGCCGAGAAGACTTACGCGCAGCAGAAAGACGCCGCCTCCCTGCCGCTCTACGACCGCTACATTGAAGTGCTCTCCGCCTTTGAAAAAGAGCTGATCGCCCAGGGCCGCAACTCCGACGCCTCCCGCGTCCGCACCAAACGCGACGATGTCGTCTCCCGCCGCAAACAACGCGCCGCCAAAGTGCCCGGTGCCGCCGCGCTGCCGCAAACCGTTCCCAGTGTTGCCAAACTCACCCTCTTTGATGGTCAGTCACTCAACGGCTGGCGTATCGTGGGCGACGCCGATTCATTCACTGTCATCGCCGGCGAAATCCGCAGCAACAAGCGGCCCGGCAACCTCATCTATGTTGGCACCAATGGCATGGCCCCCCATGTGGAAGGACTTCACTCTCGATCTCAAGATCAAATGCGAGGACCGCTCGAACTCCGGTGTCTGGCTGCACATTCCTGATGCCACCACCATCATCAATCGCAAGGTCACCGCCTTTGAAGTGAATATCGACAGCGGCAAGGGTGGGACTGGAGTTATTTTTGGCGCTGTGGACATCAATTCCGGCAAGCCGCTCTCAAGCACCCTGGATAACGGTTTTTTTGGCTCCAGAACCACGCCCGAGTTCCAGCCCGGGCAGTTCGAGTGGGTGTCCATGCGCATTACCACCAGATCGGGCTTGGTCACCGTTTGGCTTGATGGCGATCAGGTTAACCAATGGTCTTTGCCGGCAGGTTGGGCTCCACCACCGGCCAGGCAATACGTTCAGACCTTCCAAGGCACCAT
Organism: Prosthecobacter sp.; assembly: GCF_046154365.1. GTDB lineage: Bacteria > Verrucomicrobiota > Verrucomicrobiia > Verrucomicrobiales > Verrucomicrobiaceae > Prosthecobacter. The sequence goes on from NZ_JBJXFV010000117.1 coordinate 31,186, forward strand.
CGGTCTGCAATCCATGAGCGGCACCGTCGCCTTCAAGGACCTCACCGTGGAACTGCTTTGAAACAAAGCGCCCCGTCACGACGCGAAGCGTAACGCATTCCCATCATGCCCTGGCTCCACCTCATCATCGCCGGACTCCTCGAAATCGCGTGGGCCGTTGGTTTGAAGCAGACCGACGGCTGGACGCGGCTGTGGCCCAGCGTGATCACCGCGCTGCTCATGATCGCCAGCTTCTTCTTCCTCTCGCTCGCGTTGCGTGCATTGCCGATGGGCACCGCCTATGCCATCTGGACCGGCATCGGTGCCGTCGGCACCGCGTTGATTGGCATTTACGTCTTTGGTGAGCCACGCACCGCCGCACGCCTTGTCTGCATTGTCCTCATCGTCGCCGGCATCGTCGGTTTGAAACTCACCAGCGAGTCACAGGCGTAGATTCACAGGAATTTCTTCGTCATTCGGGAATTCGTCATTCGTCATTACCCCCTGCATTGACAATCCTCCCTGCCACTCCTTCATTCCCACCATGACCCCCAGCCAAACCGCCGATTTTCCTTCCATCATCGCTCCGCACGCCAGCTACCTGGTCCCCACCGTCATCGAGACCGAAGGCCGCAACGAGCGCGCCTACGACATCTACTCCCGCCTGCTCAAGGACCGCATCCTTTTCCTCAGTGGCGAAGTGAACGACACGATGGCCTCCATCATCATCGCCCAGCTTCTCTTCCTCCAGATGCAGGATCCAAAGAAGGACATCAACATCTACGTCAACAGCCCTGGCGGCAGCGTCACCGCCGGACTCGCCATCTATGACACCATGCAGTTCCTCACCTGCGACGTCTGCACCTACAGCATCGGCCTCGTCGCCAGCATGGGCGCCGTATTGCTCGCCGCCGGCACCAAAGGCAAGCGCTACGCCCTCCCAAACTCCGACATCATGATCCACCAAGTCTCCGGCGGCGCACGTGGCACCGCCAGCGATGTCGAGCGCACCGTCGAATACATGTTCAACCTCAAGAAGCGCCTCAACCGCATCCTCGCTCATCACACCGGCAAATCCGTCGAGCAGATCGAGCGCGACGCCGACCGCGACAACTACATGTCCGCCGCCCAGGCCGCCGAATACGGCCTCGTGGACAAAGTCCTCACCAGCAGCCGCGACATCGCCGCCCTGGCCGCTGGCGAGGCAAAGTGATTGCGGTGCTGGAGTGATGGAACGCTGGAGTATTGGAGTTTGGTTGATTGGGTCGGCCCACCACTCCATTACTCCGTCACTCCATCTCTCCAAGTCCCATGCAACTCGGCTTCGTCACCGCCATCCTCCCCGAACTCGCGTTCGAAAACGTCCTCCAGTTCGCCCGCCACGAGAACTTCTCCACCATCGAGGTCATGTGCTGGCCTGTCGGCAAGGCCGAGCGCAAATACGCCGGCGTCACGCACATCGACGTCACCTCACTGACGAAAACCAAGGCCCACGACATCCTCGGCCAGTGCCAGGATCAAGGCGTCAGCATCAGCGCCCTCGGCTACTACCCGAACATGCTCGATCCCGACGCCGAAACCTCCCGCTTCGCCGTTTCGCACTTCAAGAAAGTCATCGCCGCCGCTCCCAAGCTCGGCTTGAAACTCGTCACCGGCTTCGTCGGTCGCGACTGGACCCAAACCGTCGATGAAAACTGGCCGCGCTTCCTCAAAATCTGGAAACCCATCATCCAGCACGCCGAAGCCCACGGCGTGAAGATCGCCATCGAAAACTGCCCCATGTCCTTCACCCGCGACGAATGGCCCGGCGGTAAAAATCTCCTCACCACGCCCGCCATCTGGCGCAGAGCCTTCAACGACATCAACTCGCCCAGCTTCGGCCTCAACTACGACCCCAGCCACTTCATCCTCCAAGGCATGGACCCGCTCAGCCCCCTCGCCGAGTTCAAATCCAAGCTCTTCCACCTCCACGCCAAGGATGTGAAGATCAACCACGCCGCCCTCAACGAAGTCGGCCGCTTCGACTTCCCCCTCAACTGGCACCAGCCCAGAATCCCCGGCTACGGCGACATCCACTGGCCCCAGTTCATGGCCGAACTCATGCGCATCGGCTACGACGGCCCCCTCTGCATCGAAGTCGAAGACGACACCTTCGGCAAAACCCTCGAAGGCCGCATGCAGGCCCTCAAAGTCGCCCGCAACGTCCTCGCGCCGTTCTTTGGATGATTTCAGGCGCTTGCCATCGCCGCCGCATCTCGTAATCTTGGCGTCATGGAATCCGTCGTTCACCGCCTCGCCCGCTCACCCCGGCTGGGCCTCATCTACCACGAACTGGACACGCTCTGGCAGCGCGAAGTCCTGGCACGGCAGGCGTTCTACGACGGCATCGAAGACGGCGTTAAAACCGAGTTCATCAACGGAGAAATCATCATGCACTCACCCGACCGCGCCGCACATGTGATGGTTCGCAAGAATCTCACGAACCTGCTCAACAATCACGTCATGGCCAACGGCCTCGGGCTCGTCGGCGATGAAAAAATGCTCATCTGCCTCACCCGCAACGACTACATGCCCGATGTCGTCTTCTTCGAGCCTGAAAAAGCCGCCAAGATCACCCCGGAGCAGATGCAGTTCCCCGCGCCCGATTTCGTGGCCGAAGTGCTCTCACCCAGCACCAAACGCCGTGATCGCGGTGTAAAGTTCGACGACTACGCCGCGCACGGCGTCGAAGAATACTGGATACTCGACCCCGTGGCCGAAACCGTCGAAATCTTCCACCTCAGCACCACCGGCAAATATCTTCCCGCCGGCAAGATCAAAGGCGACCAGGAGGCCCGCAGCCTCGTCATCAAAGGCTTCAAGGCCCCCGCCCGCGCCTTCTTCGATGAGGCGGCGAACCTCGCCGCGCTCAAGAAGCTGCTGCGTTGATTCAATCCACTGGGTGAAGCCTCTTGCTCGCGTCATCCCTGGTGAATCGCAGCTCGGCTGTGCCCACAGCACTTCGCAGATGCAGCAGATTGGTCTGATCTTTGAAAAGGTCGCCAAAAAACCTGTGTTGCAGCGTCTTGTCAGCCAAACCTTCCGGTAGCGCGATTTCAAAAAACAACGTCACCGCCGGATCGCCGCTCTTCTTTGATTCCTCGTCAATCTGACGGCCCACCCACTCGATCTTGCCCGCTTTGCCCGCTGCATCCGTCACCACGAAGGTTTTAACGAGGTAGGCGAGAATCTGCGCGTCAAACTCGGCGGCGGGCGTTTTGTCGAGGCGCATTTCGCGCTCGCTCTGGCGGATGAGGGCCGTTTCGAGGTCGTTGATGAAGACGGTGAGGCTGACTTCGAGCTTCTTCGTCGTCGGATTGTATTCCGCCTCGGCGGTGGATTGATGGATTGAGTGCGCGTGGAGACTGGTGACCGCAAACATGAGAGCAGTAAAGAGGCGGAACGCAAAGTAGCCGTCATCGCTCCGCGTGACGAGCCGGGGGCGTTGTCGAAGCGACAGACTTCCGAGCCACGCCATGATCTGTTGAGTCGTTGTCATGAATTCTCGAAGCTGGGCGTGCTTGCGGGGCACAAGGCTCATCACGCGGAGCGGTGATGGCTACTTTGCCTCTGGCTTCGTCAGCTCCCGCATCGGATTCGGGGCTTTGTCGTCCTTGAAGAGCTGGAACTTGCTCTTCACCGGACGGCGGGGCCAGAAGTTGTTCTCCACATCAGTGTCCACGAGTTCCTGGTGCGGGTCGAAGGTGATGGATTTGAGCTCCTTTTTGGTGAAGAGCAGTTTGGAGGCCTTCTCGGTGTTGAAGCGCCAGATTTCCGGCGGGAGTTTCAACTCCTCGGTGCTGCCGTCGGTGTATTCGACCTTCAGGATCACCGGTGTGACGAGTCCGCCGACATTGCGCAGGTCGATGGAGTAAAAGTTGTGCTTCGTTTGCAGCAGTTTCGGGTCGATCTCCTCCTCGTTGAGATCTTTGATGAGCGTCTCGAACTTCTTCTTCTCGCTCGGCAACACGGTGGTCTTGTCGAAGCTGTCGTAGAAGTCCTTCAGCTCGGGGAAACGGTCCACACGCTTCGAAAGCGGGTAGTTGCGCTCGCGCGTGGTGGTTTTCGGCAACTCGTCCTCTTCCTGCTTCTTTTTCTTCTTCTCGATCGCGGGATCGCGCGTGTCGAGCTGCAGCCACTTCACTTCATCAATCGCCACATCGACGTGATCGACGCTGTAGAACCAGCCGCGCCAGAACCAGTCGAGATCGACCCCGCTGGCGTCCTCCAGCGTGCGGAAAAAATCGCTCGGCGTAGGCCGCTTGAACATCCACCGTTTCGCGTAGGTCTTGAAGGCATGATCGAAGGCCTCACGGCCGAGAATGTGCTCACGCAGGATGTTCAGCGCCACCGTCGGCTGGCCATAGGCATTCGGGCCGAGGTCGGCGATTGACTCGCTGTTCGTCATCACCGGCACACGGTCCGTCGTGCGCATGTAATCGACCATGCCGCGCTCATTGCGGCGGTGCTTCCAGTCGTTCTCCCATTCCTCTTCGGTGAGGTATTCGACGAACGAGTTCAGCCCCTCGTCCATCCACGTCCACTGCCGCTCGTCGCTGTTCACGATCATCGGGAAGTAATTGTGCCCCACTTCATGAATCACGACGCCGATGAGCGCATACTTGGTCTTTTCGGGATAGGTGCCGTCTTTTTCCGGTCGTGGGCCGTTGAAGCAGATCATCGGGTATTCCATCCCGCCCACCGGCCCGTTCACCGACCACGCGACGGGATACGGATACGCGAAAGTGTAGCGCGAATAGACCTGGATCGTGTGCGCGATGGCATGCGTGGAATACTTGTCCCACAGCGGCATGCCCTCCTTCGGGTAAAGCGACATCGCCATCACCGGCTTGCCATTCACACTCGCGCCCTCCACCGCCATCGCATCCCAGGCGAATTTGCGCGATGAAGCGAAGGCAAAGTCACGCACCTTGTCGGCCTGAAACACCCACGTCTTCTTGCCCTTCGGCTTTCCCTTCTCTGCTGCCTTCGCTTCTTCCGGCGTGACGATGAACAT
>NZ_JBJXFV010000144.1:0-2880 GCF_046154365.1 Prosthecobacter sp.
GGCCATCTCGCGCTGAAGTTTCTCCGCGCCTGGGGCTGCGACGTCACCGCCTTCACCACCAGCGACTCGAAACGCGAGGAAGCCCTGAAGCTCGGCGCTCATCGCACGCTCAACTCACGCAACGCCGACGAACTCGCCAAGGCCGCCGGCAGCTTCGATTTCATCCTCAACACCACCAACGTCGGCCTCGACTGGAACAGCTACATCGCCGCGCTCAAGCCGCGGGGCCGCCTGCACACCGTCGGCGCCGTGCTCGAACCCATGACCGTCGCCGCCTTCCCGCTCATCATGGGCCAGCGCTCCCTCTCCGGCTCGCCGCTCGGCAGTCCCGCCACGGTGGACACGATGCTGCAATTCAGCGCCCGCCACGGCATCGCCCCGACCACCGAGACCTTCCCCATGTCCCGCGCCAACGACGCCCTCGACCACCTCCGTAGCGGGAAAGCCCGCTACCGTATCGTGCTGACGAATGATCTCCCGGTGTAGTTTTTCGGACCTGACAAAAGCCAAACCTGATTTACAAAGCCACCTCACTTCTTAGAAAGGCAGTCACCGGAGAGATACATTACCTGAGGGTCGTCCCTTATCTGACCCATCTGATGTGCTAACTTCAAAACGAGCCAACGCATTAACATGAGTGACAATTCAAAAATCGAATGGACGGACGCGACGTGGAATCCGGTGCGCGGCTGCACGAAGGTCAGCCCCGGCTGCACGCATTGCTACGCCGAGACGTTCGCGGAACGGTTTCGCGGTGTGCCCGGACACCCCTTCGAGTTCGGTTTCGACCTGCGGCTCGTGCCGGAGAAGCTGGGCGACCCGCTTCGCTGGTCCAAGCCCAAGAAGATTTTCGTCAACTCGATGAGCGACCTTTTCCACGAGGGCGTATCGGACGAATACATCGAGAAAGTCTGCCGTGTGATGCTGGCGGCGAACTGGCACACTTACCAGATTCTCACCAAGCGGGCCGACCGCATGGCGGCGCTGTTGCAAGGCAAGCTGCGCAATGCGGCAAAGGCGGCGCACATTTGGTGGGGCGTGAGCGTGGAAAACCGCAAACATGGGTTGCCGCGAATCGCCAAACTGCGGAGCGCCAAGCCAACGGTGGCCTTCCTTTCGGTCGAACCGCTGCTGGAAGACCTGGGCCAGTTCAACTTGAGTGGCATCCAGTGGGTCATCGTCGGCGGCGAGAGCGGCCCAGGCGCGCGCCCGATGGTGGCCGAGTGGGTGCGAGATATTCGTGACCAGTGTCTGAAGGCGGGTTCGGCGTTTTTCTTCAAGCAGTGGGGTGGCGTGCGCAAAAGCGAGACGGGCCGTCGGCTCGACGGAAAGACCTACGATGAGTTTCCTGATTTCGCCGAGGTGGAGGTCTTGGAGACCGACCAGAGGCTGCTGCTCCTTCGGGAAGTGGAGACGGAATACCGCGTAGGATCGGGCCGATGAGCAACGGCGAACTTTACACCGGTCGCGAGCAGACGCTCGTCAAACACTTCATCCTTCAGAAGTATCTGGAGCGGTTCGCTTACATCGTCGGGTCGCATTGGGATACCCTGACTTATGTGGATTGCTTCTCTGGTCCTTGGAATGCGCGCTCGGATAAGTTCGAGGATAGTTCCTTCGCCATCGCCTTGAAGGAACTTCGCAATGCCAGAGACACGCTGGCCAAACAGCGGGGCAGGAATGTTCAACTGCGGTGTTTCTTTCTGGAGAAGAACCGGGCGGCGTATGCAAAGCTCAAGGAGTTTGCTGACGGCGTGAAGGACGCAAAAATCGAGACGCGAAACGCCACGCTGGAAGAATCCATCCCCGACATTTCGGATTTCGTGAAACGAGGCGGCGCGAACGCTTTTCCCTTTGTCTTCATCGATCCAACGGGCTGGACAGGGTTTGAGATGGAGACGATCGCTCCGCTGCTCCGGCTGAATCCGGGCGAGGTGTTGATCAATTTCATGACGGGGCACATCCGTCGTTTCCTCGACTCGCAGCAGGAGGAAACGCAGGACAGTTTCAAGCGGTTGTTTGGTTCAGGTGCATTCAGGGCGAAGGTGCAGGGGCTCGCGCAACTTGAGCGGGAAGATGCGGCCGTCGAGGAATACGCCCGCAACGCGAAATCGGTTGGCGACTTTAACTTCGGCTGCAACGCAATCGTCCTGCATCCGGAAATGGATCGGACGCATTTCAATCTGATTTACCTGACGCGGAATCTCAAAGGCATCGAGGTTTTCAAAGATGCGGAGAAGAAGGCGATGGAAGTGCAGGAAGCCGCCAGAGCAGAGGCGCAGCAGCGCAGACGCGTGGCCAGCAAAGGGCAGTCTGAGCTGTTTGGCAGCAAGGAGCTTCACGATTCAACACATTACGCATTCCTGCGTGAGCGGTATCTAGCGAAGGCGCGCGGCTTGGTTCTGCATGCGTTGGAGTCGAAGCGCCGGTTACTTTACGACGATGCGTGGACGCTCGCGCTTTCAGAACCGATGTCGTGGGAGAGCGATTTGAAGCAGTGGATTGAGGAGTGGAAAGACGAAGGTCGCCTCGAAGTGACAGGAATGAAGCCGCGCCAGCGAGTGCCACATCGGGGCGATCAGAATTACCTGAATTGGAAATGAGCAGCCCCACTGCCCTCGTCAAAAAGCTCTCGAACTACTGCAACATCCTGCGGGAAGACGGCCTGATGCTGGTGGAGAAGATGCTGGCTTTGACGCCGAAGCTGAGGGTGGCGAAGACGGACGCGAAGAAGGCCGGGGATAGGCGATTTAACCCGCAGATCGGTCGCTTGGGCAAAGTAGTGCGATGTGGGCGCAGATTTGGGTCGAGTCGCTGGTCGTCGCGGCTGCGGGGATTGCTGCCACGGAGCGGAGTGGTGCACGCTGGCGGTGGCACTGT
>NZ_JBJXFV010000148.1:0-26317 GCF_046154365.1 Prosthecobacter sp.
AGATGTACGGCTACTTCAAAGAGAAGATGAATGCCGTGCTCGACTCGATGCTGCAACAAAAGCCGGATGCGGTGATCCTCGTGGATTATCCCGGCTTCAATCTGCGGCTGGCGAACGCATTGCGCACGGGCGGTTACAAGGGACGCATTCTCTATTACATCAGCCCGCAGGTGTGGGCGTGGAAGAAAGGCCGCGTGAAGACGATGGCGAAGGTGCTCGACCTCATGATCTGCATCTTCCCCTTCGAGAAGGACTTCTATGAAAAGAGCGGCCTGCGCACCGAGTTCAGCGGGCATCCAATGGTGGACCGCGTGGTCACGTTGAAGCGTGACTGGAAGCGCGAGCCGGGCCTCGTCGGCTGGTTCCCTGGCAGCCGACTCAATGAAGTGCGCCGCTTGTTTCCGATCATGATGGATGCTGCGAAGGCGATCAAACAGACGCTGCCTAACACACGCTTCGCCGTCTCGGCGGCGAACGAGACGCTCGCCGGTTTCATGCGCAACATGGCGGACGAACACGGCATGCCCGAAGCGAAGCGCTGGATCGAGGCTGGCACCGTCTATGACCTCATGCAGCGTGCGGAAGCTGGTGCCGTGGCCTCCGGCACCGCCACGCTCGAAGCCGCCTGCTTTGGCCTGCCCTACACGCTGATCTACAACGTGAGCTGGCCCACGTTCGTCATCGGCAAGCTGGTGGTGCGCATCAAGCACCTCGGCATCATCAACATCCTCGCGAAGCGCGAAGTGGTGAGGGAACTGGTGCAAGGAAACCTCAATTCAGCGACACTTGCCGTGGCAACACTCGAGTTGCTGAACAGCGAGTCCAAACGGCAGCAGATGCAGCAGGAACTGGCGGACGTGGTGGCAACGCTCGGCAGTGGCGGCGCTTATGCACGCGCGGCGCAAGCGGTGCATGAGTGCCTGACGGTTTAAGCCGCTTCAGATGCCGACCTGCGGCAGCTTCCACACATGTTTCGCGTATTCGAGGATGGTGCGGTCGCTGCTGAATTTGCCGACACGGGCGGTGTTGTGAATGGCCATTTTCTGCCAGCGCGGCTGATCACGATAGGCTTTGTCCACTTCGGCCTGGGAGGCGGCGTAACTGTCGTAGTCGGCCATGACGAGGAATGGATCGCCGTGTGAGAGCAGGCTGTCGCGCAGTGGTTTGAACTCGTCCTGGTTGCCAGTGAAGTAATCGGAGGCCAGCCAGTCGATGCTGAGGCGCAGATCTTCGCTGGCGTGGTAGAAATCCCATGGGTTGTAGCCCTTGGCGTAGAGTTCAGTGACCTCCTCGACGGTGAGACCGAAGATGAAGATGTTGTCCGGGCCGACTTCTTCGAGGATTTCGACGTTCGCACCGTCCAGTGTGCCGATGGTGAGCGCACCGTTGAGGGCGAGCTTCATGTTGCCGGTGCCGGAGGCTTCCTTGCCAGCGGTGGAGATTTGCTCGGAGAGATCGGCGGCAGGAATGATGCGCTCGGCGAGAGAGACGCCATAGTTGGGGATGTAGATGACCTTCAGCTTGCCATCGACACGCGGATCGTGATTCACCTTGGCGGCAAGAGCGTTGATGGCGTGAATGATGTTCTTCGCGAGGTAATAACCCGGCGCAGCCTTCGCACCGAAGATGAAGACACGCGGCGTCATGTCGATCTGCGGATTGGCGATGATCTTGCGGTAGAGGCTGACGATGTGCAGCAGATTGAGGTGCTGGCGCTTGTACTCATGCAGGCGCTTAATCTGCACATCGAAGAGCGCATCCGGGCTGACGCTGACGCCGCAGGTGTCCTGAATGATCTTGGCGAGTGTCACCTTGTGCCCACGTTTGATCTGATGGAAGCGCTCGCGGAACGAAGCGTCGTCGGCAAAGCGGTCGAGGGCCTTCAGTTTCGTGGAGTCCTTCAGCCAGCCTTCGCCGATGGATTCGGTGATGAGCGAGGAAAGCTGCGGATTGCAGACATCGAGCCAGCGCCGGAACGTGACGCCATTGGTGAGATTGAGGAAGCGGTCGGGATACAGCTCGAAGAAGTCAGGGAAAAGACGCTCGCAGAGCAGCCGTGTGTGCAAAGCGGCGACACCGTTGGTAGCGTGGCTGCCGAGAACGGAGAGATGTGCCATGCGCACATGCTTGCCACCACGCTCCTCGATGAGGGAGAGGCTACGCTTCTTTTCCGCATCGCCAGGCCATCGTGCCTCCACGTCTCCGCTTAGGAAGCGATGATTGATCTCATAGATGATCTGGAGATGCCGCGGCAGCACACGCTCAAAGAGCGCGGCGCTCCAGGTTTCGAGCGCCTCGGGCAGCAACGTGTGGTTGGTGTAGGAGAAGGTTTGCTGGCAGATGTCCCAGGCCTGGCTCCACTCGAGCTTCTCGTCATCGACGAGGATGCGCATGAGTTCGGGTATGGCGACGGCAGGATGTGTGTCGTTGAGCTGGACAGCGGCCTTGGAGGGAAATTCGCTCCATGGCAGGTCATAGCCGCCTTTGAAACGACGCACGATGTCAGCCAGCGAGCAGGCGACGAAAAAGTACTGCTGCACGAGGCGCAGCTCCTTGCCGCTCTCGGTGGCATCATTCGGATAGAGCACTTTAGAGACCGTTTCAGCGATGGCTTTTTCACGCAGCGCTTCGACGTAACTGCCTTCGTTGAAGACCTTGAAGTTGAAGTCTTCATCCGCCTGCGCCTGCCAGAGCCGCAGCACGTTCACGGTGCTGCTGTCGTAACCAACGATGGGAATGTCCCATGGCAGGCCGAGGAGGCACTTCGTTTCGATCCATTCGTGGTGCGGCTGGCCGAATTCGTCGAACTTTTGAATGACCTTGCCATAAAGATGCACGGTCTGGCGGTAAGATGGCCGGGCGATCTTCCATGGACTGCCGTCGCGCATCCAGGCGTCGGGATGCTCAACCTGCTTGCCATTCACGAACTCCTGACGGAACAAGCCGAATTCATAATGGATGCCGTAGCCAATGGCGGGCAGGTCCATGGTGCTGAGCGAGTCCATGAAGCACGCGGCGAGACGGCCAAGGCCGCCGTTGCCGAGGCCCATGTCGGGCTCTTTCTGCACCAGCACGTCGAGATCCTTGCCCATCTCGGCCAGCGCCTGTTTCGTGGCATCATAGATGCCGGAGTTGCGCAGGTTGTTCTCCAACAAGCGGCCCATGAGGTATTCGAGCGAGAGGTAATGCACACGGCGCACGCCCTGCGAACGATGCTGGCGACGCGACTGCGTGGCGCGCTCCATGACGCGGTCGCGCACCGCAAGGGAGGTGGCGACGAACCAGTCGTTCTCGCTGGCGGTTTCAATGTAGGCACCCAGGGTGAACCGCAGGTGATTGGTGATCGAGAGCTTGAGACTGTCGGTGGTGTTGAGGACGGCGCAGTTGGCGAGGGCTTCCATGAGTGTGCGTAGTTAAAAAATTACCAAGTGAGCCACTTGGGTGGGTCAACAGGTGCGATGAGAAGGGTGATTTCGCCCTTGGGCGTTTTGGATTGATAGTGAGATAGCAAGATGCCTGCCGTGCCACGCTGGAATTCCTCGAATTTTTTGGTCAATTCACGGGCGACCACCACACGCTGCTGCGGCGCGATTTCCGCAAGGATGGCGAGCGTATCGACGAGGCGATAGGGGCTTTCGAAGAAGATGCTGGTGCAGTCACGCAGCGTAGCGGCCGTCAGCACGGTGGCGCGTGCACCCTTTTTATGAGGCAGGAAGCCGCCGAAGTAGAATGGTGTCGTCGGCAGTCCTGAAGCAGCGAGCGCCGTGAGCACGGCGCTGGGTCCAGGAATGCTCTCCACATGCAGGCCTGCGGCGACGGTGGCACCGACGAGCCGCTGCCCCGGATCGGAAACCGTGGGCATACCGGCATCGGAAATCAGCGCCACGCTGCCCCCTTGGCGGATGTGTTCGAGCAACTGCGGGATGCGCTGCGCTTCGTTGTGCTCGTTCAGGCTGATGAGCCGCGCACGGATGTCATGATGTTTGAGCAGCATGCCAGAATGCCGCGTGTCCTCACAGGCGACGAGATCAGCGACCTTCAGCGTGTCGAGCGCACGCTGGGTGATGTCACGCATGTTGCCGATGGGCGTGGCGACGAGATGCAGGCCGGGCGGGAGGCGGCCCGTTGAGACCACCGGCTCCAACTCGAATCGCACATCTGCTTCGCTCTCGACATGCTCTGGGGGTAAATCCTGCTCCGACGGCATGAGAACGGACAGGCGGTTACCAACCCTCCGAAATTTGATCCGTCAGATTGTACGCGAGACGCTGGGCGGCGTCTTCGAGCAACTGGGTTTCCGAAAGTTGCAGATTGGAGTCAAGAATGATGTAGGATTCCGCCGTGGCGTTACCATTGTGAAGAACGACTCCCGACGCTGCATCCTTGATAACGTAACTGGTGTTAAGGGTCGCCTGAATCTGCGAGGTGCGCAGGATGTTGTTACGATCCGAGCGAAATTGGGTGCGGGTGATGTTTTGAATTTGTCCCTCCAGCACCGCCTCGGCATCTCGTCTGGCCACGATCTGATACGAGCCGTGGTTTTGCAGTTGCTTGATGATCGCATTCGTCACCAACACGGCGAGACGGGGCTCCAGCGTGAGGTTTTCAAAGGTCGGCACGGCGATCTTGGTGATGTTGCGCAGGTGGGCTGGCTTTTGACCACCAAGACTGTAGCCTGCGCAACCGGAGAGCAGGAGGCATAGGGAGGCCAGAAAAAGGGAAATCTGTTTCATCCAAATAGGGTTTGAGAAGTGTCTGCCAGCATGGCGTGCTGCCTTGGCCGTGCAAGAATTATGACGCAGGCTTCACCGTGGGCGGTGGCGGAACCGGCAATTTGTTGCCCGAAGCTGGCGCAGGCGGGATCATCGGTGCATTCGGGACGGGTGGCACCGGCAGTAGTGCAGGTTTTTCCGTCTCCGGTACCGGCGGCAGCAACGAACCCGCCCCAGGTGTGGCGGCCCCCGGGCGCAGCGGCAGCGTCGGTTCCTGCAGCGGGATGGGCATGAAGCCGTCATCGCCGGTGCGCATCTTCGGTTTCTGGCTCAACCGGGCCAGTTCCGGCGCCAGCGGGCCGACGTACTCAGGGCGTGATTTCAAATTCTGCGCCGTCAGTGCCGTGTAATCCTGGCCGGGGCCTTTCCGCGCATCCGCCACGCCATCGGGATCTTCAGCGGCAAGCTCAGCCAGCCGCGTACGCGCCTCGGCGGAAACTTCGGGAGAGCCGAACTTGAGCGCTTCATTGAGGTAAATCGCCGCCGCCTTGGTCTTGCCAATGCGCTGGTAGAACTTCGCCACAGTGAGAGATTGATTGGCCTCCGCCGTGTTCACCGCATGGAGAATCTGCTCCGTCTCCTGCTTGCGCTCACCGCCTGGATTGGAAGCAATGTAAGTGCGCAATGCATCGCGTGCGGCGAGCAGGTTGGAGGCGTCCTCGCTGCGCTGGGCGGCGATGTTGCTGATGGAGCCGATGCGGAACTGAGCCTCGGCCGCCTGGGAGGTATTGGGATAATTCTCCACCACCTTCTGATAGGCGGCGATGGCTTTGTCCTTCTCCTTCATGTCCTGCTGGATTTCAGCGATGCTGAACTGCGCCAGCGGGGCGTATTTGCCGAAGGGGGCGTTCTTGATGATCTTCTCGTAAAACCCGATCACATCGGTGGCGTTCATCTTCATCGGCAGCAGCAGCAGGCTGCGCTGTTTTTTGCCACCTTTCGCTTCTTCGGCGATTTCATACTGCTTTTCGACGGCATCGCTGAAACGGGGGCTGTCAGGATAGGCTTGGATGAATGCTTGAAACGCGTCAAAGGCATCATCCATCTTGCCCACATGGCGGATGATGAGGGCATCTTGAAAGGATGCCTCCGCAGCACTCTTGGTGAAGGGGTACTGCTTCATGATGGCCTGGTACAAACCCTGGGCCCGTCCGGAATTGCCGTCGTTGTGGGCGGCCTGGGCATCCGCGAGCATGCCGGCCGCGGCGCTTTCCTGCACCTCACGTTCGCTGGCCATCGGTGCGATCTTGTCCTTCTTCTTGCTAGAAAAAGGCCAGATGCCAGGGGATGAAGTCGTCAGGGATAGGAATGAAACCGCACATGCCAGAAAGACCGGCAGGCGGGCGAGGGGGGTGAATTTCATCGTCCCGATAGTATGTTCTAGTTAAGCATGCGTCAAGGTGACAACCACCCTGCTTTGCAAGGTTCGCACGGCTCTTGTTTTGCCTATTTTTCCGGCTTATGACGAGCCATCATGCGTCTTCCCTTACTCATCGCCCTCACCCTCCCTGTCCTGGCCCAGTGCCAACCAGTGCCCGCAGGTTATCAGAAACTGGCAGATCTCGACTACGTCGGCGCTGGCAACAAACGCCAGATGCTCGACCTCTACCTGCCCGAGACGAAGACCACCAAGCCGCGCCCGCTGGTGGTGTATATTCATGGTGGCGGCTGGGAAGGCGGCAGCAAGGATCAGGCGGGGGTCTTGTTCAACCTCATCAAAGACCGGCCCTATGCCGGAGCCAGCATCAACTACCGCCTCACCAACGAAGCCACCTGGCCCGCGCAGCTTCATGACTGCAAGGCCGCCATCCGCGCCCTGCGTGCCCATGCGGCGGCGAACCAGATCGATCCCGACAAGATCGCCGTCTTCGGCATCTCCGCCGGCGGGCATCTCGTCAGCCTGCTCGGCGTCAGCGGCGGCGTGAAAGAGCTGGAAGGCGCACTCGGCAAGCACCTCGATCAAGGCAGCCGCGTCACCTGTGTGCTCGACTTCTGCGGCCCCTCGAACTTCCTCACCTTCGGCGGCAACGGCAGCGTCATCGATCCCGACGATCCCAAGGGCGCCCTCGCTAAGCTCATCGGCGGCCCTCTCAAAGACAAACAAAGCATCGGCCGCAACGCCTCGCCGGTGACCTACATCACCCACGACGACGCTCCCTTCCTCCTCATCCACGGCGACAAGGATAACATCGTCCCCTACGCGCAGGCCATCGAGTTTGATGCCGCTCTCGATGCTGCTAAAATCCCCGCCACCCTCCTCACCGGCACCAATGGCGGCCACGTCTTTTTCAGCGGCCCGCTCATCGAACACATGCGTAACTTCCTCGACCGCCATCTCCTCGGCAAAGACGTGCAAATTCCCGAAGGGGCCGTGTCCTCCAAATAATTCCCCGCAATGACCGATTCCGAAATCCAGTCCGCCATTCTCGACATGGGCCGCCGTGCCCGTGCCGCCTCCTACGCCCTCGTCAAACTCTCCACTTTGCAGAAAAACACCATCCTGCATGCGATGGCTGATGAGATATCTGCCTGCCAGGACACCATCCTCGCCGCCAACGCCCTCGATCTTGCCCGGGCGGAGCAAAACGGCCTCAACAAGGCCATGATCGACCGCCTCACGCTCGATCCGAAACGTTTGAAAGCCGTCGCCGATGCCGTGCGCGAAGTCGCGCTGCTCCCCGATCCTGTCGGCGAAAAACTCACCGATTGGACCCGCCCGAACGGCCTCCACATCCGCAAAGTCCGCGTCCCCATCGGCGTCATCGGCATCATCTTTGAGTCACGGCCCAACGTCACCACCGACGCCGCCTCCTTGTGCTTCAAAACCGGCAACGCCACCATCCTCCGTGGTGGTAGCGAGGCCATCGACAGCAACCGCGCCCTCGCCGCCGCATTGCAAGCTGGTGGCGAACGCGCCGGCCTCCCTCCCGACAGCATCCAGCTCATCCCCTTCACCGACCGCGCCAGCGTCGAGCACATGGCGAAGATGGATCAATACCTCGACCTCATCATTCCACGCGGTGGCAAAGGTTTAATCGAAAAAGTCGTCGCCTGCGCACGCATGCCCGTCATCAAGCACTACGACGGCGTCTGCCACGTCTATGTCCACGCCGATGCCGATCCACAGATGGCCGCCGACATCATCGTCAACTCCAAGTGCCAGAAGCCCGGCGTCTGCAACGCCCTCGAAACCATCCTCATCCATCAGGACATCGCCACCAGCTTCTACCCGCTCATTGGTCAACGTCTCGCCGCAGCCAAAGTCGAGATTCGCGGCGATGCCACCGCCTTGCAGCACCTCGGCGTGCCCGCCAAAGCCGCCACCGAGGAGGATTGGACCACCGAATACCTCGACCTCATCCTCGCCGCCAAAACCGTCAGCGGTTTGGACGAAGCCATCGCCCACATCAACCGCTACGGCTCCCACCACACCGACAGCATCATCACGCGTGATCGCGCCGCCGCCGAACGCTTCCAGCACGAAGTCGATAGCGCCGTCGTCCTCCACAACGCCAGCACCCGCTTCAACGACGGCGGCGAATTCGGCTTCGGTGCCGAAATCGGCATCTCCACCGACAAACTCCACGCCCGCGGCCCCATGGGCCTCGCCGAACTGTGCAGCTACAAGTATCTCGTCGATGGCAGCGGTCAGGTGCGCACGTAGCGGCGGGCATCAGCACGCCGAGGATTGGCAATCCTACTCGTCCTCCTACTCCTACTCGTCCTCGACCGCTTGGCTCACTTCGCAGCATCAAGCATCACAACTCCAGATTGGTTGCCCACAGATCACACAGATTTTCTCGGATCAATCAACGAAGCGAACAGGAAAAGGTCTTCCACGCTTCTCTTGACCACCTTGACCACCTTGACCATTGACCTCTTGACCAAGCCTTGACCTCCCTTCTCAATTCGGCCGCAACGTGATCGAACTCGCATCCCGCACCTTCCAGCCACGTGGGCTGCGCGTCATCTCCTCAAAATGCACCGCCCAGTCGCGCATCGTGTTCACGGCGTGGCCGTAGGGCTGGTAATCGCGCATGCTGATGAAGGTGAGCTTGTCGGACTCGTTGTCGGCAAACTGGAAAAAGGTGCGGTGTGACTGGGAATCCACCATCTTGCCTTCAATGGCCATGTTGCCCTTGGTAAACCAGCCCGCCAGGGCTGCCACCGGCGTGACGGCCAGTTTCAATATTGTCATCACCGCATTGCCCTTCGGGCTGGTGGGATTGAGTTCGATGAGCGCCATTTGCAACGTCAGCGTGTCCTTCCCCGGTCGCTCCACGATCCGATACAGCGGCCCCGGCGAACGGCGAAAGGCGGCGATGAATTCCTCCCGCAAACGCTGGGCCACCGCCTGCTCCTGACGTTGCACCCCGCCGTGAACGATCTCTTGATGGGCCAGCGCCCGGTTCACCGGCCGCAGATACGCCAGCGTCACCGGCGCGATGTACAGCTTCCGCTTCGCCCCCCCCGCCACCAGCACCTGCCGGTCCGGCGTGGTCCACACTTTCTGAAAGCCGAGCTGCTCCCGCGCATCCTGCGCCAGCCACGGCTGCTCAAAAAACGGCGACAGCCCAACCGGCCGCGCCTTGAGCAGGCGATTCGTGGAACTGCATGCGGACAACGCCATCAACAGCAGGGAAGCAGATAAAAGATGCGGAAAACGCATGGTTGGGTGCGTGATGACAAAGACACGCCCGGCTCCCTCCGCAACTCCAGACCGCTGCCACCCCGCAAAAGTCACCCCTGAGAATGTGATTTGTCTTTTACCGCACCCTCTTTCTGCCAAACATCCAGCACTCTCGCCCTGCTCATTCATTCGTCATTCTGATTTCGGCCTTCGTCATTTTTCCTCATGCCCGCCACCGTCCATCTCATCATCCCCTGCTATCAGGAGAGCGGACGCATCGGCCCCTTCCTCGCGGAACTGTGTGAGGTGACACATGCACTCGGCGGCGTGACCATCCGCGTCGTCGAAGACGGCTCCGATGCCGCCGAAGTCGCCCGCATGCGCGCCATTCTCTCCCCGTTGTGCCAGCAGCACACGCATCTGCTCGATCCCTTGTTCCTGCCCGCCAATCTCGGCAAAGGCGGCGCCGTCTATGCCGGCTGGGATCAAGAATCGCACGCCGACTGGCTCGCCTTCGTGGATGCCGACGGCTCCTGTTCCGCCAGCGAAGTCGTTCGGCTCATCCAGCTCGCCCGCGAGCAACCGACACCGCACACCGCGTTGTTCGCCTCGCGCATGGGGCAGTTCGGCCAGCAGGTGCATCGCCAATGGCAGCGCCGCTTCATCGGCCATGTCTTCGGCTCTCTGGTCTCCACGTTGTTGCACATCCGCATCCACGACAGCCAGTGCGGCCTCAAGTTCGTCCCCCGCAGCGCTTACACGCGCATCGCCCCTGCCCTGCGCATCCACGGCTTCGCCTTCGATGTCGAACTCCTCGCCGCCTTGCACGACAGCGGCTGCCCCTTCCAGGAAATCCCCATCTCCTGGTTCGAAATCCCCGGCGGTCACGTTCATCTCATCCGTGATTCGTTCCGCATGGCGCGGGATGTTCTCGCCATCCGCAGGCGGCGCAGAGCGCAATAATACCTCCCCTTGGGGTAAACCATTGCGCCCGCAGACGTTAGCAACACCAACCATGAAAGCACATGACACCATCAAGGCCGTCATCGTGAACGGCACCGCTGTCGAAGTGCTGACGCCCAATCACGCCGAATGGGAGGTCCGTCTCAAAGACACCGCCGCACTCAAGCTCGAAGCCATCGCCGAGGACGTGCATGGCAACGTGGAGAAACGGCCGCAGGTAGTGACGCTGGGGGGCTCGTCATAGCCAGCGCCGGGCTGCTCAAGGCAGCAGAAAGGCTCCGGGGATGTTGGCGTCCAGTGTCGCGAGGTCGGCGTTGTGCGCTTTCGCCAGCGCTAACAGATGCGCGTCCGTGGTGCGTGAGGCGGCCTTGCACCAGGACGGCCATTGCGACGATTCGTGGTCGTCCGCGATGAACTGATGCTGTGTGCCAAGCTTTTGCAGCATGCCCTTCAGCACTCTTCCAGCCACTGCGGGTGTCACCTTGCCAGCACTGCGTTGTACGGAAACTCGCACAAAGCCAAGCTGGGGAATGGCGGATGTCAGCAGCGTGTCCGCGCCACCTGCTTTGATGGCAGCGATCCAGTTTGCTGCCCGCTGATGATCCACATGGTCGCTCCAACCCCATGCGACCAGCACATTCACATCCAGCAGGTAGGTCATGGAAATTCAGCCAGCATGTCGCGCACCGTATCGGTCGTAAGGGCAGGCAGTCCTGGCTCCGGGACGAAAATGTCAGCTCCGGTGATCGGGCAACGACGCAGCTTGATCTTGCCAGTGGTCGCCCTCTTCTCAAGCACCCGCTGCCGCAGCAACTCTGACAGCGACGTCTTGGCGGCACGTGCTCTTTGACGCAGCCGCTGCGCGTCTGCATTGGAAACTTTGAAGGTAAGGGTCGTCATGCGGCGAAAATAGGGCCGCACGGCAGGGTGTCAACCAAACCGAAATCACTTCCCCAGCACACCCTTCAGCACCTCAATGCAGCGCACATTCTGCGGCATGGTACCGATGGAGATGCGCACCCACTCCGGCAGCTTATAGGCGGCCATGGCGCGGACGATGATGCCTTGGTCCATCATGGCTTTGAAGATGGCGTTGCCATCGCCGACAGCTCACTCCCACTCAATCCGCGTCGGAAAATCCGGGCAGAGCCGGGATTGCGCCACCGGCTCCGACACATCGTGGAGGAAGAACTCCAGCCTGCCATCCTCATCACACAGCCAGACCTCCTGCGCTCCTTGCGCAAAATAGAGCTGCATCTTGGTGAGCATTTCATAACGACGATTGCCCGGCGACGTAACCTCAACGCAAATTTCAGGTGCGATGGGGAGACTCACCGCACGACGGTGCGGCGTGAACCGTTCACGGCTGATCCACGCCACATCGGCCACCTTGATGCCGTCTGTGGTTTGAATCGCCGCCTCGGCAAGGATGCGACCGCCCGGCAGCAGCCGTTTCAAGGTGAAGCCGATTTCGCCCTGATAATCTCTGTGCCAGGCAGATGCGGGACTCATGATGATTTGATCAAAACGGTTGGTTTCAATTTTGTACGGCAAGTCCTGCAAAGACTTGTCCGCGCAGATGTCAGCCCAGGAAAGCATGGATGATTCTAGCTGCTCATGGGTGGCTGACAAGCCTCTACTTCCCCAACACGTCTTTCAGCACCTCGATACAGCGCACGTTCTGCGGCATGGTGCCGATGGAGATGCGCACCCATTCGGGGAGCTTGTAGGCGGCCATGGCGCGGACGATGATGCCTTGGTCCATCATCCCTTTGAAGACGGCATTGCCGTCACCGACTTTGACGAGGACGAAGTTGGCGTAGCTCGGGATGTATTCGAGTCCCATGGCAGCGAACTGAGCCTGCAAATACGTGCGGCCTTCGTCGGTGATACGTTTGGTTTTGTCCTGGTGCTCCTGATCGAGCAAACCGGCCAGCGCACCGGCCTGGGCGATGGAATTGAGGTTGAAGGGCTGACGCGTGCGTTGCAGCACGTCGATGAGTTCCTTGTTCGCGATGCCGTAGCCGACGCGAGTACCCGCGAGGCCCTGGATCTTCGAGAAGGTGCGCAGGACGACCACGTTGCGACCCTCACGGACGTATTTGAGCGTGTCGGGCGGATTGTCGAGGAACTCGTAGTAGGCCTCGTCGAACACGACGACGACGTGATCGGGCACCTTCGCCATGAAACGGTCGATCTGCTCCTGCGTGACGAGTGTGCCGGTGGGATTGTTCGGGTTGGCGATGAAGACCTCCTTGGCCTGCGGTGTGATCGCGGCAGCCATCGCATCGAGATCGTGGACATAGCCGGGATCAGGCACTTCGATGGTGTCGGCTCCGAACACCTTCGCCATCAGCTTGTACACGAGGAAAGCATGCTCGGCGGTGATGATGTTGTCGCCGGGCTTGAGGAAGGCATGACCGATGAACTCGATGATCTCATTGCTGCCGCTGCCGACGATGATGTTGCCCATTTCGAGGCCAAATTTTTCCGCGAGGGCGTTGCGCAGCTTCCAGGAAGCGCCGTCAGGATAGATGTGGACCTCCTTCACCGCCTCCTGCATCGCCACGATGGCTTTCGGCGACGGGCCGAGCGGATTTTCATTCGACGCCAGCTTGATGATGTCCTCCGGCTTCAAGCCGCGTTCACGCGCCACATCTTCGATGGGCTTGCCGGGTTCGTAAGCGACGAGGTCTTTGAGCTGCGGGTTGGCGTAGTTCCAGATGGACATGGTTGGGGGCTGTTTCTATGGACAGAATGCGGGCGGAGGCAAGCACACATGAACGGCTTTCTTCCTGCTTGGTAACCACACGCACACGGATTCAACGCAGAGGCACCAAGGGGCAGAGGCCGCAGAGTTTTTGCATTCATTCTCTGCGAACTCTGCTCCTCCGCCCCTTTGCGGTAAACAATCCGTGATTTCATGGCGTTGATAATGACAGTGCCGACATCATCCATACCCACCTCGCTGCCAGACACAGCGGAACTGCTCCAATCACTCGCCACGGCGCTCGGCTTGGGGCTGCTGGTGGGTTTGCAGCGTGAGTGGGTGCAGAACCGCGTCGCTGGCATCCGCACCTTTGCCCTGCTGTCGTTGTTTGGCGCGCTGAGCGGCCTGCTAGGCCTCATTTACGGCGGTTGGGTGATCGCTGCGGCACTCATCGCGTTCGTGAGCATCGTCATCCTTGGCAATCTGGCCGAAATGAAAGGCAAGGAGTCCGATTCCGGCCTCACCACGGAGATGGCGATGCTGGTCATGTTCACCACCGGCATCATCACCATGCACGGCGAGCGTCTCATCGCCGTCATCATCGCGGGCACGGTCATGGTGCTGCTGCAAAGCAAAAAACCGCTCCACAACATGGTCCGCCGCATCGGCGAGCACGATCTGCGTGAGATCGCGCGCCTCGTGCTCGCCGGGCTGGTCATTCTGCCGGCGCTGCCCAATCGCGAGATGGGTTACCTCGGCGTGCTCAATCCCTTTGCCATCTGGCTCATGGTCGTGCTGATCGTCGGCATCAGTCTCGCCGCCTACCTCACCGGTAAATTCATGGGTGGCACGAAGGGCGCAGCGCTCGCGGGCATCTTGGGCGGGTTGATCTCCAGCACCGCCACCACGGCCAGTCTCGCGCGGCGCAGCCGTGTGGCCGGTGCCTGTGGCATCAGCCTCGCGGCCATCACATTGATCGCCTCCGCCATCGTCTTTGTCCGGGTGATCGTCGAGGTCGCCATCGCCGCACCTGCCCATCTTGAAGCCATGCTGCCACCGCTGATCGCGATGATGTTCTGGTTTGGCCTCGTCGCGGCCATCACCCACCGCCTCTCAGAAAAACAAGGGCAGCATGCCGTGGATGAACAACCGCCGTCCGAACTCAAGAGCGCCGTCGTCTTCGGCCTGCTCTACGCCGTGGTGTTGCTTATCGTCGCCGCCGCACGCGAGCATTTTGGCGACTCCGGCCTCTACGTTGCCGCCGCCATCTCAGGTCTCACGGACATGGACGCCATCACGCTGTCCACCTCACGCCTCGTCAGCACCGCCAACCTCGACACCACCACCGCATGGCGCATGATCCTCCTCGGCGGCATGGCCAATGTCGTCTTCAAGATGGGCTTGGTCGCCGTCCTCGGTGCCCGTGCCTTCATCAAGCCAGCCCTCATCGGCCTGGGCGCGGCATTGCTCGGCGGGGCGGCGATTCTGGCGCTCTGGCCGTGACGCATGCCGGCAAGGAATGCGCGCACCATCGCATCGACACGTCATTTCGGTGAATGCATGCTCGTATTGATCCAAGCCCGTCCATACTCACGTCATGCCTGCCCAGTTCAAAGATTACTACGCCACGCTCGGAGTCCCGCGTGATGCCAGCCCTGACGACATCAAGAAAGCCTTTCGCAAGCTGGCCCGCAAATACCATCCCGACACCGCGAAGGACAAAAAGACCGCCGAGGCGAAGTTCAAGGAGATCAACGAGGCCAACGAAGTGCTCGGCGATCCCGAGAAGCGCAAAAAGTATGACACGCTCGGTGCCAACTGGCAGGAACCTCAGGCTTCCGCCGCCCACGCGCAGGACGTTCACTTCGGCGGCACCGGGTTCAGCGATTTCTTCGAGCAGTACTTCAGCGGCGGCAGCCGCTACGGCTTCCCGCAGGGGTTTGATGACGGCATTCCCACCGGCGCGGGCAGAAGTCGCACGCGCCGCGGTCATGACATCGAGGGCGACATCCTCGTCACGCTGGAAGAAGCGATGCATGGCACGCAGCGGCCGATCTCACTGCAAACAGCGAATCGTCAGACCGGCGCGGTGCAAACGCACTCCTTTGAAGTGCGCATTCCGCCTGGAGCCACCGATGGCCGCCGCATCCGCGTGCCCGGCCAGGGCGAACCCGGCAGCAGCAGCGGCGCTGCGGGCGATCTCTACCTGCGCGTGCGCCACGCCTCGCATCCCGACTTCACCACCCACGAGGCGGATGTGAATCACGAGCTCGATGTCGCGCCATGGGAGGCCGTGCTCGGGGCGGAGGTCGTGGTGCCCACGCTGGATGGCTCCATCAAGCTGCGCATCCCTGCCGGTGCAGAGCACCACCAAAAGCTCCGCGTGCGCGGTCGCGGCCTGCCAAAAGGCAAGACCGGCGAGCGCGGCGATTTTTTCGTGATCCTCCATCTCGTGCTGCCCACCACGCTCAGCGCTGCCGAACGCGCCTTGTGGGAGCAGTTGCGCAGCGCCGCCACCTTCCACCCACGCGCCTGACATGAACGACGCCACGCCGCAAGCCTACACGCTGAACATCATCGCCAAGATCACTGGCGTCTCCACACAGACCATCGTGCAGTATCAGGTGCACGGCCTCATCCACTCCTAGCTCGATGACGAAACCATCCGCGCTCTCCGCCGCATCGAATACCTGCGCGAGAACTGCGAGATGAATCTCAGCGGTTTGGCATTGTTCAGCACTTCCTTAAAGAATAGGAACGGTGCTTTGCGGTGGCAACCGCGCACGCGCAGGGAGTCCAGCGCCTCCTCACGCGCACGTTCCTGCATTGATGCGGATGACAGACTGCCAGTCCCAGTTATGGAAAAAAGCGGCTC
This sequence comes from Prosthecobacter sp., assembly GCF_046154365.1. GTDB lineage: Bacteria > Verrucomicrobiota > Verrucomicrobiia > Verrucomicrobiales > Verrucomicrobiaceae > Prosthecobacter. The sequence goes on from NZ_JBJXFV010000148.1 coordinate 15,951, forward strand.
GGGTTTGAAACGGTGAACCGTCGCCACCGCCTCCTCCATCACGTCTTCCGTGGTCAGGTGCCGCAGCAAATCGAGGCGAAGTTTCATCGTTCATGACATACGCACGTTGAGGTTTTGGCAAGGCAGGGATCAAGTCAGCGGAATCTCGTCCAACTCCGCCGCCATGCACTCTGTTCCTCAGGCGAGAGAAACGTCCACGCCAGGATGCGGCTCTTCTTCTGGCCCTGCGCCATGTCAATGATCCGCACTTCGACGGCTTTCATCTGTCTCAGCGCCTTTTCGAGGCGAGGGAGATGCTCGCTTTTGGAAACGAGCGTCGTGAACCAGCCGCAGCGCTGCGCAAAGGCCACGCTCTCCTCGATCATGCGGCGGATGAAGGCCGGCTCGCCTCCTTCGCACCACAACTCGCCCGCTTTGCCGCCAAAATTCAGTACGTCCTGCTTCACGCCGAGATTGCGCAGCTTGCGTTGCGTACCCGCCGCTGCTTCCGCTGCCGAAGCATGAAACGGCGGATTGCACATCGTCAGGTCAAAGTGCTCGCCCGGCTGGATGATGCCGTGAAAGCACTGCATCGCCGACTTTTGCAGCCGGCAGTCGATCAGGCCTGCGACGCTCGGATTCGCCGCAACGATCTTCTTCGCCCAACGCAGCGCCACGGCATCCATCTCCGCTCCAACGAAGCTCCAGCCATACTCGCTCGCGCCAATCAGCGGATAAATGCAGTTCGCGCCCGTGCCGATGTCCAGCACGCGCACTTCGGGGCCACGCCGCAACGAAACCAGATCCGCCAGATGATGGATGTAATCACTGCGTCCCGGAATCGGCGGGCAGAGATAGCCCGGCGGGATGTTCCAGTGCTGCAAACCATACGCTTGCTTCAGCAGCGCCTGATTCAACGCTTTCACCGCCTGTGGATCGGCGAAGTCGATGCTGTCATCGCCATGCGCATTCGGTTTCACGAACGCCGTCAGCGCCGGACTGGCCGCCATGAGCTGCGGGAAGTCGTAGCCGGTGCGGAAGCGATTCCGGGGATGCAGGCCGTCTTTGAGCCGCTGCGCGGGAGTTGATGGTTGAGAGTCGATGGTTGATGGCCTGATACGGAGGATGTGGCATCCGCCTGCTGGGTGAAACAGCGTAGATTGATGCTGAGACCATCAACTATCAACCCACCAACTATCAACCGCCGTTCCGGCCCTCGCCGAAGTATTTCTCGCTGCGGTAGCGCAGCCACACGCGCAGCACCTGCGGCACCTTCTCGCGTTCCGCCTCGCTCAGCGACTCGTAGAGCGCCATCGCCTTCTCACGCTCGCCCCGGCAGGCACGATTGTTGTGCGCGTCCCAGTAGCTCCGCGCCACGCGGATACGGCGGCACACCTCTTTGATGAGAGCGGTACCGGTGAGCGGCTTGGCGTTGGCTTTCTTCTTGGCGGGCATGAGTGACGTCAGATAAACGAAAAGGCTCGGAAAAGCGAGGGCGGTGGCGTTTCACATTGCCTTGTGACCTGTAGCTCGGGTAAACAAGCAGCATGCACACGCGCTTGCTGGTTGGGATCATGTTCTTCGTCATCGTCGGCTGTTGGCCGGGAGCCAGCGCACAGGATGCCGCAAACAAGGTCGTCGTCACGATCACGACCGTGAAGGAAAGCGACTGGCAGCGCGAAATGGCCAACGTCACGAGCAAAACAGCGCTGCGTGAGCGCTTGCAGGCACGCACGCTGGCGCAGTTGACAGGAGTGGCGAAGGAAGGCGGGGAAAACGTCCTGCGGGCCGGTCAAGAGCGTGGCATTGTCAAGGAATGGGACTTTGCGGAAAATGGCGACGGTGCCGTCGCGAAGAATACCATCCAGGAGTTCATCGGCACGGAAGTGCGCGTGCAGAAGCTGGCTGCGGATGATTCGGACGCGGCGCGGCTGCGCATCGCCCTGACGCATGATCTCCAGCCGCCGCAGATGCTGCCGATGGCCTACGCCACCGCTGCGACGGGTGCGGAGCGTTACAAGCACGGCGTGACGTTGCCGCGCTTTGAGCGCGTGCGCTGGCAGGGCGAGGTTCTGCCATCGAAGGACGAGCGCTTGCTCGCCAGTTTTCTGCCTGCGGGCAGCGAGAACACACGGCTGGTCGTCTTTGTACAAGGCGGCGGCGAAAGCCGCCCGGCCTCAGTGATCCGGCAGACGATTTATCGTGTGCCTGAGATGGCAATGATCGGGTGGCTGCTCGATGGAGCGACGAGTGATGCGGCGGTGGTGAAGCGGCTTCAGGATGCCGTCGGCGGCGGGAGTGTGAGCGTCGTCTCCAGTCTGATCAGTGCCGCCACACCGGATGTGCGGATCAAGGCGCATGCTGGCTCCGAGTCGTGGCTGCCTTCGGAGATGGATACGAACTACGACCTGCTGTATCAACTGCCCGCCAGCTTTGAAACAGTGCTGTCTGGCACCCGGCTGGAGTTTCAGGTCGCCGCTGCAGAGGTCATGTTTAACAGCAGCTTCGCGCAGCGTGCTCCGCTGGCCGTGAAGTGGCCCACCTCGTGGCTGCATGTTTATGACCGTGAGAACAACAAGCCCACCGGCAAGGCCATCCACGGTTGGATGGACTGGTATGATCGTTTTGAGCAGGAGATCATCGCGGAGGTCGCTTTCCACGATGATTCACCGCATCTCGTCGCCATGCTGCCGCCGCCGGATCAGACTTGGGGTGCGCAGCGCCAAGGACGCTGGCTGAATGTCACGGTGATGCAGCAGCTACAGGGCGGGCTCAAGCCTGCGCTCCAGCCGCAGCCAGCTTCAGATCCCTTCGCTCCTGCGGACCCCTTTGTTCCGTCGGGGCCCTTCGTGCCGTCGGTACGGTCGTCTCTCCAGCCGCCATGCAGGCTGCTCCTCGGCATCTCTCTCGACAGCGGTGCGGCGCAGGCTTTGCTCGCCGCACGCCAGCCGGAGCAGGATGAAAAGCTGCTGCGTGAACTGGTGGCGCGGGTGAAGCGCGGCGCAGCGCGGGTGCAGACCTGCGTGCTGTCGGCGAACGAAAAATCAGGCGTCAGGCGGACGCTGGTCAGCGCGCGCCAGCATGTTTACCCCACGGAGATGCCCAGCATTCCCTCCGCGTGGGAGATGAGGCCGGTCGGCACCCGTGTGGAGCTGGACGGCGCAGGCATGGATCTCAGGCAGGACTTGGCACCACCCGCCCGCACGGAGTGGAAACTCGCGCGGGATGTGCCGCAGGCCATCATGTGGGAGCCGCGCTTTCGGACGCTGTCACTCAACAGCGCCGCCACGGGCTTCGTCTCCCCCGGCACCCGCCTCTGTGCCGTCGCCAGCATTCCCGCCGTGGTGTCCGGCGGCGATCTGCCGGAGCATGACACGGTGCTTTTGTTCACCCATCAGCCTGCGAATGGCACCACAGTCGCAACAAAGAACCCCACGCCCGACTTCGAGATCGAAGCCCTGATCTTCGAGATCCCGGCGAGCGACGCCGAGGACTGGCAGGCGGTGACGACCGATGATTTCACCGCCTTCACCCAGCAGCGCCTCAGGCAAGGCACCGCCAAACTGCAGTCCCACGCCCTGCTGCGCCTGCAAGGCTCCACTCGTGGCACCCTGCAAGTGACGGAGGAGTACATGACCGCCACCGAGTTCGATCCCCCGGAAGCCGAGGGCCCCTTCCGCATGCGCCCCACCGCGCTGGAGACACTGCCCGTCGGACTGCAATTCGAGGTCGAGGTGGCCGAGGAATCCGGCCACAGCGCCAGTCTGAGCATCCACCTCAAGCACTCCACCGCCAAACCCATCGAACCCGGCCTGGAGGAGACCCTCAAAATCGCCGCCAGCGGCCATGAACGCTATCCCGGCGCGAAACACGAGTTCGAAGAATGGCGCGGCGATGCCCTCCTCTCTCCTCCCGGCACCGTCCACTGCCTCGGTGTGTCAGTGCCACCCGGCGGCGGCGTGGTCAGCACGCGCATCGCGTTTGTCCGCGTGCGCCCGGCCAAGTAGCCTCCAGTGCGAGGCCGGATCTGATAGGGTTCCACCCCATGGACGCGAAGGCAGACATTCTATCGGTGAGTACGCTGCCAACACCCCTATTTCAACTTGCGAAACTCCTTCACAATCTGAGCATCGCCAGGATAAGTGCCATCTTTCGAACAGTGCCACGCGAGGCAAAGCCAATTACCGCACACGTTCATCGAGAGATGAGCGTTCCAATGACTTTGTGCATCCAGAAGTTCCTCCTTCACAGTTCCTGCAGAGGGATCAATACTGGCCAACACTGTGACCCATTGTTTTGTGGGTGGCAGGTTGTCATAGTCCTTGGCTTTGCGCACCCAGGCCATCCACACACGGTCTCCAACCCAGAGCATGTTGGAAGTCACGGCAAAATCGTAGATCGTGGCACATTCCCCAAGAGAAAGCTCACAGATGGTCTTAACGGTGGGTCTCTCAAGCCATGCAAACATCAGCTCAAGATTCCGGTCACTGCCATTGAACTTTGGAGACAATTTCCCCCAGGCTAAACCAAGCTCTTTTTCTCGAACGAGCGTAGACTCAAGCCCTGTGGCACCTTCGCTTTTCAAAGGCAGCAGGGTTCTTTTCATCTGGTTCTCCTGCCAGACAGAAAGGTAGAATCCTTGGTGAGTCACCCGGGATTCGTTGACGAATTGGTCAGTGCGCGTTTCTTTTTGGTTCTTGGAAGAATTTTCATCTTCGGGGTCCAATTCAATCCTCTCCTTCGGTTGTATTGCGCCCACACTAGGCAGAGGCTCGTTTGACTTCAGACTTTCAAGAATCTTGGGATCTGTCACCACTTCCGATGTAACCTGAATTCGTCCATCAGGCGTGTAGATCGTCCGGCGTATAGGTGAATAACTATGGTCCGAATCATATTGCCACGTGTAGATGACGAAACAGCCATCATCCACCCGAACCAATGGACACACCTCGCCTCTTGGATCGGTATGAGCGTTCACAAGACCCGATGGAATAACCACCGCCAACGCGAGGCTGACTTTATGAATTATCAGACGAAAGCTCATGCAACAGGAATGGTTATCAGAAAAGCCCTTCAACGACAAGCCTTCATTTGTTCTCAAGCTTGGGGCTTGAGAGCTATTGCATATTGATGCATTCGCCGTTGTCTGTATCCGTTTTGCTAGGCCGCCGGCTTGGTGAATAAAACCCTCGCATTCCGGACCTCAATGAGTGCATCTCTACCGACAAGGTCGGGATACGTCGCTGATGCGTGAATTACCACTTCATAGTAGCAAAACTCGCGACAGCCGAGTTGATCAAAGTCGAAGAACCGCAGCAGGTGCAACTCGACCTCACTTGGCCGGATTAATGCAATCGGATGATCCCAATAACCGCTGCGTGGCATGTCGCGATTGATGGATATGGGTGTGCCGTCTTCCACAAGAGGCACGATGCAAAAACCGTGCAGCGGCAATGGTGACGGAGACCACTCTGGTGCTAGCTCGTGGTCAAACACACCGAGGGGGCGCAAGACGAGAGACGAGAAGATGCTGCGGGCTGCCGTGTCGAACTCGTCGCGTATATCCCAATTCTGGGTCGGCTCTACGACTGGCTGGAAGTAGGTGTTCCAGAGATGCCGAGCGCACTCTCGGTAGGTGCTAAAGAGGTGTGTGACATCGTCCATACGCGGCGGCGGTCTAACGGTCAAGGATCAGGCGACGGCGAGCGGGAAGCAGCGGTGACACGGCAAATACCATGCGAGCCGTTGCCTGCATCCGTTTAGCCCTCTGGTGGTAGTATGGCATTGCTAGTTTGGCCAGGCTTAGAGTCATCGGGGTAGATGGTCATGTCAGGGCGGAGTCGGCGCAGTTCTCGCTTGCCGACGGGGGAAACCTCCGTGCCCCCCAATCCCACCGTTTTCAAACTTCTGAAGCTTGATAAGATGGGGATAACGTCATCGGAGACGCCCGTGTCATGAAGCCAAAGCTTCTCGAGATGATATAAGGTGACTAACGAGCGAAGCCCATCTGAGGTCACCCGGCTTCCCCACAGGTTCAGCTCGCGTAGTTGGGTGAGTTTAGCGATGTGAGGAAGCGATGCGTCCGTAAGCTTAACCTGTTGAAGTCCGAGCACCTGAAGGCGTGGGCAACTCTTCAAGAAAACTGTCGAGCGGTCAGTGATGTTTGTGTGATCTAGCTCCAGTTTCTGGAGTGACGGGAGATCGGCAAGAGCGTGGAGATCGGAGTCTTTCAACTTTCGCTGTGAGGTAAGCGAAACTTCAGTGATGGACTCTCCAAATCGGACACCATTCGGCGGTGGTCGCCCCGTGGGTAGGATTCCAAATCTAATCGCGTCACCATACATTCTGCTCGCACCCATGGTCTTAAGCGCAACTTCCTGCCGCTTTGAGGTTGTGGCGCACGTTGAGCACAAGGCCGTTGCGAACAGCAGTAATGAGCAATGGATCGTCGGTCGTAGTTTGGACATGGCACTTTGTGGTGAGGGGTAACGTTCAAACTCTGGGCGCTTCGGCACCCGTGCGTGAGTTTCGCCAATCGGCCGCTCGGATGCCAGACAAATTCGGTGATTCTTGGCTTGGATGCGGCGAAGAAACGGGGCCAAGGCGGCGTGTTGCGCGCGCGTGGCTGGTAGATCATGCCCAGGGTCGCACCCGGCGGGAGCGGCGGCGCTGAATTGGACCTGAACCGAGTTCTCACCCGAAGATATTGGAAGGCCGCAGAGAATTCTGACGGTGGTTTTCTCTGCGGTCTTCTGATCTCTCGCGGTGTTTCCTCATCATGAAGGCAGACAGCCCTCATGACGGCAGCAGACGGGCCAAGAGCCTGAAATCTCAACAACCCGGCCTCCAGTCGCAACAAGGGATGGATTCAGCCTCCTTTTCTCAAAAATGAGCTCATTTTTGCCGAATCTGACCCCATATCGCGGGCAACATGACGCCATATCGTGGGCACTATGCCATCATATCGTTGGCAACATGATCCCATATCGTGGGCAACATGACCCCATCTCGAGGGCAACATGACCCCATCTCGAGGGCAACATGCCCCCATCTCGAGGGCAACATGCCCCCATGTCGAGGGCAACATGCCCCCATCTCGAGGGCAACATGATCCCATCTCGTGGGCAACATGCCCCCATCTCGAGGGCAACATGATCCCATGTCGAGGGCAACATGATCCCATGTCGAGGGCAAGATGATCAAGAGTGACGATGAGGCCAGGGAAGGCCGCCGCGACTGGGTGCGTAGTTCCTGCATGCCGTTCCGCTCCTTGCTGCTCGTTGTCCTGCTCACCCACCCCGTCTTCGCTCAAACCGGCACGGTTCCGGCCGATCGTCCGCGATCACGTCCCCCGTCGGCGCTGACGGGCTGGGCGGATTGGGAGAAGGGCGAAGAACTGCTCAAGCGCATCCAGGTGCCACCTGCGCCGGTGCTTTCGGCAGCGGAAGAAGCGAAGACCTTCAAGCTGGCGCCGGGGTATCGGGCGGAGCTGGTGGCGTGTGAGCCGATGGTGCAGTGCCCGATCTTCTTTGAGTTCGATCCCGAGGGGCGCATCTGGGTGGTGGAGTATCAGGGCTACATGCGGGATGTGCAGGGCAGCGGCGAGGGCGATCCGATCTGCCGCGTGGTGGTGCTGGAGGACACAGATGGCGATGGCAAGGCGGACAAGAGTACGGTGTTTCTCGACAAGCTCGTCATGCCTCGCAGCTTCGCCTTCGTGAAGGGCGGTATCCTGCTCCAGGAGCCGCCGAAGCTGTGGTTCTGCGAGGACAAGGATGGTGATCTGCGCTGTGACCAGCGCACCGAGGTGGGCACGATGGGCGTGAGCGGGAATCCGCAGCACACGGCGAATGGACTGCGTCGCGGCATCGACAACTGGCTGCACTGCGCGGACTGGCCGCATCGCTACCAGTGGAAGGACGGCAAACTCATCGACGAACCGACGCTGCATCGCGGGCAGTTCGGCGTGAGCTTTGACGAAACAGGCCGCTTCATCTCCTGCTACGAAAACAGCGCCATGCACATGGATCTGCTCCCGGCAGAGGCGATCCTGCGGCATCCGAACCTGGCGAAACTCGCACAGCGAGGCGGGCGCGGCAGTTTCGGCGTGAATGTGAACGTGGCGAAGGACGCGGCGGAGTGTTTTCCCATCCGCGTGACACCCGCCGTGACGCTCGGTGCCCTGGAACTGCGCGATGATGGCCGCCTGCGCACCTACACCATCGTGTCCGGCTCCTGCTATTACGACGGTGATCAACTCCCACCGGAGATGCACGGCAATGTCTTCGTGCCGGACTCGGCGGGACATTTGGTGGGCACGTTGAAACTCACGAAGGGCATCGCCCCGCAAGCGACACGGTTCTTTCCACCCGAGCAGGAACTGATCGCGAGCACGGACGAGCGTTTCCGCCCGGTGAATGCCCGCGTGGGGCCTGATGGGGCGCTTTATCTGGCGGACATGTATCACGGCATCATCGAACACGTCATCTTCATCGTGCCGTGGCTGACGAAGCAGATCGAGCAGCGCAAACTCTACGAAGGCAATAATCACGGGCGCATCTGGCGGATCGTGCATGATGGCACGCCGCTGCGGAAGCGGCCAGAGCTGTCCAAGGCGAGCACAGCAGAGCTGGTGGAAGCACTGGGGCATGCGAATGGCTGGCAGCGAAACGCGGCGCAGCGGCTGCTGGTGGAGCGTGGCGGCGAGGAAACGGTGCCGCTGCTGGAGAAAGTAATTCAAACGGTGAATCCACCGGCGATGCAGATGTTGCATGCGCTTTGGACATTGGATGGTCTGAAGGCCTTGAAGGAAGAGCACCTCGTCATGGCCGTCATTCATGAGGATGTGCGAGTGCGGGCGGCGGTGGCCCGCTTCAGCAGAGGACGGCTCTATTCCTTGCTGAACCAAGAGGAAGATCCTCTCGTAAAGCTGCATGCTGCACTAGCGATCAGCGCGAAGGAGGATCGCAAGACTCTGCCGCTGCTGGCTGAGCATTTGACACATCATGAAGATGATCTGAACCGCATCGCGGTGATGACGGGCCTGCATGGCGCGGAGACGGCGATGCTGGACCTGCTGCTGAAGCGTGCGGATTGGCAGAAAGAGTCGGCGCATCGCCGCGAGACGCTGCGACTGCTCGCACAGCTCATCTGCATGGACGATCAGCATGGCGAGGTGGTGGCAAAAATTGAAGAAACCTCGTCGTGGCAGCGAGAGTCCCTGGTGGATGGCTTCCTGGCGACGCAGCCGAATGATCCACGGCAGATCAAGCCCGTGACGGTAGTGGGTGCACCAAGATTTCTCAGTGAACTGGCCGCGAATCGTGAGATCGCTGCGCGTGAACGTGTTCAGCGGTTGCGGATGTGCCTGACCTGGCCGGGCGCGGAGAACGTGGTGACATCCACACGCAAGCAGCCGCTGAGCGATGCCGCGCAGAAGCAGATCGAGCGTGGCGCGGCGGTGTATCAGACGGTGTGCGGCCTTTGCCATCAGCCGACGGGTTATGGCATCCCTAACGTGGCACCGCCATTGGCGGAGAGCGAGTGGGCCACGGGGGAGCCGGAGCGGCTCATCCGGATCGCACTGCACGGCTTGTATGGCGAGATCGAGGTGAACCGGCAGAAGTGGAATCTCGCCATGCCCGGCCAGGGTGCGAACCCCATGCTGGATGATACGAAGCTGGCCGAGGTGCTCAGTTATGTGCGCAATGCCTGGGGCAATGAAGCGAGCGTGATTGAAGCCGCTCAAGTGGCGCTGGTGCGTGAGCAGACCAAGACGCGTAAGATGCCCTGGACGGCGGACACGCTGATGCAGGTGGATGTGAAAGGCGGCAATGCCATCCAAGCCGATGCGGATGGCACGCTGCTGCTCCCGGCGAGCGCGGCGAAGACCTACGGGCAGAAGTTGGCATATCGTTTGTCGCTGAACGTGCTCGCGCCGTGGCGCATCGACACGGATGTGGCGGAGTGGTTGATTCAGGTGCCGACGGATGGCGAGTATGAAGTGCTGGTGACTTTGGCGGCAGATGAAGCGTCCGCCGGGGATGCGTATGTGATCGAGGTGGAGAACGCGAGCGTGAAGGGCGTGGTGCAGGCGACGGGTGGTTATGAGAGCTTCAAAGAACAGTCAGCAGGAGCGATCAAGCTCAAAGCAGGTGTGCAAGCGCTGCTGATGCGGCCGGAAGGGGCGCTGAAGCAGGAACTGGCGGATGTGAGGACGGTGCGGCTGCGGCGCAAGTAACGGAGCGCGAGTATGGCTTTAGCCTCAATGCCGTTAAGCAATAATGACGCCCCTATTCCCAGGTGCAAATCTGGCCCCTCACCCCGACCCTCTCCCCGGAAAGAAAGCCAAACGCAAAACAAGTCTCTCGCCGGGGAGAGGGAGCCTG
>NZ_JBJXFV010000149.1:0-13292 GCF_046154365.1 Prosthecobacter sp.
TTGCCATGATCCGCGGTGGTCACATTGACCTGTCGATTCTCGGCGCGCTCGAAGTTGCCGCCAACGGCGACATCGCGAACTGGATGGTGCCGGGAAAAATGGTGAAGGGACCCGGCGGAGCGATGGACCTGGTTGCCGGCGTGCGGCGCGTGGTCGTGGTCATGGAGCAATGCGCCAAGGACGGCAGTCCGAAGATTCTTCCGCAGTGCACGCTTCCCATCACGGGCAAAGGCGTGGTCAGCCTGATCATCACCGACCTCTGTGTGTTTGAGGTCAAGCCGGGCGGAGGCCTCGTGCTGACGGAACTGCATCCCGGCGTGAATCTCGACGACGTCCGCGCCCGCACCGGAGCACCGTTCGAGGTAGCGCGATGATGTCAGCCTTGGATCAGCGTGGCACCCGTTTGAGATGGATGGAGTGAATCAGTGGGGTTTGACGCGGTCCCGTTCGTCTCGATTTCAGTTCACTGAAATGCGGCACAGCTATTTCGTGGTCGCGTCCAGCTTGTAAATGCGCCTGGCGTTGCCGTTGTAGAACTTCTCCAAGACGCTGCGCGGGAGGTGCAGGGCTTCGACTCTGCGCTCTGCTTCATGATGTTGTCCCGCGCGGCAATGAGGTCCGCATGACTGGGAACACCGGGCTTCCCATAGAAATGCCATTCCGGCCGCTTTGAATAGTAACGAGCATCATCGTATGTTCCTCTATCGTTTGTTCGTCGTGATGTTTGCCATCATCTCGAAGTTCTTGTTGAACGCCTTGCCTGTCGGCGAAAGCTGGTAGAACTCGGGCTTGTCTCCGGCGAGTCGCTGATGCGAGACCTGCATGCCCCATGGGGCTGAGACGTTGGGGATGAGCGCTCCGAGCGAGGCGTAGTCGATGCGGATCTCGACACACCATTTGTCGGCGTGTTTCTTCACAGCGTAGTCGGTCACGCTGTAGAAGGCTGGCAGGTTGGCGACGTTTGGGTCGGTGGTGTCCTGATCGAAGATGGCACCAGCGGGATTGATGTTGATGACAGGCATGCGGCCGGTCGGTGTCTCTAACCGTATTTCGACAAAATCATCGGACCAGATGCCCGAGTCGTCGCGCGCTTTGGTGCGGTCGTGGAGGCGGTCCATTTTTGGCTCGCGGCACTCGATGGCGAGGTAAAAGGCGGTCGGCGTGGCACGGAAGGCTACGGAGGTGGAGACATGGTCGGGCTTGGCACTGGTGAACATGTCCTTCAGCGGATAGGATGGCACGGTCTTCCAGAAGGCTTTGGTGAAGTCGCCGTCGCACTTGGTGTCTTCGGCGTAGCGTCCGGCTTGGATGGTCGGACCTTTGCGATGCAGGTTCACGAACAGCCGCTTGAGGGGTTCCATTTCAGAGGCGAGGCGGTCGAGCCTTTTCGCATAGATGCTGCCAGCTTCGGTTTTCGCTCGGGCCTTGCCGAACATGTCGAAGAGCTTCGTCACATCCTCCTCCTTGAAGTTTCCTGAAGAAGCCGTCACGCGGCGTGGGGCTTTCCGCATCCAGATCTCCTCGCCGAACTTGTCCAGCGCCTTCATCTCTTCCGCAGCGGGGCCGTAGTAGAGCGTGTAGTATTCGGCGAGCAGCTTGTCCACATCCACCTTCGGATCCCACATGAGCTTCGAGTAGAGATACATCATAACATGCGTCTGTGCCGGGCAACCGATGTTGGTGTTTTGGTTTTCGGGTTTTGTCATGCCGCCAAAGGGGGCGTCGTATTCGAGAAGGAATCCCTGACACTTATCGGGCGTGACGTTTTTGAAGAGCTGCTTCAGGCTTTCCGTGAAAATATACGGCGTTGGCGGGTAGTTGCGGTGGGGACCGCGGTCGTAGAGGTAGTCGTAATAGATGAACTGTTCCGGCTGTTTGACGCACTTGAACCACTCCTTCATGATGCCGATAAAATCAGGGTTAAGGTGGTCATAGGCCGTCGTGTTTGCGAAGACGCAGGTCATGTCTTCGGGGATGAACTTGCCACTGAGCTGGGTGGGCACGCCAACCGTGCCGGAGTAAGCGTAGAAGGCCTTGCGCTGCTGGTTGCCGGGATACTTCTGGTTGTAGCGCTCGAGCATGTTCGCATTGAAATCCCAGGCGTAGTCGCTGTAGCGCCCGGAATCGCCACGCTCCTTCAGTTTGTCCCATCCGTTGGCCACGTCCTCGTCTCCGATGGTGCTCCATCCGTCCGGCTGGTTGAAGCTGACATACGGAAGCATCTTCGGATAGAAGGTATTGGCGGACTCCAGATACTGCAGGAAAGTTGAGCGGAACTTTTCGCCAGAGAGTTTCGGCACCCGGAAGTCGGCCTGCCCGTTGACTTTTCCGGCACACTCGGGGTCTTCTTTGCCGTCGAGGATACGCCCTGCGGCATGGTAGAAGAAGATGAACTCGCTCATCCCGCCGCCAAGCGACTTGAACCACATGGCTTCATCGCGGCAGCCACGCCAGTGGCTCCAGTTGCGGTAACGGAAGGCCGGTTCGCTTTTGATGTCCTGATCGGCAACGGAAATATCCTTCTTTTCGGGGATGACCTGCCCGATGTCAGCGAAGGGCATATACCAGCGGAACCCGAGCTGTTCGAGCAGCGCGTAGGCGGCGAAAAGGGTGCCGGTGGAGTCAATGCCATCGTGAAACCCAAGGCTCCTCGACGCATCCCTTTCGCGGCATTGGTTGTAGAGGCCTTCCATGAACATCGGCGAGCGCCAGTTGTGCCCTGTGTGCTTCAGCCATTTGTCTTGGACCCGGTAGAGGTTGTCCTCGCTGAGACCGAAGTGCTTATACCATTCGTTATCGACCCCTGCCGCGATGACATCGTCGCCTTTGACGATAATCTTGTAGCCGTCGTGTTTGACCTCCTTGAGGTCCATCCCGATCTTTTTCGTCATCTCGTTTTCGCCGAACCAGACCTTGGTCTTCACCTTGCCGGTTGGTTCGTTCACAATATCGAGTTTAGCGCCCGACATCTTGGCGATGATGCCCTGAAACTCCGTTGCGGCTGCCTTCACGATCGGATTGGCGTCCTTCGGGATGACGATTTCGGCCGTCGCCTTGCCGTCCTTCACGAGCGGCGCTGCGGAAAGGGGCACAGAGATACAGAGGGTCAGTAGCAGGATGGTGAGGAGTGCGGGGGTGTGTTTCATGGCGGTTTTTTTAATCAGGGGCGTTCATTCAGCAGCTTATCAAGGGTGGGACCCATCGCCTCCATCCAGCGTGTGTAGCCGGGACCGGCGACGTGGAGTTTGTCGGGCATCACCGCTGGGCTGATGGTGCCATCGGGCTCGACGAGTTTGTCGCCGATGTCGAGGTAGAAGACCTGCTCATTGTTCGCCAGCGTGGCGAGCTTGGCGTTGGTCTGGCGGATGGATTCGTTGATTTCGTCTTTGATCGAGGCCCCGCGCGGAAGGATGCCCAGCAGGAGGATTTTGCTTCTGGGTGTCTTGCTTTGGATCGCTTTGAGCAGTGCGCCGAGGTCCGCGGTGAGTTCGTCGGGAGTGAACTTCCCAGTGAGGTTGTTGGTGCCGATGAGCAGCACGACGACCTTGGGCGCGGCCTTGTCGAGCGTGCCGTTTTGCACGCGCCAGAGGACGTTTTGAATCCAATCGCCGCCGATGCCGAGATTGATGGGACGATGTTTGCCAAACCGAGCCTCCAGCACTTCCTGCGGCCAGCGTGCGGTGATGGAGTCACCGATGAAGACTAGGTCGGGGCGGGTCGCCACGACCGCTGCGCACTGCGCCTTGTGCTTGTCCGCATAGGCGGTGCCTATTTTGCCGTCCGCTCCGAACTGCGGCGCGGACGCGTGGAGCGCCGGGGAGATGATGTTGACCGGCTTTGCAGGCTTCTGGCCCGCCTGACAATCCTCGATGATATAAAAAAGCCGACCTGCGGCTTTGGGCGAGTTCTCTGAGGGACCGACGGCGACGTGGATGACGTCCTCCTTTTTCAAGCGCCCGAGGTAGAACTGAAACACCTGGGCGAAGCGGTCCCTCTTGATGAGCGACTGCGCCTTCAACTGATCATTTACATAGACCCGCAAGTCGGTGCCATAGCTGAGCGGCGTGCGCAAGTTGCCGTGATTGATCCACACCTCGCCCACCGAGTCGGCGCTGAGTTTGTATGACGCGACGTAACACCGCGCAACGCCATCCTTGTCACGCATCGCCGAGACATCGAGGTAGCCAATGCCCCGCGAAATGGTGTGCCCCGGCGCATCGGTCCGCAGCGCTCCCGACGCATCACGCACTCCATACGCCCTCGCTTTTTCATCGTAGCTCAAGGGAGCGTAGCCTGCGGAGTCGCCGAGATTGCCGCGTGCATTCCAATGAAAACTCCAGCCCGGCGGCGGGGTCGGAGCGATGGAGGCGTCGCCATAGACGGCGATGATGTTTTCGGACTCAAGTTTGCCGGCCTTCGGAGTGACTGTTTCAGCGTGAAGGCAGGCCAGCAGTGCCAGCAGAAAAGCAACGAGAGTTTCCGGGAAGCGCTTCATGTTGGGGATGATGGAATCGGTCATTTCGAAGCCTTCGGCGGGGATGCGATGTCTTGAAGTCGAGCCACCGCTTCGCTCACCATTTTCTCGCCGGCCTCTGGTGCGAGAAAGCTGCACTCGCTGGCACCATAGCCGCCTTCTTTCACCGCCTGGGCGGTGGGGATATAGACGACGAAGGGCGTGCCTTTGCCGTGATACGCGAGACCCAGGATGAAGGTGTTAGCGATGGGGGATTGAACGGTGAGATCGAGTTGGTGCTGAATGAAGGGTTCGCCGGGGATGGCGACGAGGGCGAGTTCGCGGCCAACCGCCATGGTGAGAAGACCGACGTCGGTGCTGAGGTTGCCGTGGCGATTGGGGATGGTAAGCAGGCTTTCCTGCACCTGGATCGCGCTGGCTGATTGCGGCTTGAGATTTTGGGCGATTCGCAGCGCACCATTGGCGAGCGAGATGCCGGCTTGTTTGGCGATGTTGAAGCGGTTTTCGCCTCGCAGATTGTGCAAGTCATAGGGATCAAGATCGCCGGAGGCACCCTGAAGAAACATGGCCATGCAGTCGGGACCGAGTTCTTGCTCGATGTGATCGACCATGGCTCCTGGATAGTCGCGTGAGACCACCCCTGCACCCATGAGCGTCACGGGGTGGCAGGCATACTGCACGGCGAAGGCGCGGACCTTGCCGGTCATGTCTTCGACGCGAATGACGCCGACCGTTGGATCGACTGGCTTTGTCGGTCGGCGGTCTGGATTCTCCCACATGGCACTGACGATGCCGACGCGCACGAGTCGCCGATTGTGGGCCATGTAAGCGCTCTCGAATGGGCCTTTGCCTGCCGCGAGTCGTGCCGGAAAGAGGTTCTGCATCGCCTGACCGATAGCGGCGATGACTTTGGCCTCGGTGGCGGCATACCAAGGATCGGCGGACAAGCCGGGCCAGTCGATGACCTCCGCCGGTGCCTTCGGGCTGCGTGTCCAATCCGGCGCGGCAGGTGGTTTGATAAGCATGCCGCGTGGCGCAGGCGCTGCATGCGTGTGAGTTGCGCAGAGGATGAGGTGATCGAGGCCATACTTCGCTTTGGCCTCATCAATGACCTTCTTGGAAGCGAAGACGATGAGATCGACGGAGACGATGGCCATGGAGGTCTGCGGAGTCTTCAGCACGAGCACTCGCGCAAACAAGGGATCGCGGAGTTGCAGTGGCTGGCCCACCAAATTGACCGCCTGATCGGCTGCGGGCGTGATTTCGACTTTGGCGGTGCCTGCGAGGAGTGGTGCGGATTCCTGGGCATTCAGCACGCCGATCAGTGAAGCCAACAGAAAGGCGCTGAGCAGTGCTTTCATTGCGGCAAGAGAGGTGTGATGGCCTGGGCTACCTGCTTGGACTGAATCGCCGTTCCTTCCGCAGTGTAGTGCACGCCGCCAGCGTCCCATAGCTTCGCGGGGTGTTTCGCGACCAGTGCGTAAAGATCATCCACGGCGATGTCGGCCTTCTGGATGTGTTCGGCGGCGGCTTTGTTCTTTTCGATCACCCTCTCATCAGGGACGTCGTCCTTCTGCTGGCAGGGGGTGGTGGTGGCCCAGATGAGTTTGGCGTTGGGAGCGTATCGCTTGATCGTGGCGATCACATCGGGCAATCCGGTGCGCACATCGGCCACGTCGCCGTGCAGCCCGAAGTTAAAGTGGATGACCGAGTAAACATTCTGCCGGAGCACGAGTTTGATCTCATCGAGCAACGCCGGATCGCTCGCGGCCTTCGAACTGCCGAGCAGGGAATCGTAGGCCTTGCCCTTGAGTTCCGTGCCCACCTCGGCGGCATAACGAACGGTAATGGAATCGCCGATGAGCAACACCAGCGGCAGATCGGGGCCGTTGGCAGGCTTGGTCTTGAGCGAGATGGTGGTCCAGTTCTGCGACTCGCGCGGCTTTTTGTAGTCGTAGAGGTCTTGAGACCACGAGTGGGTGATCGCCGTGCAGGTGAGCAGGATCGTTGCTGCGAAGGGGATGTGTTTCATGGTCGTTTTGGTGTGAGGCGTCAGTCTGAGTCACACTTCGTTCTCACCTAGCACTACAAACGGAGCACGATACTGACGCGCGAGCAGGGCATCGGCTTGAGCGTTGTCGATGAACTTTTCCTTGTCGCCATCGACTCGCAGATGTTGGCCGAGGGTGAACCTTGTTTTCTCCAAATCGACTCCGGCGTCGTTCATAGATTGCCGTGTGCGCTCGAAGGTCTCCTGCACGTCCTCGTGGACCTTGATGTCGCCAAGGTGCTTTGCGATGTCGGCGGGCGATGCAGTCTGGCCGAGGCGATACGAGATGTTCGCGATGTGGCAGAGCGCGCTGGATTGATGGCCTTCGAGGATGTCGGCGGCGAGGTCAGTGTGTTGCCGGCTGCGGACGGCGCGGAGGAAGTTGGCGAAGTGGTTCTCGGATTGGCCTTCGAAGGCGCGGATGAGCTGGCCTTTCGGATCATAGAGGCTCGTCTCGGCGATGATGCCTTCCGTGCCGTAAAAGAACCACATGGACTTGATCGTCGGATGAAACGGCACGGTCTTCAGACCACGCGTCTCGGAGACAATGGTCTTGTCACCAAAGTCAAAGATGCCGACCTGTGTGTTCGGTGTCTCACCCACATCGGTGTAGCCGAGACGGCCACCGTAGCTCAGGACGCCGCGCCCCAAACCCGTGACGCCAAGGCCCCATCGGCAGACATCGAGGGCATGCACGTTGCTGTTTCCGAGGTCGCCGTTGCCCGTGTCCCACATCCAGTGCCAGTCGTAGTGAAACTTGCTGCGTGTCAGTTTCGTCATCGGCGCGGGACCGGCCCAGAGGTTGTAGTCGCAGCGCGGCGGCGTGGGGCATTCGACGGGGCCGCCGATGGAGCCGCGACCGCCATACATGATGCTGCGCGCGAGCTTCACTTCTCCGAGCTTGCCCTCGCGCATGTATTTCACTGCTTCGGCCAAAGGAGCGCGAGAGCGGTTCTGCGTGCCCGTCTGGCAAATGCGGCCGAGTTTGCGGGCGACCTGCACGATGCGCCGGCCCTCTGCCACGTTATGGCTCACGGGCTTTTCGACATACACATCCTTGCCAGCCTGCATCGCCCAGATGGCAGCGAGTGCATGCCAGTGATTCGGCGTGGCGATGAAAACGACATCGACGGACTTGTCGGCATACACAGCGCGCAGGTCCTGCACTTTCTTCGGCATCGGGCGTTTCAGTTCGACCAGCAGCGCACCGACTTCATCCGCGCGATCGAGATCGGGATCGCAGACATACGCGACATCGCAATCCGCCAGCTTCGCGAGTTCGCGCGCGTGCGCCTTGCCGCGAATCCCGCAACCGATGATGGCGGCGGTGAGTTTGGAGTTGGAGCTGACGGATTTCGTCTCTGCAGCGAAAATCGGTGCAGGCAATGCGACCGCCGCAGCGGCCATCAGGGAGTCTTCGAAGAAACGACGGCGAGTGAAGTTTTGCATAGGATGGGAGGTTGGAGTTGGAACTAAGGATTCAGTTTTCCCGCCGCTTCGGCCTTCGCTTTGGCGAGGACATCGGCGAGTGCGACGGGCTTGCCGCCCTGGCGCAGGCTTTCATCAGCGGCTTCCATGAAGGTGAAGATCTCGATGGTCTCGGCCTCGCTCACGGGAGCCTCTCCGGTTCGGAAAAATTTGCCGATCTGGCGGCACAGGGCCTCGTAGCTGATGGTTTTGGCCCCTTGGCGCACGCCAGCGCTACCGAAGACGAGCGCACCGAACTCCGACTTGCCTTTGACGATGCCTCGATAGGTGCCAATGCGTCCGTCCTTCCACACGCCGGTAACTTGATCGCTGATGGGGCCTTTGGTGCGCGAAACGGTCTCGCAACCGGTGCCCATGAGCGCGTAGAGCGACTCGATGCCGTGGATGGCGTAGAAGAAGAGGTCGGGGGTGCCGCTTTGATACGAGCACGGCCCCCACGTTGTCACCCCCAGGATGTCTCCGATCTCGGCATTGCCCTTCATCGCGATCAAATCGGCTCCGAAGCGCGAGGACGAACTCGACCAGGTCTTCACGTTGTTCTTCTTCGCCAGCTCAAAGATGGCGATGGCTTCTGCGAGCGTGCCTGCGACGGGTTTGTCGATATAGACAGGCTTGCCCGACTTGAAGACCTCACGTGCCTCCTGGAGGTGGATGCGGCCATCGACACTCTCTATCAACACGACATCCACTTTCTCGAGCAGCTTCGGGATGCTATCGACGATCTCCACGCCCATATCGCGAAGCTGCTGCGTGAACTTCTCTTTGCGATCCTTGCTCGCCGGCATGTCCGTGCCGCCGGTGTAGCCTGTGGTGACTTTGATGCCTGCGAGATCCCCGTCGGCCTTCGGGTTATTGAAGAGCTTCGTGAATGCCGGCACATGCGAGGTATCGAGACCGATGATGCCCGCACGCAGCAGCTTCGGCGCATCCTGGGTGAATGCCGCGCCGGCAAGGCTGAGGAACGCTAAGACGTGAATGGGGAGGTACTTCATGATTGGAAAATTACGCGCCCGAGTTGTTCCTTTCGGAAGATTTTCTGAGCATTTAGGTAAAGCCTTTTACTCACCGGCTAAGGGCAGCTTTGGTTTCCTGATGCTGCTCCCATGCGGCGGATTGCAACGCCCTGGCCACGTCGGGCGGCATGTCTGCGGGTGCGGCGAGACCGATGGGAGAGCGTCCGCTCAGCACGCTGTAAATCCCGCAGGCGTAGATATAGGAGCCCCACAGGCCCGGGTGCATCTTGTCCTTTGCGAATAGACTCTCCATGCGTTCAGCCGACGGCTCCTTGCCGAGGTATCTGAAATACGCATGGCTGGAATCGACGACCTGGCTGCCGAGTTCCTTACCGGCGGCCAGATTGATGCGATGCAATCGATCGAAACCTTGGGGATAGTCTCTGATGATGGAGGCCGTGCCAAAGAACACGGTCTTGGCGCCGCCGCTCTTGATCAGTTCATGAAACTGACGCGCATACGGGTGCATGTCGGCTTCCGTGGCGGCGTAGATTTCCTGCAGCACGACAAAATCCCACGAACCGCCCGCGATCATTCCGCGCGCCGTCGTCGGACCGGTGCCGGCTTCCCAGTGTGTTTTCAAAGTGGAGCCGCCTTTGATGCAGCCGGTGATCTGAATCAGTGCAGCGCCCTTATCGGAGACAGCCAGGTTCTCGATCAGACGGTTGTTGATGATGAGCGGGCATTGGCTGTTGCCAACCATGAGCACCTTGAGCGGCTTTGGCCTCGCCGGAAGGAACGGCAGGATGGTTTGGGCCACTTGCGCGGACAAAAGCGCTGTTCCCTCAGTCGTGAAGTGGACACCACCGGCATCCCAGAGCTTCGTCGGGTGCTTCGCGACGAGTGTGTAGAGATCATCCACGGGAATGCCCGCCTTGGCGATAGGGTCTGCCGCGAGTGAGTTCTTTTCGATGACATCCTTGTCAGGCCCGCCGTCTCTTTGCATTCGCGGAGTCGTGGGAGCCCAGATGAGCTTTGCCTGCGGCGCATGGCGCTGAATGGTGGTGATCACGTCTGGAAGACCATCACGCATTCCTTCGCTATCGCCGTGCATTCCGAAGCTGAAGTGGATGATCGAATAGGCGTTCTGCCGCAGCACGAGCCGGATCTCGTCGAGCAAAGCGGGATCGCCCACAGCCTTTGACGTGCCCAGCAGCGAAACATAGGCATGCTCTTTGAGCGCGGCGCTCAATCCCGCCGAATAGCGCCCGGCGGTGATCGGATCGCCGATGAGCAGGACGAGCGGCAAATCCGCCCCATTGGCCAGCTTCGTCACCAGATTGATGGTGGTGGATTCCACGGTCGCGCGCGGCTTCTTGTAGTCGTAGAGATTCTCAGCTGACAAATTGGGCTGCCCTAGGAACAGCAGCAGCGCTGGAACGAATGGGATCGTTTTGATTCTCATAAAGGTGTTCTGGGCTGCTTCGCCGCGTTTCGAGAAGGGCCGGTTTACAACCGTGTTGGGTGCTTGGAAAGCGCCCTCCGTCGGAACCCAGAGAGTCATTTGGCTGCGGGTGAGGCTGGAAACAAAACCTGCATGGCCCGCACGGTTTGATCGACGAGGATCTGCCCGGCTTCGGGGCCGACTTTGTTCACGTGCGGCAGGCCGCTGTAGCTGCCACCTTGGATGGCGAGCGCGGTGGGCAGATACATGCCGCAGCCGTTGGCGAGCTGAAGCACAAAAGTCTGCTGCGCGGGGCTGCGGGCCTTCATCTGGATGCCCCAGTCGAGATACAGCTCGAAGGTGTTCGTGGTGATAGCGATGTCGCCGAGACGCAGGACGTGCAGCTCCATGTCGTAGGGCGGCAGCTTGTCCGCTTCCTCGAATCGTTTCACGATGCCCTGTTCGAGCTTCAGCATCGTGATGACGCGGTTGTCCGGCTTCTCGACGACGCTGTATTGCGCGATGTTTTTCTTCGCGTCCGCATACTCGCGTTCGAGGATCTTGCGTGGTGGCAACGGCAGGTCTTCGACGATGTGGCCGAAGGGTGCGTCGGTGCGGATGTCGGCCTTCGCGGCATCGAGCGTGTCGAAAACGGCGTTGCTGATGCGGCGGCCGAGTTCCTGCTGACGCGTGAGGCCGAGCAGCTTGATCATGCGGGCCTCCGCGTCCCTGCGATACTGCGGATGCGGCGATTGATCGCCCGCCGCGCCGCACCAGCCGAGCACGGTGAGGTCAGGCAGATTCAATTTGGCCTTCAACTGCTCGCGTGCGTCGTGCCAGAAGTCGGCGTTGAGCGCACTGCGGCTCTCCACTTCCTGCGACGGACACGCGACATTGATCGCGACGGCCTGAAGCTGCTTTTCGGCGTTCCAGAAGAACAGCGTCTCGATTCCCGAGTCGGAACCGGCTTCCATGTGGCGGAAGCGTGCGTCATTCGTCTTCGCATACATCTGCGCATGACCATCGGCGAAGACGGAGCGGCGGTTCTCGCCGATCTGAGCGAAACCGAGCGTCCAGCTCACACCGCCGGGCTTGCGGCTCTTCCACGCCTGCACGGCGGCCTGTGACATTCGCTCGACGAGAAACGCGGTGTATTCCGCTGGCTGCATCACGCCGTCCTTCGGGATCGGATACGTGATCAACGTCTCCTCGGGAATTTCGGACGTCACCGGCGCGGTGTGCGTGTGCGTGGCGGACACGATGACCTTCCGCACATCGAAGTCCGGCAGCAGCGGCTTCAAATGCTGCCGAAACTGCGCCAGCACCGAGTGATGAATGCCCACGAGGTCGCAGGAGATGAGAATGCTCTGATCCACCACCTTGCCGCCTTCCACCGACTCAATCGCCACCGCAGCGGCGATGATCGGAGCTTCGACACTTTGCGAAATGCGCGTCCCAAACTGGCCCGCCAGCGCCACCGGC
Organism: Prosthecobacter sp.; assembly: GCF_046154365.1. Classification (GTDB taxonomy): domain Bacteria; phylum Verrucomicrobiota; class Verrucomicrobiia; order Verrucomicrobiales; family Verrucomicrobiaceae; genus Prosthecobacter. The sequence continues at coordinate 11,892 of NZ_JBJXFV010000149.1, forward strand.
TTGTCCGGTGTGATGCTGGCCGTTGACGAGCCGATGCGGAGTTCGGCGGCGTGGATGGCGGCGGATAGACAAAGAAAGAGCGTGATGCGTTTCATGGCGGTGGTGAGTGGAACGTGGAGTGGTCGAGTGATGTATTTCTAGTTCTGCGTTACGCCATCACACCTACCTCATCGCGGAAGGGCGAAGATGGACAGTCCGCCGCCGGTCTGGGCGGCGAAGATCTCCTGGCGGCCGTCGCCATTGACATCACCCGCGGCAACCACGCCAGACAGCTTGGGAATCTTGAGGTGAGGTGCCTCCGAGGCAGATTTGGCAGTCAGTGGTTGGTTCCTCTTCTGAAACCAAATGGTAATCTTGCTGGCATCGGTCGGGAGGAAGGCGATGTCGCAGAGCTTGTCGCCGTCCAGATCGGTGACGAGCAGTGGCGTGACGTCTTTCAGCACCAGGGTGGGGTCCGCCCTTTCACTGAAACCGGAGGGGCTGTTCTGAAGATAAACCAGTGTTTGTGCGGGGGCTGGAACGACGAGATCGCGCTGATCATCGCCGTTCAGGTCGCCCGTCATCACCTGGCCAAGGAGTGGTTTGTCACTGTCCATGACGGGAGAGTGCAGGACCAGCACCTCGGCGGCATCGGAGGGTTGCAAGACCCCCATTTTGGCAAAGGGGCCGTAGTAAATGCGGAGACGGTTGTTCAGCCCATACTGTGTGTCGGAGCCAAAGGTGGTGAAGATGACGTCATCGATGCCGTCGCGGTCCATGTCGGCCAGAGTGGAGCGCCAGTTGTCATTGCGATCCGCACCGGCAAAGTAGGCCTCCCCAAAGCGGTCCTTGCCCTGCCACTGCCGCCACGCTGCACCGGTGAGGAAGTCCGCCTGTTTGCGCTTGCTGAGGCTCCCTGTGGACAGCCCGCCCGCGCCACTGTCATTCAAATACGAGGACTTGTGCTCTTTCTCAAAGCCTTCAGAAGCGAAGAACAAGCTAAGCGAGCGCTGCACACGAAGGCCAACGGCGAGGTCGTCGCGTTTGTCCCCATCGAAGTCACCAATGGAGAGACCGGATGGCCTGGTCTCACCGAGCGTGATGATTTTGTCCGCTGGCATGGTGAACTTCCCGTTCTTCTGGAACAGCAGATGCAGGCGGAAAGAGGGAGGGGCGGCGGATTGAGGCTTCGCCGGCGGCGCATCGACGAGCGCCATATCCGCACGACGGTCGCCATTGAGATCGCCCACGGCCAGGAACATCGCCGGAGGTGTGTCTGGTATCGTGAGGCTACCCTGACCCCATACGGAGAGCGTGAGCGGCCCCAGCAGCAAAAGGGCGCATTGAAGGGTGCCCAGCTTTGCGGTGAGTCGGGCGAGGGCACCTGTCGAAAGTGGTCCTGTTTGCGCCGGACTCTTGAAG
>NZ_JBJXFV010000151.1:0-12664 GCF_046154365.1 Prosthecobacter sp.
ATGTGGAGGTTGGGAGTCAGCCATGCAGCGAGCGCCGTTCCATTGCCAGAGCGGCAGGCGAAATAAAGCCGCTTTTTGACAAAAACTTCTGGCATGCCGGGTGCCTTGCTTTCATATGACGGTTTGAGCTGTTCAGTTTCTAACGCATGACGTCATCCACCATCGGTATCATCGGCCTTGGCTATGTGGGAAAAGATGCCAGGCATTATGTGAGCATCTGCAAACGCTAAGCCGCTGATTTTCAATGCTTCCGAGTCGCCCGCAGCCATGCGGCATTTGGCGCGTGACCGGCGTCATAAAACGAAGAACCCAAGTAGCCGGGGGAAACGGGTGCAAATATTCGACCCAATATCCTCCCGCCTCACAGCACGCCAAGGCGGTTCTCAAATCTGCGCGAACGCTAGCAGCCGGGTTTCCCACTTGGCAACGGGCCTGCGTGTGGCAGCGTCGGCACCGTGTTGAAAACGTTGCGACAGCGAAGACGGAGCGGGTGGCTGTACCTCCTGGGCGGTGCTTTGAACCAGGCCGAGGGACTGGCGCTGGAAACCGGCCTGCCGCTGCATGACGGCAGCCCTTACAGCGTGCAGCAGGGGCTGCATGACTGGCACATCTATTACCACGGCCGACTGGCCGCGACGGATGGCACCGATGAGGATGGGGACGGCCTGGGGCCGTTGTTGGAGCAGGTTCTTGGCACTAACGCGGCGCTCAAGGACAGCGATGGCGACTGCCGACCTGACGGCTGGGCTCATTACCCAATATCCTCCCGCCTCACAGCACGCCAAGGCGGTTCTCAAATCGCCGCGAACGCAAGCAGCCGGGTTTCCCACTTGGCAGCACGGCGTGCTGTGGCAGCGCCGGCACCGTGTTGAAAGTGTTGCGGCAGCGAAGACTGAATGGGTGGCTGTGCCACCTGAGCCTCGCCTGGCTGTCAATTATTGTCAGCTCCTGCTGTCCCATGACTGCTACTTGGCGGACGAAAGCGCACACCCAGCTCCCGGCCGCCACGTTTGGCGAGATAAAGGGCCGAGCAGTTCAGCTCACACTTCGCCTCGTCGTCCCAAGTGATCGCCGTCATGCGTGGGCTGCTGCCTTAAAGTTGCGCCAGCAAGTGACGGGCATCGGCCATGACTTCCGCGTGCGGAATGCGGCGGCTTGCACCACTGCGAGCAGCCTCGATGCGGCGGTCGATCTCGGCACACCAAGCGGGACTAAGTTCAGCGTCATCGGCTGCATCCTCGCTCTCAATGAGGCGGGAGGCGATGCGGGAACGATCTTCCACGGGCAGGAGCAGCGCGTTTTGCAGGACGGTGTCAAAGGTGGCTGTCATGGCGTGAGATTAACGGGAGCTGCGGGGATGGTCAAGAGTCGCGATTCACCCGAAGACGATCAAACTCCGCTATCTGCCTCTCCGCCTCTGATTCGAACGGTTAAGGGACGCTCGCTTTACCACAGAGTGGCAAAGGAGCAGAGCGGGCAGAGAATCAGAATTCTGCTTTCCCCTGCATCCTATGCCTCTTTGCTCTTCTGTGGCTAATCCGAACGGCCGATGTCCAGATCGTAGGTGGCCTCGCCGTTGATGACGCGGTGAATGCCGTCCTTGAGGCGTTCGGTGTTGAAGTTGATCAGCAGACCGAGGCGGCGGTTGGCGAGTTTCAGGTAGGTGCGGAGCTGGGCCTTGTGCAGCGGGAGCACGACTTCCACCACCTTGTTTTCCACGATGATGGTGTCGTTCACCAGAATATCGATGCGAAAGGGATCATCGAACGTAATGTCGTCATACACGATGGGCTGGCGTTTCTGGCGCACACCTTGCAGACCCACCTTCGCCAGTTCGTGACAAAAACAGGTTTCATACACGCTCTCAATCAATCCCGGCCCGAAGTGGCGGTGAACAATCATCGCGCAACCGATGATCCGCGTTGCGAGATCGTTTTCGCGGGGAGTGGGTTCAGTGAGCGGCATCGTCGTGGGTGGTTCAGGTTTAACACAGAGGAGCAACGGCACTCAGAGGTTGGAACCAACATTCATGGCTCTGCCCGCTCTGCTTCTTTGCTCCTCTGCGGCTACTCCGAATGGCGGTGGGACGCTCGCTTTTGCCGCAGAGTGGCGGAGGAGCAGAGGCGGCAGAGATTAGAACCAACATTCATGTCTCTGCCTTCTCTGCCTCTTGGCTCCTCTGCGGCTAATCCGAAGGGCTGTTGGCCTCTCACTTCCCAGCCACAGCGTCATCCACCGCCGTGTCGAGCACATCGCAGGCCTCTTCGAGAGCTTCGAGCGTGATGGTGAGTGGCGGGCAGATTTTGACGGTCTGGCCCCAAGCACCGACGGGAGCGAAGAGCAGCAGGCCACGCTGATAGCATAGCTCGATGATACGATGCGCGAGGTCGTGATCGGGGTCTTGGGTGCCGGGTTTGACGGTCTGCATGCCAGCGACGAGGCCGGTGCCGGTGACGTTGCCGAAGACGGTCGGATGGCGGGCCTGGATGGCTTTGCAACGGGCATACAGGATGGGGCCGAGGCGTGCGGCGTTGCCGGTGAGGTCCTCGTCGAGGAGCTTGCGGATGTTGGCAACGACAGCGGCGCAGCAGATGGGATTGCCGGTGTGCGTGCTGGTCATGCTGCCGGGAGGGAACTGATCCATGATGTGCTCACGGCCCAACACCGCCGAGATCGGCATGCCGCTGCTGATGCCTTTGCCGCAGCAGATGATGTCGGGCGACACGCCGTAGTGCTCGAAGGCCCAGAACTTGCCGGTGCGACCAAAACCGGCCTGCACTTCGTCAAAGGTGAGCACGACGTTGTGCGCATCGCACCAGGCGCGAAGTTTCTGCACGTACTCGACCGGCGCGAAGTCAGGGCCGACGCCCTGATAGCTCTCGATGATGACCCCGGCGATGTTGTCGGCGGTGAGACCGCGATCGGCGATGGTTTTGAGGAAGGTGTCGAAGCTCGTGTCGGTCGTCCAATAACCATCAGGGAACGGCGCATTGATGATGGCCGGATCTTCATTGACGATCCACGCCTTCTGCCCCGCCATGCCGCCCGCCTGCTGACTGGCGAGCGTGCGGCCATGGAAGCCACGTGTGAAACCGACGATGCCGATCTTGGCTTTGCCACCGACCTTGATGCCATGCGCGCGGCTTAATTTGATGGCGCACTCGGTGGCCTCGCTGCCGGTGCTGAGCAGAAAGACTTTCTTCAAGCCTTCCGGTGCGACCGAGGCAAGCAGTTCGACGGCTTCGGCGCGCTCTTCGCTGGGGAAGACGTAGTTATGAATGAGACCGCTGTTGATCTGGTCGATCATCGCCTTGCAAATCTCCGGCGCGGCGTGGCCGGCGTTGGTCACGAGCACACCGCTGCTCCAGTCGAGCCATTGGTTGCCGTATTTGTCGAAGACGTAAATGTCCTGCGCCTTCTCCCACACGATGGGCGGCATGCCGCGCATGGACTGCGGCTCAAAGTGCCGCAGCTTCTCCAGCGTGGTGACGGAGTCAGGATGCGGCAGCGGCGTGCAGATGCGGCGATGTTTCGTGGTGACGTGCGGAACCGTCTGTGGAGTGATGCTGAATTCTTTGCCCATGGTGCGATGATGCACGCGCTGGAATCACGCTGCTACGCGCTTTGCGGCGAGTCGCGGTATTTTTGTGCGCTCACGGATTCTCACCGCTCTTTTGCATGCGCAGAGTGCCATTTTCACCAGTGGGCCAATACGCACCGTCTTCGATCCATTCGCGCAGCATGCCGATTTGATCTTCGGTGAGGCTGACCTCGGTGCGAGGCATCATTTTGGGATGCGTGCCGCCGCGTTGCACGGCGCTGATGAGCAGGCTGCAATCGGGATCGCCGGGCAGGATGTAGTCGCGTCCGCTGGCGCTGCGTGTGAAGGCGGTGGCTTTGTTGGTGAGATTGAGCGCCGGTGGCGGCAGGGAGCCGTTGTGGCATTGCAGGCAGTGCTGCTGGAGCACGGGTTTGACCTGGGTGAGGAAGTAGCGCTCTTCGGCGTGCTTGGTGCCGGAGGTGATGGAGCAGGCGCTAAGGATGAGAAGAAGGGGAAGGATGCGAATCATGGGATGAGCGTAGCGATAAGGAGGATGGGCGGCTATGCCTCGTTTGGGTAAAATTGCGCTCTGGCTTGACGCCAGTGTGCTGCCGCCGCCACAGTCCACGCATGCCCCGCAAACCCAAACCTCACGCCAATGGCCACTGCCGCATCGTTTTGACTGGAGGGCCCGGAGGAGGCAAGACGACGGCGGGTGATCTGTTCCGGCGGGAGATGGGAGATCAGGTCGTCTTGGTGCCTGAGGCAGCGACGATGGTGTTCAGCGGCGGTTTTCCGCGACTGACGCAGCCGGACGCGGTGCATGCGGCGCAGCGGGCGATTTATCATGTGCAGATTCATCTGGAGGAGGCGGTGATGGCACAGCACCCGGAGCAAATCCTGCTGTGTGATCGTGGCACGGTGGATGGCGCGGCGTACTGGCCGGGCAGCAGCGACGGATTCTTTGAAGACATCGGCAGCACGCTGGAGCGCGAGCTGTCGCGCTATGACGCGGTGATTTTTTTCGAGAGCGCCGCCGTGGGACACATGAGTATCGAGGGCGGGAATCCCATCCGTAACGAGTCGATGGAGCAGGCGGTGAAGCTGGATCACAAGCTGCGGCGGCTGTGGTCGCAGCATCCGCAGTTCACGCTGGTGCCGCATAACCCGTCGTTCTTCAAAAAAATTTCGTTTGGGCTGGCGATGCTGGACAAGATCGTCTCAGAGCTGGGCTGCAAGGAGCGGCGAAAGAAGCGTTGATCAAAATGCCTCCCTGCACGTAAAGGAACGCCCATGAGAGTCGAACTCGTCAACACCGGCACGGAACTCCTTCTTGGAGACACCATCAACACCAACGCGGCCTGGATCGGCCAGCGGCTCGCAGCATTGGGCATTCAAGTGACGCGGCAGACGATTGTACCGGATGGAGCGGTGATTCGTGTGGCCATTGCCGAAGCGGCACAGCGTTCGGATGTCGTTTTGGTTTCCGGCGGACTCGGACCGACGAATGACGACCTCACACGCGAGTCGGCGGCGGAACTGCTGAGCCTCGACATGGAATTGAATGACGGCGTGATGCAGCATCTGAACGAATACTTCGCCAAACGCGGCAAACCAGTGAGCGAAGCAACGAAACGCCAGGCCATGGTGCCGCGTGGTGCGGTGGTGATGCCAAATGCATTCGGCACGGCTCCGGGGCTGTATTTTCCAGCGGAACTCGGCGCTCCACTCGGCTGGAACGCGCACATTTTCCTGCTGCCAGGACCGCCGCGTGAGTTGAAGCCGATGGTGGAGAATGAGGTGGAGACGCGATTGCGCGCATGGCTGCCGGATGGCGGCTCACGTCGGGTGCTTTATCTCAAAGTGACCGGTGTTGGTGAATCGGACATCGTGGAAGCGGTGGAGAAGCAACTGGAGGCGATCACGGGGCTTGATCTCGGCTACTGCATTCGCAATGGCGATGTGGATGTCCGTCTCGCTGGGGCAGCAACTGCCGTGGATGAGGGTGCGGACGTTGTGCGGGCTGCGCTGGGCGATTGCATCGTGTCGGAGGACCGGCGCATCATTGAAGAAGTGATTGTGCAGTTGCTCACCGTGCGCGGCGAGTGGCTGGCGACGGCGGAATCCTGCACCGGCGGCACGATTGCGAATCGCATCACGGATGTGAGCGGTGCCTCGCGGGTCTTTGGCCACGGCTGGGTGACGTATGCGAATGAGGCGAAGCAACAGCACCTCGGTGTGCCAGCGGAGCTGATCGAACAGCACGGCGCCGTGAGCGAAGAAGTCGCGCGGGCGATGGCGGAAGGCGCTTTGAAGAAAAGCGGCGCGGATCATGCGCTGGCCGTCACGGGCATCGCCGGACCGACGGGTGGCACACCGGAGAAGCCGGTGGGTACGGTGTGGATCGCGCTGGCATCGAAGAATGCGGAGACATGGGCGCAAAAGCGCTTCTCTCCGGGTGCGCGGGATCGTTTCAAGCTGCTGACCTCACAGGCGGCGCTGGAGCTGCTGCGGCGGCGCTTGATGGGGATCGCAAAGGGAGGGTAGGCCTCCGACCTGTCTGCGGATCGGGGCGTCCCGCCTTGATCTGAGGCCAAAGGCTGGAAGCCTCGGTCCGTTGTCAGGCTGGAAGCCTGACCTCCGGTGGCTAGCGCGCGGCTTTGACGGCGTCCCAAACTTTCGTGTACTTGGCGAGGTCGGCACCGAGGTCTTCGATGACCTCGCACTTCGCCTTCACATCGTCTGGAATCTGGATCGCGGGGTTTTGCAGGAACTCGGGGCTGACTTTCTTCAGCGCTGCGAGGTTGGGGCAGAGGTAGCCCATCCACTCCATGTTTTCGGCGGCGACGGCGGGATCGAGGAGATGGTTGATCAAGGCGTGAGCGAGGGCGGTCTGCTTGGCGCCTTTGGGGATGACGAATTCATCGCTGCTGATCGTGACGCCTTCGCGCGGGATGAGGAGTTCGACTTTGGCATTTTCGCGCTGCACCTGGAACAGGTCGCCGCTGTAGCCGTGGACGAGGTGGAACTCGGCGGAGTCGATGCCAGCCTTGTAGCCTTCATTGTCGAAGCGGGCGATGTTTTTCTTCCAGCGGATGAGGACGTCGCGGGCGGCGGCGAGCTGGGCCTCGTCGCGGGTGTTGATGCTATGGCCGAGGGATTTGAGCGCGGCACCGATGCTTTCGCGCATGTCATCGAGCAGCGTGACACGTCTGGCGAGCGCCGGACGGTCAAACATGGCCCAGGAGGCTTCAGCGTCCTTCACCTTGTCTTTGCGCACGGCGATGACGGCATAGCCGAGGGTGTAGGGCACGCTGTGCTGCATGGTCTGGTCCGGCAGCTTGGCGAGCAGGGCGGGGTCGATGTGCTTGAGGTTCGGCAGCAGGGCGTGGTCGAGATTTTGCAGCATGCCCTGGGCGTGCATGACCTGGATCATGTAGGCGGTGGGAAAGACGAGGTCGTAGCCGGTGGCACCGGCTTTGAGCTTCGCATACATGCCTTCGTTCGAGTCGAAGGTGTCGATGACGACTTTGCAGCCATGCTGTTTTTCAAACTGCTTCACGACCTCGGGGCTGATGTAGTCGGCCCAGGTGTAAACGTGCAAGGTTTCAGCATGAGCGCTGGCCAGCAGCAGCACTGCGACAAGGAGGGTTTTCAGACCACGCATGATGAATGGAAGAATGGAAAATGGCGGAACTGAAAAAGGCAAAAGGGCCGGACGCTTACGCGATAGCAGGGCGAAGAAGCGGAATGGCCTGCTGGCGGCGGATGGATGCCTCGGTGTTGTAGGCGGCGAGCAGCAGGCAGGAGAAGACAAGATCACTGATGAGCGACTGGCGCAGGAACCATGTCGTGGACGGCAGGCCGGGCGTGCCGGTGGTGAGCGCCTGGAGCCAGCCAGCGAAGGTTTTGGCATAAACAGGATCATGTAGCCAGGAAACGGTGTTGGTGATGATGAAAAAGGCCAGCGAGCAGCCCACCACACCGAGCAAACTGGACACCACACCCATCTGACCACGCGAACGAGCCGCCAGCCATGCAGCGAGGCCGAAGCAGCCGTAAACCGCGACCGCCTCCCAATGCATCACGTCTTTGCCCCCGGTAGCGCTGATGCCGATGATGACCAGCAGCAACGGGATGAACAGGAAGGAAACCCGCTTGGGAAAAACCAGCGTGCCGGTGAAGGCCAGCGCCATCCACGGACTGAAGTTTTCCAGGAAGTCGATAGTCACCAGCCCTTTTAGCTTCGCGAAGCGAAAGGCTGAGGCGGCAAGCACCAGCAGGAGCGGGAGAAGAAGGGCGTTGGAAGGCTTGGAGGTCATGAGATGGAGAAAGTGAAACGTCTAACCGGGAACGCCGGATAGTTTAATTCCTCAAAGAGGGCTAAACAGCGAGTCCTTTTTTGCGCAGGAAGGGCACGAGTTCATCAACGCCGAAGTCAGCGAGGACTTCGCCGTCCCAGTCCATCGTCGGCGCTTTGCTCTGGTCGCTGAGGTCGATCATGGCCTGCATGGCGTCGCGATTGCCGCTGACGGTAACTTTTTCATAGGCGATGCGGCGCGCGTCGAGGTAGTCGAGAACTTCCTCGCACCACGGGCAGCCGGTTTTGACATAGACGACGGGCTTGATCATGCGTGCATCATGCCGCAAAGCGCGGAACGGGCAAGCGAGGTGTCTGGGATTCGCGGTTGACCACCCCCCTGCCCCGTTTAGTATCCGTCCGCTGTTTTCAGAGCCATACATCCAATGCTCCGAAGCCCGTCCCTTTGAACGAGAACCCCAATGCGCCATCTTCGAACCCAGACTGCGCAGAAGGCACCGTTCCAGCGGACGGAACGCCCGAAAGTGACCCCCTGCGTGCTGCAAGCGCCCGCCGGTGTTTCCTTTGAGCCGACTGGGCCAATGCGGCCCGGCTTTGAAAATAGCAGCAGCCCGTGGTGGTGCTGTGGCAGACCGCCAGTGCGGTCCGCCGCGCGCGACGGAATCGTGGAAGAGGCAAGCCGCCCGTTCCCGCCCGCCGCCCCCTCCAGCACCCCGGCCCTGCCCGTACCCGCAACCCACCCCTACGCTAACTCCACCCATGTCCGACTATCCCAATCGCAACGGCAACGGCAACGGCGGCAATCGCCGCAATCGCAATCGCAACCGCCCGCGTGGCCCTCGTCCCGAAGGTCCACGTCCCACCCGTGAAGGTGGCCGTGAAAGCCGCAGCGCCGCGCCTTCCGGCTTTCAGAAATTCCTGAGCATCATCAGCTTCGGCCTGCTCGGCAATGCCAAGCCCAAGAACCGCCCACCGGCAGACCGCAGCAGTTCTTCCGCTCCCCGCAGCACGAACGACAATCCACGCCCGCAGCGTGAGCCACGTCCGCGGCGTGAAGCTCCTCCTGCCGTCAATCCGGCGGACATCACCACCGATCGTCTTTATGTCGGCAATCTTTCCTATGATGCCACCGAGAGCGATCTGTTCGAGCTGTTCAACGGCGTCGGTGCCGTGCGCAACGCGGAAGTCGTGGTCAACAGCCGCACGCAGCGCTCCAAAGGCTTTGCCTTTGTGACGATGGGCAGTGTGGATGAAGCACGCCGTGCCGTTGCTGAACTCAGCAATAAGGATTTCATGGGCCGTCCGCTGCAGCTCAGCGGTGCCAAGCCGAACACACGCGGTGACGGTTCTGACTCGCAGCGCGAGGAAGAAGAGACCCAGGCCGCCTGATCCACGCTGAGCTTTGACTCACAACGCCCGCAGGTTCGCCACAGAACCTGCGGGCTTTTTCTTGCACCGACCTGCTGGTGCTGAACAAAATCGCGTCCGTCGCCTTCCAATCTCAGCATCACAACCATGCCTGCTCCCCCACTCCTCGACCAGGAACCCGAACCCGGCAGCGCCATGAGCAGCGCTCCAGTCACTCACGTCACGCCGGCAGAAATCCGTGCGGATGAAAAGTTTTGCAGCCAGCTCGAAGACCGGGCGCTGCTGAGCGGCCCCAACCGCCGCCTGCGCGACCTGCAACTGCTCTGGAGTGTGGCCAAAGATTTCATTCTCGGCTTTCGCGGGCTGCATTTCGTCGGTCCATGCATCACGGTGTTCGGTTCGGCCCGCTTCGGCGAAGATCACCGCTATTACAAGCTGGCACGCGACACGGGTGCGGCGATTGCGAAGATGGGCTTCACCGTACTGACCGGTGGTGGGCCTGGAATCATGGAAGCAGCCAATCGTGGCGCAAAAGATGCTGGAGGACGCAGTGTCGGCTGCAACATCCGCCTGCCCTTTGAACAAAGCCACAACCCTTATCTCGACCGCTGGGTGACCATGGAGCATTTCTTCGTGCGCAAGACGCTACTCATCAAGTACAGCTACGGTTTCATCATCATGCCCGGCGGTTTCGGCACGATGGATGAAATGTTCGAGGCGCTGACGCTGATCCAGACCAGAAAGCTCAAGAGCTTCCCCATTGTCATCATGGGCAGCGATTTCTGGCCGGAGATGCGCCAGTTCATGGACCATATGCTCAAAGGTGCCACGATCAGCCCGGAGGACCTTGATTTGATCAAATGGACCGATTCCGTGGAAGAGGCCGTGGCACATCTGCAGGACAAGGCGGTCACTCAATTTGGCCTGCGTCGTGCCCGTGTGCCGAAAAGCAGCGTGCTTCTGGGTGAAACAGCACTTGAAGGCGCTCATTGAAACTCCACACTCCGCGCCCTCGCATGTCCGACCACACGTTCACACTCTCCAACGGCCTTAAACTCGGCTACGCGGAGTTTGGTGACCCGCGTGGTGAAGTGGCGTTCTATTTTCACGGCTGGCCGTCATCGCGCATCCAGGGATCACTGTTTGACGACGTGGCAAAACAGCACGGCATACGGCTCATCTGCCCGGACCGTCCCGGCATTGGCCTCTCCGACTTTCAACCTGGTCGCACGCTGTCCGACTGGCCTGAGACTCTCACCCAGCTCGCGGCCCACGTCGGTGCGGACAATTATCATGTCATCGGCTGGTCCGGCGGCGGCCCCTATGTGCTGATGACGGCATTAAAACTGCCCAAGCGCCTGCTCTCCGCGTCGATCATCTGCGGTGCGCCGCCGCTCAAGTTTCTCGGTGATCGCGAAATGTTCTGGCTCTATCGCCTCATGATCCAGCTCCGGCATTACCTGCCCACCGTGCTGGGCACCGTGCTGCGACTGGGGGGCATGACCGCCAAAGGTTCGCCGCAAAAAGCACCGTTGCGCTGGCTGATGAAACTGCTGGGAGAAGAAGATCGCCGCATTCTCAACCTGCCCGGCATTTATGAGGTCGTGCGCGATGCCACGCTCGGTGCCTTGGATCGCGGCCCGCGCAGTGTCATCGCCGACGCCGACATCTACCTCAATGAATGGGGCTTCGAGATCAGCCAGATCAATTTCCCCATCCGCTTCTGGCACGGCAAGCAAGATCGCAACATCGCCTGGACCTACACCGAGCGTCTCGCCACCCTGATCCCTGCCGCCACCTCGGTCTGGTCGGAGAGCGACGGCCACTATTCCCTGCCGATCACCCATGCGGAGCAGATTCTGGCCGCCGCGTTGCAAAAAACACCCTCACCTTGCGACGCGTGGCAGCAGGATGGGAATGCCCGCGTCGATGGCGAACTGCTGGCTGCCGTCCTGCGTCGTCAAAGCCGCTGAGACACCCCATTGCGCGCATTCCTCCGCCGTCGCACGCCGCAGCGGTTGATGCGTGTCCGGGCAGCGCATGAGTGGGAGAAAATCTTCGAGCCAGGTGTCGTCGTTCATATCAATACTCCGCCATGGCAGGATCAATCTCACGTGCCCAAGCAATGATGCCGCCGGAGATGTTCCAGACATCATTGAATCCAAGTTCGCGCAGCCTGCTGACGGCGCGGGCGCTGCGTCCGCCACTTTTGCAGTGGACGAGGATGCGGCGGTCGTGTGGCAGCTCACCGGTGCGATTTTCCAGCTCACCGAGAGGAATCAACACCGCACCATCAATGCGGGCGATGGTTTGCTCGTGCGGCTCACGCACGTCGAGGAGGAAATGAGTGTCTCCGGCGTCGCGGAGTTCTTTAAGTTCGTGGACAGTCATGGTGGGAACAGCGGGAGCGGCGGGTGTGATGCCGCAAAAGCCCTGGTAGTCGATGGGTTCGGTGATGGTTGGATGATCGCCGCAGACGGGGCAGTCAGGATCACGGCGAAGCGTGAGGGTACGGAAGCGCATGCTGAGTGTATCGACGTGCAGCAGCTTGCCGAGCAACGGCTGGCCGATGCCGGTGATGAGCTTGATCGCTTCTAGCGCCTGCATGCTGCCGATGATGCCTGGCAGCACGCCCAGCACGCCACCTTCGGCACACGACGGCACCAAACCGGGCGGCGGCGGCTGTGGACACATGCAGCGATAGCACGGTGCCCCCAGATGCGGTGCAAAGACGCCCACCTGGCCATCGAAACGCAAAATGCTGCCATACACGTTGGGTTTGCGCAGCCAGACGGCGATGTCGTTGCTGAGGTAGCGAGTGGGAAAGTTGTCCGTGCCATCGATGATCACATCGTAGTCCACCGCGATGCGCATGGCGTTCGCAGAGGTGAACAGCTCCGTGTAAGTCTGTAATTCGAGGTGCGGATTGATGTCCAGCAGCCGGTCGCGTGCGGCTTCGAGCTTCGGCCTGCCGAGATCTTTTTGCCCGAAGAGCACCTGACGCTGGAGATTCGTGATCTCGACGACATCAGGATCGACGAGGCCAAGCCCACCAACACCTGCCGCCGCGAGGTACATCGTGATTGGCGATCCCAAACCGCCCGCACCGATGCACAGCACCCGCGCAGCCTTCAACTTGCGCTGCCCCTCGATCCCGAATTCGGGAATCGCGAGATGCCGGGCATAGCGGCGCAGTTCGTCAGGGGTGAGGTCGGGCATGAATCCCCATCATGGCATGGAGAAACGCATGCGCAATGATCCAGCGGTTGCGGCAGCGCAGCGCATGCCTAAACTCGCCCCATGCCTGATTGGACACCCCCAACCCAAGTCAATCTGGTCGATCTGGGCTTCATGGACTCGCGTTCGAAGCTGATCGACCTCGCCGCCTTCCTTGACCGCACCCAGCGTGCGGGACAGGCCGATGATTTTCGTGT
>NZ_JBJXFV010000160.1:0-2778 GCF_046154365.1 Prosthecobacter sp.
CAAACTGCGGGACTCCTTCGAGCATGCTCAGGCCAAAGTCCTTGCCTGATGCGCTGCGGAGCGACTGGATCACCATCGCGGCGTAGTCCATCACGGTATCACCCGCCATCAGGCCCTCCGGCCAGACGCCCGATGGGGCAAAGCGCAGCATGCCTTCACCAAAGACCTTCGCAGCGGCACTGGCGGCGGCTTTGGCCATGTTCGGGTCCTCATCGACGAAGCCCATGGCATTCAGCAGCAGAGCCGAGGCGATGTGCATCTTTTCCAGATTCACCGGTGACTCCTCTTTCTTCTCGGGTGCGGGCGGGTTGCTATCGGAAGATTCCGGCGCGGTGCCAAAGGCCGTGGGCGGCACGGGTTCGCCATGGATGTGGGCGATCAGCGCGTCCACGCCCTTCTGGCGGAGGAAGGCACGAATCTCCGCCGCCTGCTTGGTATTGAAGCCATCGCGGAACCAGTCATAGCCGAGCGTCACAGCGATCACCATGTCAGCCACAGCAGACGCTTCAGTGGGATGCCAGTCACGAAAGTTCGTCTTGTCGCAAAGCAGGATGACTTCACGCACGGCGCGTTCCTTCCATTTCAGATCGCCATCGCCATAATGCAGCGCGGCGAGCAGGGCCATGCGGTAGATCGCGCGGGAGCCCTCGCCTGAGTCACCTTCGCCGTTGATGCGGTTCAGCTCGGGATCCTTGAGCAAATCCTCGCCGGAGGCTTTGAGCGTGGCCATGAGTCTGGTCAGCGCGGGCGTGCCGGCGATTTGATTCTTGATCGCAGCCCATCCGGCAGCGTTTTGAATGAGGCGCGGGCGCACCTTTGCGATGCCGTTGAGGTAATCATTCGCCGATGGAGCCTTGAACTTTGCGGCAGGCAGCACGGTGACCGGCGGAAGCGGCGGAGCGACCTTCCCCTGACCCTCCGCGTGTGCAGGCGCGGCGGCCTGCATCGCCGCGTAGCGCGTCCTGGCATACTCCAGGTCCGCCGGACTCAGGCTGGCGATCGGCACATCATACTCTTTGCCGTCCTTCATCTTGATCTTCACGATGCGTGCCGTTGCATCCACGGAGACCAGCGTGGCCTCGATCTCCTTGCCCGCCGTGTTGGTCCACGGACGATACTCCTCCGCGAGCTGTGCAAATGCCGTGCCGACGATGAAGACGGTGGCAAGGAGACAGTCGGAAAGTTGGCAAGGCTTCATGGCAGAGGATCGGAAAACGATCCGCAAAGACACCAATCCCAACCACATGGTCAAGAGCTTATATTCAGCCCGAGGAGGCAAGGCGGCGGCATCGACAACCTTCGCGGCGCGCCCGGAGATCTCGCTGCGGCGGTGTTTCATCATCTCGGCATCGAACAGAACACCAACTGGCTCGATCCGCAGGGCCGTCCTCGACCCATCGTCGCGGATGAAGGCAAGGTGATCAGCGAAATGGTTGGTTGACCCAGGCTGCGAGCGCATTCTCTCTCTACTCATGAATGCACGCCTTATCCTCGCGATCCTTGCCACCGCGATTCAACTGAACGCTCACGATCTGGTCCTCGCCAATGGTCGCGTCATGGACCCAGCGAGTGGTCTCGATGCCGTGCGGCACATCGGCATCACGGACGGCAAAATCAGCGCGATCTCCGAGACGCCGCTTTCCGGTGACAAGGTTCTCGATGTGGCCGGGCATGTTGTGTCACCCGGTTTCATCGACTTGCACGCGCATGGCCAGACGACGGGAGATTTGCAGATCAAGGCGCAGGACGGTGTGACCACAGCGCTCGAACTCGAAGGCGGCGTGTATCCGGTCGCGGAGTGGTATGCGTCGATGGAAGGCGCCGCGCCGATTCATTATGGAGCCACGGTGGGCCACATCTCGGCCCGCTTTGCCGCGTTTCATCCGCAGCTCAAAACCGGCCAGTGGGCGAGCGGGAAGGCGAGGCTGGCGTTGCTCGGGCCGAAGCCGGATGGCGCGAACAAGGTCGCGGGCGAGGCGGAAATGAAGAGCATGAACGCTGCGATCCGTCGCGGGCTTAACGAAGGTGCGCTGGGCGTTGGTTTTGGCATCAATTACACGCCTGCGGCCACGCCGGAGGAGATCGAGGCGCTATTACGCATCGCAGCGGAACGAAAGGTGCCTGCCTTCGTCCATACTCGCGCCTTTGGCATCGCGCCGATCCGCGAGGCCATTGATAGCGCGAAGAAAACCGGTGCGTCACTCCACATCGTTCACATCGGCAGCAGCAGCATCGGCGATGTGCCGGAGGTGCTGAAACTGATCGACGAAAATCGCGCTGCGGGCATGGACCTCACGACCGAAGTCTATCCCTACACCGCCGCATCCACGTTGCTGGAGTCGGCCATGTTCAATCCCGGCTGGCAGGACAATCTGCGCATCAGCTACGGCGACATCGTCTGGGCGGCGACAGGCGAACTGCTCACGAAGGAGACATTTGAGCAACATCGCAAAGAAGGCGGCTGGGTGATCATGTACATGATGAAGGACGCCAACGTCGAAAAGGCCATCGCGCATCCCGGCGTGATGATCGCCAGCGACGGTGTGCCGTTTGTCGATGGCAAAGGTCATCCGCGAGGTGCTGGCACGTATGCACGCGTGCTCGGCCTGTACTCCCGCGAGAAGAAGCTGCTGCCGCTGATGGATGCGCTGGCGAAGATGACCATCCTGCCCGCCAAACGTCTCGAAGGCCATGTGCCGATGATGAAAAACAAAGGCCGCATCGCCCTCGGTGCCGATGCGGACATCACCGTCTTCGACCCCGCCAAAGTGATCGACC
>NZ_JBJXFV010000164.1:0-23793 GCF_046154365.1 Prosthecobacter sp.
CCATCAAAGACTCCACTGCCGACGGACTCGTGCCCCCGGTGAAGGGACCGATGCTCGACTGCGCCCGCGCCCTCCAGTTCTGCCGCAGCAAGGCCAAGGAGTGGAACCTCGACAAAACCAAGGTCGCCCTGTCTGGCGGCTCCGCCGGTGCCTGCACGAGCCTTTGGCTGGCCTTTCATGACGACCTGGCCGACCCCAAAAGCGCCGACCCGGTCGCCCGCGAGTCCACCCGCGTTCTCTGCGCCGCCGTCTCCGGTGCGCAGACCACGCTCGACCCTCACCAGATGCGCGAGTGGACGCCCAACAGCAAATACGGCTCCCACGCCTTCGGCATCTCCTGGGACGCGAAGAAGAAAATCGGGTCCTTCCAGATGTTCTACGACGCCCGCGAACGCATCCTGCCCTGGATCAAAGAATACTCGCCCTACGAACTCGTCACCCGTGGCGACCCGCCCGTCGGCCTCTACTACAGCGCCACGCCAAACCTCGGCCACGACGAAAAAGACCCTACCCACACCGCGAACTTCGGCGTGAAGCTCAAAGAACACTGCGACGCCCACCAAGTCCCCTGCGACCTCGTGTATCCCAGTGCCCCCAACGTGAAGCACGCCAACGACAACGACTACATCAAGGCCTATCTGCGACCCGAGCTGAAATGATGTCCGCCACACCAGCATTGCCACTGCCTGAAGAATGAAACGTTCCCTCGCTGCCCTCCTGTCGCTTGTCGCGCTCACGGCTTTGCTGCTCGCTTCGTGCGAACTCCAAGCAGCCGAGCCGCCGCACATTCTGATTCGCGAGGCGCTACAGTTTGAAAACATCGGCGACAGCGGGCGCGTGCCGGGAACGATTCGGCTGCTTTATCAGCACATCCCGGAGGCGACCGTCACACTCTGGCCATGGCAGCTTCATGAGCGCGAGCGGGAGATGTTAATGCGCGCGTTTCCAAAGCTGCACATCGCCGAGGGCGAGGTGGATGATGCGGGGAAGGCCTCCACGCCTGCTCTGGCCGTGGCATGGAAGGACGCGGACATCTTCATCACGCCGGCGCGTCATGCGAAGACGTTCCAGGCTTGGGCGAAGACGGGCAGGCCGTATGGCTTCTTCGGCTCGCACTTTGATCCCATCAGTGGCCGCACGACACTGCGGGACGGTGCCACGTTGGAGGAGTTGCGCGATGCGATTGCAAAGCTGCCAGCGAATCATTTCGACGGCCACTACAAGTCCCGCGAGGTCTATGATGGCGCGTCGTTCATCTTCGCCCGCGACACTTATTCGCTCCAGTATTTGCAGGGGCAAAAGTTGCGCACGCCAATCGTGGAGTTCGGCTTGGACGGCACCTTCGGCATCGCGGTGCGGGATGAAAAGCGGGCGCAGAGCTGGCTGAAGCGCATCGGCGTAGAGGACAGGAAGTTCATCTGCGTGCTGCCGCGTTTGCGCTACACGCCCTACTACCGCGTGAAGAATCTGCCGCGTGACCAGAGCGACTACGAGATCGATGCGATCAACGCCGAGCACGCCGCCCGCGATCATGCGCCGCTGCGCGACCTCATCACGCTCTGGGTGCGCGAGACGGGTTTAAAGGTGATTCTGTGTCCCGAGATGACCTATGAGATCGCGGTGTCGAAGGAGCACCTCTTTGATCCGCTGCCCGCCGACGTGAAACCCAACGTCATCTGGTGCGACACCTTCTGGCTCGCCGATGAGGCCGCCTCCGTCTATGCCCGCGCTGTCGCCGTGGTCAGCGCCGAGTGCCACTCGCCCATCATCGCCCTTTCCCAAGGCACGCCCGCCTTCTACGTGCGCAATCCTGCCGACACAGTAAAAGCCCAAGTGTTCCGCGACCTCGGCCTCACCGATTGGGTCTTCGAAAGCAGCCAAACCACCGGCCAGCAGCTCTGGGAGAAACTCAAGCCCATCCACGAAAACCGCGCCGCGGGTCGTGCGAAGGTGGACGCAGCGATGCAGCAAGCGGCGAGCATTCAGAAGCGGATGGTCGAGGTCATTGCCGATGCAGTCGGGAAGCATCGCTCCAAACAGTAGTGGCTGATTATTTAGCTGATTATGACTGATTCGCCCTACATGCTTGTTTTCCCGCTCAATGGCTTCAACGGTGCCCATCCCAAAGACCTGCTCCCCAGTCTCTTCAACCTCGGCCGCGATGAAATGCGACGCTAGCGAGTGCGTTGATTGAGAGGATACGAAAACCCAATCATGCAAAAGACGACCTCAGTATCATTCCTCATCACCACACTGCTGCTCGCTTCGCTGGCCACACTCCACGCCGCCGACACTCCGGCCACCTCCAAACCAGCCATACCACCCGAGTTCGTCGCCATCACGGATGATCCCAAGCTGCCGCGTGTGCTGCTGATGGGCGACTCGGTGTCCATCGCGTATGCGTTGGAGGTACGAAAGCTACTCGCGGGCGTTGCGAACGTGCATCGCGTGCCGGCCAACTGCGGCTCCACGAAAACGGCGCTCGGCTCGTATGGCCTCGTGCACTGGCTTCCTGATCCGAAGGAGAAGTGGGATGTCATTCACTTCAATCACGGCCTGCACGATCTCTCGTATCGATTCGCCGATGACAGCGACAAGAACGCCAAGGGCGAATACGCGTCACCCACGAACGGCGGAGATCAAAACGTGCCGCCTGAGGTCTATGAGAAGAATCTGCGCGGGATCATTGCGAGACTGAAGCAGACCGGCGCGAAGCTCATCTTCGCCAGCACCACACCTGTGCCGGAGAGCGATGCCGCAAAGTATGTGAAGGACTTCGAGCTGTCCTACAACGAAATCGCCAAACGCGTGATGACGGAAGAAGGCGTGACCTAGAATGACCTCTGGTCGCTCGTAAAGCCGCGTCAGGCCGAGTTGCAAGGCAAGCGCAACGTCCACTTCATGCCCAGCGGCTCGGCCGTGATGGCCAAACAAGTCGCGGAACACATCCGTGCGGCATTGGTGAAGGCCAAACCGTGATTTGCTGCCTTAAAGTCGGCAACAATGACTGAGCGGACAAAGCGTGCCCCTTGGCGACGTTAGCCTCATCTGTGTTTTCATCTCCTAAACCTTGCCTCATGCGCCTACTCACCGTTCTCGTCTGTTCCTTCGCCTTGGCGCTGTCAGCCATCGCTCAAATCGCGACGACGGATGTGGACGAGCCGGAGGACATGATCCTCGGGTTCCGGGGCAAGTCGAAGTATCAGATCATCGTGCCGGATGTGGCGGCGAATCCCACGGCGGAGTCGTCGGTGACGCGGGCGGCGGAGCTGTTGCAGCAGGCGTTTGCGGCCAATAAGATCACGCTGCCGGTGGTGAAGGAGTCGCAGGCTGAGGCGGGGCGTCCGGGTTTCTATGTCGGAGCGACGAAGTTCGCGGCAGCGAGTGGCGTGGAGGGGCGTCAGCTCAAGGGCTGGGGATTCGCGCACAAAGTGGTGGGGCGGAATGTGATCATCGTGGGCAATGACGAGCCAGATACGCTCGAAGGGAAACGCGCCATCCCGGGCTGGCGCACGGCGACGAAGGACCAATCGCTGCCATTCGAGGGCACGCTGTTTGGCACGGCGGAGTTTGTGCACCGCTTTGTGGGTGCGCGGTTTTTGTCGCCGGATGAATCAGGCACGACCTTCGTGCCGCAGTCGATCATTCATGTGCCGCCGACGCTCGATGTGCGCAGCGAGCCGCACTTCATCGAGCACGACATGCGCAATGGGCCGGAGTTGTTCTACACGGCGAATCATTGCCGACGCTTCACGCGTGTGTGGTCGCGTGGCGGGCATCAGCATCCGTCCGCGGTGCCGATTGCGGAATATGGGAAGACGCACCCCGAGTATTTCATCCTCACGGGCAATGTGCGGCAGCCGGAGGTCGGCGCGACGGACGGTCAGCTCTGCCTCTCGAACCCGGAGGTGCGCGAACTCATCTACAAGCACATCCTCGCGACTCTCGACAGCGGCTACGATGTCATCGAGCTGGGCCAGGCCGATGGTTTCCGTCCCTGCCAGTGCAAGGAATGCGAGGCGCTTTACGGCGTGAAGCCCACGACGAAACCGACCGACGGAATCGCTTTCAGCACCGACCGCGCCTGGGGAGAGAAGATCTGGATCATGCATCGCGATATGGCGCTCCGGTTGATGAAGGATCGTCCGGGGAAGAAGCTCATGATGACCGCCTACAGCATCTCGCGCGAGCCGCCGCAGACCTTCCATGAGTTCCCGGAGAACACCATCATCGAAATGATGAGCTCTGAGGAAGATTCCTTCGCCGCGTGGAAGCAGCTCAAGGTGCCAGGCGGCTTCTCGGCGTATCTTTACAACTGGGGAAACTTCCATCTCGTGGGCCTCACGCCACTCACCACCGTCTCGATGATCGCGGAGCAGAGTCGCCTGCTCGTGGAGAACAACGTGCGCATGGTGCAGGTGAATGGCAGCCCCGGCGCAGGCCAGTGGGGACTCGAAGGACCAAACATCTACGTGTATCTGCGTCTCGCCATCGATCCGAAGCGGCAGAGCGCGAACGAACTCTTCGACGAATACCTGCAGGCCGCCTTTCGCGAGTGCGAGAACCCGATGCGCCGCTTCTTCACCAATGTGCAGAGGCGCGTCGAGCTGTGGCGGGTGCTGCGAGAATATGCGTATCAGTCCGGACGCGATCCCATCTTCGCGCTCGGCACTCTTTGGCCACCGGACGTGATCAATTCACTCGAAGAAGACCTCGCCGCCGCAGAAGGCAGCGCCGAACTGCCCGAGGTGCGGCGCAGGCTCGACATCGTGCGCTACGAGTTCGATTTCCTGAAGCACCTCGCGCTCGTCATCAATGCCTGGCGCAATCATCAGGCGATGAATAACGTGGCCTCGCTCACGCAGTTGCTCGACGCGGTGGATGCGCGCAACGCCTTCATCGCCGGCGTGGCGAACGGCGACGCGAAGTATGCGAAGAAAAAGAACCCCGCGTATCGCTTCGCCGACGAAAAGAGTCTGAAGTATGCCGGGCGCTATTTGGAACGTGCTCCATTCAATTGGGACACCGCGAAGATGCGGGCGAATCCGGCGCAAATGATCCAGCAGAGCCAATCGCTCACCATCGAGCGTGCGACCGGGCCTTTGACGCTCGATTCACCCCGCTGGGAAAAGGCCGAGTCGCACCCGCTCATGCCCACCGATGCCGTCGTAACGAAGCTGCAAGCGTCCACGACCTTCCGCGTGCTCTGCGACGACTCGAATCTCTACATTCGCGTCAGCGGCGAGCAGCCAGCGAACAAGGCGACCTTCGCCGCCCGTGGCCACGATGCCGAGCTGTGGTTGCAGGAGAGCATCGTCGTCAATGTCTCGCCCATCGCCGATAAGAGCCGCTACTTCTACTTCGCCTACGAGCCGGAGCCGACGTCGTTCAACGAGGCCGAGCACGGCTTCATCGCCGACTACCTGCACCCGCGCTACGGCTGGAATGACGAAGGCTGGAACGGCGCGTGGACCTTTGAAACCAAGCTCATCCCGGCCAAGAACCGCTGGGAATCCCTGGCCGTCATCCCGTTTGAAACGATGCGCATCAAAGCACCCAAAACTGGCGACACCTGGTATCTCAACGTCGGTCGCGTGCACTTCACCGACTCCACTGACAAGAAGACCAACCGCGAATTCTCCGCCTGGACCAGCAAGCTCAACGCCTCCCGCATCCCCGGCGACGCGAGCTTTGGCAAAGCCACCTTCAAATGATCCGCCCATGACACGCCTCTCGCTCCTCGCCATCACGCTGGTTTTGCTCACCGCCTCGTCCCACGCGGTCGATTATCAGACACTCAGCGCCGTGAAGCGGCTCACGGCCGACAAACGCTACGACGAAGCCATTCAGAAGCTCGAGGCCCTCGCGGCGAAGACCGAGGAAGTCGGCGAGAACTTCCACTACCTCGACCTCGCCATGGACATCACCGTGAAGTCGCTCAAAAACGCGGACCGCTCCCTCGCGCTCGCCGCGCAGGTGAAAGACGCCGCTCATCGCGACTTTGCCAAGCTGCGCGTGCTCACTGACTTCCAGCGCTACGACGAAGCGCTCGCCTCCGTGCGCGAGGAAGCCATCGAAACCTGGCCGGTGCGCTGCCGTGGGCAAGCGCATGCCTTTCTCGCCGAAATCTACCACAAGAAGAAAGACGAAGCCGCCGAGCTCCGCCAATGGCAAAAGGCCGCCGAGGCCCCCGGAGCCGAAGTCAGCGTGCGTGGTCGCGCCCACCGCGAAGCCGCCGTGCACCAACTCAATCAAGGCGATACCGCCAAGGCCGAAGAGCACTTCCGCAAAGCTCTCGCCGTCACCCCCGCGAACTACGCCTGGCGCATCGAGAGCCTCGCCGGTCTCTCGCGCCTGCTCATCGACAGCAAACGCCCCAAAGAAGCCGTGAAAGCCTTTGAAGGCACTGACTTCAGCAAGATCGACCACATCACCAGCAAAGGCACCCTCCTCGAAGCCTACGCCCGCGCCCTGCTCGCCGCCGGGAAGAAGATCAAAGCCATCGAAACCTTCGACCAACTCCTCCAACTCAACCTCCCCGCCCCCTGGAAAGACCGCATCAACCAGGAACTCGATCAGATGGCGGAGGCGTTTTGATTCCAATCCATGACCGCCATGCTCACTGGCAGCTCTCTCCCGATTTTGCTCAGCCTTCTGCTTGTGGGCCTCTAAAAGCGATCCCCGTTGCTCGATCATAAAGAAACACTCGCTCGCTAGCTTTCCGCACCCCATGAACCGTCGTCGCCTTTTTCAACTCGCTACTTTGGCTCCTCTCGGAGCCGCGACGAGCCACGCTGCTTACTCGCCACTCCCGAGCACGGGCAAAGCACGCTTCACGCCGACGTTGAACGCGTATTCCTTCCTCGAACAGCTCAACGCGAACCTCGCGGACCCCACGACAGGCATTGACCTCTTCGGCGTCTGCGACTTCTGCGTGAAGCATGACATCGAGGCGGTGGACCTCACGGGCTACTTCTTCCCCGGCTATCCGAAAGCGCCGTCGAACGACTACATTGCCCGCATCAAGCGCTACACGCATGATCGCGGCATCACGGTCAGCGGCACGGGCGTGAAGAATGACTTCGCCACGGCGGATAAGGCCGTGCGTGCCGAGTGCGTGGCTTTGACGAAGCTGTGGATCGAAGTCGCCGCACGGCTCGGTGCGCCGGTGGTGCGCGTGTTTGCCGGCCCGCAGCAAAAGAACCCGAAGGACTGGCAAAGCGCCGCGGGTGGTGCCTCACGCGATGAGGTGGAGAAGTGGATGGCCGAGGCGCTGCGCGAGTGCGCCGAGCATGGCGAGAAGCATGGCGTCATCGTCGCTGTGCAGAATCACGGCGACTTCCTCAGCACCGGACCGGAGCACGTCAGCCTGCTGAAGCGCGTCGATCATACCTGGTGCGGTGCGCTCGTGGACACCGGCAAATACTTCACGGACGACCCGTATGCCGACATCGCGATGATGGTGCCGCATGCGGTGAACTGGCAGATCAAGGAAACCATCGGCAGCAGCCTCAAAACCCCGCCCACCGACTACAAGAAGCTCGCCAAGATCCTCCACGACGGCGACTATCGCGGCTTCGTGCCCATCGAAACCCTCGCCATGGGCCGCAAGGACTACGATCCCGCCGCCGAAGTCGTCAAAGTGCTCGCGGCGATGCGTGGGGCGATTGCCGAGTTGAAGTAACACGTCATTTTCATATCCTCTTCCAACCATGAAACTCATCGCCTTGCTCCTTAGTGCTCTCGTTTGCCCGATCTTTGCCGTCGAACCCATCCGCCTCCTCGTTTGGGATGAGCAGCAGCCGCAGCAAAAACCAGCGTATGGCGAGAAGTTCCTCGGCGAGACCATCGCCGCGCATTTGGAGAAGTTGCCCGGCCTTTCCGTGAAGTCCGCGCGTCTCGACGATGCGGAGCAAGGCCTGAGCGACGCAGCGCTCGATGCCACCGATGTGCTCATCTTCTGGTGCCATCGCCGCGTGAAGGATCAGGACGATGCCCGCATGGAAGCTGTGGTGAAGCGTGTGATGGAGGGGAAAATCGGATTCATCGGCCTGCACTCCGCGCATTGGGCGAAGCCGTTTGTGCGGCTCATGCAGGAGCGCTCAAAAGCCGATGCAATGAAGCAAGTGCCGGAGTCGGAGCGAGCGTCGGTGAAATGGGAGTTCGTGAACGACCAGCCCTATTACAAAGGCATCGGTCGCGCCGCACGCATCACGCCGTTTGTCGAAAAGTCGGAGGGCAACGTGTGGCGGCTCACCTTTCCGCAGTGCGTGTTCCCTGTGTATCGCAATGACGGAGCGCCAGGGCATCTCACGACGCTTTTGCCGCAGCATCCTATCGCCGCTGGATTGCCCGCGCAGTGGGACCTCCCGCAGACGGAGATGTATGGTGAGCCCTTCCACGTGCCCGCGCCGGACGAGGTCGTGTTCGAGGAGAAGTGGGACAAGGGCGAGCACTTCCGCAGCGGCTGCGTGTGGCAGGTAGGCAAAGGCCGCGTGTTCTACTTCCGGCCAGGTCACGAGACTTATCCGATCTACAAACAGGCTGAGCCGCTCCGCGTGGTGGAGAATGCGGTGCGGTGGCTTCTGGCAAAATGATGCCAGTGGGCAACGACGGTTTTAGCCGCAGCGTAAACGGCTTTTCCTTACTGTTGTCAGTAAAGATGTGAAATGCGGTGGGAGGCGGGTGTATTGCTCAGGCATGAAATCTCATCTCATCATCGCCGCCACGGGATGGCTCGCTCTGGCGTCAGCTTATTCCCAAATCATTGATGGACAGTTCGCGGTCACGTCCAATCTCAAGGTCGGTGTGGCGAAGGTGGACATCTCGCCGACTGACCTCACTGGCATCACGGTGGTGGGGCATCGGAGGGAGGTGACGGGCGTGCGTGATCCATTGCGAGCGGGCGTGCTCTTCCTTGATGATGGCGAAACGAAGGCTGCCATCGTGACGATGGACACCATTGGTGCTTGGGAGGAGATGGTGAAGCTCGCGCGCGCGGGCATCGAAAAGGAGACGGGGGTGCCGGCGGCGAACATCATGGTGTCGGCTTCGCACAATCACTCGGGGCCGGGTTATGTGGAGAACTTGCGGTGGGCGTCGGATTTGATCAAGAAGCTCACGGCGGCGGCGAAGGAGGCGGCGGGAAACATGCGCACGGTGAGCATCGGATATGGCGAGGACGCCATCAGCTTTGGGATCAATCGACGGAAGACCTACGATGGTCGCGCCGTGGTGAGTTTGAATCCCGATGGCCCAAATGATAAGCGCGTGAAGGTGCTGCGTTTCGATGACGGCAAGTCGCTCACGCCGATGGTGGTCATCATGCATGCGGTGTGTCATCCGTGCTTCTTCACCTGGGGTGACAAAGGCTCGCAGCCTTATCCCAAAGGCTACCCCAAGATGACAGCGGACTTTCCCGGCGAGGCGCAGACGTTTGTCGAGAGCGTCTATGCCCAGAAGACGAGCGTGATGTTCATGCAAGGTTGCGCGGGTGACATCCGGCCCAACTTGCCGGGCTATCCGTATCGCTGTGCGGACGAGGCTGACATCCAGTGGGCGGGCCGCGATCTCGGTGGTGCGGTGACGCGTGCGGCGGCATTCAGCGTGACACGCGAGCAGTTGAAGAAGCGCGAGTCGTTTTACCAAATCCGCGTGGCAAGTGAGGTGATCGATCTACCCGGCAAGGAAGGCCCGGTGCCCTCGGAGTTGATGGCGATGAAGGTCGGACCGTTCCTGTTTCTCACGATGCCCGGCGAGCCGATGGTCGAATACGGCTTCAAGCTTGAAAAGGCCATCGCCGATCGTGCGACGCCGATCATCGTCGGCTACTCGAACGGCAACATCGGCTACATCGCCACGGCGGATGCGCACAAGGTCGGCGGCTATGAGCCAAATCGCTCCGTCCTGTCGCCCGAGGCCGAGCCGATCATCCTGAAGCAACTCGGTGCGCTGGCGGACCGCGTCGTCGGTGATGTCTTCGAGTCATTCTCCAAGCATCCCAAGGACATGGTGAAGCGCGAGGCAGAGGAGAAGGCGCGGCTGGATGCTGCGAAGCAAATCAAGCCGTGACACGAACCAGCTGCCCAGCCCGAAGGAGCCCTCCTCACCCAATCCAAAGCACCGCAAGTCATCGCGCAGTTTGCCAGCGAAGACATTGCCAAGTGGCCCTTCTGGAAACGCGGCGACGGCTACCTTCTGCGAGGCCGCGCCCACCTCATCACCAAGAACACCAAGCAAGCCGAGGCCGACCTCACCCAGGCCCTCGAATGGCTCAGCGACGACCGCGCGCGCAAGGCCGCCGAGCAAGGGCTTCAGGCGCTGCAGGCGGTGAAATGAATGCCATCCGTCCGCCGGTGATAAGATACTGGTCATCTTGCGTGGTGATGGCCGCCTCGGCGCGAGGCGCATTGGCAGCGAAAGGCGCGTCTAGTGGATTCAAGCTACGATCTCCTTCAGCACTCCCGTGCTGTCGCCGTGACGCTCGGCTTCGATGCCGATGCCGTGGAGCAGGGTGAGCCAGGCATTGCACAAGGGGGTGTCCTTCGGGGCGACTATGTTGTGGCCGAGCTTGATGCCTGCGCCGCCGCCGGTGAGGAGCGTGGGGCAGTTGTCGAGATTGTGCTCGGTGCGGAGGTTGCTGCCGTAGGCGAGTGCGACGTTGTCGAAGAGGCGGCTGCCGTCGGGTTCCTTGGTGGCTTTGAGTTTGTCGATGAGTCCGGCGAGGAGTTCACTCTGCGTAAGGTCGCGCTGCTGCGAGGCGGCGAGCTTTTCGCCCATGGTGCTGTGGTAGTGGCTCATGTCATGCGGCGCGACCTTGATGCCGATGCTGGTGAGCAGCGTGCTCACAGGCTGGCGGTAGGTGAGCACGCGCGTGCTGTCCGTCTGCATGGCGGCGACCATGATGTCATACATGATCTTGATTTCCTCTTTGCCCGCGAGGCTGGGCGGTGGCTCGGCGAGCGTGGTTTTGGGCTGCGGCACGCCGATCCATTGCTCGTCTTTGCTGAGGCGGGTCTCGATGTCGCGGATGCCCTGGAAGTATTCGTCGAGCTTGGCGGTGTCGTGTTTGCCGAGACCGCGTTGCAGGTCGCGGGCGTTTTCCAGCACGGTGTCGAGAATGCTGCGCTGCTCGGCGAGCATGGCCTTCTGTTGCTCGATGGGGGTGGTGTCTTTTAGAAAGAGACGACGGTAGGCGGACAAGGGGCCGTTCTGTCCGGCGATGGGCTTGCCACTGATGTCCCACGCCATGGAGAGCCCTGGGCCATGCCCGGAAGCGTCGGCGCTTTCACTGCCATTGAGCTGGATGGAGCCAAAGCGTGTGTCGAGGCCAAGCTTTGCAGCAGCCACTTGGTCGGCGGAGATGCTGTTGTGCATGCTCTGTCCCGGTTCGGCAAAACGATTCGCGCCGGTGAGCCAGTAGGTGCTGCCTGCGTGCCCGCTGTTGGAGTATTTGTTCCAGAGTCCCTGCACGATGGTGAAGTCTGGCTTGTGTCGTGCGAGGGGTTTGAGTCCGTCTGGCAGGGTGTAGTCTGCGCCGGGTTGCTTGATGTCGGGGAACCAGCTTTCGGTGGTGATGCCCCAGCCGAAGCCGAGGAAGATCAGACGCTTCGGCGGTGCGGCGGACACAGCGGCGGAGGCGAAGCGGCGGAAGCCAAGTGATTCGAGCACCGGCAGCGCGATGACCGCGGTGCTGGATTGGAGGAAGTGGCGGCGGGTTTTCATCATATGGGTTCGGCTCGTGTGAATGGATCGTGTGGGCTTCGGAGTGTCGTCGGGGTTCAATCCGCGAGCGGCTTGATGAAGATGTTTTTGTATGTCAGCGGCGAGCCGTGGTTCTGGAAGCCGATGGGACCCTTGTCCTTCTTGCCCCAGTTTTTCGCGAATGCATCGAGTGTCTTCTCGCCGTTCAGGAGCACGGTGATGACGCCTTTCTCGACGCGAATTTCGTAGTTGTTCCATTCGCCCGCTGGTTTTGCGGCGCGCTTGAGCGGCGGCTGGTCGGGGTAAAGGCCGCCTGTGGTGCCGTTCCACATCGGGCGCGGTTCCTTGTCGGCGTCGTTGATTTCCACCTGCGTCGCACCGCCTCGGAGGAAGACTCCGCTGTTGCCATTGTTTGGCACTTTCCAGTCAATGAGCAGCACGAAGTTGCTGAAGTCTTCCGTGTGGAAAAGATCCGTGCCCTTGCCGTCATAGACGAGTTCGCCGTCCTTCACGCTCCAATGCGTGGGCGGCTGCTTCTTTTCTTTCCAGCCGGTGAGGTCTTTGCCGTTGAAAAGTGTGCGGAAGCCTTCGGGCGGCTCGTTGTCGGCGGCGAAGGCGACGTGGTTTGCAAGCGTTAGGGCGAGGAGGATGTGACGGATCATGGAGTGTTGGAGTATTGGATTTGTGGGGCGATGCGCAGTTCACTTCGCGTCGGCTTGCAGCCACGCGATGAGGTCGGCGACTTCGTCCGGATGGCAGGTGTTGATGAGGCCCGGGGGCATGAGGGAAACGGGGGAAACCTCGACTTTTTGAATATCCTTTCGCGCAAGGCTGCGGACATCGGAGGCGGTGAAAATGTTTTCCTGAATCTGCAAAGCGTCGGGGCCTTCGTTCACTTTGCGACCCACAAACACATCGCCGTTTTTCATCGTGACCTGTGTGGTGCCGTATTGGTCACTGATGGTCTTGCTCGGCTCGGTGATGTTCTCGATGAGCTCACGCAAACCAAACTTCTGCGCTGCGAGCGTGAGGTCGGGGCCGACCACGCCGCCCTCGGCTTTGAAAAGGTGGCACGCAAGACAGCCGGTCTCGCGGAACAAGGTCTTGCCGCGCTCGATGTTACGCTTGCCCTTCAGCAGCGGCTCCACTTCGGCGGCGAGTTCGTCGGTGCTCCAGTTTTTCACAAACAAGCGTGAGGCCACTGGCGGCGCTGGCTGCACCTCGGGCGGAGCACTGAGTAGTTTTTCGAGCGCGGTCTTTTCCTCGGGGCTGAGCGAGACGATGGCGTCGTTGCGGATGTCGGTGATGAACTTGGCGAGGTTGCCCGCTTTGTTGAACTCGGCACGCAGGAACCAGCGGAAGTAAATTTCACGGCTGCCTGCCGGCCATCCGCCGGAGACAAGGCGCAAGGCCGCGGCAAGGGCAATCTGCTCCTCTTGTGTGGGGGCTTTTTGGAAAAGGGGAAAGAGCTTCTGCGCTGCGAGCGGCGACTTCCAGCGCACGAGGAGCTGACCGGCCTCGATATTGAAACGGTTGTCGGTCGTCGGCAGGGCAGTGTGGAGCTTGTTCATCAATGTCGCACGTGCCGGTGCATCGGGATCGCCGAGCCTGATGGATGCGACTTGCAGTGCCCGGATGACATCGAGCTTGGTGGCCGACGGCTGTTTGGCCAGATCCATGGCGGCGAGCTTTTCAAACACCGCGCTCTTTGCGGAGGCGGTCTCGAGCCGTGACAGCGCCAGTGCGGACTGCACCACAGCCTGCGGAGCATCGAGCGAGAGGGCTTGCTTCTGCCATTCTGCCACCGGACGGAACTCGAGTAGTGTCCGGGCTGCGAAACGGATGAAGCGGTCTTCATGCGCGAGATTTGCCAGCGCGAGGTAAAGCGATTCGGCATCCGTGGAGTGATAGTTCTGCTCCAGACGATGCCGCAGCGCGCGCAGTTCATGCGCCTTCGGATCGCCCTTTGGCGGTGCCTCGGCGGTGCTCTCCTTGCCGGTGTAAGAGACGCGGAACAGACCACTGTAGCCCGTGCGGCTGCCGCCGGTGAAATACATGGTGCCGTCCTTCGGATTCACGGCGATGTCCGTCGGCTTCAGCCCGCGCCCCTCGACGAACACCTCCATGTTTGCCGAGTAGCTCGCGCCTTTCGCCTTCAAATGCACCGCGTAGAGCCGGCCATACGTCCAGTCGGCGATGTAGAGTGCCTCTTGGTATCTCACCGGAAATTTTCCGCCGTAGCCGAATGCCACGCCCGTGGGACTACCCTGCCCGACATTGAGCACCGGAGGCAGCGAGTCTGCGTAATCCTCCGGCCACTTTCCCGAGACACTGCGCCAGCCATACTCCGCGCCGTCCACGACATGGCACACACGGGTGGGCCGATACCATGGCGTGCCGAGATCCCACTCCATGTCGGCATCATAGGTGAAGAGTTCGCCATCGCGGTTGTAGGCAGCGTCATACTGATTGCGAAAACCTTCGGCGATGAGTGTCCACTCTTTGCCATCCGGCGACATGCGGCAGAAGTAGCCCGCCGGAGCGCCAGCCCCGAGCATGAATCCGTGGCCCTTGATCTTCGGCAGAGCGAGGTCGTCCTTCCAAATCGGCGGCACCTGATAGTGCTGATACTCGGTGGCGGAGGTGGCATTGCCACAGACCACGGTGATGCTTTTCCCATCGGGCGAAAGGATCAAGGCGTGCGGGCCGTGATCATTCATGCCGTGCAGCTTGCGCAGCAGTTCAACATTGTCGAAAACGTCGTCGCCATCCGTGTCGCGGACTCGATACACGCCTGAGCCCGCCTCATAGACGCCCTCCTGGCACACCATCACGTAGAGGCTGTCAAAGGCCCACAACAGGCCGTTGGCGTGGCCGACGGGGAGATTGATGGGTTCGATTTTCGTCGCCTTCGGGTCGCCGCCAATCGCCGGCACTGTCACGCGCACGAGCCGTCCGCCAGCGTCTGACGCGATGATGCGGCCCTTGCCATCGAAGCACATCGCCACCCACGAGCCCTCGTCCTCATCGAGCGCGTGGAGCCGCTCGACCTTGAAGCCCTCTGGCACTTTGAGGTCCTCCGCCGCCGTCACGGAGGGACGCAGCCGCACAAAAACATCGCCCTGTGGTGCAGTGTGTAATCGTGCAGCACCTTCGCAGGCTCGGCCTTGCCATTCACCACCACGCTCCACGCACCGTCCGTCTCCAGCCGCCGCCGCGTGCCATCCATGTCCGCGACGAGCATGCTCATCACCAACGAATCCGCACCACCGCTGCTCTTCGTCTCAAGCCGCAGCTTGTTCACACCCTTCACCGCCTGCTTTTTGAATTCGAAAACTTTCGGCCACTTCACATCGCTGTGTTCGCCCACGCTCTCACCATTCAGGGTCACCGTGCATGGAGCCGACGACATGAGCTTGATGCGAACCACCACCGGCGCGTTCGCGAGCTGGAACTCGCGCTCAAATACGAGCGTCGCATCCTTCGCAAGCGGCTGCGCGGAGCCAATCCAACTAAGCTTCGACGGTGCTGTGTTTAATGGCAGATCCTCCGCTGCTTTCGCCCCATGCGATTCGAACGCCAGCAGGAACACCAGCATTGGCAGGCCGAGGATTGCAGTGGCGGATTGGAGGAAGTGATAGCGTAATGTCATGGATGTGGCTTTTTTTTGAGGTGGAATGAACTCCGTTACTTGGTGTGAAACTCTTTGCTGCGGACCAGCGCGTGGATGAACTCGCGCAGGGCAAGGTCTTTCTTCCCCGAGGCGCGCAGCATGTCCTCAATGAGCGGCTCGTCGCGGAAACCACAGGCTCTGCCGAGTGCATACTCGATGAGAGCGGTGCTGAAGCCGTGGGCGAAGGCATCGGACTTGGAGGCGATGATGTCGCGCAGTTCGAAGTAGTTTTTGAATGCGGGACCTTTGTGGAGTGCGGCGCTCGCTTCGATGCTCCAGGTTTTCTTCGATTTCGGGTCGGGCTTGCCCTTGTCGTCGATCGCCATGTAGCTGTCCTCGGTGCGCCACTGACCGGCGGCGTCGAAGTTCTCCAAGCCAAAGCCGATGGGGTCGATTTTGCGATGGCAGCTTGCGCATTGCGCATCTTCCTGGTGCGCCAGTAATCGCTCGCGGGTGGTGAGCACTTTCCCAGCGAGGCGGGTGATCGCCGGAACATTCGCCGGTGCGGGCGGCGGCGGGTCGTCGAGGAGTTTGCGCAGCACCCAGGAACCGCGCTCGACGGGGCTGGTGCGCTCGCCATTGCCACCCATGAACTGGATGGCTGCCATGCCGAGCAATCCGCCGCGCGGCGAGCCTTTCGGCAGGGCCACTTTTTGGAAGGCATCCCCCTTTACGCCAGCAATGCCGTAGTAGTTCGCGAGCACGCTGTTGATGACTGCATAGTCGGCTTTCAGCAGGTCGCGCAGACTGCCATTGTGCCGCAGGAGATAGGCCAGGGTTTCATCCACCTCGTGCCGGGCGTCGATCTTCGTGCTGTTATCGAAGCGTGGATACTGCGACAGATTGATCTTGAAGAAATCAAACCGGTCCAGCCCCAGCCATTGGTGGGTGAAAGCGGTGAGGAAGTCTGCGGAGCGCGGATCATTCAGCAGCCGCTCGGTCTGCGCGGCGAGCACCTCCGGCTTCGTCAATTCACCGCGTTTGGCGAGATCACGCAGCGTGGCATCCGGCGGTGCGGACCAGAGGAAATAGGCGAGCCGCGTGGCGAGTTCCGCATCCGTGAGCGTGCGGTGTTTCTCATCTTTGGAAGTCTCCGCGAGGTAGATGAACATCGGCGATGCTAGCACGACGGAGAGCGTCTTCTTCAGCGCTGCGTCCGGCTTGTCGCCTGCTTTGCGGCGCACCTCGTAGAGTGTGAGCAGGCGCTCAATAAAGTGCGCGGGCGGCGGAGTCCCGCGAAAAGCCTCCAGGGCAAAGTGCTCCAAGGCAGCGCGCAACTCAGTCGTCGCAGGCGGTGGCGATTTGTCATCCAGCGGGATGCCCAGGGCGGCAATCCCTGGCGGCTTGGACTTGGCCGCGTCCGGCTTGCGCTCGATCTCGATCCAGTCCACCCACAGCGCAAAGTCCGGGCCGATGCCGTTGCTCTTCTTTGCTTCATCGCGCTTGCGAGCACCTTCGTAGTTGTCGTCCCAACTGCCTTTCTCGCGGAAGAACACCTTGCGACTTTCGTGAGTCGCATTGCCCCGGGTCATCGTCAGCGGGATCTCGATCACCTGCGGCGCGTCCATCGTGCCGGTGACGTGGTGCGTGCTGAGAACCTGCCCGTCGGAGCGGGGATCTCTGCCAAACTCCATGAACCGCCGTTCCGGCGGCGCATCCTTCTTTGCCCCAATGCGAACGCGCACGACATACTCCCCCACCGGCCAGTCGAACGGCACCAGCAGCTCGATGGAGTTCACGTTAATCACGCTATGATGCTGGGTGTGCGTGCCAAGCCAGGCACCCGTGTCCACAGTGGGATGCTGGAGATAAGACTGGTGATAAGTCAGCCACGATGCGGGCAGCTCTTCATGGACCAGATCGGCATCGTTTTCGTTGCCCTTGTTAAAGCAAAAGGAGCGGGGGCTTGGTGCACCCGGAATGCGAGCCCATTCGCGGCGGAAGCGGGAGTCCGTCTTCGTCTCCGCTTTGATCATGGTGACGATGGCCGCGTTTTCAGGCCGCGCCGCCGCTTCTTCCACGGCCTCAATCCACTTCTGCGCACGCTCCCTGGCATCGATCTGATGCGCCACATACTTCTGCACCAGTGGTGTCCATGCCTCCGCCTCGTAGTGCAGCTTTTTCTCCACGGCACCCGCAGCCTGCCGCTCAAAGGCCTCCGTCAATGCCTCGCGCCCGAGAGCCTGATATTGCTCAAACTGATTGCTCGACATGAAAAGGTTCGCCCCCGCCGTATCGAAGCCGCCTGAGGCCGTGTCCGGCGGCAGCTCGCTCACATTGATCTCCACGCCGAGCAGTTCACGCAGCGTGTTCCGGTATTCGCGCCGGTTCAGCCGTCGCATGGTGATGACGCCCTGCTGATCGCCCAGACTCCGCCGCGCCGCGACCATCACATGCGCCAAAGCATCCAGGAAGTTCGTCTTCGCCACGCCATCCGGCTGCTTTTCATCCTCCGGTGGCATGTCGCCCGAGTTCATCTGATTGAGCACCTTCTGCCAGCGCTCGGCTGATTCCAGCGTGGTGATGGTGAACGGCAGATCGTCCACGCGGAACTTCCCCTTCTGCTTCTCCGCATCGTGGCATTTCACGCAGTAGTCCTTCAGCAAGGCCTGGTGCTGAGGATTCATCACCGCATGCGGAGCCTCCTCTGCGGCGAGCGCCAAAGAGTGAGCCAGCAGCAAAGCAGCGATGGATGAGAAAACGTGTTTCATCGGGATCATGGTCAAAAGCTCGGGAACAATTTGGAGGCTCATCACGGTAGCGGTGGGCGGTGAGTGAGCGACACGCGGACATCATCGACAAACAATCCCGCAAACTCACGGGGCTGCGGTGCTTGTGGGCCGTGCGGATCAAGCAAGGAGAGATGCACGAGAAGGAAACGCGTGCCGGGTGGCAGCCGCAGTTCACTGCGCACCACCTCCCATGAATCGCGCGTGGTTTCGAGCCGCGCATTCCGCACCGCAGTCGCCAGAATTGACATGCCAGAGCGCAGTGTGCCACCAGCCGCCGCAGCCTGCGCAAGCTCGCCCATCTCCATGAGCTCCAGTCGTTCATCCGGCGTCGGCAGAGCATCCAGCGCATGAATCGTAATGCCGCAAAGAGCACGGCCGCGAACGTCTTGAGGCAGAGAAAAGAAGCGTGACTCCACAGAAACGCAGGCATCTCCACGCGCCACGTCGTATTCCGCGTCCCGCACGTCGATGATGCGGAAAACATCACCGACGTAGCCATCCCGCCCCGGCTTGCCCTCATAGTCCGCCCGCAGAAAGCGCAGCATCTTCGCGCCGTCCGCCGGCTTCACGCTTCGATACTCACCCACCACCTCCGAGTAGTCGCCACTCCACTGACCTGCCTCGACCGGAATGCCAGTCACCAACGGAGCAGGCCCGGACTCAAAGCTCTCTTGCAACAGTGTGATCACTTTCCCCAGCGAAGGCACGGCATAGGCAAACACTACCGACGTGCAAAACATCCCCAACACAATCCCAGCCGCCGCCGCCGCGAGCGGACGCCAGGAAAGCCAGTTCGTCCATTTTCTCGTCTGTGATGTCACCATCGTGTCCATCTTTTGCGCCAGCTTCAGCATGGAGGTGCGCGGGGCCTCGGGGAGGGCGGCTTCCTCTTCATCTTGCACCCACGCGAGACGCGCTGATTCCCGGGCGAGGCCATGCACCTCGGCGAGTTCCCAAAAACGCCGCCGGGCGGAGGCGGACTCGAGCATTAAAGATTCAAACTCCGCGAGTTCGCTCTCGGTGAGCGAGTCATCGAGGTGGCCGTGAATGAGATGATCCCAATGCGGTTCGTTCATGGTGTGCGGGCGATGTTGAGTTGGCGATCCATGCACTCGCGCAGCGTCACTCGGGCCTTGGCGAGGGAAACGTTGATGGAGTTCACACTGCGGGCGAGCATCTGGGCGATCTCGCCAGGCCCGTGCTCGTGCTGGTAGCGGAGTTGCATGATTTCCCGCGCCTTGGGGGCTAGCTGCGCCATGCACTGAGCGAGGGCATTCAGCTTCCGGTCCGTGGCGAAGTCCTCTGGGCACGCGGCCTGCAATGCCTCCAGCACCTCCGGCTTGATCATTGTGTGTGCCTTTCTGCGCCGCGCCGTCATGACTTCGTAGCGCGCGATGGTCCGCGCCCAGGAGAGGAAATTGGACTCCGGCTGAAACTCCGCCGCCTTCCGCGTGATGACCAGAAAGACCTCCTGCATCACATCATCCGCCTCCGCAAAGTCCGGCCACAAGGCGAGCACGAACGCCTTCAATGCGCCCTGATGCCGCACGAAGAGCTGCTGCACCTGGAGGGTATGTTCTTCACTGTTTGCCATTCACCTTATCCACGTCATAGCGGCGCGAAAACTTATCCAACTAATTTTCAAAACGAAGACCGGACTGCTTCGGCGTGTCGGAGGCGATGATGACATCGGAAACAGCACGCTGGATGGCTTCGGATTCGATGGACATGCGTAGGGTTGTCCGGTGAACGGCTGAAACATGGGCCATCTATTTTTGGGAAGATGTTGCCAGACCAGAAGGCGCGGTCAACGGAGCCGCTGATGAGTTGGACTTCCAGCGTCGTCCTTTAGCCGGAGCGTAAACAGCTTTACATAAATAGTCGGAGGAAGCCCGTGAAAGTGTGGGCGCGATGACTGTATCCTATGGGACGCTATTTTCACAAAAGTCCGCCGAACTCATGACGCATCCCACAACCCCCACGAACATCCGCCATCGCATCATCGGCGTGACGATGCTGATGGCGTTCATCCTGTATCTCGACCGCATCTGCATGGGCGAGATCGTGAAGTCGGTGTCGTTCAACAATGACCTCAAGCTCACGGATGAACAAATCGGGCATGTCCTGGGCTCGTTCTTCTTCACGTATGCGCTGTTCCAGGTGCCCGCTGGTTGGGCGAGTGATCGTTTTGGCGCGCGGCCGATGCTGACGATCTACATCGTGCTGTGGTCGCTGTTCACGGCGATGACGGGCTTTGTCACGGGCTTTGTGGGTCTGCTCGTGGCTCGTTTGCTGTGCGGGGTGGCGGAGGCGGGGGCTTATCCGACGTCGATGGCGTTGATTCGTAAATGGATCCCGCTCACGGGTCGTGCGCGGGCCAGTGGGATGGTGGCGCTGGGAGGTCGCATCGGCGGGGCGCTTGCGCCGTTTCTTACCATCTGGCTTATCGTAACGATGGGGAACTGGCGCACGTCGCTGTGGATCGATGGAGCGGTTGGATTGGTGATTGCGGTCATCTTTTGGAAAGTGGTGCGCTCGAATCCGCATGAGCATCCGCAGGTCAACGCGGCGGAGTTGGAGCTGATCGGCAGGCCGCAGGGCGAGAAGCCATTGAGTGCGCGTGAACTCAAAAGCGCGCTGTGGGCCTTCACCAAAAGCCGCAGCCTGTGGTGCAATTCCGCCGCGCAGATGCTGCAAAACATCGGCTGGGGATTCCTGGTGACTTGGCTGCCGACTTATCTCGTGAAAGAGCGCGGCGTGGGGGAGATCGAAGGCGGGAAGATGCTCACCTATGTGCTCGCGTTTGGCATGCTGGGGCAGATCGTGGGTGGTTACTACTGCGACTGGGCCACGAGGCGTTTCGGCCTGCGCTGGGGGCGCTTGCTGCCGATGACCAGCTCGATGTTCGTCTGCGCCGCAGCGTATGTGTGCTGCCCGTTTGTTGAATCAACATGGACGCTCGTCGCGTGCTGCGCGGTCGTTTCATTCTGCACCGATCTGGCCAATCCCGCGCTCTGGGCCTTCATGGGTGATGTCGGTGGTCGCGCCACTGCCGCTGCGGGTGGCTGGGGAAATATGTGGGGCAACTTCGGTGCTAGCGCTGGTGCCATGCTCATCCCCTGGCTGATGAAACTTGGCGGCGGCGATGGCAAGACGCTCGTCTTCTTCACCCTCGCCGGAGCCTTCATCCTCGCCGGCCTCATCGTGCTGCCGATGGACGCGACGAAGAAGCTGATTCCAGATGAACCTTGATATTCCCACGGATTCAGGACGACCACGGATTGGAATACAGGATCAGAAAGTCGTGGTCGTCCTGAATCCGTGGCACATCTTGACCTCACTCACCCTATGATCCGACTCTCACCTCTTATTCTGTGGCTCAGCATGACGGCGCAGCTACTCGCTGCTCAGAAGCTCAATGACTTCCAGCGCATCGTCATCGCTGATGATGCAAACCCAGTGCAGCGGGCCGCAGCGAACGAATTGGCGCTTTATGTCGGCAAGATCGCGGCGCGAAAGTTAGAAGTGATCAAAACGAGCAAGCTGGCCGCTGATGCTCCGGGCTTGTCGTTCTTCGTGGGCGATGGTGCTGCGGAGAATGCCCTCGGAGCCTCACCGAAGCCTTGGAAAACGGAGGAATGGATGCTGCGGTCTGTGCCGCGTGGCCTCGTGGTCGCAGGTGATGATGGCGTGGGTGATCCGTGGTCCATCAGCACGGCGGCGGGGAGCATGTTGGCGGTTTATACCTTGTTGGAGGATCATCTCGGCGTGCGCTGGTTTTGGCCGGGTGAGTTTGGTGAGCATGTGCCTATGAATGCCGATGCGCAGATGCCAGGGCTCGACGAACGACGCCAACCCTCGTTTGAGATTCGGTCGGTGCAGCTCGGCTATTCGAGCATTTATCACACCAAGGTCTTTTCAGATGCCGCCAAGCGCTGGGCACGACGAGCGAGGCTGGGTTGGGTGAAGTCAGCGGTGTTTGGGCACAGTTGGGAGGTCGCGTTTGATTTGCGCAAAGGCGAATCCTTCAAGCAGCACCCGGAGTGGTTCGCGCTCGTCAATGGCGTGCGCAGGCCGCCGCAGATGTGCACCACGCACCCCGAGGTCATCGCGCGCATGGTGGACTACGTGCTGGCGGGCAAGCAAGACATCATGAACATCTCGCCGAGTGATGGCGGTGGCTTCTGCGAGTGCGAGCGCTGTCAGGCACTCGATGTGCCCGGCGTGCTGGCGTATGACAAAAAGCACGTCCAGCTCAGCGATCGCATCTTCACCTATGCCAACGAGATCGCCCGCCGCGTGCGCGAGAAAAACCCAGCCAAGAGCTGCGGCATGTTCGCCTACACCTATTACAACAAGCCCCCCGTGAAGATCGCCAAACTGGAGCCGAACCTGTATCTCTCGTTCGTCTATCAAAGTGCCGCGCATCGTGATCCCGAGAATCTGCGCGAGTGGCGCGAGTCCGTCTCTGGCTGGCAGAAGCTCGGAGCCAAGATGGTGGTGCGTGAGGGCTGGGGCAATCATTACTACCACGACATGGCCTTCATCCATGATCGACAAATCATCGCGAACCTCGCCGAAGCGAGCCGTCTCGGTTTCGTCGCCGCGTATGGCGAAGGCAGTAAATCATTCGCCACCATGGCCCCAAACTTCTGGGCCATCACGCACATGATGTGGGACCCGAAACGCGACACCACGAAGGTGATGCCCGACTTCTACCAATCAGCCTACGGACCCGTCGCCACGGAGATGGAAGCCTTCTTCGAAGCCTACAGTCACGCGCTGGACACCAACTGGTCCAAGCGGGATCGCGTCGTGGATGCCACCGGCATCGCGTATGCCAATGTCATCGCCGCCTGGGGGAAGCTCATCCCCAGCGAGGCCATCGCAGAAGCCGAAAAGCAACTGCAAGCCGCTGAAGCCAAGGCGCCCGCAGGCGAATACGCCAACCGCGTGAAGTTCCACCGCTTCGGCCATGACTACACGAAGCTCATGCTCCAACTGCTCGCGAACTACAAGCAACTCAGCGAACTCGGCGTGAAGATGGAGTTCACTTCAACTGTGAAAACTACTCGCGACGATCCCGCCGCACGCGATGCCTTGTTGAAGCAAACCTACGACCTCGGTGAGCAACGCGAGCAAATGCTCCTCGCCCACCGCGACTGGGCCGGCCCCGACGAAGGCCTCTACGCCTTCACCAACGACAGCCATATCCGCCAATGGCACACCAACGTGAAACGCGCCCTCGACATCAACAAACCAAGCGCACTGACAAAGCAGACCTTGAGTGGAAAGGAGGGCGAGTGAATAGAGAAAAGTGGTCCGCACAGTCCTCTGTGCGACGCGAACGTTCACTGACTCAGAACCGCACAGAGGACTGTGCGGACCACCTTTCTATGCCCCGCTCCCTCCTTCTCCATCTGTGGCTTCTCTTCATCTGCGTCTCCGCATTCGCACAGGAGCGCGTGTCGTGGACGACCTCGCGCATCCATGGCACGCCGGAGCCACCACCGCCTTATGTCGTTGAGCGACTCTACCCGGAGTTGACCTTCATGAAGCCGTTGGATGTCACGCCGTTGCCGGGCAGTGATCGGTTGATCGTGCTGGAGGAAACGGGGCGGATGTTTTCCTTCGTTCCTGGCTCCGACAAATCGGATCTCTTTGGCGAACTCGGCGAGTTTGATC
>NZ_JBJXFV010000181.1:0-62233 GCF_046154365.1 Prosthecobacter sp.
CTCCTGCTCCTGCGCGAAGCGCGTTGAGAGCCGGTCATACTTCGAGAGGTCGATGTCGATGATCTCATAGCGCCCGGAGGCATTCGCATCACGTCCGCCCTCGCGTGACGGCGAGGTTTGCAGCAGCCGCGCCGGGATAAAGTTCGCCTCGTTGAGCAAGAACCAGCAAATCTGCGCCACATGCGTGCCCGTGGTCAGGTGGATGAGGTAGTCCTCTTTCTCCGGCTGGAAGTCGTAGCCGCGCACGAAGTCGTAAAGCCGCTCATACACCTCCTGAAAGTCCCACGGGTCCTTCAGCGCGAATTCATGCACCACCACCTCCGTCTCCGGCGAAACCTTCGCGATGTCCGCGACCACGCTTTTCGCCAGATCGGCAAATTTCGGCTCCACGAGCAGTTCCAGCCGCGAAACGAGCAAATCCTCCTGCTGACACATCGCGACCGTCGGCCGCCACTTCGACCACCTTTCCGCGCCCTGAGCGCGGTCCAACGTGGAGCCAAGGAAGCCGAAAGTGATGATGGGTTTCATGACAACACGGCCTCCAGGATGGTTTTCATCCGTTCAAACGGCTCAATCGGAATCACATCAATCGGAATGATGTGCCCGCCCGAGCGGATCATGTTTGACGGCTTCACATCGAACAGAGCCAAATTACGCCCGCGATGATACCAAATACCTGCGGTGATCATTTGGAAGCCATTCCGCGCCATCCAGGCCGCGATGTCCTCCACCGTCGTCTGCACCTCATCATGCGGAAACCACGGCTGGGAGGTGATGATGCAGAATTGATCGTCAAGAATCATGCAGCCTTCCAGGCGGTTCATTTCGATGCCCTTCATGCCATCGAGCGAGGCCGACCACAGGTTCAGCAGTTCCAGCCGCATGAGGTATTGGTGCGGGGTGCTTTTGCCGAGTTTGAGTTGATCAACAGGATCACCTGTCGCCCTACCCGAGCACGCGGGATAGACTCCAAACCTCATCTTCTTCGTCGCTTTGAACACACGGCCTCGTTCCTGACGCACATGGTGCTCACCCATTCCGAGGCTGATATCCCACACTCCCCACTCGGGCGATTCAAGCCAGCAGCCATCCTTCTTTGCCCAGTCTTCGAGGAGGACTATCTCCCGACTTTGAGCCTCACTGTAGTCAGAGGCGCTCCAATGCTCTTCTCCACGGCGGCCAAGAACTCTTTCGAGGACGGACTTTGCGGCGACGAGTCTTCCGTCTGCTCCTTCGCAGGACGCTGCACTTTCACCTTCGAGATCGGTGCGGGAATCAGGCTTGGCGGACATGGAATGGAGATGGCAGGCATGATGGTTGGATTGTGCCTCTTGGCACAGAAAGTAGCAAGAACGCTTTCAAGTCGTGGACCCCCTGCCTCATAGACCTCCAATGAGATAAATCAATAGCCAATAGGCTAGCTTTTTACTGCCTCAGGCCCAATCCATCACATACCCAAAACCACCCGCAAAATTTTCTTTCCCTGTATTTACAAGGCTTCCAGCGTCATCCGACCCCTCCGTGCCAAGTTTTGGCACGCGACTAGCAATACTAGCTTACGTCCTCCGACTCCATGCAGCGACTGAAGCGATAAGCCCAAGGAAGCTGCCCATCGGTGAGGAGGACGTCGCCTTCGGGCAACTGGACTTACCTCCATCGACATAAACCTTCCCGGATGGCCGGGGTGAAAGTCTGCTCCGGCAGATGGACACAACGGCCTGATGACTCTGCGAGCTGTCTGGCAGCGTGGCGATGTCCGCCGCGTGCGGGCCATCCAGCTCCCGTCAGCGGGCCGCCAGCCATCCGGGAAGGACATTTTCAACCATCCAATCACCATGAACACCTTCATCTCCACCTTTCGTCCTGCCACCGGATTCAGCTTTGTGATCCAGGACCACGAAACCGCTCTGCTCTTCCAGCATGGCCGCTACCTCCGCGCCCTTGAGGCGGGAAAGCCTCGCCTGTGGGCTTCCGGCCATGAGGTGAAGCGCATCGACAACCGCGAGCAGATGCTCCTCGTGCAAGGCCAGGAACTCCTCACCGCCGATCAGGTCGTGCTGAAGGTCTCTGCTGTGGCGACTTTCCGCGTCGCTGATGCCCTGAAGATGCACCGCGCCACTCAGGCCGCCGCCGCCGTGCTTTATAGCGAAGTCCAGCTCGCCCTGCGCCAGATCGTGGCTGCTGATATTGCGGAAACCTTCCTGCAACAGAAAGCCGGACACGGAGCCAAGCTGCTCGACCTCATCGCCGACCGCGCCCAGTCCCTCGGCCTCAAAGTGGACCGCATCGACATCCGCGATGTCATGCTGCCTGCCGACCTGAAGCGCAGCTTCATGTCCGCCCTCCAGCAGCGCCAGGAAGCCCAGGCCGGACTCGAAAAAGCCCGCGCTGAAACCGCCGCCCTCCGCACCCTCGCCAACGCCGCCAAGCTCATGCGCGACACCCCCGAACTCCTCCAACTCCGCTACCTGCAAACCCTCCAGGAAGTCGGAACCAGCATGGGAAACACGCTGGTGCTGGGGCTGACGGACTCCGAAAGGCTCAAAGCCGTGATGAAGGTGTGAAGTAACCTCAACCCGCCAA
The DNA here is from genome assembly GCF_046154365.1 of Prosthecobacter sp. Lineage (GTDB taxonomy): Bacteria > Verrucomicrobiota > Verrucomicrobiia > Verrucomicrobiales > Verrucomicrobiaceae > Prosthecobacter. Next base: position 2,584 of record NZ_JBJXFV010000181.1, read on the forward strand.
ATCCATGATCTGCACCAAACCTGAATCCCGAATCTTTTTGTCCCGTGTCACCAGCGGCACGCCCATTTCCAGAGCGGTTGCCACGATGAGCCTGTCAGCAGGATCGCCGTGGAAACTCTCAGGCAAGAGCGCCACCTTGGCCGCGATGCTTGGCGAAATGGGAATGGCTGTGACGGCTTGGATGGCGGCGCTCAGCCATTCGAGCAAAGGCACTTTCAGCGTGATGCGGTGTTTGCTCACCAGCATCCCTACTTCCCAAAGGCTGATGTCGGCCACGAAAGGCTTGGCATCCAGTTGGTCGAGAAACTCGCGAGCCTCCCTCGGCAGGTCTGCCGAATCATTCATCCACCAAATCCAAATGTGCGTGTCAATCAGCATGGACGGGCTTCAAATTGGCGGCTTCGCACTCCAGCCCGGAGTCCACTTGCAGGGCCGTCATCAATGGCTCCGTAAGATCACCATGAACGACCACACTGCCACGCAAGGCATGCCAGGGCTTCGTTTTCGATGGAGCGATCTCCGGCACCAGCCGCGCCACCACCTTGCCTGAATCCATGATCGAAACTTCCTCACGCAAGCTCCGCACTCGCTCCAGCAATGAAGCGCTCAGACTTTGAAACTCATTCACCGTGATCGTCATGCCTCATCCTAACGACTCGGCATAGCCTTCGCAATCACCAATCCAACACTCCCTTTCTCCAACCATCCATGTCCACCTCCTCCTTCCACATCACTGGCGAAGCCGAAGCCATCCTCCCAGCACGCAACAACGCGGGAAAACCCATCACCGTCATCGGGACGGAGGCGATCCGTGCCGGCTTTGACCCATCCTGCATCGAGCAGGCGCTCAACTCGCGTTCCGCGCCGGGCGTGACCGATCTTGTGCTCAATCCCGACGCGCACAGCGGTTACGGAGCGCCGGTGGGCTGCGTGATGGTTTCGCCGACGCACATTTATCCGGGGCCGGTCGGCGTGGACATCAAGTGCTCCATGTCGCTGCTTCAGATGGACATTCCTGCCGATGCGATCATCGACAAAGGAATCCGTCGTCGTCTCATCGAGGCCATTTTGCTGCGCACACCAACCGGCGCGGGCCGTGGTCAGCGCGAGGCGAAAAAGTCCCGCCGCGTGTCTGCCGAGCTCGGCGTGCAGGTTTGCACCGATGGCGCGAGCCGCGGTGTGTGTGAAGCACTCGGCATCCCGCCGGAGTGGGCGCTGCGTTGCGAGGATAGCGCTCATCTCGGCCATGACGGCAATGTTTCGACGCTGAACGAGCGCCTGGACAAAATGCGTGCCTTCAATGGCTTCGCTGCCTTTGAAAACAAGATGATGCAGCTCGGCTCCTACGGTGGCGGAAACCACTTCGGCGAGTGCGAGGTCGTGCAGCTCGCCGATGACGCCGCGATGCGCTCCACGGCCGAGGTTTTCGGCCTGCGGGACAATCACGTTGCCTTCCTGAGCCACTGCGGATCACGCGGGTTCGGGAACATCCTCGCGCAGCGTCAGTTCAAGTCGCTGGAAGGCTTCTTCCGCACCTGGGGCCTGCCGTTTCCCGCCGATGACAAACAGCTCGTCTATGCCCCGCTCGGCACACCCGAGGCCGACGCCTATCTCGACGACATGGCGCTCGGCGCGAACTTCGCCACCGTGAACCACATGCTCATCAATGCGCTCGTGCTGGAAGCCTTCCAGGAAGTGCTTCCCGGCACGAAAGGCCAGCTCGTGTACTTCATCAGCCACAACATCGCGCGTCAGGAAGTCGTCGATAACCAGCTCGCGTGGGTCCACCGCAAAGGCGCCACGCGTGCCTTCCCCGGCGGCCACCACGCGCTGAAAGACACGCCCTTCGCCGCCACCGGCCACCCGATCCTGCTGCCTGGAAATCCGCGCGACGGCTCCGTCATCATGGTCGCCAAGCCCGATGCCGTGAAAAGCTGCTACAGCGTCAATCACGGAGCCGGCCGCTGCATGGGCCGCAAAGCCGCCGCCCGCACGCTCAATCAAAACGAAGTCAACGCCGACTTCGAAACCCACGACATCCTCTACAACGCCCGCCAATACCCCATCGACGAAGCCCCCAACGCCTACAAAGACTTCAAAGAAGTCCTCCACAGCGTCGAGTCCGCCGGCCTCGCCCAGCAGGTCTGCAAACTCAAAGCCCGATTCGTCATCAAAGACGCGGCGGAGGCGGATGATTGAGCTTCCGTAGATTCGACTGGCAGTCGAATCGGTTTGAGACTCGGCTTCGATTGCCAATCGAAGCTACGATGCGCCGCGAAGCGCACTGAGAATCATCATCACAAACATGAAGACTCCGTTCAGCGCGGGAAGAATGGAAAGCCAGAAGATCACCCTCACCCAGCGAGGCTGGTTCCGCTGAACAAACACGGCAACGCCAAGAATGACACAACCGATCATACCACCAAAAAATCCCAGAGCCGTCGAGATCAAGACCTCGCCAATGGCCGCGCTGAGCTCTGCCGGATCGCCTGCGCCCTCTGTCATCGCCTTCGCTGTGAGTGCAGAAAAGGCATTTAGCATGCCGAGCACCGTTCCGATGGTGCCCACGACGGGCAGGAGTTGCAACCAAGCACCCGCTTTGGCGAGTTTGGTTGCTCTCGGTCGATCTGTTGCAGCGCCCTCAAGGGATGATTGCGGTGGAGTATATGGATTCGCGTCTGGCATGACCTAGATAAGTATCGCCTTTGCTTTTATCCGATCTGAGCAGCCTTTAACAACTCCTGTTTTGGTCGCGCGATGAGGAAATCAAAAGGCATGAGCCCCTTGGCCGTCACCACCGCGTTCTTCGGCTCCGCATCGGAAACCAGCAGACCATCCTCCACACGAAACCAAGCATCACCAAAGCGAGTGCGATGAAACACAAAACCACGCTCCAGCATGAACTGGCGGATTTCCGCCAGCGTTGGCGGCTTACCGTGAAAGGCAGGCTGGGAGGTGATGATGCGTCGCGAGCGGCCTTCTCCGCACACGCCTTCGATTTGCCATCCAACGGCAAATTCGTCGTTCAGCAGCCGGATGCGTTCCAGATACTCATCCAGTGTCGCAAAGCGGTCCGGGCCGAATTTCCGACCAAACTCGCCCGCGTGCGTTGCTTTGATCACACGCAATTTGTCGGCGGAAAGCCAGACTTCGTGCTCAGAGCCTCGCGATTGGCCGAAACCGTTGGGAAGAGCGGCAGGCTTCAGTTCCATCGCGAAAGCCAGCGTTTCCAAAAAGGCAGTGCAGAGGCCGTATCGCGTCCCACAGCCTCAAACAGCCGCAATTGGGCCGCCCACTCCTTATCGGTGAAGGGGCGCTGGCTTTCGAGGTATTCGGCGACGCGCTGGCGATCTGCGGCACGCTTCTTCTCAATGCTGTTAAGTCCGGCTGACATGTTCTGAGACTATCTGAACCCCTATTCTTTCGCAATGAGCAAAACCAACACCTCCATCCTCTCCATCTCCGGCGACTCCGGCGGCGGGCAGTTGCTGCGGTCGTCGTTGTCGCTGGCGCTGGTCACGGGGCGGGCGTTTCGGATGACGAACATTCGTGGGAAGCGGCCCAAGCCGGGGCTGATGCGACAGCACCTCACCTGCGTGAAAGCGGCGGCAGAAGTCTGCGGCGCGGACGTCGAAGGGGCTGATCTTGGCTCCACGGAACTCGTTTTCCAGCCAGGGAAGATCACAGCAGGCGACTACTGCTTTGCCATCGGCTCCGGCGGCAGCACGACGCTCGTGTTGCAGACGCTTTTGCCCGCGCTGCTGCATGCGGAGGCCTCCAGCACGCTGCGCATCGAAGGCGGCACGCACAACCCGATGGCTCCGCCGTTCGAGTTCATCGGGCAATGCTTCCTGCCAGTGATTCAGAGCATGGGCGTCGATGCCACCGTGACGCTGGAGCGCCCCGGCTTTATGCAAGCAGGTGGTGGCGTGCTCACGGCGGAAATCTGGCCGATCAAAAAGTGGAAGAAGCTCAAGCTCACCGAACGCGGCGAGCCGGTGGAGACTTTTGGCCGCGTGTTGCATGCGCATCTGCCTGGCGAGATCGCCCAACGCGAAATCATAACCGCCTCCAAGATCCTCGAATGGCCTGAAAACCACATCGACCTCCGCTACGCAAACGACAGCACCGGTCCCGGCAATGCCATCTTGCTTGGAGCACGTTTTGCGAAGGTCTGCGAGATCAGCACCGGCATCGCCCAACTCGGAAAGTCAGCGGAAGCCGTCGCCACCGGCGCGGCGAAGGGGCTGCGTGGTTATCTGGCCTCGACGGCTCCCGTCGGCGTGCATCTGGCGGATCAGTTGCTGCTGCCCATGGCCCTCGCGGGCGGCGGCGTGTTTCACACGCTGTCGATCACTGACCACACGCGCACCAACATGGCGCTCATCGAGCAGTTTCTGCCTGTGAAGTTCAGCGTGGAGGAACTGGCAGGCGGCGTGAAGAGGATTGGGTGCGGCTGAGGACATCCACACTCCGTTATTCGGCCCAGGCTTCACGAACGAAGCGCAAGTAGTTGCCGTGCATGATGTTGGCGATGTCCTCGTCTTTGTAGATGCGATTTTTGAGCATGAAGGGGATGCGGACGAGGTCTTCGGGCGTCTGCTCGTTACCGAGGCCACGAGTGAAAAAGTCGCCATGGGCTGGCATCTCGACGGCAAAGTCTCCGCCGTGATCGGCACGCACACGCATGTGCCCACCGCCGATGAACGTGTGCTGCCGAAAGGCACCGCCTTCCAAAGCGACGCCAGCATGTGCGGCCCGATGGACAGCGTGATCGGCAGCCAGATCGAGCCCGTGCTTGAACGTTTCCACACCATGATGCCCACACGCTTCGGTGTCGGTCGCGGACGTGGCGCGGAACTCCATCACGGCGCGCAGCAACTGATCGCGCGTGACATTGTGCTTCTCGATCACGGTGCGCAAACAAAGCCGCAACATCATCGACCCCATCCGCCACGCAGTACTCGGAAACCCTCAGTGCCTCGCATCAGGTGCTGAATAGTTGCCCGAGTAAATAGCGGCAGATTTCAACAAAAGCTCATCCCCGAGTTTGGCATGCCGCCCGCCGGCGGCATCGGTGTGGATCGGCTGATCATGATGCTCACGGGCGCGGGAGGCATCCGCGATGTGGTGCTGTTCCCGCAGTTGAAGCGGAAGGTGAGATCAGGGCGTCATGGCTAATTGAGGTGCAGCCGCAGCGCAGCGAGCAGGCCTGCTAGGTCCGCCTCTGGCAGCGGAATGCGCAGCGGCTCGTGTCCGGCGATGCAGCGCTCCAGCAGCGCGAGCAGCCGTTGGGCGTCCTCACGCGCATCGTACTCTGGCAGCGCCGTCACGCGGACCTTCTCCAGAAAACGCGGAATCACCCGTGCCAGGATCAGCAGATGCTTCACATCATTGTTAGCGCCCTCACCGGGCCGTGTATTGGCGGCATGTAGCTTGCAGATGCAGATGGAGCAGGGGTCGAGGAGGGCGATGCCTTCTGCGGTGGCGACTGGCGTGCCGCATGGCGGCTCGTCGAGGCTGCTATCGAGGCCGGGCAGCCGCTCCAGCACTTCGACGCTCGTCCGCTGACCGCGCCAGAGCAGGCCGACGGCAAAAATACGCCCCATGTGCGGCGCGGCTTTGCGGGTGGCGGCCACGATGCCCTTCATCTCGGCACCTGCTGCTTGCAGCGACTCCGCCAGGATCATCGCGGCGGCCTTGCCGCCCCGCAGATCGATGTCCTTGCTGTAAATCGGCAGATCAAACTCAACACTCTCGGCCAGCGTCAGATGTGCCTCCGCCCAGGCAGAAACCGCCAGCCCACCGATGAGCACATAGCCGACTTCCGTCTCGCTCAATCTCACGAGGTGGGCCTTGAAGTCCGCAAACGAGACCGGCTGCTCAGGTGTGGGCTGCATGGGAATAGAGCTGCACCGGAGCCTTGTCATACACTGGCAGACGCGGTGCGGGCTTGACCGTGCCCGACCATTTCATGGCTCCAGAGCGCAAGTGCTCCAGCCACGCCCGCGCCTCCTCGGAGTGGCCAAACGCTTCACGATCCTCGGCTTCCTCGCGTTTGAATTGGGCCATGGCAGGATTGTCCCACTCCTCCTCGAAGGTCGCGGGGCGGTAGGGGGCTGGAAGGCGCGGATTCATGCCATGCGAATGCTACCATGCGGCGTACTTTTGTCATGCGGCGGTTCTGCGATGGTCAGCAGCCTTGGTGGCCTGTTCCTGTGCTAGCCGCCAGCCACCGCCAGCATACAAGGGTAACCGTATTTGCTGCTGCGATTACCGGGGACGTTGAGATGACGATCCGACGACAGGAGAAGGCCGGCAACTTTTTCATCGGCGATTTGTTTGGCAAGACTGTTGAAATGGCCGCTGTGGAGCTTGGCGAGATCGTTCGCAAACGGAGCGGTGACGCGCTCGGCTTGCAGCTTGAGAAACTGCGCATCGAGAATGGCGAGATCGGGTGGCAAGGGCTCCGCGCCACCGGCGGTCTGGCGGCCGGACAGGAGGAAGACGGCAACCACCAGCGCTGCCGCCACACCGAGGATTGTTCCGAGCACAAGGCGCAGTTGAGGGAACATGGATGCCGAAACGGGAAGTGCTGGGCAAGCTGGAAATGGGGCGGAGGAAATCGTGTTTTTCCCGCAGTTGAAGCGGAAGCGTGATCAGGGCTTCTTCTTCCCCGCTCCCGCATCCAGGAACTCGATCGCCTTCTTGAGCCATTCGCCTTTCGGCGGCTGGTGGCCTTGGGCGGGGATGTTCATCAGTTCGACGGACTTGAAGCCTTCTTTTTTGAAGCCGTTCTCGAAGACGGCGCTGGTATTTTTGAGGTTGAAATCCTTTTCGCCGGTGACGAGGACGTAGCGGCAGTCGGTCTTCGCGAGTGCGGCGACTTCGTCGTGCGGAATGTAGCGCATCTGAAAGACCTCGGTTTTGTCGAGGCTGACGATGTCGGTATAGAAGTTCACGCCCATGAAGGCGATGGTGCCGGGGAACATGTCGGCATAGGTGACGCCGAGCATGCTGGCGACACGACCGCCGCCGGAGAAGCCGGAGACATAGACGCGGGCGGGATCGATGTCGTAAAGCTCGCGCAGGTTGTCGTTGGCATCGACGGCCATGCGCATGCGGGCGAAGACCTCGCGGTTGTTGCCGGAATTGTGGGCGCCGACGAAGATGAGCTTCTTGTCGGCCAGCACGGCCTCCCATTCGGGCGAGATGGACGGGGCGTTGCTGGGACTGACCCAGATGAAGAGGCCGTGGGGATCGCCCTTCTTGTATTTCTTCGGCACGATGATGTCGAATTTCTCCATGCTGACGTTGTAGGGCGGTGGTGTTTCAGCGGCATGCATGCGCATCTTGAGCTGCTCATTATCTGACACCGGTGGCGAGGTTTTGAAGGTGATGGGAGAGCGGACGCCGGGCTTGATGGTGTCGTCGTCCTTCTTTTTCGCGTCGGCGGCAAAGCTGAAGGAGGCGAGGAGGGGGAAGAGCAGGATGAATCGAAGCATGGGCGGATCAAAGCGAGTGGTTTGGCCGCTGTCGATACGGAAATGTGTAATCCAGCCGCTTCGGGCTGCGTTCAGGGGCGCATGAAGCTCCTGCTCTGCTTATTCCTCCTCACTTCGTTCATTCAGGCCGCTGATCGTGCGCCGAATGTCATTTTCATCCTCGCGGACGACCTCGGTTATACGGACGTAGCCTGCTTTGGCTCGAAGTATTACGAAACGCCGAACATCGACAAGCTGGCATCGCAAGGTATGAAGCTGACGCGGCATCACCATTGCCAGAACTGCCAACCGACGCGTGCGGCGCTGATGACGGGCCAGTATGCGGCGCGCACGGGTATTTATACGGTGGGTGGCATCGGGCGCTTTGAATGGGAGTCGCGGCCGCTGCGGCCGGTGGACAACGCGGAGAATCTGCCGCTGGAGAAGGTCACGATCGCGCAGAGGATGAAGAAGGCAGGCTACGCGACGGCAATGTTCGGCAAATGGCATCTCGGCGAGAAGGGCGAGTATCATCCGGGACAGCGTGGTTTTGACGAGGCCATCGTCACGATGGGCAAGCACTTCGATTTCGCGACGCAGCCGAAGGTGGAGTATCCGAAGGGCGAGTATCTGGCCGACTTCCTCACGAACAAAGCGGTGGACTTTATCCAGCGGCACAAGGACGCGCCGTTCTTCCTCTACCTGCCGCATTTCGGCGTGCATTCGCCGCATCAGGCGAAGCCGGAGTTGATCGCGAAGTTCAAGGACAAGGCGGGCGTCGGCGGCCACAACAACCCGACGTATGCGGCGATGATCGCGAGCGTGGATGAAAGCGTGGGCCGCGTGATGGCGACGCTGGATGAATTAAAGCTGGCCGACGACACGGTGCTCGTGTTCTCCACTGATAACGGCGGCGTGGGCGGTTATGCGCGAGAGGGAGTGCAGGGCGGCGACATCACGGACAATGCGCCGCTGCGCAGCGGGAAGGGCAGTTTGTATGAAGGCGGGACGCGGGTGCCGCTGATCGTGCGCTGGCCGGGCGTGACGAAGCCCGGATCGAGCAGCGATGTGCCAACGATCCATGTGGATATGTTTCCGACCTTCGCCGAAATCGGCAAAGCGACGGCCCCTGAAGGCCAACCGCTCGACGGCGAGAGCCTGGTGCCGGTGTTTCGCGATGCAGCGGCCAGTTTGAAGCGTGAGGCGATTTATCAGCACTTTCCCGGCTATCTCGGCGCGGGTGGCGGAACGTGGCGCACAACGCCGGTCGGTTTGATCGAAGTCGGCGACTGGAAGCTGATGGAATACTTCGAGGATGGCCGGCTGGAGCTGTACAACCTCAAGGACGACATCGGTGAGCAGAAAAACCTCGCCGCAGAGATGCCGGAGAAGGCGAAGGAATTGCACGCGAAGATGCTGGCGTGGCGTGAATCCATCAAAGCGCCGATGCCGACGAAGAACACGCCGCAGACCAGTTCCGAACCCAAAAAGAAAGGCAAAGGCAAGAAGAAGCAGGCCGAGTGAGCCGGTTCAGCTCTTGCGGGCGACGTAAACAAACGCGGGCGGCAGATTGGGCCAGACGACGCGGGTGGTTTCGACGCCGTGGGTCAGTTCGTGCAGCAGGGAGCGGAAACGCCGACCGCTGGGCAGTTTGTGGAAGCCCCAGTAGGCAAAGGTGGCAAAACAGCCGCCAGGGGCGAGATGCGGGAGCACGTTGTTTAGAATCGCCTCCTGCAAGCCACGCGGGAAGGCCGTCCACGGCAGGCCGCTGATGATGGTGTCGAAGGTTTCGCCGGGCGCGAGCACCTGAGTGAAATCAAATTCCTGCGCACCTGCACATTCAAAGCACATCCGCGGGAAACGCGGGCGAAGCTGCTGGACGAAGGTGTCGTTGAGTTCGATGCCGAGGTAGCTGGCTTCACGTGACATCGTGTCGGCGATGGCGCGGGTGAAGGCTCCGGTACCGGGGCCGAGCTCCAGTATGCGTCGTGCCTGGCAGACACCGGTGGCCTCCATCATACGCTCCGCCAGCGCCGGGCTGGAGGGAGCCACAGCACCGACGGTCTGCCAGTTACGGCAGAATTCTTTGAGGAAGGTGACGGCGGACATGCGGGGCGGATGCTAGCAAGTCCGAGCGAAGGTGCGAGTGCTTTTGCGGGGGCGGGATGGCCGGCAGGGCGAAGCGGCTATTTTTTCAACTCCGCTGCGATACGCTGCATGGACTCTGCGGCAAACTGGGTGTGCGGATGGATCGCACCGAGCTGCTGTTTGAAGCCAGTCTGCGCTCGCTGCATGAAGGCCAGTGCCTCGCTGAATTTTGACTGCGCCTCCAAGCACAGCGCCAGATTGAAGCAGGTCAGGAAAACATCGGTATGACGCGGCCCCAGCACTTGTTCGCGAAGGGTAAGGATCGCGCGATGCTCCTGCTCGGCCTCGGCTGGCCGGTTTTGTTCCTGGAGAACGGCGGCGAGGTTGTTACGGCTGGCCAGCGTCTTGGGATGCTCTGCGCCGAGCAGGCGCTCACGCACCTCGAGAACGGAGCGGTGCCCTTTTTCGGCTTCAGCGTATTTGCCCTGGTCATGCAGCGCGGTGGCGAGATTGTTGCGGCTTTCGAGTGTCTCCAAATGCTCCGCCCCCAATACGCGCTGGCGAACCGCCATCACAGTGCGGTATTCGCGCACGGCTTCGGCTTTTTTCCCCAGCTCTTGAAGTGCGGCGGCCAGGTTGTTGCGACTGAGCAGCGTGTCAGGATGCTCGGGACCGAGAACGCCCATGCGGATGGTTAGCACAGCGCGGTTTTCTTTTTCGGCCTCGGCGTATTTACCCTCGCCAGCCAGAGTGGCGGCCAGATCACTGCGGCTGACGAGCGTGTCGGGATGCTCCTTGCCAAATATCCGGCTGCTGAGAATCACAACCTCACGAAACTCGCGTTCCGCCTCAGCCAAGCGACCTTGGGCAGACATGGCGGCGGCACTGTGATAACGCTGATGCAGTGCCACCAACTGTTGCTCCTGCTGGGCTTTCAGGCCAAGGGATGGAGCCAAGATGGCGAACATGACTAACGTGCATAGGCGCATTCTTTGCATGGGCTAGTGGATGATGTGGGCTTATCCAAGTGATGCAAGGCTAAAATGCCACTCCTTGCTTTGGGGCACTTATGCAGATGGAAAAAAATTGAACCGTTGCGCCGCGCCGACATCTCAATGCACGCGTTTGATAGACTAAGCGCGCACCAACAACCCCACAATGATGAAAAGAATCCTCCCAATCCTCACCTGCGTTTTCTGCTCCGCCATGCTGCTTACCCAGTGCAGTTCGCCCAGCGAGCATGCCTCATCTGCTCCAGCAGAAACAGTGCGCACACCTGTGCCAACGAAGGGTGGAACTGTCTCGGTTCAAAAACTTGGCGACACGACCATCGCCACCCGTCGTCTGATCCAGCACCCGCTGACCAACAAGGACATTGGCAAAGTTTATGAAGAAGTAACCCTGGTGTCTCCATACGGCACCAAGGTGGAGGAACGCGTGATTGTTCGTGCTGCGCCGAGGTTGGAAACCAAAGTTGTGACACGGTAAACGGCGGGAAGGCCGCCGTTGACCCTTTGCCAAGGTAGAAAGACTGCGGCGGCGGGAGGCTGGGCGCTTGACGTGCATGGTGCTTTGCAGCGAGACTTCGCATCACTCACGCCATGCCCTACCTCCTCGACGCACTCGTCATTCTCGGTTACTTCGCCATCATCATTGGCATCGGCCTCTCGCAACGAAGCAAAAGCGACAGTGTGGAGGGTTTCACACTCGGAGACCGTCAAATTGCCTGGTGGGCGGTGCTGGCATCGATCTTGGCGGCGGAGATCAGTGCGGCGACGTTTCTCGGCGCACCGGAGTCCGGCTACAGTCGGCAGAACTGGAGCTACGCGCAGTTTGCCATCGGCACGGTGATGGCACGTATCATCGTGAGCTTCCTGTTCATCCCGGTCTTTTACCGGCACGGCGTCATCTCGCTCTATGAGTTCCTGGAGACACGGTTCGGGCCGGTGACGCGGAAGTTTGCCTCGATCACCTTCATGTTCACCCGTGTGCTGGCGATGGGCACGCGGCTCTATGTCTCTGCGATCATCCTCGTGCTGGCGGTGGCGATGTGGCAGGGCGGTGCGGTGGATGCGAACACGAAATTCTGGCTGTACGCGGGTGCGGTGGTGGTCGTCACGTTGCTGACGGCGCTCTACACCTCGGTGGGCGGCATTCGGGCGGTGATCTGGACGGATTTCATCCAGGTGGGCGTGCTGGTGGCCTCACTCGGCTTCACAATTCCCTACCTGCTGATGAAAATCCCCGGTGGCTGGGGGGCGGTGGCGGATGTGATCAAGAACCCGGTGTTCTTCGATTTCGCCAAGCCTGCCGAAACAGGCGCCTGGGCATGGATCAAAAATGTCTTCACCAGTGAGTACACCATCTGGGCCGCGATCATCGGCAGCACCTTCGTGACGATGAGCACGCACGGCATCGACCAGGACACAGTGCAGCGCATGCTCACGGCCAAAAACCGCCGCCAGAGCGCCTTCGCGACGATTCTCTCCGGCATCGTCGATCTGCCGATTGTCTCGGCCTTCATCCTCATCGGCGTGCTGCTCAAGGCTTACTATCTGGCGCATCCGAACGCGGCGCTGCCGGTGGAAAGCCGCGAGGTCTTCCCCTTCTTCATCATGAACGAGATGCCCGCTGGCATGCGCGGCCTCGTGACGGCGGGCATCCTCGCCACGGCGATGGGATCGCTCAGCACGGCGCTCAACGCGCTCGCCACCAGCCTGTCGCGCGATTTCATCCTGCCACGTCTTCCTGCCGACGCGCCAGACTCGAAGCGCATCGCCGTTTTGCGCTGGAGCACCGTATTTTTCGCCTTCCTGATCATCGTGGTCGGCATCTGGACGGCCTGGTTCATGGCGCACAATCCGAAGGTTGAAATTCTGCCGCTCGTTCTCGGCATTCTCGGCTTCACCTTCGGATCGCTGCTCGGTGTGTTCCTGCTCGCGGTGCTCACGAAGACCCGTGGTTGCGACACGGGCAACATCATCGCCATGGTCTCTGGTATCGTGGCCGTGCTGCTCCTCAGCAACGTCCTCGGCATTCAGACCAAGCTCGGCATCGATCAGCCCTTCGTGCTGTCCTTCCCCTGGCGCATCACCCTGGGCACCTTCGTCACCATCGGCGTCGCGATCTTGTTCAAAACACCCGACTCACGCCAGGCATCAGCCCGAGCCATCGACGAGATTCACGCCAAGGCGTGACGGGCATGCAGTCGTTTGATCCAAGTCCGATCAGTCATCTATCTCCACCAAACGCACCTTCAAGCCTGACGCGGTGGCCAGTGCTGCCTGTTTGGTATCGCCGGTGACAAATGTCTCGCAGCGGGCATCCAGGGCGAAAGCCACATGCAGCGTGTCGAAGGTGCGGCAGCCGAGACGCGCGGTGTGTGCCTCGCTGAGTCTGGCAAAACGTTCCATGATTCCACTCCAGTCCGTTGGCGTCTGGAGGAAATTGCCGCGCTGGACATAAGAGTCGAGGCGCGCTTCTGCGCGTTTGCGGTTTTCAGACGCCTGCCCGCGTTGTTTGGTCGGCAGTTCAAGCGTCTGCTGGTATTCGACACGGCGGATCGTGTTGCGCACTTCCATTTGATGCAGATCCGTGAAGATCAACTGCCTGCGTCACATGGATCGAAAAGCCGCCGTGGCAGCTTCCGTCGCCGCGTCTCGCATGACCAAGCTCACCATAAAGCTGCTGTCCGTGTAGTGCATGGGGCTTGGGCGTTAGCGGCGATCCTCGATCACCATCCGTGCCGCAGATTTTCCAGGGCGAGGCGTTTCCGCCAGAAGCTCGTCTAGGCTGCGGTCCAGCCATGCTTCGCGCTTTTCATCCTTCTGCGAGGGTGGTTGGGACACATCGGGAGTCACCACCCAGAGTGGCTTGCCACGGTGTGTCACTCTCACGCTCCTGCCTTTGTCGGTCAGTTTTTGCGCGGTACCTGGCCGACGCACGAGTTCGCCGATGGACATCGTTTTCATGGTGTAACACTACAGGATCGCCACGGCATTTTTCAACACGCATTTTCATTCTGCCCATGAGGACACAAAAAAGCGCGGATCGTCACCGATCCGCGCTCTGTTTGACTTAATTGACGATGCTTGACCGCCTTGGCGCTCTTACGAGTAGCTGGCCTGCTGGCCTTTGATGTCGCGCTTCTTGATCCACGGCATCAGGCTGCGGAGGCGTGCGCCGGTCTTCTCGATCGGGTGCTTCTCGCCGTCCTTGAGCAGCTTGTTGAACTTCTTGTAGCCGGTTTCGGTCTCCTTGATCCATTCCTTGGCGAACTTGCCGGTCTGGATGTCTTTGAGGGCTTTCTTCATGCGAACCTTCACCGATTTGTCGATGATCTGCGGTCCAACTTTGACGTCGCCCCACTTGGCGGTCTCGGAGATAGAGAAACGCATGCCGGCGATGCCAGACTCGTTCATGAGATCGACGATGAGCTTCAATTCGTGCAAACACTCGAAGTAAGCCATCTCAGGGCTGTAACCAGCCTCGGTGAGCACTTCAAAGCCGGCCTGGACAAGGGCGCTGGCACCACCGCAAAGCACGGTCTGCTCGCCGAAGAGGTCGGTTTCGGTTTCTTCCTTGAAGGTGGTTTCGAGCACACCGCCACGGGTGCCGCCGATACCATGAGCCCAGGCGAGCGCTATCTTCTTGGCCTGTTTGTCAGCGTTCTGATAGATGGCGATGAGGGCGGGGACGCCTTTGCCTTCGGTGTACTGACGGCGGACGATGTGGCCCGGGCCTTTCGGGGCCACCATGATCACGTTCACGTCCTTCGGCGGGACGACGGTCTTGTAGAGGATGGCGAAGCCGTGGGAGAAGAGCAGGGTCTTGCCCTTGGTGAGGTGGGGGGCGATGTCCTTTTTGTAAACGCCACCGATTTTCGTGTCTGGAACGGCGATGAAGATCACATCGGCCAGTTTCACGGCTTCAGCAGTGTCATAGACTTTGAGGCCCTTTTCTTCGGCGACTTTGCGGCTTTTGGAGCCTGCGTACAGCCCGATGATGACTTTGACGCCGCTCTCTTTGAGGTTCAGGGCGTGGGCGTGGCCTTGGGAGCCGAAGCCGATCACAGCACAGGTCTTGCCTTTGAGCGGTGCAAGGCTGGCGTCTTTTTCAGTATAGATTTTCGCGGGCATATAGGTTCTGGTTTGAAGGGCGGCGATAGTGCTTCAAGGGGGGGACGGGGTCAAACGGCTTTTTCCCGCCCGGCGCATGCTTTGATTGACCGCACCGGGGCCGTGGGTAGTCTCCGCGCCTCCCATATGAAACCCACCATCGCCCTGCTCTGCGCCGCGCTCGCGGCTGTCACCGCCACCCAAGCCCAGGAGGTCAAGCCAGCGCAGCCGGCCGCAGCCCCTGCCACCACCGCCGTTCCCATGGACAAAGTCAGCTACTTCATCGGCCGTAATTTCGGCGAACAATTCAAAGGTCAAGGCATCGCCATCGACATCACCGCCCTGATCGAGGGCATCAAGTCCGGTCTTTCCGGTGACAAGCCCAAGTTCACCCAGGAAGAACTCATGGCCGCCATGCAGGCCTTTGAAGCCAGCATGCAGGCCAAGGCCGCCGCACGCGGGCAGGAGTCCAAAGCCATCGGCGACAAATTCCTCGCGGACAACGGCAAGCGCAAAGGCGTGACCACCACCGCCAGCGGCCTGCAATATGAAATCGTCAAAGCTGGCGACGGACCCAAGCCCGCCGCCACCGACAAGGTGAACGTCCATTACCACGGCACCCTCATCGACGGCAAGGTCTTCGACAGCTCCGTCGAGCGCGGCATGCCCATCACCTTCGGCGTGCAGGAAGTCATCAAAGGCTGGACCGAAGCCCTTCAACTCATGCCCGTCGGCTCCAAATGGAAAGTCTTCATCCCTTCCCAGCTCGCTTACGGTGAAAACGGCGCAGGCGGCGACATCGGCCCGAACGAAGCTCTCGTCTTCGAAGTCGAGCTGCTCGGCATCGTGAAGTAATTCACGTCATCCTCACTCAAACAGAAGGGCGATCCAAACCGGGTCGCCCTTTTTTGTGTTTCCCGCATTCGATCAAAGTGCTCAGTGCTCAGTGCGGAGAGCCAAATATCGAATCTCGAACAAGGAACTCCGAAGTCAGAACTCAGACCTTCAAAGTTCGAGATTCCTTGTTCGATATTCCTTCCCCCCGCCGGGCGCAGCGCTCAGTGAAGCCTCGGGTGTTGTCATGCTGACTGAGCACTGAGCACTGAGCACTGAGCACTGAGCACTGAGCACTGAGCACTGAGCACTGAGCACTGAGCACTGAGCACTGAGCACTTTGGGAGCAGCAGCACGGAAACAGCTCGACGTACTGCTACCCATGAGCGTGAAAAATCCGCCCTATTTCGGCCCGGCATGGATGATCATGAGCTTCTGCCAGATCTTGCGTGACAGGCCCGTGGTCAGCCCCTCGATCTCATCCACCGTGCTCAGCACCACCGCATCATCCGAGCGTTGCAAATACAGCGCCGCCAGTTTCCCCACCAGCGACAGCATCTCGCTGCAATAGTCGAGATAACGAATGAGCTGGTCCGGCGAGAGTTCGCTGCGAGGCGAGGACGGCGTGGCAATCAGAACGCCTGCCGCACGCTGCGGGTCCTTGGTGAGCTGATGCATGTCGATCACATGCGCCAGCGAGCGCAGTTCATGCAGCGCCTTCAAAATGCGCCGCCGCCGCATGCGGTTCTCCAGGCTGGCCAGGAAAAAAATGCCCGCGCCCACGAGGATGATGTCGTTGATCCCGGATTCCAGCACCTGAACAAACTCCAGCCAGGTGACCGATCCCGGCTTCGGCTGAATCTTGAACGCGGCAACGCTCATCGCGATTCCCGCCATGAGCAGCACCAGCAGCAGCCCGATCAAGCAGCGAATCCAGATCGAACGCCGCGCTGATTTGCTCACCCGCTTGCGGGATTCGGTGGCGATGTCACACAGATGTCGCGAAACCTTGAAGAGCCCCGCCTGTGGAAAGCGCTCGCCAACACGTTTGGAAAGCTGCTCCACCGTGGCGACCAGCAGCTCGGGATTGAGTTGCGAGTAGTTCGGCATACTCACGGTTGTACATGACGCACGCGCAGATGCGCGAGGTAAATGTTCGCCGGATTGTTCCCCACGCCTTTCGGCTGCGGGTATTCGTGAGACGAATAATACGCCAGCAGCACCTCATCACCCGCCACGCCGTCCGCAAAGCTCTGATACGCGCCATCACCTCCACTCGGCATGATCCACGGCTTCTCGACTCCATCAGCTGTCACCGTCCACACCTTGCAGACCGATGGGAAGCCCGTCGTGCTCTTCTCAGGCAACGCACGCGCCGCCAGCAGGATGCCGCCGCCTTTGGTGCGATGCAGTGCCGGGCCGCCGAAGTTCCACGCATCCGTTTGAAAGGCCTTCCACGGCCCCAGTGGCCCTTTGCCCAGCACCACGATGCCCGGATTGCCATTGCGGATCGCACTCACCAACGTGCCATCTGGAGTCCACGCCACATCCGCCTCATGGCCCCAGCCGGTGCCGCCAGCAGCCGCCAGCGCACTCGTTGGCCCCTCCGCATACGTGTGTAGCGCCTTGAAGTTCACGCCATCTTCAGAGCGGTAAGTGATCAACCCAAACGCACCGCCCTCCTCTTTGATCCCACAACGTGCCAAGCTATAAAATGCCCCGTCCGGCCCCTGGCGGATGCGGAACAGCCAGCGCCGCTCTGATTTGAAGGTCAGCTTGCTCTCCGCCGTCGGCTTCATGAATTCCGCATTGAGCATCACCGGCTCACTCCACGTCACGCCGTCCGCCGACTGCGAGTAAAAATCCTCCTTCGAGTGAAACACGAGCTGCACCTTGCCCTTGTTATCAAACACCAGCGGATCACGGCAGTCATGCTCCCGCGTGAACGACGCCACCTTCTCCCACGTCTTCAAATCCTTCGCCGCCGCACGAATCACCACGATGTCCGACTTCTCCGAGCCGTGCCCCTCGCCGCTGCGAAACGTGACATAATAAAAGTCACCTACGCGTGCGATTCCAGGGAACCCATTGTGCTTCCCATCCGCCCAGATCGACTGCACCCACACACTCTGCACATGCGCTTTCGGAAACGGCGCGACCTCTTGAGCATGCAACGACGACAAAAGTACGAGCGCGGTGAAAAATATTTTCATGCAGCTCAAAACGCCACCATTCGCCTAATCTCGCACAGCAGTCGGAGCGCGAGTGTGTCGCAGACTACTCGCCTGTTTGTCTTGGCGCGGACTACGTCATTTCGAGTCCCTCATCACCACTTCCTCCGGCAGCAGCAGCTCACTCGCATCACGCGCCAGACATGGCGGCACGGTCATGAGGAAGCGGTTCCCAGCGCTGTGCTTGAAGCTCCACAACTTACCATCCTCACCCACTGGCACGGGGATGCTGAAGTAGCCTGGCTTGTCGGCAAAGGTGTGCGCCGTCTTGTGCGCAGGATTCAGCACGAAGCCTTCGCCCTCACTGAAGCCGCCGATGACCTTCGTGCCCTTCGGCACATAAAAATACATGTGCCAGCGACCAAAGAGCTTCGCCGGCTGCTCCTGACTGCTGACGATGGTCATCGGCATGCCGTCAGGCCACGAGATGAGCGTTCCTTGCGTGGCATCACTCACTTCGATGCGGTGCAGGCCTGGGAACCTCGTGTTGAACTCGATCGCATGCTCCGCCTTGTCCGGCGGGATCTCGAAATGCGCCACCGCTTTGCTTTCGACCTCCGCCAGCGGGTAGAGATCAACCTTCGCGGTGCCACGGCTCGGGTAGATGATGCCAGCCTTGCCCGTGAGCTTGATGTTGGCCGGTTCTTTGTCGATCCACGTCCAGAAATCGCGCACGCCTCTCAAATACATGCCCGCATTGCCCTGCGGCACTTGAGGCAGCGCCAAGGCAGTCGCGGGCACGAGCTTGTTGCTGAAAGCGACCGGCGCAAAGTCGAGCAGCTTGCGATTCGCAATGCCTTCACGAATGAAACCGGCGATTTGATCGGCCGTGAAGCCCTCATCCGACTTCCACGGGTTCGTGGCCTCAGGATCGCTGTATTTCGCCAGCGCAGGTAGCGCGACGGACTTGTCGCGGTTCGGCAGATCACGCCACAGCGCCTTCACATGCACCATGCCGGTGTGGCGGATGCGCCAGATGAAGCGGAACAGTTGCTCGAAGGCCGTCTGGCGCTCCTTGCCCTGTGCCGAGGCGTAATCGTGATACAGCTCCACGTAATGCGTGTACAGCGTGAGATCATCCAACCGTGGGCGAATCGCCGCATCGTTGGTCAAAGCGCGCGCTTCATCCAGCAGGCGAAACATTCTGCCGAGCAAGTCATCGCTCAGTGCCTGACGCTTCGTGCCATCCAGCAGCGCATAAAACTTCGCCATCGGCGCACGAGCGGGACCAAAGGACGTGTCGAGGAAGTCGGCGACGAGCGCTTCGACATGTTTCGCCTCCTTCACATCCCACATCATGCGCGTCGCGAGATAGTAACCGAGGCCGTTGGGCCCGAAGTTGTCACTCGACTCTGCCGACATGAAGCGCGCTCCGCTTTGATGAAAATGCGGGATCGTCGTGCGCAGATACTCGATGTTGCCACCGCGTGCCGCACCCGGCAGATCTCGGTCCCAGGTGTTCACGCTGTAGTATTCGCGGATGCCCAGTGTCTTCGCTTTCGCCTGCCAGCCGGAGATGAGTTGATCCATGGTGTAACCCCCACGGATGAACCCCGTAGCCACACTGATGACCACCTGCGGATGCGCCTGAATGGATGGTGGCGGCGAATGCTCGCTGTAGGCATACATGCCGATCAGGCGGCCTGGTTTCACCTCATTCACCGCTTCCGCCACGTCATTGGCCAGCAGCAGCGCACGGTCCGTCACGCTGCCGATCTTCGCGCACTCTGCACACTCGCACCAGCCGCCGCCGTCGCTCGGATCACATGAAATCGAGTCCAGCTCGGGTTCTTTGGCAAAATGCTCCAGTGCATCCTTCACCACGAGTTTCCTCAATCCCTCATTCGCGATGCAAAACTTCGGCTTTTGCCGTTTCCCGTCCACCAAGGCCAAAAACTCCGGGTGTTTCGCAAATTCATCCTGCTGACGATTCATGATGCCATCATAGGAATGCCCCGAACTCAGCGTGATGCCCGATGTCGCACGATTTCGCCTGCACCACTCGTCATAGACCTCGTCACGCTCCTTCAGATAAGCAAAACCAGCCCAAATCTTCCGCGCATGGTAGTCGGGCGATTCGCTGACATTCACGTCGATGCTCAGCGTCGGCTTCTCCGGCACGATCTCCCACGTCTTGCCCGGAAAGAACTGCCGAAAGCCCATCCGGTGCAGCAAATCCCACACCGCATGCTCCACCGCCTGCGGTGTGTTGCCAAGGATGAGAAGGCGATCTTTCTCGCTCCGCATCGTGTAGTCCTCACGCTCCGTGATCGTGTGCTGGGTCGTGTTGAGGCCAAGGAAGATGCCGCGCGGCTCCGTCGAGGTCTCGATGGCGAATTCGGCCCCTGTGATGCGTTTCAGCATCGCCGCCAGTTCAGCACCCATGGGCTTCGTTGGCTCTGAAACCACGATGGGAACGAGTGCGCGGCCTTCTTTGGCCAGCGTGATGGATTCCGCTTGAAGCGATGAACTGAGGAACAGCAAGATGAGCGCACGAGTCATGCGAGGCATACGTCGGCCGGAGCGCGAGTGTGTCGAAGACCACTCGCCTGTTCGTCCAAGAGGCGAGTAGGCTACGCCATACTCGCGCTCCGGGCTGCGCTGCTCCAGGGCCAGTCGCTGGCTCGGGTGACAAGCTTGGCCTTCACGGGATTGCCTTCGATGTATTCCTTCTCGGCCCACTGGTGATCGTCATCCCGCATGAAGGTGTCGAAGTAGTCTTCCTGCCAGAGTGGGCCGACTCGCCGGAGAAATTTGTTGATTTCACGAGCCGTGAACGTCTTCCACGAGTGGATGATTTTGCCCAACGGATGTCCTGCGAAGGTTTTAAACAGCACATGAACGTGATTCGGCATCACGCACCATGCGATGAGCCGATAGCGCTGGGAGTGAAAATGCAGCAGCGCGTTTTGGACGATCTCTGCGCACTCGGCTTGTCGCAGCACGCAGGAACCGGCCCCTTGATCTAGGTAGCACTCGATCTGGCGATTGCGCTCCTCCGCGTCGTCGGTGATCTGGAGGAGATGCTCCCACTCGCTGCGCTTAGATTTTGGCAGCGAATCCGCCAATCGAAAAGTCACCGCCTGCACTAGGCCCGGCTTGTCGTAGTGAGGAAGATAACCGCGATCTGTCCAACCTGAATGGTCTGTAAGAAGCGCCATACGAAACGAAATACTCGCTCGGACACAAGATGGTCAAGCAAGAAGTCGGCAACGAGCGAACGGAGCGCGAGTGTGTCGAAGACCACTCGCCTGTTTGGTTTGGCGTGGGCGGATGATTTGAAGGCTGGCTTCGTGGACTGCGGCGCGCTGGGAAAAAGAGGCGAGTAGGCTACGCCATACTCGCGCTCCGGCTCACTTCCCGCTGCTCCACTTCGAGGCATTGATGAGAAGCTGTTGGTAGGGCTTCAAGTCATGCACCCGCGCATCATGGCCGAGCGCAATGCCGACGATCTTGGCTTTCGGGTGCTCGGTGATCCAGACGCTGGGGTGTGAGGCCTTGAATTTGTCGCTGGGGCTGGTTTCGGCGAGGACGGTGATCTTGGCGGTGCCGGGTGGGGTTTTGTCGGGCTCGGCGTTCACGTAATAGAGTTCGTCTTCGACGGTGAAGCTCGGCGGGACTCCCTGCATGATCGGATGATCGGCCTTCACGGCTTTCACCTCAAACGGATGGATCTTGTCATGCCCACGCGCACCGCCGCCGACGATTTGCGCGTTCAGTTCCGGCCACTGGCCGAAGCCATACCAAGTTCCAGGATGCAGCATGACGATGCCTTTGCCTGCGGCGGCGAAATCGAAGAGCGCTTTGCGGTACACGGCGGTGTCGAAGAATTTGCGGTTCACGCTGATGATGGCCACGTCGGCATTGGCGAGTTCGGTGGCGGCTTGATCACGGTCTTCGGTGTAATGCACCGTGAAACCGGCGGCCTTGAGCGTGGTGACATCCGTTTTGCCGAAGAACTCGGCGAAGTTATGTGAACTGCCGCCGCCGATGACGAGCACCTTCGTCTTGCCCGCCTCCCAGTTCACCGGCGTGGCAGGAACGAGTGGGCCATCGCCAGGGCCGCCGGATTTGGGCTGTAGGTCGGGCGTCCCGCCTGACGCGGGTGCTGCGGGCATTCTGCCCGCTTTCCCAGAGCCGGGCAAAATGCCCGGGGCACTGGTTGCAGGCGAGACGCCTACACTACTCGCGGTGATCGCCACGGTGCAGGGGGTCAGCATGCCGCCGCTGGTTTCGAGTGTCAGCTTTTTGAGCTGCGCCTTCTTCTTCAAATTGATGGCGAGATAGCGGAGCTGGCCGCGGCGGGTGAAGTCGCCGGTGTCTTCGCTCAATGGCACTTCGGCGCGGCCAATGTAGTCGGCAAAGTGCTCGCCGTTTTTGAGGACGATGGCTTCTTGGTCGCCGTCGGCGTAATCGACATGCACGGTCATCGCCGGTTCACCGATCTTACCATCACCGCCGAAGGGCCAGGCCCAACCGCCGACACCGCCGAGCAGATGCAGGCTCGCGGCAGTGGCATTGGTGGTGATTTCGACCTTGGCGGGGAAATTATTCGCCACGGTGCCTTTGCCGCCGCCTTTGAGCGCGATGAAGCTGGCACCCGTTTGCGATTTTTCGGGGTCCATGATGAAGAATGGCACGCCATGCACGGTGACGTTGCCGAACTTGTGCAGCGTGACGGTTTCATCCTTGAACTCCTCGCCGCGGAAGATGCCGACGCGGCTGTCGGCGTTATAGGCGGTGCGCAGGTCGATGACGCGGAATTTCTGATCACCACTGCCGCAGATGAAGGAGAGGATGTCGCGCAGCACTTCGGGGCCGAGAGCGTCGAGTCCTTCCGGCATGAGGCTGCGGCGCGTGTTCTCGCGCGTGGCGATGTCGCTCTTCTTGATTTCCACGTCGCCGCCCTGGTTGCGGAGGTTCACGCTGGCCTGGTTTTCGCTGGTGATGACGCCGACATGCACGTCGCCGTTCTTTTTGGTGACGTTCCAGGCCCAGAAGCTCGGATCGACCTCGCGGTTCGGGTCCACGATGTGCACGAGCAGCTCCGCCGGCCCATGCGCGCCCATGCCGACCAGCGGCGGGGCCACGTCCTTGCCGATGTCGCCGAGCTTGTGGCACACGGCGCAGGTGGCGGTGAACATGGCCTTGCCATTGGCCAAATTGCCGGGCTTTTCGACCTCGGGCGTGAGTTTGGCGATGATTTCGTTCTTCGCCTTCGCGCCGGGATTGAGTTTGTCCATCATCGCGTTCGCCTGCTTCGCCACCTGCTTGTTCGGATGCGTGCGCAACCGCGCGATGTTGCCAGGGCCGATGTCCTTCGGATCAATCTTGCCATCCGCAATCGCCGTGAGCATGGCGAGCGAGGACTCGGGCCGCTTGAGGATGGCGTCGAAGGCTTGCGTTCGTAGTTCCGCTTGGAGTCCCGCCTTTAGGCGGATAAAAATACCGACAAGATCTCGAGCCGCCCCTTTTTCATCCAGCGCTGTGATGATCGCTGACTGCAAGGCCTTGGGAGCGTCTGTTCCGGCTAAAGCCGGGACTCCGAACTCACCACCGACACCGATCAGCGCCTGAGCAGCACTGATGCGAGCTTCGATGGGTGCTTTGTCGTCGGAAAGCTTCGCGCCGAGGCTGGCGAGCTGCGCTTTCACTTCGCCAGCGAGTGCGCCGGCCTTGTCCCACTTCGTGACGAGCGGCAATGCGGCACCTGCGGTGCTCGGATCTGCGAGGAGTTTTTTAAATGCCTCGGTGAGTGCCGGAGTGAGTGCGGGGGCTTCATTCACCTGCTGAGCGATGCCTTGAAGAAGGATGACCTTAAGAGCGGAGGCTTTCGCGTCCGCGTTGGCGGCGGTTTTGATCAGATTTTCCGCCGATTTCATCGACGGCAGCAGGGACCTTACAAGTGTCTCGACACCCTCTGGCGATGCGAGTGCCTGAGCGATGGTTTCTTCCGCATGATCGGCCGCAGCCGCGATCACAGCCGAGCGCGTCCAGTCATCCTGTGCCGACTTGAAGGTTGAAAGCGAATCACCCTTTGATTCATAAATTTTCAGCGCAGCACTGCCCATCGTGCCCTTGGAATCCGAACCATGATGATAAAAGCTTCCGGCAACCGGTTTCGCCTGCTTGTGCTGCACCTTCCAGATGCGGCCGAAGTAGTGGTCGCGGTCGGGACGCACGGCGGCATTCGCGGGACCATGAATCGGACCACGCGTGTCATTGTGGATGACGGCTTGGTTGTAGAAATCGACGACATAGAGTGCGCCATCGGGACCAACGCGGTTTTCGATGGGGCGGAACCAGAGGTCTTTGCTGCGGATGAACTCGGTTTCTTCGCGACCGGCTTCTTTGTGCGTCTTGTAGCTGACGCCGTCTTTCTCGACGAACTGGTGATGGACGATGTTGAGCGTCGGTTCGGTGGTGAAGTAGCTGTAGTTCCACTTCTCGGGCCAGGCGCCGCCTTCATAGATGGCGCAGCCAGCGGCGGCGGTGAAGCTGCCGACGAAGTCGATCTGCACGTAGGCTTGCTCGGGCCAGGACATGAGCGGGAAGGTCTTTTGGCCGGTGATCATGCCTTTGTAGCTGTTGGTGCCGGGGATCTTGCCTTTGGCCAGCACATACTCGGGTAGCACGGCATGATAGAGCACGGTGCCGCTGGTGGGTTGCGTGAAGAAGACCTGGCCGTCGGAGGTGATGTCGAGGCCCCAGGTGTTGCCGCCTTTGGAGGCGTATTGCTCGATCTCGGTGCCGTCGGGTTTGAAGCGGATGACGCCGCTGCCGATGCGGACGGGGGCGGAGTGCTCAGTGCTCAGTGCCAAGTGCTCAGTATTGGCTGCGGGCTTGGAGTCCTTCGACTGAGCACTGAGCACTGAGAACTGAGCACTTCCCGGCTTCTTCCCAAGACATTCAACATCCCCCGCACTGTAACCATGCGTGGCATACACCCAGCCATCCAGGCCCCAGCGGAGGTTGTTGATGACAGCGTGTGTATCACCGGTGCCGAGGCCGGTGTAGAGCTTCGTGCGTTTGTCGGCGACTTCGTCGCCATTCGTGTCTTCGAGGAACCAGATGTCCGGCGCGGCACAGGCGATGACGCCGTTTTTGTAAAAGCAGAAGCTGGTGACGAGTTCGAGCTTGTCGGCAAAGACATGCTTCTTGTCCATGATGCCGTCACCATTGGTGTCGGTGAGGATGGAGATGCGGTCAGTGGGATCGCGGTCGTATGTTTTGGTCCAGGAGCCGGAGTCCTTCCACTTCTCCACGTTCAACTCGCGACGACCGTTTGGATACTCCGGCGTTTCGCAGACCCAGAGGCGACCTTTCTCGTCCCAATCGACATTCATGACCTTGTTGATGAGCGGTTCGGCGGCAACGAGCGAGATGTCGAACTCAGGATGCACTTCGAGCTTCTCGGCGGCTTTTTCCGGGCGAGTCGGGCCACCTTCGACGTAGCGGAGGCTATCGCCGAGTTCGTCGGGCCTGCAGAGTTCGTCCGCGTTTTCGCGTTTGCCGGCCCAGGCGATGCCGCGTAGCAAAAGGGCACGCATGGTGGGATGGCTGAAGTTTTTGTGATAGTGGCCGGGGATGCAGGTGAAGGCGCGGTAGGCATCCTTTTCGTAGCTCCAGATCTGCGGCTGGATGTCGTAGATGCTGACCTGTTTGCCGCCCTTGGTGCTTTCTTCGGCTTTCTTGGCGGCTTTTTCATTGCGCAGGCCAGCGGGCTTCGGCGTGTAGGCTCCGGCGAGGATCTTGCACTCGGGCAGCAGGTCCATGTCGTAGTAGATCTCGTCGTCCATGGCGAAGTTCGACATGTCCTTGGTGATGGGGTTCTCCTTGTCGGTGAAGTAGAGGTGCATGGGGCCTTCCAGCCACTTGGTGTGCTCGAAGTTCCATGAACCGCCGATGATTGACTTGAACCACTCGTGATCACGCGACACCGCACCTGCATGGATGGTGACGACGCCACCGCCACGGGCGATGAACTCCATGAGGTTCTTGCGATCCGGGCCGATGTTGATGTTCCCCGCTTCCTGCGCGTGCAGGATGAGCACGTCGGTCTTATCGAGCTGCTCCTTCGTCGGGAATTCCATACCACCATCGGCCTTGGCACCGCGCTCATTAAGCATGGGCACCCATTCCTTCAAAAACTGCGGGAAGTCGTGCGCACCGGGGCCGTGGGATTTTTTGCCAGCGCGGATGAAGACGCGGAGGGGCGAGGCGGAAAAAGCTGAAAGCTGAAAGCTGAAAGCTGAAATGACGGCGAGGCAGAGGAGGAGGCGCTTCATGGTGGTTGGAGATGCTAGCGGAACCAACGCACGGCGGGAAGCCCGTTTTTGCACGGGACGCTATCGGAAATGCACCTGGCCTGGAACGCAGGCTTGAAGACCGGCAAGGGGCCGGTAAACTCTGCTGTCATGGAATCCGTGCTCGAACCCATTCTGCATTCACCGCGTCTGCCGGAGTATTTCCGGGAGATCGAGCAGCATCTCCGCGCGGAGGCTGAGCGGCGGCAGAAGTTCTACGATGAAGTCTCCGACGATGGCAAATGGGAGTTCATCGACGGCCAGGTCATCATGCATTCGCCCGCGATGAACCGTCATCTCTACGCGGTGAAGCATCTGACCAAGCTGCTGGACACCTTTGTGAGCATCCGCCGACTGGGCGTGGTCCACACCGAGAAATGCATGTGCAAGTTTCCGCGCAATGATTACGAGCCGGATGTGGTGTTCTTCAGCAGGGAGAAGGCGGCGGCGTTCAATCCGAAGACCATGCTGTTCCCGCCGCCAGACCTTGCGGTGGAGGTCTTGTCAGACAGCACGGCGAAACATGACCGTGGCGTGAAGTTTGAGGACTACGAGCAGCATGTGGGCGAATACTGGATCGTCGATGCCGATGCGGAAATCGTGGAGCAGTATGTGCGGCGGCCCGAGGGCTACCATCTCAAGATCAAAGCGGCGACCGGCGCCTTGGTGAGCGAAGCCGTGGCTGGCTTCGCCGTGCCAGTGCGGGCCATCTTTGATGAAGCGGAGAATTTGCAGGCGCTGGAGTCGCTGCTGAAGCAGGGCTGAGTCTGCTTCAAACCTTCACCGTCTTCGATCCTGCCCTGGCTTTGTCCGCAGCTTGCAACCCCGTCAGCGTCTGCGCATCCGGCTTGTCTTTGCCGATCTTCACAGTGAACGAGCCTTGCGCATACACCGGCGGCTGGAAGTGGCTGCTTCTGGCGCGAATCGTGTACAAGACTTCGCCATTGGCTTCGGCGATCACCTGGATCACGGGACGCTCCGCACCTTCGATCAGGAGTTCCGGCAGCCACGCGACGGGAATACGACCATCGTTGTCATCGCTGTTCACGTTGATCGGCCAGCCGGGGAATTGTTTGCCCTCGTTGAAACGCGGCCAGCACTCGAAGGTGACTTGATTGAGCTTCTTGTGGAAGCGCACGAGGCCGTAGCCATCGGCGCGTTTTTTCTCGTCCTGCACGTCCTCGGGATTCGCGTAGGCCATGATGGACATCAGATTGCCGAGGCCGTCTTTGAAATCACCGGTCCAAGGCAACGGACTGCCTGCGACGGGATTTTTACCGGGCTGCTCGTCCTTTGGATGCCACCAGCGGCCGTAGATCGTGTTCACGAGCGCCGGACTGGTGAAGCCGTAGGGACCGTCGCCAAACGCGTCGATGCCATGCTTCATTGAGACGGCGAGATGCTGGTCGCCGCAGAGATGCGTGGCTCGTGCGCGGCGTATTTCGCGCAGGGCTTCGTTGCGGCCGGTTTGCGGCCAGCCATTGCAGTCGAGATCGGCGAGCAGGCGGTTGTCAGGGCTGCCATGCAGATGCACCGCGCCGCAGAAGGCGGTGGCGGAAAGCACGCACTTCATCTCTGCGCCGGTCCAGTCCTGCGTCCACTGACCGAGGAACTTCATCTGGCGCTCGCCGAGCAGTTGCAGGCCGGGCAGGTCGATGGTTTTGGGATCATACTTCTCGTCGTTGATGTGATCGGGCCGTGGTCCCATCTGCGGAATCTTGCCTGCGGGGCCGGTCTTGAATTTGCGGTCTTCCAAGATCGCGAAATCGACGCCGCCGACGCGCATGCGCGTGAAATACACCGTGATGCCACGATCCACCGGCGCTGGATCGACCGGATCGGGCAGGTGCCACGACTGCGCGCGCTGCACCTGGTTTACGTACTCGACCGGATAACGATAACCGCCGTCCGCATCGCCGGGAATCGTCGAGCGCTTGCCGTTTTCACCCCAGAGATTGCCGTGGCCCACATCGTGGTCGTCAGGAATGCAGATCGTCGGGCGATCCTTCATCACATCGCGATACTGCATTCCGAACTCGATCCAGCCCGCCGTGTGCTCGGTGTGGTGGTACGTCTGGTCGCCGGCAAAGAACAGCACATCGGGATTCTGCGCGATGAGATGCTGCACGATCTCCGGCCTGCCGCCCTTCGTGCGCGCGGAGTTGCAGGACATGTTGGCGATGACGATCTCATCTTTGTCGATGGGATCGCGGCGGATCGTGCCTTCAAACATCGCCTGCTCGCCGTGACGCACGCGGTAGGGCACGGTCTGCGTGTTGTCCCAGCCCTCGACGCGGAAATGCGCGTCCCAGCCCGGATAAAACACCTCGGCCTTCGTGATTTCCTTCCACTCGCCATCGCGTTTCAATTCCAAGCGAGCTTCGCGTGCTTCATCCGGCTTCAGCGGAAACAACTGCGCGGAAACCTTCAACACACCGCGATCATGCGTGTAGATGGCAAAACACACGACCTGATCACGCGGCACGTTCAGATCGACAATCGGCCCCGCATTGCCCTTGGCCTTGCCTTTGCCTTTCGCTTTTCCCTTGGCCTCCGGATTCGTCGCCGGAGCCGCAGTGACTGCACGATTCCACCATTGCCCCGTCGTTTGGGAGTCCAACATCGGAAACTCGGCGCCAAACGGCGGCGTGGCATCCTGCGCGGGCAAAAGCTGAGTGGCAGCGGCAACGGCGGGAACGGATTTGAGGAAGGTGCGGCGTTTCATGGGAGCAAAAAATCGTGTGCGGGCGGATTACTTCTTCGCCTTCTTCTTTTTCTTCGCGGGAGGCTCCCCGGCGTCTTCAAAGGCAGGTTTGCTACCGTTCAGGTCGGCAAGCAAACGAGCGACATAACCAGCGAAGCGGGCGTCGGGCGATTCGCCTTTGGCGGGAAGTGCTTTGAGCTGCTCGGCGATGGGCTTGGCCTTGTCGCCGAGATCACCGATGGCATTGAGGGCGCTCATGGCGGTGAAGACGTTGTGCTGGCTCCAGTTGGCGAGTTTGACGAGTTCGGGCAGCGCGATGGCTCGCTCGGCTTCGCTACCGTGTTTGGCGAGCGCCCAGTTGGCGGCGACGGCGACGTAGGTGGAGCTGTCGTTGGCGGCTTTGACCATCTCACCGTGCGCGGCAGTCAGTCCGTCTTTGCCGCGCATGAGGACGCCCATGGCGCTCCAGTAGCGGATGGCGCTGTCGCTGTCGGCGAAACCAGCTTTGAGATCGGCGAGGGCATCGGGCTTCATCGACGAGGCTGAACCGGCGGCTTTGAGGATGCGGGCGAGCGGATATAAAGCGTCATCGTGCGCCATGTCGTAGGGCGTGGTGCCTTCAGAGCGCTGATGCATCTCGCCTTCGGGCAGCAGGCCGACATCGCGGATCTTGAGCGCGAGGTTTTCCTGTGCGGTGCGCAACTTGGCGAGGGTTTCGGCGTGCTCGGGATTGGCGGCGAGGTTGTGGACCTCGTCGGGATCGCTTTGCAGGTCGTAGAGTTCTTCGGCGGCTTTGGGCTCTTGCCAGAAGATGCTTTGCTCGGGTGTGGCCTTGCCGTCGTCGAAGGCTTTGCGCCAGACGCGCGTGCTGGGCGTTTCAAACTGATAGCTGACATGCTGCGCCTGCGAGAGATGCGGCATGTAGTTGCGCAGATAGACGAAACGGCCATCTGTGAGGCTGCGCACGGTGTCGATGCGCTCGTCCATGCGACCACGGAAGCCATAGATGAAGGGTTGAGGCTCGGTTTGATTCAGTCCGGCGAAGGCGTGGCCCTGCATCCACTCCGGCGGCTGCACGCCGATGATGCTGAGCAGCGTGGGCGCGAGATCGACGAAGCTGACGAGGCGGTCGGACTTCACACCGGCGGCGTATTCCTTTGGCGCGAGGTGTTTCCAGTTTGGCGGGAAATAAACGACCATGGGGACGTGCAGACCGGAGTTGCAGGGCCAGCGCTTGTTGCGCGGCATGCCGCTGCCGTGGTCGGCGTAATAGAAGATGATCGTGTCGGCGGCGAGACCGGCTGCTTCGAGTTCAGCGAGACGTTTCCCGGCGGAGGCATCGGCCAGCGTGACCTGATCATAATACTGCGCCCAATCCTGCCGCACTTCGGGCGTGTCGGGATGATACGCAGGCACGCGGACCTTGGCGGGATCATGAATCGCCTCGTGCGGGCGTTTGCGGAGTTGGCTTTCGTGGCTGCAGGTCTCGTTGAAGATGGCGAAGAAGGGCTGGCCGTCCTTGCGACTCCTCCAGTGCGCCTTGCCGGACGATTCGTCCCACACGCCTTCGGCTTTGGTGAGGTTGTAGTCTTCTTTGCTGTTGTTCGTGCAGTAGTAACCGGCCTCGCGAAGGATTTGCGGATACATCTTCGTGCCCTTCGGCATCGCCGTCATGCTGCGCATGTGTTCGCCACCGGTGGAGGGCGGAAACATGCCCGCGATGATGGTGGTGCGCGCTGCGGCGCAGACTGGGCCGCAGGACCACGCGCGCTTGAAGAGCATGCCCTTCGCCGCGAGGGCGTCGATGTTCGGCGTGGTGGCGAAGGTGTCGCCGTAGCAGCCCATGTGCGGGCCGTGGTCTTCGCTGGTGAGCCAGAGGATATTCGGCTTATCAGCCGAAAATGACGAATGCAGAATGCAGAATGACGAAAGGAGGAGGCTCAGGAGCTTCATGGCGGCGCTGTGAACGAGGGCGGGCCTGGCGATCCTTCATGACATTATGGACAAAACCGCCGCTGGGATTGTGGTGTGCCGCCACTGCGATAGAGAGTCTCGCTAACAGCCGATTTATCGGCACCTTTGAGATCATGAACCTCCGCCACGAACTCCAGGCCGAATACGTCCGCTACCGCAGCCGCCGCTGGTTTTTCAAAGAGTGCGGCGTGGGGCTGGCGAGCATTGCGGCGATGGATCTGGCGGCCAAAGCGGCGCCGGTAAGTCCGCTGGCGGTCAAGAAACCACATTACCCGGCGAAGGCGAAGCGCGTGATCTATCTCTTCATGGGCGGTGCGCCGAGCCATCTGGAGCTGTTCGACCACAAACCCGAACTCGCGAAGTGGGACGGCAAGCTGCCGCCGCCGGACTTGCTCAAAGGTTATCGTGCCGCGTTCATCAATCCCAACAGCAAGCTGCTGGGGCCGAAGTTCAAATTCGCACGGCATGGTCAGTGTGGTGCGGAATTGAGCGAGCTGCTGCCGCACACGGCGAAGATCGCCGACGATCTGACGATTGTGCGCTCGATGAAGACAGACGCCTTCAATCACGCGCCGGGGCAGATTTTGATGAGCACCGGCTCGCAGATCTTCGGTCGGCCGAGCTTCGGTGCGTGGACGCTTTACGGTCTGGGCACAGAGAATCAGGACATTCCGGGCTATGTCGTGATGCAAAGCGGCCAAAAAGGCCCCAGCGGCGGCATGAGCAACTTCGGCTGCGGCTTCCTGCCCACCGTGTATCAGGGCGTGCCCTTCCGCAGCAGCGGCGAGCCAGTGCTGTTCTTGAACAATCCGAAGGGTGTCGATGACGCGACGCAGCGTGACACGCTGGATGTTTTGAAGCAGCTCAACGAGGAACGTCTCGGCGTTGTCGGCGATCCTGAGATCGCCAGCCGCATCAACAGCTTCGAGTTGGCCTACCGCATGCAGCAGACCGCGCCCGAGCTGATGGACATCTCGAAGGAGCCGCAGCACATCCTCGACATGTATGGCGCGAAGCCGGGCGAGGCGTCGTTCGCGAACAACTGCCTGCTCGCGCGACGCCTCATCGAAAGCGGTGTGCGCTTCGTGCAGCTCTTTCACGAGGCCTGGGATCACCATGGCGGTCTCGTCGGTGGCTTGAAGCAGCAATGCGGCCTCACCGACCAGCCCTGCACCGCTTTGATTCGCGATTTGAAGCAGCGCGGCCTCTTGGAAGACACGCTCGTCATCTGGGGCGGCGAATTTGGCCGCACGCCGATGGTGCAGGGCGGCAGCGATGGCCGCGATCATCATCCGAACTGCTTCAGCATGTGGTTCGCCGGTGGCGGCATGAAACCGGGCTTCACGCTCGGCCAGAGCGATGAATTCGGCTTCAACGTCGCCGAAGATCCGGTGCATGTTCACGATCTGCATGCCACACTGCTGCATCTGCTCGGCTTCGAGCACACGAAGCTCAACCAGCGCTTCCAAGGCCTCGACATGAGGCTCACGGGAGTCGCGGGCGAGCTGGTGACGAAGCTGCTGGCGTGAGATTAACCCGCATTACCCCACTCTCTTCGATCAACGGCAACAGAGTGAGAGGAGGCGTTTTGTAGCTCGGAATTCTGATTCCGAGTCGGTCCCTTCGCGGAATCGGAATTCCGCGCTACACCGCCGCTGTCTGTGTCGGTCATGTGCCAGCAGTTGTGTTCGTTGCCGTGCGTGTCCGGTGGTCGTGAGGCAATCTCTTTAATGCCGCCTATGAGCCGGATGCCTGCGCTTTGTGCCGTTGAAACTGGGCTTGCGCCTGTTCCAGCGTGACGCGTGAAGGTTTCCGCGGCGGCTCCAAGCTGAGCAAGGGACGTTTCTCGGGACATGACGCGTTTGAGACTGGCTGCCGCCCTGTGGAACTGGCGGCGACTGTGGATGAACTCGGCATGGGGTAGAATCTTCGACCTGGATGGTCGAGGCAAGGAGTTTGTTGGCCGAGACGCGTCCGCAGGAGGACAGCCTTCCAGGCTGTCGGTGGATCGAGGCGTCTCGCCTTTGATGGAAAAGGCTGGAAGCCTCGATCCGCAGACAGGCCGGAGGCCTATCCTCCGATCAGATGCCATACCCAGCTCGATACGCCTTGTGGATGATCGCATCGGCTTCGGGGGTGTTGGGTGACTTCAGCGCGGCGCTGTCCCATTCGACGCGTTTGCCGAAGCGCACGGCGAGCAGGCCGACGAGCAGCGATTCGGTGAAGGGGGCGGAATACCAGAAGCCGGACTTGGCGTCTTCGGGTTTGCCGGTTTTGCAGGCTTCGAGGAATTCTTTGCGGTGGCCGCTGATGCAGCGTGGGATGGTCTTCGCGGGAAGGATGAACTGCTGCATCTTCGTCTCGGGAACGATGCGCGGGGTGCCGGACCAGCCGGGGGCGAGGATGCAGCCTTGGTCACCAACGAAGTAGATGCCGTTGTCGCCGAGGTTGCGGGTTTCTTCGAGGCCTGCGGGGCGCGGTGGGAGCTTGCCGCCGTCATACCAGACCATCTTCACGGCAGGGCGATCGCCTTTGGCGGGGAAGTGGTAGGTGATGATGCTCCAAACCGGGAAGGACTGGTTGTTGTTCGGTCCGTTTTCGGCCTCGACCCAGTCTGGGGCGTCAAGGTCGAGCGCGTAGAAGGCGGGATCGGCGTTGTGGACGGCCATGTCGCCGAGCGCACCGCAGCCGAAGTCCCACCAGCCGCGCCACTTGCGCGGGCAGAAGTCGGGATGATAGGCACGCTCCTTGGCGGGGCCGAGCCAGAGGTTCCAGTCGAGGTTCTTCGGCAGCGGCGGCGTGTCGGTGGGATAGGCTTTGCCCTGCGAATCCCAGAACTTGCCGGGGCGGTCGGACCACACATGCACCTCGGCGACTTGGCCGATGGCACCGGCCTGAATCCATTCACGCGTGAGGCGGATGCCCTCGCTGGCGTGGCCTTGATTGCCCATCTGCGTGACGCGGTTGGTTTCCTTCGCCACGTCGCGCATCGCACGCGCCTCGGCGATGGTGTGGGCCAGCGGCTTCTCGACATACACATGACGTCCGGCACGCATGGCCATGATGCTCGCGGGCGCATGCACATGATCTGGCGTGGCGACGAGCACAGCGTCGATGTCCTTCTGCTTGTCGAGGAGTTCGCGGTAGTCGCGGTAGAGCTTCGCGTTCGGGTATTTCTTGATCGTGCCGGCGGCGTGATCGAGATCGACATCGCAAAGCGCGACGATGTTGGCGAGACCGGAGTCATCGAGATCGCGGATGTCGCCGCCGCCCTGCCCGCCGATGCCGATGCAGCCGAGATTCACCTTTTCACTCGGCGGAATGAAGCCGGGACCGCCAATAACGTGTCGTGGGACGATTTGAAAGCCGAAGACCGTTGCTGCGGCGGTTTTGACGAACTGACGACGCGGGAGGGTGGATGGCTGGGACATGCGCTGCTAACGGGTGGGCTAGTTCATGTTTTACATTGAATCCGGGCTGGACACAGGCGCGTATCACACAAACCCATGACTATATGAAACGCCCCTGGAAAGATGTCTCCGTCCCGCTGCGCGACGGCATGATTCACTGGCCCGGTGATCCCGAGTGCCAGATCAAGCGCGTGAACCGCATGGAAGACGGTGCGGTGTGCAACCTGACGCACCTCAGCATGAGCGCGCACACCGGCACGCACATGGATGCGCCGCGGCATTTCATCGCTGACGGCATGACGATAGAACAACTGCCGCTGGAAGCCGTGATTGGCCGTTGCCGTGTGTTTGAGCTCGACTGTGAGGATCAAATCACGGCGGATGATTTGAAGAAGCTCAAGTTCGCCTCCGGGCAGCGCGTGCTGTTCAAGACGCGTAACTCGACGCGCAGTTGGCAAATGAAGGAATTCGACCAAGACTTCATCTCCATCCGCAAAGATGCCGCCCAGTATCTCGTGGATCAGAAAGTGGTGACGGTGGGTGTCGATTACCTCAGCATCGGTGGCTACGGCAAGGATGTGGTCGAAACGCATCAAATCATGCTCGGCGCGGGCATCTGGGTGATCGAGGGCCTCAATCTGGCCGACATCAACCCCGGCTACTACGAGCTGATCTGCCTGCCGATCAAACTCGAGGGCGCAGATGGTGCGCCGTGCCGGGTGGTGCTGCGGTAGCGTGGCTTTCTCACACCGCTGGGTGAAGCAGGTCTTCCTGTGTTCGTGGCCCGCGTGCCAAGGTGCTCAGTGCTCAGTTTGAATTTTTTCCGGTGAGTTTGACTGAGCACTGAGCACTTCATGCCACGCGAGGGCGAGAGTAATGCGGGTTAACCGGCGCGGCGCTTCATCTCCTCACTCGCCTGGTCGAGGATGCGGCGCTCTTCGGCGGTGAGGCTCTGCATGCCCTGGTGGCTGATTTTGTCGAGGATGTCATCGACGGCGGGCGTCTTGCTTTTCGCTGGCTTGGACGGCTTTGGGGTGGGTTTCGGGAAGGAGGGCAGCTTCAACTCGCCTGTTTCATAACGGATGAAGGCGTAGGCGGTGCCGACGTTGGCGGCGAGGAGGAGAAGTGAGACCCAATCGCGGGCGGCAATGCATTGGAGGGCGTTGATGCCGACGAAGATCGCGGCCATCACCCAGGCATCGAGCGTGAGGATGATGATGCTGATTTTCGCGCGGGGATAAAGCGTGGCGAAGGCGATGAAGACGCCGAACTCAAGCTGCATCATGCCCGCGCATGCCATGCCTTTGACACCCAACAGATGCAGCAGGGTGATGAAGAGCGGTGATGAGGCGAGCAACAGCAGCAGCAAACGCACAAAGGCACGACGACCGAGATGGCGCTCGACGGCTTCACCGAAACTCCAGAGCAGATAGCAGCCGAACAGCGTCCACAAGCTGGGCGGATTGACGATGATGTAAGTCAGCGGCGTCCAGAGATGAAGCTGGCTGAAGGCGCGGTCGAAGGTGAAGACCAAGTGCGCCATGAGACCGTAGCCGAGCACGGCGGTGACAATCATGCTCGCCGCGCCGACGAGGGCGATGATGGCGGCGAGATAGACGGGGTGCTGCTTCCACCAGGTCAGGGGCAGATGGTCTTGCGATTCGGGGAGCCAGGACATGGATTTGTTGGGAAGAATGGAGGAACCACTAACTGGCACTGACTGACACTAATCAAAATCAGATTCAGACATTCTGCATCAGTGTTCAGTCAGTGACCATCAGTGGTTCAAAATTCTGGCTTCTCACTTCCGTACGCGATCCACCAGCACGGCAGCGAGGATGACGAGGCCGAGGACGATTTTCTGGTCGTTGCTGCCGATGTTGGTGAGGTTCATGCCATTTTGGATGACGGCGATGATGAAGGCGCCGATCAAGGTGCCGGGCATGGTGCCTTTGCCGCCGCTGAGGCTGGTGCCACCGACCACGACGGCGGCGATGACATACAGCTCATACATCTGGCCGTAGGTGGGCGAGCCGCTCTTGAGCAGCGAAGCCATGACCACGCCGCCAAGACCGGCCAGCAGGCCGCACAGGATGTAGGCCATGAGAATGACGCGTTTCACCGGCACGCCGGAGAGAAAGGCGGCCTCGGTGTTGCCGCCGACGGCGTAAAGATGGCGGCCGAGGCTGGTTTGCGTCATCACGACGTGTGCAGCGGCATAAAGCAGCAGCATGAGTACGACGGCGTTCGGCAGACCGAAGAGATCGGCGCCGCGACCGAGCCAGACGAAGGAATCCGGCACCTGATAGACGGATTGATTCTCCGCGAAACGATACGCGAGGCCACTGCACACGAGCATCATGGCCAGTGTGACGATGAATGGCGGCATGCGCAGGCGTGTGATGAATGCGCCAGAGATCAAACCACATACACCGCACAAGGCGATGCCGCCGATGCCTGCCAGGAACATCCCCAGCACGCTCGCGGTCGTGCCATCAAAACAATCGCGCACGATCATCGCCGTGACGACGGCGGAGAGCGCGATCAGGCTGCCGACGCTCAAATCAATGCCACCGGTGATGATGACCAGCGTCATGCCGATGGCAAGAATGGCGATGACGGCGATCTGGTTGGCGATGTTGAGGAGATTCTCTGACTTCAGGAAAACTGGCCATGCATAGCTGCGTGGCTGGATGACGCGGGTGTCTTTGAGCGCGGGGAAGTCGGTCGCCAGATCGCTGAAAACGAGCCAGGACGCGGTGGCTTGATTGCAGGCGATGACATCGAGGCCGCCTGCTGCTGCGGCGCGTTGCAAAGCGGCACGGGCATCTTTGGGCTCGCCCTTCACGATTTCTCCTCGTGAGCCGAGCGCGGCGTTCAAAGCTGCGGCAAAGGCGATGTCCTCGGCCTGCGGACGCACGACGATGAGCACTTTGGCAGCGGGAGCGATCTGTGCGGCGAGTTGTTTCGCAGCAGCGGCGTCCTGCGGATGCTGTTCGGTCCAGGTGACGATGCTGAAGAAGGCGCAGAGCAGCACCAGCGCGACGAGCATGCCGGAACCGGCGAGGTGATGGCGGATGAAGTCAAAGAGGCGGCTCATGCGGTGAAACGGATCATGCGGAGTGGAAGAACGTCATTCAAGACCAGAGATGATCACGATTGACCACCGGTACAGTTTTCGGCTAGCCTGCTGCATCATGAAAACCTTTGCCAGCTCACTCGTCGCCTTCCTGTTCACTGCCACGCTCGCCAGCGCCGACTGGGTGCTGGTGCAGAAGACCCATGCGGACGGGCAGGACAAGGAAATGCTCACGAAGATCAAAGGCGAACAGGCGCGGGTGGACATGGGCGAGCAGATGAGCGTGATCGTGGGAGCGGAGGGCATGCTGATGCTCATGCATGCGCAAAAAGTCCTCATGAAGATGGATCTGGCGACGATGAAGACGGCCATGGAGATGACGGCCAAGGCCTCGGTGCCGCTCGACAAGCAGCCGGTCGCCAAACCGGTGGCGACGGGTCAGAAGGAAAAAGTGGGTGAATGGGAGGCCGAGATTTTCACCTGGGAGGGTCCGGTGGGCAAAGGGCGCTTCTGGGTGGCGAAGGATTTTCCGAAGTTCGCGGAGATCAACGCGGTCAGCGACAAGCTGGGCAAGGCGGTGGGAAACTCGATGGCGGGACTGTCACCCCAGGCCGCTGATTTCAACGGCATGGTGGTGAAATCGGAGATGACCATGATGGGCAAAAGCATGACCACGCTGCTCGTCGCTGCGAAGGAGCAGGAGGTGGAGGCGAAGGAGTTTGCCACACCGGAAGGCTACAGCGAGATGAAGATGCCCGCGATGCCGGGAGCGCCGCCCAAGTGAGCGGGCGGGAGTTTTTATCAAGCAGACGGCACGGTGACGATGTGATCCGGCCTGCCGCGTTTGTCGAAGGCGATCCAGACGCGCTGGCCGATGCGCGGTGAGATGCGGTCCGTTGAGCGCAGCCGATACAGCACACCTGAGTCCGCCAACACTTCAACGGTGCGGGTGACACGCTTGGATTCGTGATTTTCCTGGGCATAACCCAGTCCCGCGCCCAGCAGCGCTCCGCTGCCGGCACCAATGGCATGAGCGGTGCTGCCAGTGCCGATGCCAAAGCCAATGGCGGCAAGCCAGGCCGCGCACCACAGCGGGGTGAAGTGGTTGATGCCGCGGTTGTTCATGGTCACGACAATCTGCGTCACTTTACCGGCCTCCAGGCGTGCTGCGCCTTTGTTTGCCGTGGTGCAGGAAGCGAGTGCAAGCAGAACAATGAAAGTGGTGGATTTGAGAAATGCGGGGGAGTGCATGATGAATACCGATGGCTTTATTCGAAGGCCAGTTCTTGCATGAGCATGGTGGCGGGCGCTGTAGGGCCGGAGGCGGTTTCCAACGTGAGCACCGCCTCCTTCAAGGCACCGGCGTTTTTGAAATCGAGCACGGGGGTGAATTTTTCCGCCTTGATGGTGGTGTTCCAGACCCCTTTGGGCACCGGCTTGGGGTGGACGTAGTTCCAGGTGGTCTTGCCGTCGGTGACGGAGAAGGTGAAGCCCTTGATCGGCTCGGACGAATCACAACGAACGCGCAGACCTTCGACGGGTGAAGGCGGCCCACTCATGTCGATTTGAAAGCGAATTTCCCCTTTGTTTTCGACTTCAATGCGGGCGCTGCCGTCCGCCTGCGCAGTGTAACGTGCACCGCTGGCGATCTTGATGATTTTTTCCTCCAGCAGGTCGATCTTGCGGCTCAGCAGCATCCAACCGAGGCCGAAACCGCCCAACATGAGCACCGGCACGCCAGCGGCGGCGATGAGCAAGGTGCGGCGGTCGATGCGGGAGAGCAGATCGGGCAGCGAGCGTTCCTGCCGTGACAGCGCCTGGTAGAGCAGGCTGGCATTGGCGAAACGCCGGAGCGGATCGGCCTGCAGGCAGCGCCTGACGATGTCATCGATTTCCGGCGGCGCTCCCACGAGGGATGACAGCGGCTCAAACGCGCCCTCTGGCACATGACCAGAAAGGATTTCATAGATGATGAGTCCGAGGGCAAAGACGTCCGTGGCCGGAGTGACGGCACCACCGGGGACTTTCTGTTCCGGTGCCATGTAGGTGAGTGTGCCGGCAGGACCACCCGCAAAACTGGCGAAGGCATTCGGTGCCGCATGAGTGACGGCCAACCCAAAATCTGCTACGCGCGGCAGCCCATCCGCACCGATGAGGATGTTTTCAGGCTTCAAATCGCGATGCACGATGCCCGCTTTATGCGCCTGCTCGAGGCCTTTGCAAATCTGCCGGATGAGCGGCAGTGCTTCGTCCATGGCCAGTGGCCCGCGCTTGAGTTTGCGGCGCAGCGTGGGGCCTTCGACGTGCTCCATGACCAAGAACAGCGTGCCATCCGCCGCTTCGCCAAAGTCATGGATGGCGACGACATTGGGATGATGGATGGCGGCCAATGCCTGGGCTTCTTTTTGAAAACGCCGTGCAAACAGCGGGTCATGGCTGAGTTCCGCACGCAAGGTCTTGATGGCGACGAGCCTGCCGAGGAGTTTGTGCCGTGCTTTGACCACAGTGCCCATGCCGCCGGTGCCAAGGGGCTCCAGCAGCTCGTAGTTATCGAGCCCGGAGAGGGGCGGGCCGGTCCCGGCAGCTGACGTTGATGCTGAATGAGGTGTCGGGTGGCTGATGACAACAGTCACTCGGTTCTCATCGGTGCCGGTGTGGTGTTCTTGGGCCATCAGCGTGAGTGAAATTTTACCGTGCCAGTGGAGCTTCCGCGCCATGCCATGTCAACGGCCAACTTCCGTGCGAACTGCGTCTGAAAGTCACGCTGGAGCCAGGGACTGCACACGCCATTCCTGTGGGCCGATGCGCAGGAGCGCATCGTGATGCAACGGCGCTGGAATGCCCGCCTTCAGCGCCACGCCGTCCAACGTCAGACTGCCATCGTCTTCGGAGGCGACCACCCAGACACCGTTGTGTGCTCTGACGAACCAACCTAGCGTCGCCTGAATGGTGAGCGGTTGCGGATTGATGGCGCCGCCGCTGCTGTTGATGCCAAAGGCGGCGTCGGTGAAAAGCCACAGCAGTCGGTATTCCAGAACGGGCGCTCCGTGCGAGGGTGCGAGGGCCATCGCCCCGATCACTGGCGGCGGTTGTTCCGCCGTATTCTCCCAGACCTCGCCTTCCGCCCACCAGGAGTCGAGCCGCCGGATGTCGAGATCGTATTCACCGGCGATGGTGAGACGGCAGGAACGACGCAGGCCGGTGTTGGGTTCCACCGGCTTGCCATTGATGAAGGACTGGTTTGCTCCGGGCAGATCGCCCAGGCTGATGTTTGCGCCCTGGCGCTGAAGGGCGACGTGCTCCCGGCTGAGCAAACGTGTGCGCTCATCATTGCGCGGATTGCGCGGGTAGAACTGGGAGACAAAATGCGTCGTGGCACCGCGGCCGATGCGGATTTCATCTCCCACACACACGCCAAACTGGGGCAACTGCGGCGAAGTAATGCAAGCCAGACGCACATGACTGCACAGCGGCATTTCCGGTTTTGCTGGATGCATGAGGGCGGCCTGTTTGCGTGCCGTCGTGCCCGGTGGCGTGGTGATGGCGGCGGTGGGCGCCTCTTGCAATGTCGTGGTGCTGGATGGCACGGGAGCCGTCGCCACCGGCGTGGTGGTGCGAGCCGCCGACAGCGTCGTCATGTTGATGATGGCGGTGGCGCCAGGTACAGGCGAGGCACCAGCGGCAATAAACGCAGCAGCAAAATGCCGTGCGGAGTCAAACGTACCCGCGATGCCGCCTTCGATGACATTGCGCAGCAGATGATTGGTATCCGCGCTGAGATGCGGCAACGGACGGAAGCGCTGCCTGCGTGCGGGCATGCCGAGGAGTTCGCAGCTCAGCAGGGCGAGATCGAGCACGTACTCATTGCTGCTCACCGGAAAGCAGGCGGCACCATGGACGATCTCCGGCCCGGGCAGCGGCGGCACGATGAGTTTGACCGGCAGCACCGTGTCCGCCGAGGTGGCCGAGAGAAAAATGGCGTGCGTGTCCAGCATGACACGCGGCCAGCGCGACAGCGTGGCCGCTTCGAGCGCTTCGCCCAGTTGCGTGAGCAATTCGCATACCGGCCGCACTTCCAGCCGACGCTGCTGCTTCAACACCTGATGCAGGGAGATGGCCCCGCCTTGCGTGCTGACGACGTAGTGCGCCTCCGGCTCGATGCGGGACTCGACGAGACCACAAAGATGCACGGACTCCGTGCGTGAGATGCGTGCGGCGATGGCACGCTGAAAGTCGATCTGGCTGGCGCTCAACGGCTGCCCGTACTGCCGCAGGGAAATGAAACAGGGCTGCGCGGTGGCGATTTGACGTGCGGTGAACCGACGCACACCGACCGCTGGTGGTGGCACCGCCTGGTCGTTGTCAAAACGCGCCGCCAGATCGCTGGAGAAATTCTCCATGCAGCGCTGGACGTTTAGGGAGCCGGGGGTGGCCGTTGACAAAGGGGATTCCATGCCGCCAAAGGCGTTCGTTTATCGCAGATAAGGCTTTGCTGCAAACGCATCTTGATTCAACATGCGCGCGGTTTTGCCCCCTACACGCCGTGTCTGATCCCATCCCTCCTGCGCCACAGACGATTTCTGACCTTGATGACCTGAACACCCTGGCCGGCCTGAAAAAGGGCGACGTGGTGCTCAGCCGCTTCAAACTGGAGCGCTGCCTCGGCCGCGGCGGCATGGGCGAGGTCTGGCTCGCACACGACAAGACGCTGGATGAAAAACTCGCGCTCAAACTGCTGCCGCGCCTGATTCACTTCGACGAACGCGCGGTGGAGGACCTCAAGAATGAAACACGCCGGGGCAGACAGCTTTCCCACCCGAATGTGGTGCGCGTGTTCGACTTCCATCAGGATGCGCAGAATGTGGGCATCGCGATGGAGTTCGTGGACGGTGAAAACCTCGGCGTGCTGCATGCACGCGAGCCGCACGGTGCTTTCGTCGTGGACCGCATCTCGCAATGGACCCGGCAACTGCTGCTGGGCCTGGATTACGCGCACCGGATGGAGAACGTGGTGCATCGCGATCTGAAACCAGCCAACCTGATGATCGACCAGGGCAGCGGCAATTTGAAGATCGCCGATTTCGGCATCGCCCGCTGCCTAGCGGAGTCGATGCAACGAGCCACCGTCTCTGCGCAAAGCCGCGGCACCCTGTGCTACATGAGCCCGGAACAGGCGATGGGACGTGGCCCCAATCCGCTGGACGATCTTTACGCTGTGGGTGCCACGTTGTACCAACTGCTGGCCGGATCGCCGCCGTTTTACTCAGGTGATGTGTTCAATCAGATCCTGAAGATACCGCCGTCACCCATTGCCGAACGGCAGCGTGAGCAGGGTTTCAGCCAGCCACCGCCGGCGCACTGGGAGGCAACCATCTTGCGCTGTCTGGCCAAGGAGCGTGCCCAGCGCCCGCAAAGCGCCGTGGAAATTCTGGATTTGCTAGGCCTGCGCACTGGCGACATGCCGCTGCCTGCCCCCTACGTCATGCAGACGAGTGCTGTGCCACATCCTGCGGCGGCAGCAGCCTTTGGCACCCACACGGCACCGTCCCCCGCCACACTCCCGCCTACTACCAGCGTAGGGAACACCAGTTCGATCGCCATCGCCACCTCCGCTCCGGTGGTGACGCTGCTGCCCTCCGCCACGCAACGCACCATTGACCTGACCCGCACGCGCACAACACACGGCCAGCAGCAAGGTGCGGCTCAGCCTGCTGCTACAACAACGACGGTGGGCAAACGGCCCTTCCCTGTGATGGCTGTGACCATTGCTGCGGTCGTGGCCATGACGATCGGTGGCATAATATTTTATTCCGTGAGTCGAAAGTCTGGAGGAGGTGGATCTGGAGGACCGCCCCCCCCTCCTCCCCCACCGGAGGTTGTGAAAGATTGGCGTGTACCAGAACACTTCCCCACGATTCAGGCGGCCATCAACGCCGCCAAAGAGGCCGGGCAGAAGATTTACATCGATGAAAAGCAGTGGAACGAAAAAATCAGCATCAAGACACCGGTACATCTGATCGGTGCTGGTGCCACCAAGAGCATCATCATGGTCGATGGCCGCAGCGGTTCTGCCATCGAGGTGAGCGGGGCGAAGGGTGTCACCATTGAAGGCATCGGTTTCAGCCACCTGGGGGATGAGGCGCTGGCCGGAGGTAATTCCACTGCACGGGTCACTGGCAGTGAAGTTTCCTTCAAGGACTGCGCTTTTAACCGTGCCATGCGCGATGGACTGACGGCCTCCGAAGCTGCCACGGTGACTCTGAGCCATTGTGTTTTCGTGGAGAATACTGAGGCCGGGATAAAAGCCACGGCGGGTGCCAAAGTGACAGCGCTGGAATGCAGTTTCGCAAAAAACAACTTTGGCATCATCGCCGAACTTGCCAACACCACGGTCACGGTGACCGGCGGCACTTTTTCCGGCCATGCCGCATCCGGCATCGTGGTGGCAGACCATGCGTATCTCACCGTGAATCATGGCACGTTTGCTGACAACAAAGAACATGCCGTCTATGCCAAGGACAGCGGTACCAGCGCCCTGGTCGATGACTGTGAGATCAGCAAGAGCGACACTGGCATCAAGGCCGCCAAAGGCGCCGCGCTGACCGCCCTCAAGTGCCGCGTGCGGGAGAATCTCACCGGCATGGCTTTCGATTCTGCCGGAAACATCGAACTGCGTGAAAACACTGTCGAAGGCAACTCCGAGGACGGCATTGTGCTCTTCGCGGAGGCGAAGGCCGGCACCGCATTGATCTACAAAAACACCATCAAGGGCAACCGCTTTGGCCTGAACATCCACGGTGCCGGCATGGTGCCGGACGTGAGCGGCAACGACCTCGGGCCGAACGCCTTCCCAGACATTTATCTGCACGGGAAGGCGGCGGGCAGCTACAGCAAGAACACGCTGCGCTCCGCCGAAGGTTTCGTGGCCGAA
The DNA here is from genome assembly GCF_046154365.1 of Prosthecobacter sp. GTDB lineage: Bacteria > Verrucomicrobiota > Verrucomicrobiia > Verrucomicrobiales > Verrucomicrobiaceae > Prosthecobacter. The sequence goes on from NZ_JBJXFV010000181.1 coordinate 46,742, forward strand.
CCCGCCGGAACGGATGATCCGGGAGCGGGTGCCTACCAGAAGGCGGCGGACAACATCGAACAGCCGTCGAAATAGCTATTTTTTGACACCCATCGTCGGTTCGATGCCTTGTGGCCAGCCTTTGCCGCCCTGGGTGAGCAAGGTGCCCACCGGCAGGGCAAATTCCCCCCCACCGCTCTTGAGGAGAAAGACCTCCAGCCACAAATCCTTGCCATAGGTGCATGCCCCGCTGAGGGCCACTTTCAGATTGCCTGCTTCTTTGAGGAGGGCGATGAACAGCTCGGAACTGCTGGCGGTGCCACCATCCATGAGGATGAGCAGGCGCTTGAAGCCGGGGATCATAGGCTCGTTGGAGACCAGATCGACTGCGGGGCGGCTACGGTGCTGTTGTTTGCCTAAAATCAGCGGCCTGGGACCGTCGATGAGCAGCGCAGCAGCGTCCACGGCGGCCGGGATGCTGCCGCCGCCGTTGCCGCGCAGATCGACGGTGAGAGGAACACTGGGTTTCAACTTCTTGAGGATCTCACGCAGGTCCGGCACGGTGTTGCTATCAAAGTTGGGTATTTTGACGGTGGTTCCGCTGATGCCAGTGACCACGGTGATGCGCAGCCCGCCGGTGAGGCGCCGGGTGAGCTGGGCGGTGATGATGCGTCCGGTGGACTGGCGTACGCGGACCTCCACCTTCGAGCCATCCGAACCGTAAATCTTGGTGCCCAGCTTGGGGAGGCTCATGCCCTCCACGAGAACCCCATCGACGGCGATGAGTTCATCCCCATATCTGATGCTGGCGAGATCAGCGGCCTCTCCAGGAAAAGGCAGGCAGGTAAAGCGGCCGTTCTTGCCAGCCTTGACGCTCATGCCCGGTTTTGCCTTGGCCAGGCTGTCGAGTTCGGCCATCACGCTGGCGGGGGTGTAGTCGGAGAAGCGCAAATGGCGTTCACACAGACGCTGGATGGCCAGTTCGACTGCCGTGACGGCATTGATCTTGCGGCCAGCTTTGACGGCAACCGCCAGCACATATTGATGAAACGCTCGGCGGTGGTCGTCACTGCCTTTGCCATAGTCTTGCGGCTTCGGCAGGCTGGCGAAGACAGGACTTTCGGCGGCGAGGAGATCCACCGCCTTGCGGGTCAGATCGAGTTCGTCAATTGGCTCAAAGTAGTCTGTCTGTAGGCAGGTCATGAACTCCGCCCACAGCGCTCGGGAGCCCTCGTTGTTATCGGCAGCGGCGGAGCGTGGCTCCTGTGCTGGCAGCGAAGCGCAGGTGCAAATGAGACTGAGAAGGAGGCAGAGTCGGATCATGGGGCAACAAGGGTGAAAGCAGGACGCAGCTCGTGGGTTGATGAGTAGCATCATTTCTCCACATGCAAAACCCGTCTCCCACGCGCAGCGCTGGAAGACGGGTTGGATAGGACTGGCCCGATGCAAGCCGCAAAACGGCCGTTATTGCTTCATCTGGCTCTTCAAATAGTTCGCCCGGGCACTCTGCTGACGGGTGTCGGCCTTGATGTCTTCGTTGTACTGACGCCGGGCCTCGATGCGGTCATTGGACATGCTCGGGCTCCAGTTGAAGAGGCCGCCTTCAGACGGGTCTCCGGTCATGGTGCAGGAACTGAGGCTGGCGACGAGGATGGCGCTGGTTAGCAGGAGTTTCATGCGGGTATATGTAGTGCAGGGTTTGTTACAGAGTGTCCCTCAAGCTGGCGATCTGCCGGCGGGAGGATTCCAACTGGTCGCGATTGCCGGTGCTCTCTCTGAGCGTGCTGTTGAGCTTGGCATACTTGGTGTTGCTGGAGGGAACTTTGGCAACGATCTGCTTCTGCATACCGATGCCCGCATCGTATGTTTTGACCTCGCCCGCGACCTTGCTGTTGAGATTATTGAGTTCAACTTTGATTTTGGCGAGCTCCTTGCCATTGCCTTGGGCGCGGGCCACTGAGATGCGTTTTTTGTAAGCCGCCAGTTCGGAGTTCAAGGAACTGACGCGCTTCCTGACTGCCGCATTGTCTGCGAGTGATTCTTTGATACAGGCATCAAGATTGGCCTCGCTGGCCTGCGCTAGGGCTTTCTTCGTCGCTACATGCTGGCCGAAAAAGTGGCCAGCTAAAAGGCCAACCCCAGCACCAATCGCCGCGCCTTTCCAGCCACCACCCGCAAGAGCACCAATTCCAGCGCCAAGAACCAAACCACCCACTTCAGCCTGACGCTGCGTTTTAGTCTGATCCTTCGCAAATTTTTGCTGCTCGGCGGCCCCGCCGCCACGCTTAGCGATGGCACCTTGCGCCAATTGTTGTGCCGCCATGAGGGCGGGACCCACACAGGAGCTTGACAGACAAGGTAGGAGGATGGCGGTCACGACAGGGGCGGCTTTCTTGAATAGTGCGAGGGAGGTCATGGGAGCAGGAGTGTGTTGGAGCGGGTTCTGACTAGGCAGGATCGTCTGATGATGACTGCAAGGTTGACGAGAAAGCCATATTTGAGCTTTGGACACAAGGAAATTTTCATGTGCGGCCAGATTAGCTGCTTTGGGCCGGCAGGGAGTTCATGAGGCTGACGACCAGCTTGCGCTCGGTTTCCAGTGTATTGCGGCTCTCGATGCTCTCTTTGAGCGTGCTGCTGAGCTTGGGCTGCTTGGCGTTGGCTGGCGACACTTTGGCAATGATCTGCTTCTGCATGCCGATGCCGCTGTCATATTCCCTGACCTGTGCGGCCACATTTTTATTGAGTGTGAGCAGCCCGTCTTTGATTTTGGCGAATTCCTTGGCGTCGCCTTTCGCCTGCGCGGCTGTGACACGATTTTTGTAGCTGATGAGTTCCGTGCGCAACGCGGCCACCTGACGCCGGGCTTTGGCGTTTTCGGTGATCGATTCCTTGATAGCGGCGTCCAGATTCGCCTCCGAGGCTTGGGCGAGGGCTTTTTTTCTGGCCACCGGCTGGCTGATGATCTGATCACCAACGAGGCCGCCGACTGCCGCCCCGCCGAGGTAAACGGCAATCTGCCCCAGCGGACCCAGACGGTTGCCGAGCGCGTAAACTGCCGCCGCACCCAGCACCCGGCCGGTGACAACGCCCGCAACGACCGTTGTGTGCTGATCACGCATGAATTTGGTCTGCGCTTCAGGCGTGTCGCCACGTTTGGCCATGCTGTTGAGCGCCAGCTCTTGCTCCGGGGTCGTCTTCTGGCTGACACAGGAACCCAACAGAGCAGGCATGAGGATGGCAGCCGTGAGAGTGTTTTTTTGGATCATCGACAAGATCGTCATGGCGGGAGAGGGCCAGATTTAAACTGCTGACACAAGAAAATTCTCGCGCCATGTCGGCTTAACCGCTAACAAAACAGCTCACTATGCAGGGTTATCTTACTTTCGGCGGAGGCGAGGACGGCGTTCATCTGGTGCAACTGCCCCAGCAGCGCTTCACCTTTGGCAGTGATGAGCGCATGGATCTGGCGGTGACGGTGACCGGCCTGCCTGGCTACTGTGGCTCCTTTACCTGGGATCATGAACGCGGATCCTGGGCGCTGGAGACGGATGCCGCCGCACGCGGCGTGATGAAGCTCAATGGCATGCCGCTGCGGCAGTCTGCGGTGATGCTGGAGGACGGAGCGTTGGTCAGCGCTGCCGCTTTCACCCTGCGCTTCGACCTGCTGCCCCAGATTCCGACGGTAGGTGGGCAGGAACTGCGCGTCATCCCGCTGACCGGAGCACAGATGCGCGTCGGCCGCGGCAATGAGGAGGCCGACCCGGCCAAAATTGTGCTGGATACCGAGGATGGCGATGTCTCCCGCCATCATGCCACGCTGGAGTATGAAGCGACGGAGCAGTCCTGGTATCTGCGTGATCACAGCCATGCGGGAACGGAACTCAACGGCCAGGCCTTCGAACGCGAACGCCTAGTGATCGGCGACCGCTTCCGCATCGGGCATTATGTCTTCGAATTCACCGGGCGGTCCCTGCGGCGGCTGCCGACCTCCAGCGCCGGGCGCATCGTCGGGCGAGGCCTGACCCGCATCGTCGGTGATGGCAAACGGATCTTGAACGAAGTCTCCGTGGATGTGCCGCCGGGCAGCTTCGTGGGACTGCTGGGTGGCTCAGGCCAGGGCAAAAGCACGCTGATGACGGCTATGTGCGGTCTGAATCCGCCGACTTCCGGCGAAGTACTGCTCAACGGCGTCAAAATCGGCCCGGGGGCCAAGGCTGAAGCTGCGGGGGCAGGCCGCATCGGCTTTGTGCCGCAGGATGACATCGTTCACACCGAACTGACGGTGCATGAGGCCATCACCTTCAGCGCCCGCCTGCGGTTGCCCGATGATCCGGCCAACACGGAGATCGAAGCCCTCGTGATGGCGACGGCGAAACGCCTCTCGCTGGAACCACATTTGCACAAGCGTGTGTTCCAGCTCTCCGGCGGCCAGCGTAAACGCGTGAGCATCGCTACCGAGATGCTCATGAAGCCCGCTGTGCTGTTTCTCGATGAGCCATCCTCCGGACTGGACCCTGCCACGGAGTTTTATCTCATGGAAACGCTGCGTTTGCTCGCCGGAGCGGACTGCACGGTGATCTGCACCACGCATGTGCTGGGATTTGCCCATTTGTTTGACCGCGTGGCCTTCGTGCAGGCCGGGCGGATGGTCTATTACGGCAGGCCGGATGACGCGCCGAAGTTCTTCGAGCGCAATGAATGGGTGGATATGTACCTGCTGCTCGACAAAAGTGGCAAAGAAGGACAAAAGGACGCCCAACAATGGGAGACAGACTATCAGGCATCTCCCGCCAAACCTGAGCCTGAACCCAACATCCCGCTGGTGCATGACCAAGGCGCGGCTCCACCAGCCGCCCGGCCCGGTTTGTGGCGCACCCTGGCAACGCTGATGGGTCGTCAATGGGCCATCCTGAAGGCCGACAAGATGAACCTCGCTTTCCTCGGGGCACAGGCGGCGGCCATCGCTTTGCTGATTGGCTGGGTGGCATCCGGGCAGGGGCTGCGGAGTTTTTTAAGCGTGGTGGCAGTGTTGTGGTTTGGCTGCTCGAACGCCGCCCAGCAGATTGTGGCCGAGCTGCCCATTTTTCGTCGTGAGCGTGTCTGTGGCCTGGGATTGCATGTGTATTTGCTGAGCAAAATTTTGTTTTGCTTCGCCGCCACGTTGTTGCAGGCGGCATTGCTCTTCCTCACGGTCACGCTGACGGCGCTGGCGGTTCATGGCGATGCCAAACAATGGTCGTCAGACCGCGCTGCTTTGCTGGAAGACAAGCGCCTCGTCGGCGACACATCCGAGATCGAAGCAGAAGACACACCGGGAGCCGGAGCACTGACATTGGGCAAAATTTTTGGGTTTAGCCGTGCGGAAGCCGAAGCCATTGCCGCCGCCTTTGTGCTACGCTCCGAAAAAGGCGAGCCGCGTCTGAATGATGAAGGGCAGCCGCTGCTGGACGAACGCACCGTGACCTTTCACGCGGAAAGTCTGGCGTGGGAACTGTCACCACGAACCGCCCTGAAAACCGACCCCGCACGCCAGGAGGTGAAGCTGCGCCTGAAGCCGGGCAACGTAAAGCCGGTACCGCCGCGTGAGATGCCGGCGGTGCCAGGCATGTTGTATCGCGAGGGCATGCTGCTTTGCATCCGCTGCCTCGGCTTGAAGGAGAACGTCATCGACTCGGCGGAACGCTATGCCCAGGAGAAAGGGGAAGATATTGTTGACGTGATCACCGGCCGCCGCCTGAAGCACGCCGCCAAGCCATTGTACGCTGTGGTACTGCTGCCTCTGGCCCTGCATCTGCTGGCGCTGGCAGGAACTGCATTGGTAGGAGTGGCGCTGGGGCTGGCGATCTCCGCGTTGGTGCGCAGTCCGACCCAGGCGGTCATGTGGGTGCCGCTCCTGCTCATCCCGCAGATATTATTTGGCGGATTCATGGTAACGCTGCCTGAAATGGGGACGCTTACCCGGCGCGTCAGCCATTTTGTGCCAAGCTCAGCGGCGCAAAGGATTGCCGAGGCGGCAGCCGTTTATGGGCAGCGGGTGCCTTTGATTTCCAACCGCACCCGCATCCCGATTTTCATGGAGGGTTATGAAACCGTGACATGGGCAGGACAACCGCAGGAAAAATCCGAGGATTACCAACGTGTCTCGCCCGTGAACACGGCGCTGCAAAATTTGATCGTCAAGGGCGCCCTGTCCGGCAAACGTGAGAAGGAAAAAGACGCGGACGGCAACGAATTGGAAAGCGTGGAAACGCGGGCCGACATAGCGCCCTATGTCCAAGCCATGCCCGTCACCGATTTGTCGCCGGTGCGCCGCGCGGGGTTGGTGCTGCTAGGGTGGGTGATGCTCTGCTACTTGATCAGTCTCCAAGGTCTAAGGTTGAAACAACCGAACTGAGTCGGCTACTGCTCCACATAATATTTTCGCTGGCCCTGAGGATCTTGAACATAGGCTCTTGGCGTGTCGCCAGCAGAGCCCGCCACCATGCCATAACTCCAGCCCGGCGGTGCTGGCGGCATGCGCGCCCCATTGGGGGCAATCACTTGGTTGGCGACGTTGTCGAATTTCCAACCAACAGGGAGTCCAGGAAGTGTTTGCGGTGGAATCGGAGGAGTCGAGGGAACTGGAGGCGGGGACTCTTGAACTGCCTGCTGCGCGACCTGCATCGGTTTGTCCGGTATTGCAGGAACAGCTTCCGCGACATCGAGCGCGGCCATGATTTGCCCCCGTGACCAGCCGCTGCGCCAGGGAGAATCGCTGCTTTCGCGAAAAAAGGGCACGGCAACTCCACGTTCGGAATCGTCGTCGGCCCCCTTGACGGTGAAGCCGGCATAAGCCACTTCGCCACTGACAATGAGCCGTCGGGGCTTGACTTGATTTTCCAAGGTTTCTGCAAGCACTTTGGCCGCAGCGAAGACACCCGCGTGAGCATCTGATGCTGGAACTTCCTGGGCTGGCCCGCCCGCCGGTTTGAGCTTTTGCGATTCACTCAGCTTGCCGCGTAGATCGGCCGCCTCCGACTCCTTGGCTGCCAGCCTTGCCTCAAGCTCCACCACACGCTGCTCGACACCGGTGGGCCCTTCTTCACAGCCGCTCAAGAGCAAACCGAGGAGCAACAGATAACGATGGCTAATGCGTTGTTTCATAGGTTGTGTTTGGAGTTCACGCCTTGAGCATTAGGCAAATATCTTCCAGTAGAAACAAAAAAGATTGCCTTCAAAGGAAAATACATTCTACTCTTCATGCGTTGCTCTCTCCCAATCACTTTATGAATTCAAGACACTTCGCCGCCGGTCTGACCCTCCTGCTTTCCTCCGTTCAAACGCTTTCGGCACAGGAAACCAACCCTCTGGCTGGAGCCACGGAAAAAAATACGGCCCATAAACTGGCCTTCCCCAATCCTGTTTTTCGCCTCATTGGCATCGAAAACACGCTGAAGAAGCAAGGGGTTAAAATTGACTGGTCCGCTCATTACGACAAGCTCGCGGCCACGAAACTGGACGCCAGTGCGCTCAAGGGCGACAAGGGGCGGCTTGGTTTTGCGGTGGGCGTCCGGCTTGCCGACGGCGCCATCGCCCTGCTCGCAAAAGAAAAATCAAAAATTGCCGCAGCAGCCCGGGATGCGGAGGAGTTTGCTGGCTTGCTGGGCATCCCCAAACAGCAGATCACTTCTGGCAAGTCGCTTTTGAAAGCCATCGAAGACAACGACTGGGGTGCGATATTTGAAGAGATGGGGTGGATTCAGCAGGAAATTGTCAGCCAGATTGACAACAAGGACAAAGATCTGAGCATGACCGCCTTGGTGGCGTGTGGTGCCTGGCTGCAAGGCATCCGCTATGCCACCAGCATCGTCAGTGACAACATGGCGGCAGAGGATCTGTCCAACAGCTTGCGCGGCCCTGCGGTCATTGAGGGCATTCTCGCCGAACTGAGGAAAGCTCCAAAGGACATTCAGGCCTTGAAAGCCGTCAAGGACAGCGTGGCGGTGCTCGAAGAACTTAAGCCGCTGGTGTCGATCAAGCGTGACGAAAAAATCCCCCATGACAAGCTCAAGCTGATTCACGATCTCGCCACCCAGGCCACGCAATCCGTGCTGAATTAACCTGTCACAGTCAACCATCCAACACGCATGAAAACATCCACCCGATTTCTTCCTCTCCTCACCACGATGCTGACTCTTTACGGCACAGGATTAAATTCACAGTCTCCGATTGATATCAGCCTGGAATCCGATCCCATGGCGGCGCGAGTGGATGCCCGCAAGATTGCTGTGAAATTTCGTGATCGCGGCTATCGCATCACCCCAGTCGCGAATGGCGACAACCTCACCCCATTCACACAGTTCGATTTGAACCTGACGAAGGGCACCGACTGCGTCATCATGGTGGGGATTGACTCCGCCATGCCGGATGTTGACCTCTATGTGAAGGATGACGTGGGCAACATGATCCGCGCAGACACGCGCACCATCAATCGCGCGTGTGTGGAGTTTAGCGCCTCTTACAACGGTGACTACACCGTGGTCGTAAAGCCATCAGCGTCTGATCCTGTCGGACATTTTGCAGTGCTCATCGGCGTTCAGCCTTCGGGCTATCAATGAATCTGAACTTCCAAGTCTCATCAACCCACCACCCATCATCTATGAAAATCGCTCCAATTTTGTTCCTTGCTCTTCTGTCCTCCTGCGTAGCGCCACCGCCACCACCGCCCTACTGCCCGCCTGTCAGAAGAACTTGGACCCCTACTGCAAAACCAACCCCCACGGCCTCGACCAAGTCAGGTCGCAATGTCAATGGACGTTTCATTGATAATGTGAAACCGGAGGACGTCGAACCTGTGCGCACGGTGATCAAAGTCGAGAATTAGTCGCAGAACAACACTGCATTCTCTGACAGCGCGTCCCGCACCGCATAGGGTTTTCACCCTCCTACGGCGCGGGACGCTATTTTTTAAACTCCACCCCAAACTACCATGAGACTGAAGCCTGTTTGCACCTCGGTGCTGATGGCTCTTGCCGCCGTCGCTGATCTCAAGGCGACGATCGAGGAGCAGGTCATCGCCATTTTCCAGGAGAAGTGCGCCTCCTGTCATAAAAAAGGCGACGAAGAGCCCGAACTGTCGAAAACAACGGACCTGTCGGCTCTCAGACGCAATGACGATTACGTCAAAGCGGGTGACTCGGCAGCGTCGCCGTTGCTCAAACTCCTCAATCTTCCGGAGGGTGACAAAAAGCGCATGCCCAAAAGCAAGCCCAGCAAACCGCTGCCAGCGCTGAATGCGGAAGAAAAATCCATCATCGCCCTCTGGATCGACGGTCCTGCCAATGTGGCGACCCGCGACTTCGTGGACGAAGGCCAGGTTGCCAAAGCAGTGCTCGCAGACATCCAGCACCTGCAGAACCGTGCCGCCGGAGTTCGCTATCTAAGTCTCGCCAATTTATACAACGAGCGCGATGCACGCGGCAAACCGCTGCATTCGGACATTTTTCTGGAATACTACCGGACGGGTGTCAGCAAAATGCTCAACAGCCTGTCCTCCAATCCAAAGATCATTACCGTGGAAGCCATTGATCCCGCCAGGGTGGTACTGCGTGTCACGCTTGGCAGCTACGGCCTGGCTCCTGAACTGTGGAAAAAACTGGCGACTTCCTACCCTTATCGGGTCAACCGAGGTTTGCAGGCCGCGATTGACGCTGAAAAAATCCTGGGAGTACTGCCACTGATGCGTGCCGACTATGTGGTTTTCGCCCTGGCGCAGCCACCACTCTATCACGAGGCGCTCGGCATTCCTGGCGGGCAGAAACAGCGGGCGGCAGACGTGGCGTTGGAGACAAAACTGGGAATTGACTTTGATAAGGCCGTTCAAAACCCGGACGCCGTTCGCGCAGGCTTCCAAAAAAGCGGCGTGTCTCAAGGCAACCGCCTGATTGAGCGCCTGCCACGCCCGGATGGCGGTTACCTCTGGAAAAGCTATGACTTCGATCCCACGCGTCAGAATGAACGTGGCGGCGATCTGTTTCGGGCTCCGCTAGGACCCACGAATGCTGAACTGACGAAAAATTCCAACCTGAAATTCCTTCACGATGGGGGTGAAATTGTCTTCTCCCTGCCCAATGGCCTGCAAGGTTACATGCTGACGGACGGCAAAGGTTTAAGGCTGGAGGAAGCGCCTTTGAATGTGGTGACAGACTCCTCGCGCAAAGACAGTCGCATCATCAACGGCATCTCCTGCATGAGCTGCCACCGTGACGGCATTTACATGACCAACGTAAAGGATGAGGTGCTCGCCGCCACTAAGAACCTGAAACTGGACCCTGAAGACCAGGCGACCATCGCCAGACTGCATGATTTCCCCAAATTGGAGAAGTTTTTCAAGGCTGACAGCGAGCAGTACATGCGAGCCGCTGACCAATGTGGCCCGGCAGGAGACCAGGAGCCCGTCGCCCTGCTCTACAATTATTTCCGTGCGCCGCTGTCTTTAAGTTCACTCGCGGTGGAATTGGCCGACAACTCGCCAGACTTGCTGGCCCGTCTGTCACAGTCAGCCAATGAATCGGTACGAGCTACCGCCGCCAAGTTCCAGAGCGGCACCCCCGTTCCCAGAATTGACTTTGAAAAAGTTTTCCCTCTCTTCGTGGCGGAGCTTTTGATTGGGCAGGTGCCGCCGCATGACCGGCTGGCCCTCGTCGAATTCGGTGGCAATATCGATAATAAGATCATCACCGACCCAGACGCTGCCGGAGTTGGTGTCCGCCTGACTGAACGCAAAAAACGCGACCTACGGGTGATTGATGCCGAGAACACACCCATGGAAGCGCAAACGACAGACGGGGGAGTCAAGGTCACCAGGCACCCTCCGGGCACACGACCTGGAGTGGTGCCGATTGAACCTCCGCGAAAAGTCATCCGCATCATGCCCGACGGTTCCACCGCCCCGCCTGAAGCCCCCCCTCCCGCATCCACCACCAGTCCAAGCACCGCTGCGGCAGCCCCCGGCACTCCTACACCCAGCGGTCGCAAGGTGTTTAAGATCGTGACACCAAAGCCAGGTGAAGATGATTTCAACTCACCGCCCGTGGTCAACCCTTCCAAACCTGCCGACACGCCCGCGCCAGTCCCTCCCGCACCTGCGCCGCCCCCCAAGTGATTCCAAACATGGCCACAAGTCTGATCTCCCAACCTGTGTCCAAGAGAAACGCGATCATCATTGCCGCCACTCTCGGCTTGGCTGCACTGCCGTGCACCAAGCTGTGGGCGGCTGAAGCATGTGCTGAAAAACCTGCGAAAGGCGTCGCGACTGGCGCTGAAGCAGCCGTCGTTGATGCCAAAAAAATAGCCGCAAAATTTCGCGACCGGGGTTATGTGATACAACCGCTTGCCAGTGGTGATTCGTCCAGCCCGACCATCACCACAATTGCCGTGGAGCCAGGCCTCGACTGTGTCCTGATGCTAGGCATCGACAATGGCCAGGCAAAAGCTGGCTTTGACCTTGTTGTTAAAGATGACATCGGCAGAACCGTAGCAGCAGACACTCGATCATTGAACCGGGCTTGTGTAGCGTTCGGCAGTGCCAGAGGAGGTGACTACACCGTTTATGTGCAGCCAGTCTCTGCCGCTCAGAAAGACCGCATCTGCTGGGCCTTGCTCATGGGAACCCGCAGTTATTCGGCACAGGCGAATGAGGATGCTCAAAAAGTAGCGGCAAAATTCCAGGCGCGCGGTTATGAATTCCGCACCTTGGGCAAGAGTGACAACCAGCAGTTGGTCGGCACCTTCAGTCTGGACCTGCCCAAGGCCAGCGACTGCGTCATCATCGTGGGAGTGGATGAATTTCTGCCTGGTGCCGACTTGGTGGTGCATGATTCTTCTGGCCGTGTCGTTGGCAAAGATTCTCGCACCCTTAAAAGAGCAGCCGTGGAATTTTCCACGGCAACTGCGGGCCGTTACAAGGTCACGGTGGAGACATCGAAGCAGACGCCTCTTGGAGCCTATGTGGTGCTGGCGGGCATCCAGCCGATTGGTCCGATAAAGCAAGGTGGAACGCGCACTCCTTGAACACAGCACCTGCGTGCCAGATTCCAGTCACTATCACTCCGCCACGAAAAACATCGCCGCAAAGGTGTTCGGCGTCAGCTTTGCATCCGGTGCTGGATTGATGAGCATCGTGGAAATATCGCCATCAAGGTAGAGCACATCTTGGCAGCCGAGGTGGATGAAAAACTGGGTGAACTGATGGAACGTCACGCGACCTTTGACGGCATCGTCACGATCGCTCATGGCGAAAATGATCTGGCCGTCCTTGGATCTCACGCCCACGGCATTGCGCAGGCGTTTGTTGGGGGAGTTGACGGTGAAAGCGGGATGGATCACGCCGTTGCGCAGCATGAGCGGGCCGGATTGCGTGGCGAGGCGCGGTTTGAGGCCGCTGTTGGCGAATTCCGCCGCCTCCATAACGCCAGGACCGGTTTGGGCGTCGAGGTAGAAGATGCCGTTTGGTTTCAGGTAAAAATTGCCTTCACCACCGCGCAGATTCACCGGCACCAGTTCGCGTCCGGCACAGATGGTCAGCCCGCAGGGCTTCGGGCCGCGCTCGTAGATGCCTGCGTTGGTGGCGAAGATGATTTTCTTGTTTTGCGCGGTCAATTGCTGGCGCAGGCCGTTGAAATCGCCCAGCGGTTTGCCGTTGGTGCCGAGCCAAGCGAGTTCGAGGCGTGACCAGTCGGCTTTGTCGATGCGGTAGAGGTGATAGCGTCCGCCTTCGTGGTCCACGGTCTCCGCACCGTGCAGGTGCGAGGTGACGGTGGCACAGCCGAAGATGGTGAGAAGCCAGCGAGGGAGTTTCATGGGGCGAACCATTTGCAGCATGTTCATCCCCGTCCATGATGAAAAACACATGTCCAGCAGTCTAGGCACACTCTTTCGAATCAGCACTTGGGGCGAATCCCATGGCCCCGGCGTCGGCGTTGTCATCGACGGCTGCCCGCCGAGCATCCCGCTCACGGCGGCGGACATCCAGGCCGAACTCGACCGCCGCCGCCCCGGCCAGAGCAAGATCGTCACGCCGCGCAAGGAAGACGATAAAGCCGAAATCCTCTCCGGCGTCCTCGATGGCCTCACGCTCGGCACGCCCATCGGCATTTTTGTGCGCAACACGGATCAGCGTCCTTCCGCCTACACGGAAATGCAGCAGGCGTATCGCCCCAGCCACGCTGACTACACCTACGATGCCAAATTCGGCATCCGCGCCGTCTCCGGCGGCGGTAGATCGAGTGCGCGCGAAACGATTGGTCGCGTCGCCGCCGGTGCCATCGCCCGCAAGGTGCTCCAGCACTCGCTGAACGGCTACGAATGCCTCGCCTATGTCAAAACGGTGCAGAACATCCACGCCGAGGTTCCCACCGGTGCCGCGCTGAACTCCGCTGTCATTGAATCGAACATCGTCCGTACCTGCGATCCCGTCGCGGCGGAGAAAATGATCACACTCATCGAAAACATCCGCAGCGAGGGCAACAGCGTCGGCGGCGTGATCGAATGTGTCGTGCGCGGCGTGCCGCCCGGCCTCGGAGAACCTGTGTTTGACCGCCTGGAGGCCGATCTGGCGAAGGCGATGCTCAGCCTGCCCGCCACGAAGGGTTTTGAGATCGGCAGCGGCTTTGCTGGCACCACCATGACCGGCCTGGAGCACAACGACGAGTTCTTCATGGACGGCAAAACCGTCCGCACTCGCTCGAATCGCAGCGGTGGCGTTCAGGGCGGCATCAGCAACGGTGAAGAAATCGTCTTCCGCGTCGCCTTCAAACCCACTGCCACCGTCCTGCGCGAGCAAAAGACCGTCACCAACTCCGGCGAAGACACGACATTATCTGCCAGAGGTCGCCACGATCCCTGCGTGCTGCCGAGAGCTGTGCCGATGGTTGAAGCGATGGTGCATCTGGTGCTCGCCGATCACTACCTGCGGCAGCGGGCGCTGCGAGGGTGAGGTCATGCGTTGGAGTGCCTTCCTTTTGATGAGTCCGGCATGTTTTGCCGGTTACGGCGGTCCATTGCCGGAGATCAAGGTTGGCACAACCCATCGAGAAATCGTGATCGCTGAGACGCCTTGGTATGCGGGGCAATTCTCGATCTCACAGGCGTTTCTGGTAGGCACCGTGATGGATGTGTCGGCCGAAGTTCAAACCAAGCCCCAGCAGATCTGGCTCTCCGAGTCATGCACCGTGCGGGTCGATGCTGCATTTGGCCATCTGAACCAGATCGAAGGTGTCGAGATTGCGAAACTCCAATCTGGCTCAGAGCACTCACCGTATGTGCCGGTTGACGACGATTGGGGCCAGCTACGGCATTTGAAAAAGGGACAGAAAATCCTCGTGCTGCTTCATTCATATGAGGGGGAGCTTTGTTTTGGCTCCAAAGCGCTCATTGTGCTCCGTGATGACATGAACGCGCTGCCGGAAATGCTGCGGCGGACCGCTTTCAATTCGATAGAATTCAGCGACGAAGAACTCATGACCTTGAAGACGGCCTGGCCGTTTTTACACGACCAAATTCTCGAAGAAACAGCCGCAGAACGTAACATGTATGCCGAGGAGTCGAGGCTCCGCCGTCAGGCAATGAAAAGCATTGCTGGTTGGGCAGGATTGACTGCGCTTGTCATTTTTGTGGCTTACCGATTGTTGCGCAAGCGGATGGCTACGCGATCAAATCAGTGAGCAACTGACCGCCGTTCACGATGTCGATCGGGCGGAGTTCTCGTCGGGTTCGCCGCCGAGGGTGTATCCATGGTTGAAACTTCCGCCCCCGCCCGCTAGAATCTTCCCATGACTGCCGCCGCCCTCGACATCAACAGCGTCCTGCAAAACGTGCTCTCATTGCCACATCCCGAGCGTTCCTACCTCGCTGAGCGGCTGATCGTCAGCCTTGACGACGACCGCGAACTGTCGCCCGCTTGGCGTGCGGAGCTGGACGCCCGTGTACAGCGCCGCCTGAGCGGTGAAACCCGTTCTTACAGCCGCGAGGAAGTCAGCGCGCATCTCGAAGCCATCATTGCCTGATGCGCCTGACCTACACTGCGGAGGCACGACTCGAAATGGGCGAGGCCGCCGGTTACTACCGGAGCTGCCGCAAAGAGCTGGCCCGCGCGTTCAAACAGCGCATTGAGGCCGCCGAAGATGACATCATCCAACACCCGGAGGCATGGCGCAGCCTTGGCGATCCCTACCGCCGCAAGCTGTTGAAGCAGTTCCCTTATGGCTTGGTGTATCATCAGCCAGAGTCCGGCTGGATTGAAGTCGTGGCCGTCATGCATCTGCACCGCGAACCTGATTACTGGCGCGAGCGCGTGGAGTAAGGACCGCCTTCGTTTGAGCTACTGTAAAAAATGCGAGACGAACCGCGTGCCTACGCGATCAAGTCAGTGAGCAACTGACCGCCGTTCACGATGTCGATCGGACGGACGCCTTCGACGACGATGCGTTTGGAGGCGTTGATGCCGAGCAGACGATACATCGTGCGGGCGAG
>NZ_JBJXFV010000193.1:0-8272 GCF_046154365.1 Prosthecobacter sp.
TGAAGAAGCGCAATGTCAGCGACTATCCCGCAGCGGGCCTGCATTGGAACGTGAAGTTCAACGAAGGCGAGAACCAACTCCGTGCTGTGGGCAAAGGCGTCAGTGATGAACTCACCGTCGGCTATCAGACCAAGAAATGGGGCAAGCCCGCCAAGCTGAAGTTGGAGGAGATCGGGCAAAAAGACGGCATTGCCACGATGGAAGTGCGGATGCTCGATACCAACGATGTCCCCTGCCTCGATTGCTCCAACATCGTGCGCTTCGGCTTGGCTGGCGATGGTCGTTTGATCGATAACCTCGGCACTTCGACCGGTTCACGCGTGGTGCAGCTCTACAACGGACGCGCCACGATCCAATGCGAGATCACCAACTATAAAGTGGCCGTCTCCGTCTCATCGGAGGGCCGCAAGCCGCAGTTCAAATACGTCACCGATGCCCGCGTACCGGCTCCAGGCACTGAAAAGCCCAAAACAACCCCCAAAGCCACATCAGAGGCCAAAACGCCCACTTCGAAGCTCACCCTCGACATCGCATCCATCGACAAAGAGCGCATCCTCAAGGCCGCAACAGCCGCTTTGGAGCAAAAACCGGTCTCCATCACCACTTCGCCCGCCAAACTCAGCGAAGGCGGCCCGAACGACTTTTATTCGAACGGCGACTACTGGTGGCCAGATCCCTCCAAGCCCAACGGATTGCCTTACATCAAGCGCGATGGCGAAACCAACCCCGAGAACTTCATCGCCCATCGCATGGCCGTGAAAGCTCTGCGTGATTCCGTAGCCGCGCTCGCAGCGGCTTACAAAATCACCGGCGACGACAAGTATGTCACCAAAGCCGCCGAGCTACTTCAAGTCTTCTTTCTTGATGCGAAGACCAGGATGAACCCCAGCCTCAATTTCGCTCAAGCAGTGCCCGGTGTTTCGCCCGGACGCGGCATCGGCATCATCGACACGCTGCACATCATCGAGATCCCTGCTGCGGTGAAAGCAATGGAGCAGTCCAAAGCCTTCCCTGCCGATATGGTCAAAGATCTGCGTCAATGGTTCCGCGAACTCGCGGAATGGATGGTCACCAGCGACAACGGCAAGGACGAAGCCAAGGCGAAGAACAATCACGCCGTCGCCTTTCATCTTCAGCTCGCCGTGTTCGCCGACTTCATCGGTGACAAAGCCAAGTTGGAGCTTTGCCGGCAGCAGTTCAAAGAAGTCTTCCTGCCCAAGCAGATGGCGGAAGACGGCAGCTTCCCTCTCGAACTCGCCCGCACCAAGCCCTACGGCTACTCGATCTTCCAACTCGATAACATGACCCTGCTCTGCCAAGTCTTGAGCACCGCCGAGGACAATCTCTGGACCTTCCAGACCAAGGATGGCAAGAGCA
This sequence comes from Prosthecobacter sp., assembly GCF_046154365.1. GTDB lineage: Bacteria > Verrucomicrobiota > Verrucomicrobiia > Verrucomicrobiales > Verrucomicrobiaceae > Prosthecobacter. The sequence goes on from NZ_JBJXFV010000193.1 coordinate 1,378, forward strand.
TCGCCAAAGCCATCGCTTATCTGCATCCCTTCCTCGCCGACAAATCGAAGTGGACGCTGAAACCCGACGTGAACGCCTGGGAAGGCTGGCCCGCTCGTCAGCCCAACCTCATCTTTGGCGGCCTAGCGCTCGGTGAGCAGCGCTATCTCGATCTCTGGCAGAAACTCCCCGCTGATCCCACCGACCCCGAAGTGCAGCGCAACATCGGCATCACTCAGCCGATCCTTTGGGTGAAGTAGAACCTCAATCTCATGAACACACCCACCACTCGCTACCGCTGGACTATCTGCACGTTGCTGTTTTTCGCCACGACGATCAACTACATCGACCGGCAGATCCTCTCGCTGGTGAAACCGCTGCTCGATGATGAGCTGCACTGGACCAATGAGCAGTTCGGCATGGTGAACTCGGCCTTCCAGGCGGCTTATGCCATCGGCTTGCTCGGCTTTGGTCGTCTCATTGATCGTTTCGGCACGAAGATCGGCTATGCGCTCTCCATCACGCTGTGGAGCATCGCCGCGATGAGTCACGCGCTTGTCGGCAGCATCGCGGGATTTCGCTGGGCGCGGATGTTTCTTGGCGTCAGCGAGGCGGGGAACTTTCCGGCGGCCATCAAGACGGTGGCGCAGTGGTTTCCGCGCAGTGAGCGGGCGTTTGCCACGACGCTGTTCAACTCAGGCGCAAATGTCGGCGCCATCATCGCACCAGCGACGATTCCCTTCATCGCAGCGGCATGGGGATGGCGGGCCGCGTTTGTCGCAGCCGGTCTCGCAGGCTTCGTCTGGTTGGTGTTTTGGTGGCTGATGTATGAGGCACCTGAGAAGCACGCCCGCGTTTCTCCAGCGGAACTGGCCGTCATCACCAGTGACCGTGCGGACACGCAGACGGATACGATTCCGTGGCTAACGCTTTTGAAGATCCCGCAAACGTGGTCCTTCATCATTGCCAAGTTCCTCACCGATCCCGTGTGGTGGTTCTTCCTCATTTGGCTGCCTGATTACTTCAATAAAACCAAGGGGCTCGACATCAAGAAGCTCGGTCTGCCACTCGTGACCATCTACGTCATCGTCACCGTGCTCAGCATCGCAGGCGGCTGGCTGGCGAATGCCCTGGTGCGGCGCGGCTGGAGTGAGAATCGCACACGCAAGACCTGCATGTTCATCTTCGCACTCGCGGTGCTGCCCATCTTGCTCGTCAAAGGCGCTGGCTTGTGGGGCGCGGTCGTGCTCATCGGCATCGCCGGTGCCGCGCATCAGGCGTGGTCGGCCAATCTCTTCACCACCGTGTCGGACATGTTTCCGAAGCGTGCCATCGGCACCGTCATCGGCATCGGCGGCATGGCCGGTTCATTCGGCGGCATTTTGTTTCCCATCTACTCAGGTCGCCTGCTGGATCGCTTCACCGCATCCGGCGATGTGAATACGGGCTACGCGATTCTCTTTGGCATCTGCGCTGCGGCCTACTTGCTGGCGTTTGGATTGAATCATCTCTTCGCGAAGCGCTTTGCACCGATCACCCAACTTGAATCTTGATCTCATGCCCACCTACGATCTCCTCAGCCTCGGCGAAGTCTTGCTGCGTCTCGACTCCGGTGAGTCACGTGTGCGAACCTCGCGTCAGTTCACGGCGTGGGAAGGCGGCGGCGAATACAACGTGGCGCGTGGTCTGCGGCGCTGTTTTGGTTTGCACACAGGCGTGCTCACCGCCTTTGCTGACAATGAAATGGGGCGCTTGATCGAAGACTTGATTTTGCAAGGAGGCGTGGACACACGGCAGGTGAAATGGGTTCCCTATGACGGCATCGGCTTCGCGGTGCGCAATCCCTTCAACTTCACCGAGCGCGGCTCCGGCGTTCGCGGTGCCAAGGGTTGTGTGGATCGCGCCCACAGCGCCGCTTCACAGATGAAGCCGGGCGACTTCGACTGGGATGCGCTGTTTGCGGATGGCGGCTGCAAATGGCTGCACACCGGCGGCATCCTTGCAGGCTTGAGTGAGACGACCGCGCAGCTCGCCATTGAAGCCTGCCAGGCGGCGAGGAAGCACGGCGTCACCGTGTCGTATGATTTGAATTACCGCCCGTCGCTCTGGCAGCGGCGTGGCGGCTTCGCGGCAGCACAGGCCTTGAATCATCGCCTCGCGCCGCTCGTGGATGTGATGATCGGCGTGCTCACGGATGACGAACCCGCAGCGATCAGCAGCAACAACGATCCACAGGACATCTTCGCTGAGCAAGCCGCCGCCATGCAGCGCGGCATCACGGCGATGGTCACCCGATACCCAAACATCAAAACCGCCGCCGCCACGTTGCGCCGCGTTCACAACGCATCCCGCAACGACTGGGGCGCAGTGGCATGGATTGAAGGCGCGTTCTATCGCGCCAGAAATTATCCTCAGCTCGACATCATGGATCGCATCGGCGGCGGCGATGGATTCGTCTCAGGTTTGATTTACGGAATGCTCACGGGTCAATCACCGCAGTTCACAGTCGATCTCGGAGCCGCACACGGTGCGCTCGCGATGAGCACGCCCGGCGACACAAGCATGGCCACGCTAGAAGAGGTGCTGTGGCTCGCGCAAGGCGGTGATGCGAAGGTGCAAAGATGAATGGCCGCGCGCTTTGCCGAAACCACACTCCAAATCCACGAACTCCGAGCCATGAAAAAAACATCTTCTCACTTTGATGAGCAAGGCAGCGTTACATAACATCACGAAGAGCGGCTGCATCCCCGTTACTCACCATTTGGATCAAATAACTCCGCACACTTAATCAACCATGAAACGCCTCCTCACACTCTTCACCGCCCTCGTCGTTTTTTTCGGCCAAAGTCATGCTGCCGACAAACCCAACGTCATCTTCATCCTCGCGGACGATCTCGGCATCGGGAATCTGAGCTGCTACGGTTCGGACAACTACAAGACGCCGCACATCGACAAGCTGGCGGCGGAGGGCACGAGGTTCACGCAGTGCTTCACAGCGGCGCTATGCGGACCATCACGGGCGATGATCATGACTGGGCGTTATGCCTTCCGCAATGGATCGAGCAATCAGGATGCCTGCACCGTCATGCCCAACAAGGAGTTGCAACTGGGTCGTGTTTTCCAGAGTGCGGGCTACAAGACCAGCTCCATCGGCAAGTGGGGGCAGCTTCCTGGTGAGCCAGATGAAGCGGGCTTCGATGATTACCTGCGCTTCAACGGCAGTGGCGTCTATCGAAACAAAAAAGAGGGCAAGTCCGAGGAGTATCTCGTGAACAGCAAGGAAATGAAACTCGGCGATGACGAATACATGCCCGACCTCATGCATGAGCACATGATGAAATTCATCAAGAAGCACAAAGATGCCTCCTTCTTTGTCTATTACCCGATGTCGAGCGTCCATGGCGATCTGCTCCCGACTCCCGACAGCGCATCCGGCAGCACCGACCTCATGGCGGACAACATTACCTACATGGACAAGCTCGTCGGCAAGCTCGTTTCAGAACTCGAAGCGCTCAAGCTCCGCGACAACACGCTCATCATCTTCATGGGCGACAACGGCACCGGCAAAGGCCAGTCCGAGCGTGCGACCATCGGCGGCAAAGCGCTCTCTGGCATGAAAGGCACCATGCTCGAATGTGGCGGTCTTGTGCCCATGATCGCCAACTGGCCCGGCAAAACGCCCGCTGGCAAGGTCAGCGCCGACTTGATCGACTCCACCGACTTCCTGGCAACGTTCGCGGAACTCACCGGCGGCACTTTGCCCAAAGACACGATCTTCGACGGCCACAGCATCGCTCCGCAACTCCGTGGCGAACCCGGCACGCCGCGTGAGTGGGTCTATAACCAACTCGCCGCCATGTGGTATGTGCGAGACGCGAAATGGAAGCTCAACGAGAAAAACGAACTCTTCGACATGAGCGATGCCCCTTTCACCGAGAAGCTCGTCGCGGGCGATCACCCCGCTCGCACTAAACTTGCCGCTGTGCTCGCCAAACTCGATCCTGCCGGTGGCATTCCCGACAGTGGCGATGGCACGGGGCGCCACGCGAACAAGGACAAGAAAAAGAAGGTTGAGGAGTCCATGAAAAAGCCCGAAGCACCGTCCACAACCACGATGAGTGCAGAGGACGCCGAACGCGCCGCGAAGTTCGACAAACTCGACGAAGACAAGCTCGGCAAACTCACCCGTGACTACTACACCACCCATCAATCCGATGCGGCCGCCGCTGGCAATCGCTTCGATAAATACGACACCGACAAAGATGGGTTCGTCAGTCGTGACGAATACATCACGAAGGGCAAAGTCACGAAGTAGGCCCGACGCTTTCCAACAACCGACAGCCACCCCTTTCCCAAGCCCCCATGAAATCCACGCTCCTGCTTCTTTCGTCATTCGTTATTCTGCATTCGTCATTCGCCGCGACGAAGCCCAACATCCTCTTCATCGCTGTTGATGACTTGCGGCCACAACTCGGTTGCTACGGCGATAAGCTCATCAAATCACCCAACATTGACCGCATCGCTGCTCGCGGCATCGTCTTTGAAAAGGCCTATGTTCAGCAGGCCGTGTGTAGCCCATCGCGCACCGCCATCATGACCGGCTTGCGGCCAGACGTGACCAAAGTTTGGGACTTGGAGACGCACTTTCGTCCTGCGCAGCCGGAATGCATCACGCTTCCACAGCACTTCAAAGCGAACGGCTATCAGTGTGAAGCGCTGAGTAAAATCTACCACAAAGGGCATGAAGATGGCCGCTCCTGGACAGCGTCGCATTGGTATCCCTTCGGTCGATCCGTGGACACCGATCTCGTCGATTGGACCAAGCAGATCGTCACCAAACACGACGTCAATGTCGTGGAATACTCTTCGCCAGAAGCCAACGACACCTCGGTCAAAAAGAAGGACAAGGAAGCCAAAGGTGGACCCGCGTTTGAAGTAAGCCCGAAGGACGACAGTGAGCTGCCCGATGGTGCCACGGCAAACGAAGCCGTTAAGCGCCTCGCCGCCTTCAAGGCCAAGGGCGAGCCCTTCTTCCTCGCTGTCGGTTTCTTGAAGCCGCATCTGCCTTTTGTTGCACCCAAGAAATACTGGGACCTCTACGACCCCAACAGCATCCCTTTGCCAGCCATCGATCACTTGCCTGAAGGCGCACCGCCTTATGTCGGCCACACCAATGGCGAGATTCATAACTACCCCGGCGTGCCGAAGGGTGACCCCATCCCCGCCGACTTCGCCAAGACCCTGCGTCACGGCTACTATGCCTGCATCAGCTACATGGATACCCAAGTCGGCAAGGTGCTCGATGCGCTCGAAAAAGAAGGTCTCGCTGACAACACCATCATCGTGCTCTGGGGCGATCACGGTTGGCAACTCGGCGATCACGGCCTCTGGCACAAGCACACCAACTTCGAGATCGCCACCCGTGCACCATTGCTCATCAGCGTGCCCGGATCGAAGACCGCAGGCCAGAAGTGCGCCGCGCCCGTCGAGTTCGTCGATGTCTATCCGACGCTCGCCGAACTCTGCGGCCTGCCCGCGCCCACCGGCCTCGGTGGCAGCAGCATCAAGAACTTCATCGACAATCCATCCGCACCCTCCACCGACGTCGCCATCAGCCAATACCCAAAGAAGGCCCCAGAAGGCCAAGTCATGGGCTACAGCATTCGTAACGATCGCTACCGCGCCACCTTCTATCGCCTGCGCAACGGCTCCCAGATCGTAGGCACCGAACTCTACGACGAGCAGAACGACCCGAATGAGACGGTGAGCCTCGCCAGCAAACCCGAGCACAAAGAACTGCTCGCCACCCTTGCCAAACACCTGCCACCCGTTGGTTCCGACGCCAAACTCGAAGGCGCAGAACCCACGAAGATCAAAAAGACAGCCAAAGGCGCACCCACCGCCACCACCACCGGCGTCACGGACGATCGCGGCGCGCGCTTCGATAAACTCGACAAAGACAAAATCGGCAAACTCACTCGTGAGTATTACACCACCCATCAATCCGATGCAGCGGCTGCCGGGGAACGATTCACCAAATGGGACACCAACAAAGACGGCTTCTTGAGCCGCGAGGAATACCTGAAGCAAGGAAAGTGACGCTCAATTTCTCAAATTCGATGATGAAACACTCGATCTTTTTTATCGCAGTGGCTGTCGTGTCGGCCGGGTTTCTACACGCTTTTGAACCCAAGGATTGGAAGATCGAAGGCGAGGTGGACATCCCGGCGGCGATTCGTGTGGAGCGCGACATCACCTACTTGCCGCCGGAACGAAAAGAAAAGGCAGACCTGTATTTTCCGACGGCAAAACCAGCCGAAGGGCGCTTCGCCATGGTGCTGCTGATGCACGGCGGAGGCTTCAATGATGGCGACAAGGCACGCGGACGCGAAGTGCAGATGGCGGTCGAACTCGCGACGCATGGCTACGCCTGCATGAGCATCAACTACAAGCTCTGGAACAAAGGCATCAAGAAACCCACCTGGCCCCAAAGCCTGCACGATGCCAAAATCGCCGTGCGCTGGCTGTGAGTGAATGCGGACCGCCTCGGCATCGACCCCGAGCGGATCGCCGCCTTTGGCAACTCCGCAGGCGGCAATCTCGCCCTCATGCTGGCCACCACCACGCCGGAAGATGGCCTGGAGCCAGCCGAACCGCACGTAGGCATCAGCACGCGAGTTTGCTGTGCCATCGATCTCTACGGAGCACTCGATCTACCGAACTACCACGACATGAAGATGTTCCAGCAAAGCCGCGAAGAGAACCCTGAAGTCTATCGCAAAGCCTCGCCCGTGACCTATGCCAGCACTGGAGACGCCCCCATGCTCATCATTCACGGCACCGCCGATGAGACCGTGGATGTGAGCCAAGCCCGCACCATGGCCGCAGCGCTTGATAAAGCCGGTGTCGAGCATCA
>NZ_JBJXFV010000197.1:0-5370 GCF_046154365.1 Prosthecobacter sp.
CCACGTTCGTGCGCTCGCCGATCATGAGGTAATTCGCGAGCTTCGTGTGATTGTAGGCCATCGTGCCGGACAAACGCATGATCGGCTCCGGATTGGGCACATGACGCGGCTCGATGCCCTTCACCGCCTTGGCGATGGCTTCGATGTGCGCAGGCGTATTGCCGCAGCAGCCGCCCATGATGTTGATGAAGCCCGATTTGGCAAAATCCGTCGCAAACTCGGCCATGTGATGTGGCAGCAGGTCAAAGCCGGTCGGCGCGAGCGCATTCGGCAGTCCCGCATTCGGATACGCCGACACAAAGCAGCCCGCCTTCGCCGCCAGCTCCTCAATGTAAGGCCGCATCTCATCCGGCCCTGCCGAGCAATTCATGCCGATGCTCAGTGGTTTGACGTGCATCATCGCATTGAGGTAAGCCTCCACATCCTGCGCCGAGACCAGCGTGCGCCCCTTCACCATCGCGGCGGAGATCTGCACCGGCAGCTCGATTTTGTCCTTCTCAAACACTTCCTGGATCGCAAACAACGCCGCCTTGGCATTCAGCGAATCAAAGATCGTCTCCACCAGCAGCGTGTCGCTGCCACCCGCGATCAAGGCGCGGATCTGATGCATGTAAGCCTGCTTCACCTGATCAAAAGTGATCGGCCGGAACCCCGGATCATCCGCATCCACCTGGAAGTTCAGCGAGACCGTCATCGGCCCGATTGCACCGGCCACATAGCGCTTCACACCCGTGTCATTCGCCACGCGGTCCGCCCACTTCCGGCACTGCTGCGCCGACATGAAATTGATGTCCCAAGCGACTTCATTGACGAAAGCGTTCTCGATCACCCCCTGATAAAATTCCGGGTCCTTGCGCCCACCATGATCGCGCGGGTCTTCGATGAACAAATCACTCTGCGCCACCGAAGTCGCACCAAAGGTATTCGTCTCGATGATGTCCGCCCCAGCCTCCAGGAAGCGCCGATGAATGTCCTCAATAATCTCCGGCTTCGTGATGCTCAGGATGTCGCCATTGTTGAGCAGATCCTTCTCATTCTTCGCAAAGCGGGTGCCCCGAGCGATCTCTTCACTGAGCAGCCCTTTCGCCTTATATTCGCGGATCGTGGTGCCCATAGCCCCATCGATGACCAGAATGCGCTGGCGCATGGCGGCTTCGAGTTCAGGGCGGCAATTGGGGCGTGAAGGCATGGTCGAAACTAGCGCCGTAGCTGGGCAGGTCAATAGTCATATGAACGCATCATGATTTGAGCATGTGAGGAATGAGCCCGTGCTTTTCTCATCAATCTCAGCAAAAAAAACTCCCGCCGGTGGCGCATGCGCTCCGCGGCCACGATGAGCACCATCACGGCTTCAATGCCGATGGATTGCACACCATGACCTCATGCGCACCAAAACGCTTCGTGTGCGCGGGCGCGGTGGACGGCGTGAGCAGGTAGTTTTTGCCCTTCGGGTAATGGCTGCGGAAAACGCCCAGGGCGGTCCCATCGAAGGCTTTGCTGCTCCATTTGCACTCGATCACGTCCACTTCATCGTGCTGCTGTGGCAGGACGAAATCGATCTCGCGACCTTGCTTGTCCCGCCAGTAAAGCGGCGGCGTGTCGGGAAAATGGGCCTGCAGGTGCTCCAGCACGAGATGCTCCCAAAGCGGGCCGAAGTCATCCTGGCGCAGCGGGTCCCAGCCTCGGGCATAGCTCACAAAGCCGGTGTCGAAGGCGTAGATTTTCGGCTGCTTCACCAACTCGTGCAATCCACCGCCGTGAAACGGGCGCACCAGCGTCACTGCCTGGGTGATCTCCAGGGCGCTGACATGACTCTCCACGGTGGGACGTGTGATGCCGAGCGCGGTGGCCGTCTTCGTCACCTCAAACTGGCCGCCACTTTGTTTGATGAGGTATTCAAACAGCGCGTTGAAGCGGTTCATATCCCGAAAGCCAAAGAGACGCTGGATATCGCGGGCGAAGAACGAGTCCAGCCACTCGCGGTAGAACGATGGCTTCTTGGACTCCGCCAGTAGCGCGGGCGGCAGGCCGCCGTGGAAAAGCCGCTGCTGCAGTGTCACATCAAAGGCCGCCAGTTCATCCCACAGAACCGGTGTGAGATGTACCAGCCTCTTTCGTCCGGTGAGCGTGTCGCTGAACTTCTTGCTGGCCGCGAGCGTGGACGATCCCGTGGCCAGGATTTTGAGCTTCGGAAAGGCATCCGCGCCGATCTTGAGCACCCGGGCCGGGTCGGTCAGTTGATGAATCTCATCAAACACGATCACCGGTCGGGTGCAGCCGCGATAAAACAACTCTGGGTCCGCGATGATGTCCTCGGTCGAAGGCAGATCGCAGTTCAGGTAGAGCACTTGGTCTGCGCCGAGGCTATCAGCCAGAGTCGTCTTGCCCACACGCCGCACCCCGCAGAGCCAAGCGATGGGTGCCTCCGCCCAGGCGGAATGAAGACGTTGGAGCCAGAAGGCGCGAGGAATCATGCTATCACACTATACAAATAGTATGACTATATGCAAATCTCTAAAGCGGCTGATGCAGAGTGATTGAGTGGGAGCGGTGAAGAGTTGCCGGGCTGTGGTCTCGTCCCGCTGAGCACTATTTGTCTGGCATCTAACTTTTGGAAAGATGGGAATGCCCATGGCATGGAGGAGACATTGGGATACTGAAATAATTCTATTTTACTAGATGCGCTTCCGTTATACCGACACCCATGCCCGCCAAACCCAAATCTGCTCCCGTCGAAGCCAGCCCCGAGGCCATCAATGAAAACCTCGGCAAGCGGGTAAAGAAGCTGCGAGGAGATCGCGGCTGGTCGCTCGAAGAACTCGCCAGTGCCAGCGGCGTGAGCCGGTCGATGCTCAGCGAAATCGAGCGCGAGAAGGCGAATCCGACGCTGACCGTGACCTTTCGCATCGCAAGAGCGTTCGGACTCACGTTGCAGGAGTTGATCGAAAGCGCGGAGGCCAGCGCCTCGAAAATTCAGGTCATCCGCGCCAGCGACCGCGCCCAGGTCTTCCGCAGCGACAAGCACCACGAGATCCGTACGCTCTCGCCGCTGAATTTGGAGAAAGATGTCGAGTTTTACGAGGTCCGCCTCCGCCCCGGTGGTGCGTTGCGCTCCCAGCCGCACTTTGAAGGCACGCGTGAGTTTTTAACTGTCGAAGAAGGCAGCGTGCGCATCGAATCCGACCTGGACACCGACGAACTCACCAAAGGCGACTCCGGCACCTACCGCGCCGACGTGCCGCATGCCATCGTGAACACCGGCAAGGCCGATGCGCTGGTGTTTCTCGTCGTGATTTATCGCTGAACCATTTATCCAACCAACCATGCAATCGTCCATAACCCAACCATCTCTGCGTCCTCTGCTCCTCTGCCCCTCTGCGGTAAAACTGAACTGCATGCACGCTCGCATCTGCCGCAGAGGGGCAGAGGAGCGGAGGACGCAGAGGTTTGTCATTGCTGCTGCCATGCTGGTCGCGTTCAGCGGCTTGTTGCACGCGCAGATGCCGCCTGCGCTCGTGAACGCGGAACGCGCCAAAATTCTCGAAGGCGTCAAATCGGTGCCGAAGGCGGGTGCGCCGGGGCCGGTGGGCATCTGGGGCAACATCGCGTTCCCGATTCTCTCCGCGCCGGACAAGGATGGCGTCGAAATCGCCGTGGCAGCGGCGGCGGCGTACGCGAAGGGACGCATCATTTTGTTCGGCCACAACGGCTACCTCAGTGGCGGCGAAGGTGGTGATCACGCGAAGCTCATGGAGAACTGCGTGAAGTGGGCGGGCAACAAGGAGAAGCCGCGCGTGGGCCTTAAAGGCGTGAACGCGGTCAATTTCTTCAAGCAGCGCGGCTTCCACGCCGAAACGTTCGACACCATCGAGAAAAAAAGCCTCAACGACTACGATGTGGTGATCGTGAACATGCAGGGCGTGATCAGCGCGGAGGAAGGCGCGGCGGTGGCGGAGTTCGTCAAAGGTGGCGGCGGTTTTATCGGTGGCATGACGGGTTGGGCTTTCAGTCAGACGAGCGGAGGCAAAGACCTCGCCGTGTCACACGGATTGAATCAAGCGCTGATGCCGGCTGGCGTGGCGATCACGGACATGAGCGCGTTTGACCAGCTTCGCGGCTTCGACGCGCGCATCGAGCTGCCCGCGATGATGAACGCCTCCGAGGCCATCGCCGCGATCAAGAAGCAGCGCGAAGGCGGTCCAGCGCTTGATGCGGCGGCGATGAAACAGGGCACCAACGCGATCCAAATCGCCATGGCGGCGCAACCGCCAGGCCGCAGCAATTTGAAGAACACCGTGCTCGCCGCCTTGGGCAATGCTGGCGCTGATGCGGACGTCCCATCCGCGCAGAACCCGCTCACCGCCGACAAACATGCCGCGCAGCGTCTGCGTCTTGGCATGGAAACGCGTGTGCTGCGTCTTGCTGCGGATGAAGGTGTCGCAGCGCACCCGGCGCATGAAATTTTTCCCGGCAAGGTGCCTGCGGGTGCTCCGCGCATCACCGGCGAGATCAAAGTGACACCGGCCATTCCCGGCTGGACCAGCACGGGCCTGTATGCGGCGGCGGGCGAGACGATCACGGTCACGTTACCTGAAAATCTCGCTGACAAAGGCTATGCCGTGCGCATCGGCTGCCACAGCGACACGCTGTACCATCTCGACAAATGGGAACGCGCTCCCGACATCACGCGCAGCGTTCCTCTGGCAACAGCGACTACCAAAACGGCCAGCGCCTTCGGTGGTTTGATCTACATTGAGGTTCCAGGCCGCGCGAAGGATGCTGAACCCTTCACGGCGACGATTCAAAACGGCGTTCCAGCGCCATTGTTCGTTCTCGGGCAAGACGACGACGCGAAATGGAGCGAGATCAAAAAACGTCCCGCACCGTGGGCCGAGATGGCGTGTGACAAGCTCATCATCAGCTTTCCCTCCGAGGTTGGTCGCCTCGTGAACAATCCGACCGAGCTCATGACCTTCTGGAAAAAGGTGGTCGAGGCGCAGGATGATGTGAGCAACCAGACCGCCGAACGCAAACGCCCCGAGCGCATCGTCGCCGATGTGCAGATCAGCGCCGGTTACATGCACAGCGGCTATCCCATCATGATTCCGACCAGCGCTGCGCCGGAGATGGTCACCTTTGGCAAACTCAAATTCCCCGGTTGGGGTTTTTATCACGAGATCGGCCATAACCACCAGCGCGGTGATTTCACCTTCGGCGGCACCGGTGAAGTGACCAACAACGTCATCGGCATGTACTGCTACCACGAGGTCTTGAAGAAAGACTGGCTTATCGGGCATCCCGCGATCACCGAGGAGGAGCGCAAGGCGAACGTGCAGAAGATCAAGAAGTCCGCCAACAAATGGCAGGACT
>NZ_JBJXFV010000214.1:0-3119 GCF_046154365.1 Prosthecobacter sp.
TTGCGCCCACCATGATCACGCGGGTCTTCGATAAACAAATCACTCTGCGCCACCGAGGTCGCCCCAAAGGTATTCGTCTCGATGATGTCCGCCCCAGCCTCCAGGAAGCGCCGATGAATGTCCTCAATAATCTCCGGCTTCGTGATGCTCAGGATGTCGCCATTGTTGAGCAGATCCTTCTCGTTCTTCGCAAAGCGAGTGCCCCGAGCGATCTCCTCACTGAGCAAGCCCTTGGCCTTATATTCACGGATGGTCGTGCCCATAGCCCCATCGATGACCAGGATGCGCTGGCGCATGGCGGCTTCGAGTTCAGTGCGGCAATTCGGGCGGGAAGGCATGGCTGAAACTAGCGCCGGAGATGGACGGGTCAACCTATCACATGAACGCATCATGATTTGAGCATGTGATGTTATTTCTTATTTACAAGATGCGCCTCCGATATATCGACACTCCATGTCCGCCAAACGCAAGTCTGCACCCGCCGAACCCAGTCCAGAGGCCATCAATGAGAACCTCGGCAAGCGGGTGAAGAAGCTGCGCGGCGATCGCGGCTGGTCGCTCGAAGAACTCGCCAGCGCCAGCGGTGTGAGCCGATCGATGCTCAGCGAGATCGAGCGCGAGAAGGCGAATCCGACGCTGACGGTCACGTTTCGCATCGCCCGAGCCTTTGGACTCACTTTGCAAGAACTCATCGAGAGCGCGGAGGCCAGCGCCTCGAAAATTCAGGTCATCCGCGCCAGCGACCGTGCCCAAGTCTTCCGCAGCGACAAGCATCACGAAATTCGCACGCTCTCGCCGCTCAATCTGGAGAAGGATGTCGAGTTTTACGAAGTCCGCCTCCGTCCCGGCGGAGCGTTGCGCTCCCAGCCGCATTTTGAAGGCACGCGTGAGTTTTTGACCGTCGAGGAAGGCAGCGTGCGCATCGAATCCGACCTGGACACCGACGAACTCGCCAAAGGCGACTCCGGCACTTACCGCGCCGATGTGCCGCATGCCATCGTGAACACCGGCAAGGCCGACGCGCTGGTTTTTCTCGTCGTGATTTATCGCTGAACCATTTATCCAACCAACCATGCAATCGTCCATAACCCAACCATCTCTGCGTCCTCTGCTCCTCTGCCCCTCTGCGGCAAAACGGAACTGCATGTACACTCGCATCTGCCGCAGAGGGGCAGAGCGGCGGAGGACGCAGAGGTTTGTTATTGCTGCTGCCATGCTGGTCGCGTTCAGCGGCTTGTTGCACGCGCAGATGCCGCCTGCACTTGTGAACGCGGAACGCGCCAAAATCCTCGAAGGCGTCAAATCGGTGCCGAAAGCGGGAGCGCCGGGGCCGGTCGGCATTTGGGGCCAGATCGCGTTTCCGATTTTGTCGGCACCGGACAAGGATGGTGTGGAAATCGCGGTCGCGGCAGCCGCAGGTTATCAAAAAGGGCGATTCATTCTTTTCGGGCATAACAGCTACCTCGCCGGTGGCGAGGGCGGTGATCACGCGAGGCTCATGGAGAACTGTGTGAAGTGGGCGGGCAACCAGGAGAAGCCGCGTGTCGGCCTCAAAGGCGTGAACGCGGTCAATTTCTACAAACAGCGCGGTTTCAACGCGGAGACCTTCGACACCGTCGAGAAAAAGAACCTCGGCGACTACGATGTCGTGATCATCAACATCCAGGGTGTCACGAGTGCGGAGGAAGGCGCGGCGTTGGCCGATTACATCAAAGGCGGCGGCGGATTCATCGGCGGCATGACCGGCTGGGCGTATGGGCAGACGAGTGGTGGCAAAGATCTGACCCTCTCCCATGGCGTGAACCAAGCGCTGCTGCCTGCGGGCATCGCGATCACGGACATGAGCGCGTTTGACCAGTTGCGCAGCTTCGAGGCACGTACGGAACTGTCGCAGTTCATGAATGCGTCCGATGCCATCAGCGCGATCAAGAAGCAACGCGATGGCGGACCGGCGCTCACGGCGGAGCAGATGAAGCAGGGCATGAACGCGATCCAGATCGCCATGGCCGCGCAACCACCGGATCGCGGGAATTTGAAGAACGCGGTGACCGCCGCGCTGGGCAATGCTGGTGCAGATGCGCCGGTGCCGAAGGATAAAGAACCGCTCACTGACACGCAGCATGCCGCCGCACGCCTGCGGCTCGGCATGGAGACACGCATGCTGCGACTTGCGGGCGCGGATGGCATCAAGGCGCATCCGGCGCATGTCGAATTCCCCGGCAAGGCACCCGAAGGTGCTCCGCGCATCACCGGCGAGGTGAAAATCACGCCCAGCATCCCCGGCTGGACCAGCACCGGCCTTTACGCCGCCGCAGGCGAGGTCATCACGGTCACGCTGCCCGAAAAATATGCCGACAAAGGCTACGCCGTGCGCATCGGCTGCCACAGCGACACGCTTTACCACCTCGACAAATGGCAGCGTGCCCCGGACATCACGCGCAGCGACACGCTGGGCGCCCCAATCACGAAAACGGCTAGCGCCTTCGGCGGATTGATCTACATCGAAGTTCCGGGCCGTGCGAAAGACGACGAACCGTTCACGGTTGCCATCCAAAATGCCATCGCCGCGCCGTTGTTCGTGCTCGGCCAGGATGATGACGCGAAATGGAAGGAAATCCGCCAGCGACCAGCGCCTTGGGCCGAGATGGCGTGTGACAAGCTCATCATCTCCTTTCCCACCGAAGTCGGCCGCCTTGTGAACAATCCGACCGAGCTCATGACCTTCTGGAAAAAGGTCGTCGAGGCCCAGGATGATGTGAGCAACCAGACCGCCGAACGCAAACGCCCCGAGCGCATCGTCGCCGATGTGCAGATCAGCGCCGGTTACATGCACAGCGGCTATCCCATCATGATTCCGACCAGTGCCGCGCCGGAAATGGTCACCTTTGGCAAGCTGAAATTCCCAGGCTGGGGCTTCTACCACGAAATCGGCCACAACCATCAGCGCGGCGATTTCACCTTCGACGGCACCGGCGAGGTCACGAACAACGTGATCGGCATGTACTGCTACCACGAGGTCTTGAAGAAAGACTGGCTTATCGGGCATCCCGCGATCACCGAGGAGGAGCGCAAGGCGAACGTGCAGAAGATCAAGAAGTCCGCCAACAAATGGCAGGACT
>NZ_JBJXFV010000215.1:0-12758 GCF_046154365.1 Prosthecobacter sp.
GCAGGCCCGGGGACGCTCGAAAGCGCCAGAGGACTGGCGCACTCCAGGACGCTGCCGCGAGCCTTCACCTGCGGGTGTTTGAGTCTGTCTTCGTCCACTGCCTTTGACTGCATCGTTACGGCTGAGAAGGGCCAGCATGGCCGAAGGCAGAGCGTGTCGTGAAACAGGCAGCCTTGCCCGTTCGGTAGTTCCCAACAGGCTGGCAGCCTGTGTCACTTCGTAACAGCGGCGCTTGGGACCAAGCGCCCTACCGCTCCCGCTCCTTGACCTCTTGACCAAGCCTTGACCCGCACACGAAGAAGCTAGGGCGTGTTGTCCCCAACACACCGCCACCATCAACCATCAACTCGACAACCATCAACTCTCACCACCTCACCACGCGTCCGTCCTGAACGGCGTGGCGGGCAGGCCGTCCTGATTGAAGAGATTGGCCCAGTTGAACTGCTGGCTCCAACCGTAGCGCACGGCGGCGGGCTGCGGCACGTCCTTGCTCGACACCACCACGGTGTCACCGGCGATGACGGCATCAGCCCAGACGAATTTCTTGTCGTCACCGGCGAGCATGAAGCCCTGCAGCTTGTCGCCGTTCTTGAAGGCGAGACCTTGGCCGGTGTGCGTGAACTTGACCGTCACCTTGCCGCCGCTGATCGCATGCGAGGCATACATGGGCCCGAGGAACTCGGCCTTGCTGCCGTAGGCCACGCTCTGCGCCACCTGCGCGGCACGCGCACCATACGCGGACTTCAGCACCGGATGCGTGCCCGCACCGAGATCGCTGCTGAGGACCATGTGCGTGTGCGGGTACTGCATGAAACTGGCAAAGTAGGCGTGGCAGTAGTCCAGCGCAGGCGGTGCAGGCACCACCGGCGGCTGCGGGCGATACGGATCGGCCTTGGTGTTCTGCGGATTGGTGTAATCCCACGCACAACCACCGCCACTGGGCTTCTGGACGTAGATGAACGGAAACTCGCCCTGGCCCCAAGCCTTGCGCCAGCCCTTGATGAGAGCGCCCATGACTTCGTACTGCGGCACGCCCGCGATGTTCGTGCGGCTCTCGCCCTGATCCCACAGCACGCCGGTGATGGCATAACCGACATACGGACGAATGAATGATTCAAAGAGCTGGCCGATCTTGCCGCTGTTCGCCTCCCCGGCCTTGCCCACGCCTTGCGGCGGACGCGGACCACGCGGCGGCTCTTTGCCGTCTTTCTTCGCGGCTTCGACCAGCAGCTTCCATTTCGCCACTTCCGCCGCGTAGAGCACCATCGCTGCGTCAAACTTCGCCTTCTCAGCGTCGTAGTTGTAGGTCGCCGCAAATTTCTTCGCCGCCTCAGCGCAGGCCGCATCGCTGCGATACATCTCCTCACTCAACCAGAAACCCGATGGCGTGCCGCCGACGGCACCGACCATCAACCCCACCGGCACATCGAGTGCTTGTTGCAGCGGAACGCCAAAGGAGAACAGCAGAGCGCTGAACTTCGTGATCGTCTCCGGCGTCGCCGTTTCCCACGTAGCAGCGGCGTCTTTGCGCAGCAGGCGCAGCTTGGGATAACTTTTCTGCGCTGCCGCAGCGAGCACCGCATCGTCCTTCACATAGCTGCTCACCACCATGTCCATGTTCGACTGCCCCGAGCCGACCCACACCTCGCCCACGAGCACGTCGTCGATCTTCGTGTCATTCACCGTCAGCACCTGCGGCTCCGCATTCACCTTCAGCGCGTCCAGTTTCAGCCGCCAGGCACCCTTATCATCCGCAGTGGCCGTTTTCGTCTGCCCGGCGAAGGAAACCGTCACCTTCTCCCCGGCGGCCGCCGTGCCCCAGATGGGCACCTCCATGCCGCGTTGCAGCACCAGGTGCGGCGTGAAGACCTTGGACAGCTTCACCTCCGCGTGCAACGCGGTGGCGGCAAAGAGAGGCAGGAACAGCGACAGAACGCGGAGTGATTTCATGAGGAAAGACCAAACGCCAAACGCGGCGGAATCTTCAACGCATCACTCCGCCACTCCATCCCTCCCCGGTTGATTCCCCTCCCCCTCAGTCCTTCCACATCACCAACGCCACCGTCAGCAGCGCGCCACCCACCCATAACACCAAAGTATCGGTGACAAGATACGAGCAGGCCAGCAAGGCAGCGCCCATGATCATCTTCCGCGCCGAACCCATGCTCTTCCCAAAAAGCAAAGCCCCCATGCCAATGGCGCCAAAGACCAGGGATCCAAAAAAATTGGCGGAGGTAGGCATGAGACTGCAACGCCGTCACCGCGACGGCCTTGCAGTGCTTCCATCAGCCTTGGTGTGTGCTCACACGACCTCCGGCACGACAAACGGCGAACGATACTTATCCTTGAGCATCGCGTTCGCGGCCTCGTGGTCGATGAAGCGCTCGGCCTTGCCATCCATCTTGAGCACAGGACCTATCGTGAGCTTGTCCTTGCTGAGATCGACTTCGTTTTTCGCCAGATGCTCCTTCATGCGCTCAAAGGACTCGGCACCGAGCTTGTCGCCTTTGATCTTCTCCAGAATCGCGTCAGGTGCTTCCTTCGATCCGAGACGGTAGGAGATGTTGCCGGTGTGGCAGAGGGCGCTGGAGAGGTGGCCTTCGAGAATGTCCGCATGCAGATCCTCCACGCGGCGGCTACGGCAGGCGTTGATGAAGTTTTTGAAGTGATCCTCGCTGCCTTCAAACTTCTTCACTTCCTTGCCGTCCTTGTCGAAAATAATGGCCCCGGAGTAGTTCGGCACAACGACGGTGCCGCCTTCGCACTCAACGATCACGCCGACACCGGCCCCCGTCACACCTTCTTTGCCGTCCTTGCCCGGATTCGGCTGGAATTTCACGCCTTGGCTCGTCTGCATGAGCTTGTCCATGTTCTTGCCTTCCTTCGACTCCGCCAGACCGCGCACTTCAAAAATCAGCGGGGCTTTCTCATAGCCGTGGTAAATGATCTGCGTGTTCGCCGTTTCGCCATCGTCCTCATAACCGAGGCGACCGCCGACGCTCCACACGCTCGGCGACAATTCCATCTCACCGAGGAACCAGCGTGCGATGTCCATCTGATGAATGCCCTGGTTGCCGAGGTCGCCGTTGCCGTAGTCCCAGGTCCAGTGCCAGTCATAGTGCAGCTTCTTGCGATGCAAGGGCTGCTGCATGGCCGCCGGACCACACCAAAGATTGTAGTCCACAGAATCTGACAAGCCTGCTGGCGGGAGCTTGCCATTCTTGTCTGGCTCATTCCATTTGCCAATGCTGCCACGGCGCTTGTAGCACAGACCGCGTGAGAGCAGGATTTTGCCGAGATTGCCTTCCTGCACATACTTCACCGCTTCGGCGATGCCTTTGCGGCTGGAACGCGACTGCGTGCCGGTTTGCACGATCTTCGAGTATTTCCGCGCCGCGTTGACGATCTGGCGACCTTCCCACACACAGTGCGACACCGGCTTCTCGACATACACATCCTTGCCGGCCTGAATCGCCCAGATGGAGGCCAGCGCGTGCCAGTGATTCGGCGTGGCGATGCTCACGGCGTCGATGCTCTTGTCATCAAAGACCTTCCGCATGTCGGTGTACTGCGTGACCTTGATCTTTTCCTTGTCGAGCGCCTGCACATGCTTGCTCATCACGTTGCTGTCCACATCACACAACGCCGCAATGCGCACCCCCTCGTTCTTCAATCCCTTGTAGCCACTGATGTGTGAGCCACCGCGTCCGCCAAAGCCGATCACGGCCATGTTGATCGTGTCCCCCGGACTTTTCTGCGCCCAGGAGGTTTTGGCGATGTAGAAAACGCCGGTGGAAGCGGCGGCGGACTGTTTGAGGAAGGAGCGGCGGTTGGTCATGGCGTGCAGTGAAACGCCACTTCGCGCATCACCTTTCTTTTTTGACAAAGCCTCAGACATCTCTCCCATCTCTCCCATGCGCCCCATCCTCGCTCTCCTGCTGGCCCTTTGCCCTTTGCTCTCAGCCCTCAGCGCCTCGCGGCCCAACGTCCTCTTCATCCTCTGCGACGACCTGCGCCCCGACGCTCTCGGCTGCTACGGCTCGAAGCACGTCAAAACACCCCACATCGACCGTCTCGCGAGTGAAGGCGTGCGTTTTGCAAATACCTTCTGCACCACCTCGTTGTGCTCGCCCAGCCGTGCCTCGATTCTCAGCGGTCTCTACGCGCACGCGCACGGCGTCACCAACAACTTCACCGAGTATCCCGCCAGCATGCCCAGCTTCCCCGGCCTGCTGCATGATGCCGGCTACGCCACCGCCTACTTCGGCAAATACCACATGGGCGAGGACAACGACGAGCCGCGTCCCGGCTTCGACACCTTCGTGACGCACAAGGGCCAGGGCAAATACTTCGACACCGAGTGGAACCTCAATGGCAAGAAGCGTGAGGTCATCAAAGGCTACTACACCACCGTCGTCACCGATCTCGCGCTCGACTGGCTCAAGCAGCAAAGCGCTGACAAACCCTGGTGCGCCTTCATCGGCCACAAGGCCCCGCACAGCTTCTACACGCCCGAACCGAAATACGAACATGCCTTCGACGACGTGCGCGTCCCCTACCCCGCCACCGCCTTCCAGCTCGACGACAAACCCGCATGGCTGAAGCAACGCCTCCACACCTGGCACGGCATTTACGGCCCGCTCTTCGAGTGGCGGAAAACATTCCCCGATGACCGGCCCGAAGCTGTGAAGGACTTCGAGAACATGGTCCACGGCTACTGGGGCACCGTCTTGAGCGTCGATGACAGCGTCGCCCGCATGCGTGCATGGCTGGAAGAAACCAAGCAACTCGACAACACCCTCATCGTCTTCATGGGCGACAACGGCCTGCTCGAAGGCGAGCACGGCATGGTCGATAAACGCACCGCGCATGAAGCCAGCCTGCGCATCCCGCTCATTGTGCGCTATCCGCAGCTCACGCAGACCCCCAAAGTCATCCCGCAGCAGGTCCTCACCGTCGATATGGCCGCCAGCCTGCTCGAACTCTGCGGCGCACCCGCGCTGCCGAAGACCCATGGCAAATCCTGGGTCAAGCTCGTGCAAAACGGCGATCCAGATTGGCGCACCGGCTGGTTCTACCACTACAACTACGAAAAACAGTTCCCCTACACCCCGAACGTCCGCGCTCTCCGCACCGACCGGTGGAAGTACATCCATTACCCGCATGGCGATGGCTCGCCCGACAAGCACATGTCTGAACTCTACGATCTGAAAAATGACCCCGGCGAGACCAAGAACCTGATCAACAAGCCCGAACTCGCTTCAAAGGAGACGGAACTGCAAGCCGAACTCGCCAAGCTCATGCAAGCCACCGGCTTGAACACCGACACTGACAAGATGCCACTGGATGAAGGCGTGAAGAGTGCGCTGCCCGACGCGAAGCTCCGGTGAGCAAAGTGCGGCAGTCGTTCGCTTCGCGGCCTAATCGTCGGGTGTGATGGCCGGGATGGGAATCGCGGACAAGCAACCGTTTCACACCGGCTCCTATCCACCGGCTTGACGCTACCGCCCCAGACCGTTATTCTCGCGCTATGATCGCCGAACGCCTGCCCGCACTCGCCGCCATGTCTCTTGAAGAGAAATGGGAGGTTTATCGAGAACTCGACGAAGAATTGCATCAACAAGCCGATACGGGTGACGATCCTCAGTTGCATGATCCAGCAACCGTCGCCGCAGTGAAGGAACTGCTGGAAAGCCGCCTGTCCCATTACCATGCACACCCTGAAACAGCACGGCCTTGGGAAGAAGTACGTGCCAGCTTGAAGCAGCGTTTTGATGCTTGGAAAACTGACCGCCGGAAGACCGCATGAACGAGAATGTGCTGCTCGCCGGTGCTGATCAGGACATGTTCGGTCACTATTGCCGTCTGGAAGACCGACGTGAAGGCGCTGGAGCCATGTTTGATGAAGCGCTGCATGAGCAACTGGAACTACTGCGGCTGCACCCTCTCATAGGACCGGCATATCCTCCGTGCGCACCGGTGCGTCGGCGTGTCGTGCTCGAGTGGGATGTGGGCATCTACTATAGCGTGGAAGGACGCCGTAACGTGATCCACGCGATTTTGCATCTGCGCCAGGATTCGACCTCGATCCGCTCCATCCTGCTGTCACGTCTTCCGCAGTGACACTCTCCATTTCGAGGATTGACACGCCACGCCCGGAGTCTCAGCATCGCGGCACAACCATGAAACAGGAGCCCATTCCCGCCGGTCTTCACCCTCGTTCTGACACCACGCGCACCGGTCTTGCACCGGCCCAGATTGCTGATGCGTTTCGCGATAATTTACATTATTTGCTGGGACGCTTCCCTGCTATCGCCTCACGCAACGACAACTATCTGGCGCTGGCCTACACGGTGCGTGACCGGCTGCTGAAGCGCTGGATCGACAGCGCCCAGACCTTCCGCGAACGCCAGAGCCGCACGGTGTGCTACCTCTCGGCGGAGTTCTTGATGGGGCCGCAGCTTGGCAACAATCTCATCAACCTCGGCATCCAAGACCAGGTCGAGGAGGCGATGAAGTCACTCGGTTTGAAACTGGAGGACATGCTTGAGCAGGAGGAAGAGCCGGGCCTCGGCAATGGCGGTCTGGGACGTTTGGCGGCCTGCTATCTTGACTCGCTGGCGACGCTGGAGGTGCCCTCCATCGGTTACGGCATCCGCTATGAGTTCGGCATCTTTGAGCAGCGCATCCGCAACGGCTGGCAGATCGAGATGACGGACAAATGGCTGCAACTCGGCAACCCGTGGGAGATTCCACGGCCGGAGATCGTGCATGAGGTGAAGTTTGGCGGGCGCACTGAAGGCTATGATGACAACGGCGCTTTTCGAGTGCGCTGGATTCCCAACGAGTTGGTACGAGGCATGGCCTATGACATGCCGGTGCCGGGCTATCAGGTTCACACGGTGAATCTGCTGCGCCTGTGGAAAGCGGAGGCGGCGGAGTCCTTCGACTTCCAGGCGTTCAATGAGGGCGACTACTACCGTGCGGTCATGCACAAGATGGCGTCGGAAAACATCACCAAGGTGCTGTATCCCAACGACGAGTCGTTGCAGGGCAAGCGCCTGCGCCTCCAGCAGCAGTTCTTCTTCGTCTCCTGCGCCTTGCAGGACATGCTGCGGCTCTACCTCCAGCGCAGCAAAAAGCTGGACGGGTTTCATGAAAAATTCTGCGTGCAGTTGAACGACACGCATCCCGCCATCGCCGTCGCCGAGCTGATGCGGCTGCTGGTGGACGAGCATCGCATGTCCTGGGAGCCAGCCTGGGAGATCACGCGCAAAACCTTCGGCTACACCAACCACACACTGCTGCCGGAAGCGCTGGAGCGCTGGGGCGTGCCACTGTTCCAGAGCGTGCTGCCGCGGCATCTGGAACTCATCTATGAAATCAACCGTCGCTTCCTCAATGAAGTGCGCCTGCGCTTCCCCGGTGATGACGCCCGCGTTGCACGCATGTCCTTGATCGACGAAGGCGGCGAACGCTACGTGCGCATGGCCAATCTGGCCTGCGTCGGCAGCCACGCCATCAATGGCGTCGCCCGTCTGCACAGCGATCTGCTCAAAGAAGGCGTGCTGCGCGACTTCCATGATTTCTCGCCGGAGAAATTTCAGAACAAGACCAACGGCGTCACGCCGCGCCGCTTCATGCTGCTGAGCAATCCGGGACTCGCTGCGCTCATCAGCCGCAGCATCGGCCCAGGCTGGGTCAAGAACCTCGACGAACTGAAGCATCTCGAAAAATTCGTCGAAGACGCGCAGTTCCGCCGCGAATGGCGTGCGGTGAAACTGGAGAACAAACGCACGCTGGCCCGGCTGCTGCAAGAGCGTGCCGGCTTCACGGTGAACCCGGACTCGCTGTTCGACATTCAGGTCAAGCGCCTGCACGAATACAAGCGCCAGCATCTCAACGCGCTGTTCATCATCACGCTCTACAACCGCCTGCGCCGCAATCCGTCCCTCAAGATCACGCCGCGCACCTTTGTCTTCGGCGGCAAGGCCGCGCCGGGCTATTACATGGCGAAGCTCATCATCAAGCTCATCAATTCCATCGCCGAAGTGGTGAACAACGATCCTGTGGTGAAGAATCAGCTCAAAGTGGCCTTCTTCCCGAACTTCAACGTCAAGAATGCCCAGCACATCTACCCGGCGGCGGATTTGTCCGAGCAGATTTCCACTGCGGGCAAGGAGGCCTCCGGCACCGGCAACATGAAGTTCGCCATGAACGGTGCCCTCACCATCGGCACGCTCGACGGTGCCAATGTCGAAATCCGCGAGCAGGTGGGCACGGAGAATTTCTTCCTCTTCGGCCTCACCGAAGCCGAAGTCGAGCAAACCAAGGCCCATGGCTACCGCCCGTGGGAATACTGCGCCTCCAACGAGGAATTGCGCGAGGTCATCGAGCAAATTCGCGACGGCTTCTTCTCCCCCGACCAGCCCGACCGTTTCCACCCGCTGGTCAATTCCCTCTTGCAACGCGACGACTACCTGCTCTTCGCCGACTACGCCTCCTACGTCGCCTGCCAGGACCGCGTCGCCGCCGCCTACGAAGACACGGAGCAATGGACACGCATGTCCATCCTCAACGTCGCCCGCATGGGCTACTTCTCCTCCGACCGCTCCATCCGCGAATACTGCGACGAGATCTGGAAGGTGAAGCCGGTGACAATCGAAACGTAGGTTGGGTGTGGCGTAAGCCCGCCCGACTTTCAGCGCACCGCAGCCGTTGGCGTTTGCGCGCGTCCTTGCAGACGGGCGGGCTGTCGCCACACCCAACCTACGACAACAGAAATCGTGATTGAACCCAATGAACATCCGGGACATTCTTCCACCATGAACCTGCTGGAACGCATCACCATCGAACTCGGAAAGTGTGGCGGACGCCCCTGCATCCGTGGTTACCGCATTCGTGTCAGCGACATTCTCGATCTGATCGCCGCCGGAGCCAGCCAGGAGGAAATCCTCCAGGACTACGACTTTCTGGAGGCCGATGACATCAAGGCCGCGCTGACCTATGCTGCACGCCAGACTGACCACACGGTGCTCGCCATCGCTGCGTGAAATTCCTCGTGGACAACCAGTTGCCCGCCGCCCTTGCACGTTGGCTGAGTGACAAGGAACACGATGCCGTCCACGTTTTGGATCGAGGCCAGGGTCAGACCGATGATCGTCGGATTTGGTCGGATGCCATCACCGAAAATCGCATCGTAGTTTCCAAGGACGAGGATTTTTTCATCCTTGCCACACGCCCCAATGATGCTGGCCGTCTGCTCTGGCTTCGACTTGGCAACTGCCGCACGCAGCATTTACTGACCAAACTCGAACAAGCATGGCCTGCCATTGAGCCAGTGCTGGCATCCGGCCAAAGCATCATCGAAATCCGCTAACTCAGCTTCCACCACCATGCGCCGCTTATCCCTTCTCCTTTCCGTGCTTTCCGTGTGTTCCGTAGGCCATCTCTCCGCCGCTGACACACCGCCCAACATCATCGTCATGCTCATCGACGACATGGGCTGGACCGATCTCGGCTGCTACGGCTCCAAATACTACGAGACCCCGCACATTGACCAGCTCGCCAAGGATGGCATGCGCTTCACGCAGGCGTATTCGGCCTGCACCGTGTGCTCACCGACGCGTTCGGCCATGATGACCGGCAAAGCGCCCGCACGTTTGCACATCACCGACTGGATCGCCGGTCATGTGCCGAGCAATGGCCGTCTCAAGGTGCCGGATTGGACGATGCATCTGCCGCTGGAGGAGGAAACTCTCGCGGAACGGCTCAAGACACGCGGTTATGCCACCGCGAGCATCGGCAAGTGGCATCTTGGCAAGGAGGAGTTCTATCCCGAGAAGCACGGTTTCGATGTGAACATCGGCGGCACGAATGGTGGCTCACCACCGAGCTATTTTTCGCCCTACAAGATCGCCACGCTGCCCGATGGCCCGAAGGATGAGTTCTTGAGCGACCGGCTGACGACGGAAGCGGTGAAGTTCATCGAGAAGAGCAAAACGAAGCCGTTTTACATCTATCTCCCGCACTATGGCGTCCACACGCCGATCATGGGCAAGCCGGAGGTCATTGCGAAGTATCAGGCGAAGCGTGCGGATCGCGGCCACAGCAATCCGGTGTATGCCGCGCTCGTTGAAAGCGTGGATGACAGCGTCGGCACGCTGCGTGCGAAGCTGAAAGAGCTAAACCTCGCGGAGAACACGATCTTCGTCTTCACTAGCGACAACGGCGGCCTCAGCGGCACCGTCGGCCCGAATGGCTGGTCACGCGGCCCCACGGACAACAGCCCGTCACGCTGGGGCAAAGGCAGCGCCTATGAAGGCGGCGTCCACATCCCGCTCATCGTCTCCTGGCCCGGTCAAGTGAAGCCCGGCAGCACCTGTGACGTGCCCGTCATCACTTACGATCATGTGCCGACACTGCTCGCAGCCACGCAAACACCGCTCAAGGACAACCAAATCGTCGATGGCGAGTCTCTGCTGCCCTTACTCACCGCCACCGGCCCGCTCAAGCGCGAGGCGATCTACTGGCACTACCCGCACTACCATCCCGGCAGCGCCACGCCTTACAGCGCCATTCGTGAAGGCGACTGGAAGCTCATCCAGTTCTATGAGGACAATCACGTCGAGTTGTACAACCTCAAACTCGACGCTGCTGAGGTGGACAACCGCGCTCCACATGACTCCGTGCGTGCGTTGCAGCTCCGCGACAAGCTGAACGCTTGGCTCAAAGACACCGGCGCGCAGATTCCCGAGCGCAACCCGAAGTACGATCCCGATAAGCCGCTCAACGAGCCGCGAAAAGGCGGCGGGAAGAAGAAGTCAGAATGAATACCTCTACCGCAGAGAGGCAGAGGAGCAGAGAGCGCAGAGATAGAATGTTAAAATCTCTGCTTCCTCCGCCTCTCCGCCCCTCTGCGGCAAATCTGGGATGGTTCCAGCATTAGCCTGCATTTTTCACACTCTCTTGTGAAAGTGAAACAGCGTGTCGGCGGCCATTTTTTGTAGCTCGGTATTCCGATACCGAGTCGGTGCCGTCGCGGAATCGGAATTCCGCGCTACAACCCCGCGCCGCCACCGACTGCATGTGAGAAATGCAGGTTAGCGAACATTCGTGGTTAGAGCCTCTGGCCGGGTCTCGTACTCGCTGGCAACCATGAGCGCCAACCAACCTGTTTCGTCCCGTCGTCAGTTCATCACCCGCAGCGCCACCGCCGCTGCTGCGCTCGGATTTCCCGCCATCGTCAGTTCACGTTCGCCGAATGCGAAGCTGAACCTCGTGTTCATCGGCGTCGGTGGTCGTGGCGCAGGGAACATCAAGGATCTGACCGGCATGGCGCTGTATCAGCCGAAGAAAGATCCCAAGAAGGGTGAAGCCGCCGCTCCGCCACCGCCGCCGATGGAGCCACGCGAGAATGTCGTCGCTCTGTGTGATGTGAATGGCGAGAACCTCGACCGTGCGGGCGAAGTGTTCAAAGGCGCGAAGAAGTTTCGCGACTTCCGCAAGCTCTACGACTCACTCAGTGCCTCGGAGATCGACGCTGTGGTGATCAGCACCACCGAGCACACGCATGCGTATGCCACGCTGCCTGCGTTGTTGATGAAGAAGCCGGTGTACTGTGAAAAGCCGCTCTCCCACAATGTCGCCGAGGCACGACTCATCACTGAAGCGGCGGCCAAAGCTGGGGTGGTGACGCAGATGGGCACGCAGATTCATGGCATGCCGAACTACCGCCGAGTCGTTGAGTTGATTCAAAGCGGAGCCATCGGCAAAGTCACCGAGGCGCATGTGTGCGTGTCACGCGCCTGGGGTTTGCAGAGCAAGGAGGACGCGGAAAAGAACGGCGACATCGTGCATGTCACTGAACGGCCAACCATCGCCGAAACACCGCCGCCGTTCCTCGATTGGGACCTGTGGATCGGCCCCGCGCCGATGCGGCCCTACAGCAGCGTCTATTTTCCCGGTCCGAAGTGGTATCGCTGGTGGGATTTCGGCAACGGCACCATGTCCGACCTCGGCAGCCATTGGAACGACCTGCCGTTCTGGGCGCTGAAACTCGATGCGCCGCTCAGCATCGAAGCCTTCGGCCCGCCACCGCATCCTGAGATCGCCCCGGCCTCCATGCATGCCGTGTATGAATACGGTCCGCGTGGCGACATGCCCGCGTGCAAGCTCCACTGGCATCAGGGTGCGGACAAACCCGACGTGTGGAAGAACGATCCCCTCATCAGCAAATGGAGCAGTGGTGTGCTATTCATCGGTGACAAAGGCATGCTGCTCTCCGACTACGGCAAGCATCTCCTGCTGCCCGAAGCCACGTTCAAAGACTTCCAGCGCCCCAAACCCTTCATCGCCGATTCTCCCGGCCAGCACGCCGAATTTTTGGCCGCCATCAAGAACGGCACGCCCACCGGCAGTCCCTTCAGCTACGCGGGTCCGCTCACCGAGGCGAATCACCTCGGCAACGTCGCTCATCGTGCCGGTGGCAAGATCGTGTGGGACGCCAA
The DNA here is from genome assembly GCF_046154365.1 of Prosthecobacter sp. GTDB lineage: Bacteria > Verrucomicrobiota > Verrucomicrobiia > Verrucomicrobiales > Verrucomicrobiaceae > Prosthecobacter. Next base: position 12,510 of record NZ_JBJXFV010000215.1, read on the forward strand.
AGCCATGCGCATCACGAACAATGAAGCCGCGAATCGTTTCCTCAGCCGCGTGCCGAGGGAGGGATGGAAACTGGGGTGAGCGGTGATCCCGAACAGGTCAGCCTTAAACCGGAGTTGATGGTGAATGGTTGATGGGCCTGAGCCGTAACCATGCAGTTGGGTTTGCGCTGAGCGCGGCAGCGTCCTGGAGTGCTCCAGCCCTCTGGAGCTTGCCGCAGGCCCGGGGACGCTCGAAAGCGCCAGAGGACT
>NZ_JBJXFV010000223.1:0-3486 GCF_046154365.1 Prosthecobacter sp.
ACATGCTGCCGTCCGACATCATCGGATCGGAGATCATCGAGCAAAAGAGTGGCGAGTTTCGCATTCATCGCGGGCCGGTGTTCACGAACTTGCTGCTCGCCGATGAAATCAATCGCGCGGCACCAAAAGTTCAGGGCGCGATGCTCGAAGCGATGCAGGAACGCAAGGTCACCATCGGCGGGCAGAACCTCAAACTGCCCACGCCCTTCCTCGTCATCGCCACACAGAACCCTGTCGAGCAATCCGGCACCTTTGATCTCCCCGAAGCTCAGCTCGACCGCTTCATGCTGCTGCATCGCCTCGGCTACCCGACGCGCGATGAAGAACAACTGATCCTGCAACGCCAGCTCGGCATGGGTCTGCGAAAAGAGGATGGTGGTGCGGTTCCACGCTCCGCCTTCGACATGATCGAAGACTCTCCAGGGGCCTCTGTCGCCGATCTCGTCACCTCCATGGAAGCCGTGCAGGCCGTGCATGTCAGCGAGGTCTTCGTGAAGCACTGCGTCGAACTCGTGCGCCGAACGCGCGAGTCGAAGCTGCTCGACTTCGGCTGCAGCCCACGTGCCGGCCTGGCGCTGATCAATTCCGCCCGCGCCCGCGCCATCATGCATGATCGCGATTACGTCACGCCCGAGGATCTCTTTGAACTCGCCGAAGACGTCATCCTCCACCGCATTCGCATCAGCTACGAAGCCTCCGCCGCCGGGCATACGACCAAGGAAGTGCTTGAAGGCATCCTCGCGGGCATGGGCTGATCTGATTCGTCATTCTCGTCATGCAACGCCAAGTCCAGCTCAACCCAGATCCCGTCGATGCACGGCAGTTCGAGGTTACGGTCAAGCAACTGGCTAACAGCCTCAACTTCGGCCAGGAGGAATCCGTCTTCCACGGCGGCGGGCTGGAGTATGCACAGTCGCGGCTCTATGTGGCGGGTGATCCGGTGAAGTTCATCGATTGGAAGGTCTCCGCGCGTGTCGGCAAGCTGTTCATCAAGGAGTATCAGGAGCCGAAGCAGATCCCGCTCTACCTTCTGCTCGATACCTCCGCGTCGATGTGCATCACCTCGCAACCGCTGAGCAAGTATGCCTGGGCCGTGCGCATCGCCACGGGCATCGCACTCGCCGCGCAGACGAGCATGACGCCGGTGGGCCTGCTCGGCTGCGGTGCGCGTGAGCTGCATGTGCGGCCCACGCTCTCACGCAATCTCGTCATGGAATGGTCGCACAAGCTGCGCCTGCACGACTTCCTTGAAGAGACTTCGCTGGCCAAACGCGCGCGCGAAGTCGCGCCCTCATTGAAGCGTCGCACCACCGTCATCGTGCTCAGTGATCTGCATGATCCCGATGCCTTCGCTGCGCTGCAAGTCATGTCACAGGAGCATGATTGCCTCGTGTTGCATCTCCAAGACCCTGCCGAGCTGAACATCAAAGGCGCGGGCATCTTTCGCGGCAGCGAGGCCGAGTCAGGCCGCAGCTTCGTCGGTCACGGACGCCGCGCCTTCATCAAGAGCGAGGAGTGGAAAAGCGAACTCACGCGCCTCGGCATCGATTACCTGCACCTGCGCACCGACCAGCCCATCCTCGGCAAGCTGCGTCACTTTTTGAACCGTCGCGGCTTCGGAGGTAGCTCTGGCCGATGAAACGCAAGCACGCACTCTGGCTCACCGCTTTCATCGCATTCGCCGTGATCGTTTACATCGCTACGCGAGCCAGCGACGACTCACTGCGCGTGCCCCTCGGCGTCGAGCAGGCCGCCATCGTCACCTACAGCGGCCCTTTGCTCGCCGTCGCGCCGTATAAGTGGGGCGTGGCGGTGAATGTGCGCATCGCCGAGATCACCGAGCGCCCGGATCGCCGCATCTATGACCTGCGTTACATCGTCAATCGTGCGGGCACTTTTGATCTCAAAGACTACCTCATCGCCGATGACGGCAGCACACTGGAAGGTCTGCCCGCGTTCAAGTTTGAAGGCGACCCGAAGCTCTCGAAGAATCTCGACACGCGCATCCAGGAGACCGAGGAGATCCGCGTCGATGTCGGTGGTCGCTATTACGAGACGATGGCTGTGCTCGCGCTGCTGTGGATCGGCTGGCTGCTCCTGCTCATCTTTTGGAAACGTCCAAAACCGCACACAGTGCCGGATGCAGGCCCGCCGCCGCCCACGCTCGCCGAGATGATGCGCAGCTTCCTCGCGCAACTCGAAGCAGGCACGCTCAATGCCGATGCGAAGGCCAAAATGGAAATGGTCATGCTGCAATGCTGGCGCAACGAACTCGCGCTCAATGCCGAGCCGATGCACACCTCGCTCGACCAGATCGCCAGCCATGGCAGCACCGGCGAAGCTTTGAAGAAACTCCAGCACTGGCTGCATCATCCCAGCTCGTCCGTGCCCAGCGCTGACATCGCCGCCGTCATCAAGCCTTACACGGCCGAACCCGCCACATGATCTTCCAGCATCCGCAATTGCTTGGCTTGCTCGCGCTGCCTGTCATCCTCGCCTTTTGGGAGTGGACGCGTCGCGGACAACCCATCGCCATGCCCTTCGATCATGGGCATCAGGGGCGCGGTCGCATCCTGCAGTTCATGGTGCTATGCGCGAACTGCCTGCCCGCGGCACTGCTCGCGATTGTCATCATTTTTCTCGCGCACCCGATGACCTACACGCCGCCGGAAGTGGAGCGGAAGCTCAACAACGTGCAGTTCGTGCTCGATACCTCCGGCAGCATGGCCGAGGACCACGGCTCGCAGGCCAAGGGACGTCATCGGCGCTTCGACTCGGCGATGAATGCGATCGAGCAGTTCATCACCTACCGCCAGGGCGATGCCTTTGGGCTCACCATCTTCTCGCGCACCTTCATCCACTGGCTGCCGCTCACGCTCGACACACAGTCCATCCCGCTCTCGAAGCGCTTCATCGAACCGAACAACCCCAAGCTCGATCCGCCCTCCATGGGCCGCCACGGCCTGCCCGATGAACTCTGGGGCCAAACCTACATCGGCAAAGCCCTGCATGGTGCCGCTGATCTGCTCGCGCAGCGCCCGACCGGCGACCGCATGCTCATCCTCATGACCGATGGTGAAAGCAGCGACATCCTCCCGCCGCTCGACGCCCCGATCATCGCTCACCTGCGGGCGGAAAACATCACCGTCTTCACCATCATGCTCACCGGCGACAAGATCTCGCAACCGCTCATCGACATCACCCGCGCGACCGGCGGCGAAGTCTTCAACGCCGTCACGCCCGAAGCGCTCGCGAGTGTTTTCAAGAGCATCGATGAGATGAAAAAAATCGTCGTGCTGGAGAAGCGTCCGCAAGTCGTGGACTTCTACGATCCATTTTTCATCCCCGCCCTCAGTGCGCTTGCAGCATGCGTGCTCGTGTTGTTTGGCCTGCGCTTTACGCCGTGGTAGGAAGCCGTGACAGCCGTGAGAAATGCCTGCGCCACCGATCTCGCCAGGCCGAAACCACAGCCCCCGCAACATCGAA
>NZ_JBJXFV010000231.1:0-24161 GCF_046154365.1 Prosthecobacter sp.
GCGAATCCAGCGGCTTGCCAAAGCTCTCCATGATCTGCACTTCGTAGATGCCGCGCAGGTAGATGCCGCTGTTGCTGCCTTCCTGCGTGCGCACTTCCGTCTTCAGATTGAAGTCCTCAAACTCCGCGTCGGTGCGCAGATTGCCAAAGTGCTTGTCCTTGGCCTTCACCACGCGGTTTTGCAACACGCCATCGACGACGCTCCAGCCATTGTCGGCTTCTTTGAGCAAGCGCCAGCCGGTCAGGTCCTTGCCGTTCAAGAGCTGGATCGGTTCGCCGAACTTCACCTTCGCGAGATCAGGCTTGGCCGGGATGTCGGCGATGCGCTTGCCGGTGAACTCCGCAGGCTGGCCAATCGCCTTGCCTTCCGGATTCTTCTTCGAGGTGGTGAGCTTCAAAACGTCACCTTCCACCGTCGCGATGATCGTTTCGGTGGTGACCTTGCCTTCCTTGTTCTTCTGCTCACGCCTGACGAACAGTTTCGCACCCTCGACCTGTGTGCTCGTCGTCGGCACCACACTGCCACCGCCCCAGAGCACGCTGGAACTAAGCACACCATCTTTGGCCTCCACACCCAGCCAGCCAGCGCCATTACCCGGCAGCGTCAGCGCCCAACGGCCGATGAAGGGATTGTCAGCAGCATTCAAAACAGCGCCGAGACTGAACACGGCGGCGACAGAGAGAGAACGAATCGAGAGGAGCATAAGCAGGCAGGTTGGGTTGTTGAGTTGGGCGTGGGGTAACGCCACACGCCCTGCCTTTCTCACATGTCTTGAGCGGCCTTTCGTGCTGGACGAATAAAAACAAACGGCGGGCTGTGCTGTTTCAGCGCCAACGGCGCGTGACTCCTCAGCCCACGGGCGAAGCCCTGGGACCAGCACGATGGTTCGCGTCTCCTCTTGGGTGAAGCCCTGAAAGGGCGCTGCTCGACACCGTGCCTGCGTCGTCCCCAACCCGCATAAAAACCGCACGGTGTCGAGTCCCGCCCTTTCAGGGCTCACCTACAAGCCATGTGCTGCCTTGCCTGTGAACCCAGGATTGCATCCTGGGCTGAGGAATGCCGCACCCTTGGCGCTGCCAGAGCCCGGACCACAAATCCAGCACAGCGGGCCGCTTACTTGCGCTGATCCTTCACACAGTCGGGATCAGCAGGTGTTACCGAGCCGGTTTGATCGACCGGATGATTGAAAAGATACTTCCACACCGCCTCGTGGATGAATTTGCCATCTTTGTCCTTCACGGCGGCACCACCGGGCATCACGGAACTGTGCGCACGTCCCGCGTCCTTCTTCACGTCGGCGTTCGTGATGAGCCTGCGGCTGTTTTGAAACGGCGGGCCACTGATGTCCACGTCCACGATAGGTCCGAACTGATTCAATCCCATCATCTCCCACGAGCGGCAGTAGTGATCGCCCGTCCAGCCGCCGTCCAGCACATGGCTGAAGCCAAAAATGCGGTTCGCCGGCGTCGCGGAAGGCAGCGCCTGCCAGCTTTCCAAGTTGTCACGCGGCCCGCAGAAGCACACCACGCGATCCACCTTCTGATGCTTCGCAAAGCGTGCCGAGGTCGTCGCGCCGTGAGAGGCCCCCGAGAGGATCACCTTGTCCCAGTCCAGGCCTTTGCCATCCTTGCTCAGGAACTGCTTCCAATTGCCCTCGGGATGCTCCTTCGAGAGCCATTTCACGAACTGAAACGAGCGCTCCATGATGCCATCCGGCTGCGGAATGCTCACGAGATCACTGCGATCCTCGCCGATGGACGCTTCGAGCCGGATGTCGCCCAAAGTCTTGCCATCATCACGTCGCGCCGGCGGAATGATGCCGAACCACTTGTTCGCGTAATGCACCTGGATCGCATGCAGCCCGTAGCTATTTAGCCGCTCAAACAACGGCGCACTGTGCCCCATGAGCCAGATCACCAGCTTGCCCTGCGCTTTCACCTTCGTGTCCACGCTCGCATTCTGCATGTCTTGCGGCTTCCCTTTCTTGTCCGTGAACACGAAGTCGATCTCCGGATGCTCCTTGGCACGCGGATCAATCTCGCTCGCACGTTTGGAGATGGTTTCGGTGGCGAATGAGCTGGCCGCGAGGCCGAGACAGCAGATGAGGATGAGGTGTTTCATAAGTTTTCGTTCACGTTTCAGATTTAGCCCGACTCTTGACTCCTTGACTGTTGACCTCTTGTCGCTTCACGACTCAAACCGCCGCCCAGCCGCATACGACCCCACGCTGCGGATCGTCGCGCCGTCGGCTTTCGTCTGCTCCAGCGCCTTCTGCACACGCGGATCGGCTTCGGAGCCTTCGATCTCGATGTAGAAGCGATATTTGTTCGGCTGCCCACGGATCGGACGCGATTCGAGGCGCTTCATGTTGATGTCACTCTCACTCAACGGGGTCAGAAAACGGCACAGGCTGCCGGAGCGGTCCGGCAGCTCCACCACGAGCGCCGTGCGGTTATGTTCGAGCGACGGCGTGTTCGCCGCATGCCCGATGAGATAAAACTGCGTGATATTCGGCACCTCACCCGCAATCGGGAAATGCAGCACCTGTAAGCCGTGCCGCTCAGCGTTCTGACGCGGACCAATCGCCGCCGCTCCGGGCGTAATCGCGGCTTTTTCCGCCGCTTTGGCCGTGCTCGGCTCCACCACGCGTTTCACCTCGGGATAATTCGCCTTCAACCAGTCATCGCCGTGATAAAACGGCATCGCATGCGAGTGGATCGAGGTGATCTGCTCTCCTTCTCTGCCCAGCAGCGCCAGTTTAACATCCAGCGTCAGTTCTTCGAGGACGCGCAGCTCGCACCGCGCATCCACGAGCCGGTCCACCGTGTCGATGATGAAGCCGCCGGACGAATTTTCGATCGGCACGATGCCCAGCGCCTCGGGATTCGCGGCCAGAAAGTCGAACACATCTCCCACATTGTCCCGCAGGCTCACTGCCACGCCGGGGAAACGCATCTGCGTGATCAGATGCGAAAAACTGCCCTCAGGACCGAGGCAGGCGATGGTTGGCGGCGGATTCATGCGCCGCGCATGCTGTGGTGGTGCCTGCGTGCGGTCAAGCTGAGTCATCAAACGGCGCTAACGAAGCTGCTGATTCTCCCCTCACCCCAGCCTCTCCCCGGAGCAAACCACGACCAAGTGGTGTCATCGACGGGGAGAGGGGAATGCCTTGCGCTCCGATACGATTCCAAGGCACCCGAAGCGAATCTCCCTCTCCCCGCCCCAGTTTCAATTCGCTCCAAGATCACCTTCGGGGAGAGGGCTGGGGTGAGGGGTCAAAATCGAACCCACGCTGGCATTCCCCTCACAGCGCATGTTTCTTTCCCCATGCGTCGCCGCTGGAAAACCATCCTCATCACCCTGCTCGTTCTCGCAGCAGTCGGCTGGTGGGGCATTCCGTGGCTAGTGCCGTTGCCAGAAGCTCTGCTGAAACCACCGCCCGCTTCCACGCTTTACCTCGCCCGCGATGGCACGCCGCTGCGGCATCTGCTGAACGCAGACGGCACGCGTTCCGCGCCACCGGTGAAATTCGCGGAGATTCCGACAACACTCGTCCACGCCGTGCTCGCCGCCGAGGACAAACGCTTCTTCTCCCATAGCGGCATCGATCCCCTCGCCATCGCTCGCGCGGCCTGGGACAATGCACGCACCGGTCACGTCGTCTCCGGTGCCTCGACGATCCACCAGCAGCTCATCAAAAACACCACGCCGCGCTCCGGCAAACGCACGTTGGGCATTAAAATCATCGAAGCGCTGCAAGCGCGACGCCTCGCGATGTCCTGGAGCCGCGAAGACGTGCTCGCCGCCTACCTGAACCGCATTTCCTTCGGCAATCTCATGACCGGAGCCGCCACGGCAGCCTCGGGTTATTTCCACAAACCTCTCAACGACCTCACACCCGCCGAATGCGCGTTACTCGCCGCGTTGCCGCAGTCGCCGAGCCGTTTGAACCCATTTCGCAGCCTGGAGGCTGTTTTACCGCGCCAGCGCCGCATCCTCGATCGCATGTACGCACTCGGCTGGCTCGATGACGAGCAGCATCGCATCGCTTGGGATCAAAAGATCGTCCTGCAACGCTTCAGCGGCGGATTTGAAGCGCCGCATGCCATTGAAATGCTGCGAGGCGAATCCAGTGCCACCACGATCCGCACCACGATTGATGCCATGCTTCAGCAGCAGGTCGAAACGATCATCGCACAGCGGTTGGAGTCGCTCAAAGATCGCCATGTCTCGCACGGAGCCGTGGTCGTGATGGACAACGCCACCGGAGCCGTGCTCGCGCTCGCTGGCTCGCGCGATTTCTTCGCGAATGAAGGCGGTCAGATCAATGGAGCCTGGGCACCGCATTCACCCGGCTCAGCGATGAAGCCGTTCACGTATCTGATCGCCTTCGAGCGCGGTGCGACGCCCGCGAGCATCGTCGCCGACCTGCCGGTCGAGTTCGCCACCTCATCCGGCACCTACCGTCCGGAAAATTTCTCCCTGCGCAGCTTCGGGCCGATGACGTATCGCCATGCGCTCGGCAATTCGCTCAACATCTCCGCCGTACGCGTACTCGACTCCATCGGCGGAGCCGAAACGCTGCTACCACGACTGCGCGAACTCGGATTGACCACGCTCACCGAAGACGCCGCGCATTACGGTCTCGGCCTCACCATCGGCAACGCTTCCGTGCGTTTGATCGAACTCGCCAACGCCTACGCTTGTCTCGCTCGACTCGGTCAGTTCAAGCCGTGGACGATGCGTACGGATGCTCCCACGAGCGAAGAACACCGACTTCTCGGCGAAAACGAAAGCTGGCTCATCGCCGACATCCTTAGCGACAATCAGGCGCGTGAAATGGCCTTCGGCAGTCATTCCGTGCTGCGCCTGCCGTTCAAATGCGCCGTCAAAACCGGCACCAGCTCCACCTTTCGCGACAACTGGACACTCGGCTTCACACGCGAGTTCACCGTCGGTGTCTGGGTCGGCAATTTCGACAACACACCGATGCAGGATGTCAGCGGCATCACCGGCGCGGGGCCGATCTTTCGCGATGTGATGCTGCATCTGCACGAAAAACATGCGGCGACGTGGTTTGACCGCCCTGCGGCCATCACCCATGCCCGCATCGACCCACGCACCGGCAAACGCCTCACCCCGCTGACGCCGCCATCACGTTTGAGCCGCGAGGAGTTCTTCATCGCCGATAAGATGCCGCCGGTGGCTCAAGCCAGCAATTACGACGCCCGCGGCCGCGCCATCCTGCCCAGCGAATACGCCGCATGGATTCCCACCAGCGCCAACTGGCTCGGCGATCTCATCACCACCGCCGAAACCGATGCCAAACCCGTCCTGCGCATCACGAACCCGATTCCCGGCACCGTCGTCATCCTCGATCCCGACATCCGCAACCACGGCAACCGCCTCCTCCTGCAAGCCACTGGTGCCTCGCAGTCACATTGGAGTTCCAAGACCCTCGAACTCCGGTCCGAAGCCAATCATACCTTCGCCATTCTCAAACCCGGACGGCATGAAATCGAATTGCGGGATGAAGCGAGCGGTTTGAGCGCGAGCACATTTGTGATCGTAGAGGAAGAGTAATGTTTCAATTTCCTTCAAGATCACCTTTCGTCAGGTCTGACAGTTTCTGCAAGCATCCAGCCTAACCCAAACGCTCGAGCTTCATTTCCGGAGACCAAAAATCTCCGAGCAGAACGTGGATTGTTGTAACAAGCATAGATCATCCTCCAGGTGAACTTGAACCCGCATTTGATGCAGTCGCATGTTTCATCATCGCCACCCAAGGGTTGGCATTTTGAGAGGTTTGAAACGTCTGGATAAAAGGACTCACATTCATCCTCATGGAGCACGGGAGTTCCACATTCAGGACACTTCAAGAGGACATGGCAACCATAGCCAGCGGCACCTCGCTCGGTTAAAGCTGCTTCGTTCAAGCGCAACAAGTGCCGACGGTTTGGATATGGCCCATAGATCCTGCGCTTCATCTGTTGAACCCAGTTAATTGGTATCGCCAACAGATAATATGTCACCCAGATCACCGGAGAAACGACGCGAACCCAGCCCGGAGGGCCATCCGGGAACTTGTTCTCCAGGCTAACTCTGTGCAGCATCCAAAAGTGTCGGCTGAAGATGAACATGCAGGCATTCTAGCATCTGAATCAATTGGTTTCAGCAAGCCGCTCCCGATACACTTTCCGGGCATGCTCATACGCCGCGACGGCGTCATCGTGCTCCTTGGGATCGATGAGCGCCTCTTTCTGTGACCAGCATTGATCGACGCTCTTGAGGCACCATTCGAGGCTGCGTTTTTCGCGGATGGGTTTGTCGTTCACGATAACGAAGATCGGATTCGTGTGAGAGCTGGCACGGATGCGCACGGCGAGCCAGCAGCTTTTTTCGACGGGCACGTCGAAGGTCAGATCACGCGTGGTGCCGTCGGCGGCCATGTTTTGTTTCGCGACGGACTCGCCGTTGACGAGAAGCTCGACGGGAACTTCGTGCGAGGTGCCGATTCTCGCGCGTTCGATGTCCCAGAAGGGCTTTTGACCGGCGGGGGCGTTTTTAATGTCTGGACGCGGCTGTTCGCCGAGGAGCGCGGCGGCTTTGACGGTGACTTTGACTGTGGTGGGCTTGGCGAGCTTCAATTCGCTGCCGTTGACGCCGAGTTCGACGTTGTTCGCCTTGAAGTCGATGAGATGGCTCTTGCCGTCGCTGACGTAGGCGCGACCTGAGCGGATGCCCTCGCACCAGGCGTCGTAATTGAGTTTGCCATCAAGCTTCACGTAGGCGCGGCCAAGCCCGACACGTTCGCCGTAGATGCAGGGGAAGTCGGTCTCGCCGCTGATGCGGGTGCGGAAGCCGGCATTGAGCGTGTGATACCAGATGTTCAGCTCCCAAGTGTGCGGCGTATCGACCATCGAGAGGAAATCGACCGCAGGCACCGGCTTGCCGTCCGGCCCTTCGACCATGTGCGTGACATCAACGATGTATTCGTTCGCGCCGATGCCATTGAACGGCGGCACGATGTAGTTCGGCAGCTCGTCGGTGGCGCTTGGCATGCCGAGTTTGTATTGCTGGCCGCGAGCGGGATCGTTTTCGGCGAGCGGTTGCAATCCCCAGCCGCTGTGCGCGGGGCCGGTGAGCGCGCCCTGCTTCTTCGCCCACTTGAGTGTGTTGAGGCAAAGCGTGGGCCAGTGCGCGGTGCTGTCACCGCCGGGATACATCTGCTCCTTGAGCTTCAGCAGGCAAAGGTGGCCGCTTTTGTGACTGCCGAAGCCGCTGACCTCGACATCGTAGCGCAGCAGGAAGGGATAGCGTGATTCCTTGTCTTCGGCACCGGTGAAGAACTGCTTCTGGTAATCGAAGCACGGCCCCCAGGTAAGGTTCGCGCCGATTTTGAGGTCTTCGCCCATGCAATGCCGCGCCATGTCGGGTGCATGCACTCCTTGCGTGGGCACGGAGTAATGCGCGCAGCCGGCGGCGTGGATGTGATGATCGCCGCTCCACCAGCCGAGCTTCGAGGGATCGATCCAGCGCTTCACCTGGAACTTCAGTGATGTGTTTTGGCCGGAGATGGCGACTTTTCGCGATTCCGGCAGCGATTCGGGCCCACGACGAAAAACCACGTCGTAGTCGCCATCGGGCAGCTTCAGCGATTCGCCGTCGCCACGGTAGATTTGCGGGTGGAAGAAGAAATCCGGCGCGTGACGCTTGATCTGGCTCGGATAAACGCGTCCGGCTTTGTCTTTGATGAGCAGCTCGGCGATGCAGGGCTTGCCGTCTTCATCGGTGATGGCGAGTTTCACCTCGCGCGCCGGCTGGCAGTCGAACAGCACGCTCGTTTCGTTGCGGAAGCCGAGATCCTGCGTGCCCTGGCCGGTGTCGAAGCTGAAGGTGGCGTCGCGTTTGCCCGCGTCGCGGCTGTAGAGCTGGATGATGCGATACTCGACGGCGAGTCCGCTCAAGGTCGGCTGCATCGGCGGCGCTTCGAACATCTGCATGTCGAGCCAGCGTGCAGAAAGCGCAGGCTGGCCGGGATCACGCGGTTGTGCGTTCGGTGTCACGGGCGGTGAGCCTTTCACATACGCCTCCTTTGCCTGCGGACTGCTGCCGACGAGCTTCGCGGTCACGCCCGCTTCGTTATCCACGCGCACGAGATACTGCCGCCAGCCGGACTCATCGAGCACCGGCTTCGCCGCACCCGTTGCCACCTTCACGCGTTGTTCGGGCGTGATGGTGACCTGAAACAGCGCATGGGCATCGAGCAGGGTTTGCGCCTTGGCCGCGCTGGCGGTGTCATTTGCCCCAATGCAGGCCTTCAGCGTCACAATCTCATCGGCACTGAACGGCGAACCGAGGTAGTTCGTCGCGTCGATCAATCGCTGCGTGGCAGCGAGGAAGGGCTGGGGTTCGACGGCGGTGGCGTGTGCGAGCGAAAGGCACGCGAGGAAACAAATCGGCGTTCTCATGGTACACCAAACGTTCGCCGACCGTGCGGGCTTCCATGTGCGCGTCAGCGTCCTGGAGTGCGGCGGTCCTCCGCCGCTTTCGAGCGTCCAAAGGACTGCGTAAAGCGCTGGAGGGCCAGCGCACTCCAGGACGCTGACGCGCCGATCGCTACACCACCACCAGCACGATCGCGCTCATCATCAGCAAGGCTCCCGCCAGCCGCCAGCGCATGACCTTGGGGCCGAGATGCTGCTCGGCATTCACGAACCAGTGGCCGATCATCCACACGAGGCCGACGCTGAGCAGGCCGCGCGAGGCATAGACGATGTTGGCGGAGGTGGCCTTGCCAAACACGGCGAGGGTGCTGACGAAGATGATGCTCTGCGTGCCGAGCAGCAGCGAACCGCCACCAAGCCAGCGCCAGGCCTGACGCGGAATGGCGCTCAGCGGCGCGGAGAAACGGAAGATGAGTCCGAACGACAGCAGCGCATTGATCCAGAAGATGCATGGCAGCAGGCGGCCAGCTCCCCAGCTTGGGCCCCATTTTTGCACGAGCACATCAAACACGGCGAACGCCACGGCACCGGTACCACCGGCGATGAAGGTGATGAGCAGGTGACGTGGCGGCTGGTTGGCATCTTTGCGATTCAGAAACGTGATGCCGAGCACGCTGAGGAAGGCGGCGATCCACAATTTCATGCTCACGGCATCGCCAGTCAGCAGCGGCGTTAAAAAAGCGACAAGGATGACCTTCAAACCGAACACCGGCACCGCCACGGACACATCGCCCTTCTCCAGCGCGAGGAACTGCGAAATCTGGCCGACGAACAGGCACATCGCGATCACGCCGGGCTGCCAGAGCAGTTCTTTCTCCACCGGCGGCCCGCCGAGTAGCCAGAGCAGCGAAAACAGCAGCGCGACGATGATATTGGCGACAAACGTGGTGCGCCACAGGCCTACGCCGAGATCACTGGAGCGCTTTAACACAAGCGCCCCGAACGCATACAACAAGGCGGCAATGAGCGGAAACAGCGTGGTGGCGAAAGCAGGGGACACTCATGCCAGTAACACGGACGGCCACGCTATCAAGATCGAGAATCTTGTCGTCTCAGCCGCTGCTTGCCACGCGTAGAGTACTCGCTAAGGCAACGCTCCCCAACCACCTTCCATGACCCCGACCTTCCCCGAACAATCCGTCGCCGTGCTCTTCAGCGGCGGCGACTCGCCTGGCATGAACGCTTTCCTGCGCGCCATCGTGCGCCTGGGCCTGAACCGCGAAAAAATCGCCGTGCTCGGCATCCGCGATGGCTACCGCGGCCTAGTACGCACCGCCCGTGCCGTAAACGGCGATGCCGATGCGCTCGTGCGTTTGAAAAAGGACATCGCCACGCACACGGGCCGCGCGGGTTTGATCTCCGAGCAACTTCACGTCATCCAGATGGACCACGCCAGCGTGAGCGGCATCATGGGCAAAGGCGGCACCATTCTCGGCTCCGCACGCTGCCTGGAGTTTCACGAGAAGGAGGTGCGCACGAAGGTCATTCAACTGCTCAAAGACCTCAACGTGCGTGCGCTCGTCGTCGTCGGTGGCGATGGCTCGCTCACCGGGGCGAAATTGCTCGCCGAAGAAAGCGATCTGCGCGTCATCGGCATTCCTGCCACGATTGATAACGACCTGCAGTTCACCGACATGGCGTTGGGTGTCGATACGGCGGTGAACACGCTCGTGTGGGCCGTGGATCACTTCATCGACACGGCACGCAGTCACCGCCGCGTGATGGTGCTGGAAACGATGGGACGTGCGAGCGGTGACCTCGCGCGCATGGCTGGTCTGGCCTCCGGCGCGGAGATGATCATCACGCCAGAGGGCGGACCGCTCAAATCAGCGGACATGAAGCGTCTCGCCGCGAAGATCGAAGGCGCGATGACGCGTGGTCGCGGTCACGCCATCGTGCTGGTCGCTGAAGGCGTGCAGTTTGACCCGCCGCAGAAGCGCAACCGCGCCTACGTGCTCATGGATGCTTTCCAGGAATATTTCCAGCGCAGCGGCGCACCGTTCCCTGATCTCGAAGTGCGGCCTTCGGTGCTCGGCCATCTACAACGCGGCGGCCACACTACGCCGCAGGACTGCATCCTCGCCGCCCGCTTCGCGGATTGCGCATGGAAAACCATCGGTGAGCCGAATGGCAAAAGCGGCATCACTGCGCTGCGCAAAAACGTCATCGAGATCGTCCCCTACGGCGAACCTGACATGCCCGAACGTGCCGCCTTCTCCCGCGAGATGGAGAAGTTGCATGATGATTTGAGTTCGTGGTGAGGAGTTGGGGTTAAGCGTTAGAGGTTGTGGGTTATGAGCTGTTCTTGATCTCACTCATAACTTCTAACCTCTCACTCCCCCTTCACCCACCGATCCATCCACTTCAGCGTCTTCTCCCACATCTCCGGCAGGTACACATGGCCGATGCCGGGATAGATCGCGTTCTCGAAGTGCTGCGCCGCTTCGCTACCATGCAACGCATAAACCTTGCTCACGATCTCGCCGATGTGCTTCACACCATCGACCGGTGAGCCACCATCCTGATCGCCGGTCATGAACAGCGTTGCCCGCGGCGCGGCGAGTGCGATCACGGCCTCGCTGTCGAAGTTTTTGAGCATGCCGGGCACGAAGTAGTAAATGCCGTGAGCTTTGAGCATGCCGGCGCGGATCAACTCCTCGTAGCGCGTCATGCACGCCACGCACACAGCGGCACGCGGGCGATCATCCATCGCCATCACCCACCAGCTTCGCGTCGAACCCATGCTGATGCCCGTCACGCCGATGCGGCTCGCATCCACCTCCGGTCGTGAGCAGAGATAATCCAGCGCGGTCAGATCATCGCGCACGATCATGCCCCACAGCGTGCGGCCGGCCCAGAGATGAAACTTGGCGGCGGTCATCTCACCCGCACTGCCTTTTTGCTGCGGTCCATCGGGGCCCTTGCCGTTTCGCTCGCCGAAGCACGGTGCATCGATGCCCAACACGACATAACCGGCCGCCGCCAGCGCCGGACCGGGCGCCACGGGCGTCGCATTCGTCTGCAGCAGCTCCTGTTTGCCGATGTCATACTGCCCGCCATGCCAGTGGCAGTAGAGAATCGCCGGAGCCTTGCTCTGCGCGGTCGCCTGCTTCGGCACAAACACATACCCCTTCACGATTTCACCCGAACCGTTGTCGAACTGGATCGTCTCGTGCGTGTACGTGCCCTTGTCCTCTTTCGCGATCACTTGAAAGGCCGACACCAGTGGTCGCGGCGGCAGATCGCCGAGCAATTCAATCAGCTTCGCGCGGATCTGCGCTCGCTGTGGCTGCCAGGCATCGAGCGACGCAGGCACCTGCAAGGGTGGGGCGATCTTCGTGTGGGCCAGCCAGGCATCGGCAGTGGGTTCAGCGGCTTGCATGCGGGTGAGCAAGAGAGTGAGCCAGACAAAGATCGTGCGCATCCGCTGGTTTTATCAGACCGCCAAATTTCGCGCAACATGCATGCGAGCCTTTCGTTCCCATCGCCCCATGAAACACACCTCCCTGCTCACGTTGTGCCTCGCACTCGCCGCCTTCGGCGTTCGTGCCGAAGACAAACCGCTTCTCGCCGTTCCCGGCAAAGTTATCTTTGAAAGCAAGCTCGACACCGCACCCGGTGAGCCGTGGAAAGCCGCCAAGGGCAAGTGGGAGCTGCTGGAAGGCGTGATGCGCGGTTCAGAACTGGAAGCAGACAAGCACGGCGCTGTTTCTCGCCTGCCAAACAAGCTGCAGGACTTTGTCATCGAGTATGAATTCAAGCTGGAAGGCGCCAGGAGCACCAGCCTCTCGATCAACGGTGTCAAAGATCACATGGCGCGCATCATGATCACGCCCAAGTCCGTCGCCATTCAGCGCGATGACAGCGACCACGAAGGTCCGGACAAGGCGATCGTCTTCGCCCGCTTCGCCACCGAACTCGCTTCGGGCTGGCACAAGGTGCGCCTGGAGATGGTGGGCGACATGATGCTCGGCAAAGTCGATGACCTTGTCGCCTGGGGAGCCAGTGATCTGTTCAAAAACGAAAAAGCCTCTCCAGGCTTCACCGTCGGCGGCCAGTCCGTCGATTTCCGCAACTTCAGCCTGCGCGAAGCCACGCTGAATCCTGCATGGGAAGACGTGAAGGCTACGCTGCCGAAGCCCGGCGAGAAAGTGGCCGCTGCTCCCGCCAAAGGTGCGGCGAAGGGCAAGAAGAAGGCCGAGTAAGCTGGCGCATTCATTCCAACCTGCGTTGACCTTGTTGGCGAAGGAAACACTGATTTATACCGCAGAGACAGGAACGCCGCAGAGAAAGACCTTCTGAATCAAGCCTCTGCGGCGTTCTAATCTCTGCGGTGTGGATTTAATCAGCGGTTCCCTAACGCAGGTTTTTCCATCAACTCATTCCGCATCCAGCTTGAAACCCGCGAACGCCTCAATGCTGCGGGGATGCGGCGCACCTTCCCAGCCGCGCTCGCAACCGGTGATCACCATGGCTGCGTACTTTTCATCGGGACTGGTGAAGCACCCCACAATGGCGACGGTGAAGGGAAACAGAAAGCCGTCGTAGGACTTCTGGAACACGGCGGACTTCCGGTCACTGCCCAAGAAGATTTCGAAACTCCTCACGCCGGTGTAGCCGAAGTCCGCGTGTTTGCCGTGCACCACTTCAAGCTCCACATTGACCACGGTGCTGCGGCGTTTGCCCAGAACGAGCGGGAAGTGATCCATCGCCGACGCTGTGCGTTTGACGCCATGCTTGTTTAACAAGGCTGTGATGGCCTGCCCATGCTTGGCCCAAACCTGTGCGATGCCGCTGGCGGCGTCCTCGCCCATGATGAATTCAGCCGTGGCCGTCGTGACGTTGGTGGTCATGTCCTGGATCGTCACGCCCCAACGGTTTTCGCCAGAGGCTTCATCCAGCGGTTTGAGCACCCAAGCAAACTTGCCATCCGCCGACCAGCCCAGCGGGAACAGGCGGTCATCCATGCCCGCGAAAGGTTCGGTAGTCACAAAGAGCGGCGTCTCGGTCGGCGCAGCGTTTTGCGCGGACAGCATGGTCGTGGCAGCAAGCAAGCTCAGCGCAAATGAATGAAGAGTCATAGCACCAGCATGAGCCGCAGCGCACGATTTGGAAACTACAAAACGGCTTGATGGGCGGCGGCAAACAATGAGGCGAAGACGAAATGACGAAACCAGCATGAGCCATTCTCCTGACTCGTTGCGAGCCGCTCAAACCGCCTCCATATCTCCTGAACCATGCCCACGCCCGCCTTTCATTACCAGGAACTCCTCGAACTCGGCACCGACGACACCGAATACCGCCTGCTGACCAAAGAACACGTCAGCGTGCAGAAGTTTGGCGACAAGGAGCTGCTCGCCGTCGATCCCGAGGCGCTCACGCTGCTGGCGAACCAGGCGTTTCATGACATCAATTTCTTCCTGCGCCCGAAGCATTTGCGGCAGGTCGCCGCCATCCTCGATGACCCTGAGGCCAGCGAGAACGACCGCATGGTCGCGCTGACGATGCTCAAGAACGCTGATGTGGCTTCGGCGGGCCTGCTGCCGTTTTGCCAGGACACAGGCACGTCGATCATCATGGGCAAAAAAGGCCAGCAGGTCTGGACCGGCGGTGGGGATGAGGCGGCGCTGTCGAAAGGCGTCTATCTTGCCTACACGGAGAACAATCTGCGCTACTCGCAGAACGCGGCGCTCGATATGTTCACGGAGAAGAACACGGGCACGAACCTGCCCGCGCAGCTCGACATTTATGCGACCGATGGCGATGCGTACAAGTTCCTCTTCATCGCCAAAGGCGGCGGCTCGGCGAACAAGGCTTACTTGTATCAAGAGACCCGCGCCGTGCTGAATCCGAAGGGTATCGTGAAGTTCCTCAGCGAAAAAATGGTGTCGCTCGGCACCGCCGCATGTCCGCCGTATCACCTCACCTTCGTCATCGGCGGCACCTCGGCTGAATCGACGATGAAACACGTCAAACTTGCCTCCACGAAGTATTACGACGGCCTGCCGACCACCGGCAACGAACACGGTCGCGCCTTCCGCGATGTCGAACTCGAAGCGCAGATGCTCCAGGCCGCCCGCGAGTGCGGTATCGGCGCCCAGTTTGGCGGGAAATACTTCGCGCTCGACGTGCGCATCATCCGCCTGCCGCGTCACGGCGCGTCATTGCCCATTGGCATCGGCGTTTCCTGCTCCGCCGACCGCCAGGCGAAGGGCAAGATCACGCGTGACGGCGTCTTCATCGAGAAGCTCGAAACGAACCCGCTGCAATACATCCCCGAGGAGCTGCGCCACCGCAAAGACACCAACGCCGTGCGCATCGACACGAACCGCCCCATGGCCGAGATCCGCGCCGAGCTGAGCAAATACCCCACCACCACGCGCCTCCTCATCAACGGTCCCATCATCGTCGCCCGCGACATCGCTCACGCGAAGCTGAAGGAGATGCTCGATGCTGGCAAGCCGCTGCCCGACTACTTCAAAAATCACCCCGTCTATTACGCCGGCCCCGCCAAAACACCCGCCGGCATGCCCAGCGGCAGCTTCGGCCCCACCACGGCGGGCCGCATGGACAGCTACGTCGATCTTTTCCAAAGCCACGGCGGCAGCATGATCATGATCGCCAAAGGAAACCGCGGCCAGCAGGTCACCGACGCGTGCAAAAAACATGGCGGCTTCTACCTCGGCAGCATCGGCGGTCCCGCCGCCATTTTGGCCAAAGAAAACATCAAGAAGGTCGAAGTCGTCGAGTTCGCCGAACTCGGCATGGAAGCCATCTGGAAGATCGAGGTGGAGGACTTCCCGGCCTTCATCCTCATCGATGACAAGGGGAATGATTTCTTCCAGACCGTCGGTCCGGGATGTTCGGTGAAGCATTGAAGTCACCCAGTGAAAGATTTGATAACCAAGATAATCTTGTCTAAATACCAAGTTGATCTTGTTATTTAACCAAGATAATCTTGCCAAATGAAGCCTCTCGACGGTCCCATCCTCGAAACTGCCCTCCAAGCCGTCTCTACTGCACTCGCCCATGAAGGGGCGGAGCCGGAGACGGTGGTGATCTGCGGCGGGGCGGCTTTGCTGAGCCTGGGGTTCATCTCCAGGCGCACGAAAGACGTGGATGTGCTGGCCGGGGTGCATCCGGTGGATGGACTGGTCGATCCACGACCATTCTCCCCGGCATTGAAGAACGCGGTGGAGGAGGTGGCGAAGGCGCTGGGGCTGCCGCCGAACTGGTTCAATGCCGGTCCAGCGGATCAGGTGATGGCGGGTTTGCCAGAGGGTTTTCTGTCGCGGCTGCAACGTCGTGACTTTGGGAGCCACCTGACGGTGTTCCTGCCCGACCGGTATGATTTGATCCATTTAAAACTCTTCGCCGGCGTGGACCAGGGGCCGGGGCGCCACTGGTCGGACCTGAAGGCGCTGAACCCAACACGCGACGAAATGCTGGCCGCTGCCCGATGGGTGCTGGGCCAAGACGCAGGTGAAGTCTTCCCCGGCGTGGTGCGTGACGCCCTGAGAATCCACGACTATGCCGACATCGCTGACCAACTTTAAAACGGATCTGCGATCAGCGATGCGTGACCTGCTCTGGCGGCAGTGGAGCCGCCTGGGAGCTGGCTTGCAGGAACTCGATGGATCACCATCACCCGAAGGGCATATCATCGACCCGGAAGCGCTGCTGCTGGCGACAACGGTGTTTGGCAGGCAAGATCAGCGGTTGTTTGATGAAGCGCTCGACTGGCTGGTGTCCTTTGGGGCGTTGATCAATGTCCAGCGTCTGAAGAATCTGCACGCGGACGGCGAACTCGGCCATGCACGCGCACTGGGTGCCGTCGCGGCTTATGTGACACGTCATGGCAAACTGCCGAAATGGGGTGCCTTGACGAAGGCGGGCTCCGATCCCTTGCCAGCAGAGCCTGAGCCTTTTTTTGAGTCACCTGGAATCCCTGCGATGCACCGAGGTGTGACCGATCCAGATTTTCTCGCTCATGGATGGTTGCGCGGGATGCCAAGAAAAAAAGAGCTTTCCATGCCTCCTTCGCCCGAGCGTGTGGCTGATGTTTTGCTGACGCTCCGAGCATTGATCGGTGTCTCGTCGCGCTGCGAAATCATTCTCTGCCTGCTCACCCGCCCCTCGGCCAGACCGGCAGAACTGGCGCGGCTGACCGGCTACTCGGCACAGGCAATCCAAGCGGTGCTCAATGAGATGGTGCTGTCCGGCAAAGTGCGAACGGACGGACCTCGCACACCCGCAGCGCGACAGAAAACCGTGCGGGGGGTGTCGCTACGCTACTTCCTGCAACCCCAGGACTGGCATTTCATCCTGCCTGCCGAGTCGTCACCGCGCTGGCTCCCATGGGCAGCCCTTTTTGCCCTCGTGCAGGGTGTGGATGAAGCGCTGTGTACGATTCCCGACGAACTACTGCTCTCCATGCAGCTTCGCCGGCTCATGGAAAGACATGTGTCCGATCTGACAGAAGGCATTTCTTCTCAACTCGGCTATCACCCGAATATGATTGGTGAATCGCTCCTCAAATGTTTGGCGGTGGATCTTCCACGATTACTCCGCGCTATTTAAACCAGAAAATCTCCAGCATCTCTCCCACCATGCCCACACCTATCCGCGTCACCATTTGGAACGAATTCGTGCACGAGCGTCGAGATGCGGCGGTGGCGGCGATTTACCCGAAGGGCATCCACGGGCTGCTGGCGGAGGTTTTGGGCCAAAACGACGACTTCATCATCCGCACGGCGACGCTCGATGAGCCGGAGCAGGGCTTGCCGCAGGCGGTTCTCGATGAAACGGACGTGCTGCTATGGTGGGGGCATGCTGCGCACGATCAGGTGCTCGATGAAACGGTGACGCGGGTGCAGCAGCGCGTGCTGGCGGGCATGGGATTGATCGTTTTGCACTCCGGGCACTGGTCGAAGCTCTTCAAGCGGCTGATGGGCACGAGCTGCGCGTTGTGCTGGCGCGAGGCGGGCGAGCGGGAGCGCGTGTGGGTGGTGAATCCGGGACATCCTATCGCCGCAGGGCTCGGCGACTGCATCGAGATCGAGCAATCGGAGATGTATGGCGAGCCTTTCGGCATCCCGACGCCGGACGAGCTGATCTTTGTCTCATGGTTCCAAGGCGGCGAAGTTTTCCGCAGCGGTGCGACATGGACGCGCGGCAGCGGTCGCATCTTTTACTTCAGCCCGGGGCATGAAGTGTATCCCATTTATCATCATCCCGATGTGCAGCGTGTGATCGCGAACGGCATCCGTTGGGCGAAGCTGCAAGGCAGCGCGGCGAACACGCCACGCCATGTGCCGGTGGAGCAGGCGCGGGAGACGATCACGGCGCGCGGCGGGAGCGTGCATTGACGGCGGAGCAAAGTAGCCGTCATCGCTCCGCGTGACGAGCTGGGCGTGTTGTCGGCGAGACAAGCTCAGCGTTATGCGGGGCTTGGTTCTGCTGGCGAGAGCGTTGTGCTCATCACGCGGAGCGATGATGGCTACTGTCGCGTGATATTCGCCCGCCCACCGCGCAGGACGTATTTCTGGATCTTTCCAGTCGCAGTCTTCGGCAATTCGGTGATGAACTCGAAGCCGTGGGGAACTTTGAAGTGGGCGAGATGCTCGCGGCAGAAAAGGCGCAGCGCTTCGGGCGTGGTTTCGGCTCCGGGTTTGAGGACGATGAAGGCTTGCGGCGTTTCGCCCCATTTTTCGTGCGGCAGACCGACGACGGCGGATTCTTGGATGGCGGGATGACGCAGCAGCACGCCTTCGACTTCGACAGAGGAGATGTTTTCGCCGCCGCTGATGATGATGTCCTTCCAGCGGTCGCGGATCTCGATGTAGCCGTCGGGGTGGACGACGGCGGCATCACCGCTGCGGAACCAGCCATTGCGGATGGCTTTGGCGGTGGCGGCAGGGTCGTTGTAGTAGCCTTTCATCACCGCATTGCCGCGAATGATGATCTCGCCCATGGATGCGCCGTCCTTGGCGACTTCGTTGTCTGCGTCATCAACGACGCGGACTTCGGCATTGGCGAGGTATTCGACGCCCTGACGTGCTTTGACGATGGCACGGGCACGCGGATCTAGCTGGGCGTGCTCGGGACGTGATTCGCTGATGGTGACGATGGGGGAGACCTCGGTGAGGCCATAGACGTGCGTGATTTTCCAGCCGAGTTCGCCTTCCACACGCTCAATGGTGGCCGCAGCGGGCGGTGCGCCGGCGGTGATGACGCGCACACCACGCGGAGCCTGTGCGCGATATTCTGCTGGCGCATTGGCGATGCTGATGAGCACGGTCGGCGCCGCACAGAGCAGGGTGATGCCTTCACGCATGCTGGCTTCAAAGATCAGCTTCGGATCAGCCTTCGGCAGACAAATATGCCTGCCGCCGACGGCGGTGATGGTCCACACGAAGCACCAGCCGTTGGCATGAAACATGGGCAGCACCCACAAATAACGATCTGCCGCCGTGAGGTGCGTGTGCATGAGGTGGCCCATGATGTTCATGGCCGTGTTGCGGTGCGTGACCATCACACCTTTCGGGTTCGCGGTGGTGCCACTGGTGTAGTTCAGCGCGATCATTTCTGTCTCAATGATCTCGGCAGGGACAAAGTCGGGCGCGGAAGCGGCGAGCGTGGCCTCGTAGTCGATCCAGCCGGGTTTGGAGCCGCTGAAGGCAATGAAGTGCTCCGCGCCGGGGACTTGATCACGGATGGAATCGACGGCGTCGAGGTAGTCGGCATGCACGCACACGACGCGGGCACCGCTGTGGTTCAGGATGTAGGCGAAGTCGGCGGCGGTGAGGCGGAAATTGATCGGCACGATGACGGCACCGATCTGCGGAACGGCGTAAAAGGCCTCCAGATGCGCGTGGGTGTTCGGCGCGATGGTGGCGATGCGTTCGCCGGGCTGCACGCCGAGTTTTTGCAGCGCAGCGGACCAGCGGTCGCAGCGGTCGAAGAACTCGCGGTAGGTGAAGCGGCGGCTGCCATCGACCACGGCTTCGCGATCAGCGTAGAGGCGGCGGGCACGGCGGGCGAAGTCGAGGGGTGAGAGCGGCGTTTCCATGGAATGCCGCGATCATAGAAAAGCCCGGTCAAGCATGGCGAGCGAAAACATGCGTGAACTTTTCAACGCGGCGATGATTCTTACCGCGACTTTGCCGCCAGATGGCGCTACGGAGCGGGCGCATGACCGACATCGACATTGAAACGCTTTCCGTTCGCATCCGCCAATCGCTGGGGTGCAGCAAGGATCTGGCGGCTGACTACGCCAAGGGTATCGGCAATCCGCCCGAGATCATCCATGGCAAGATCCTGGTGCGTGATGCCGACGGCCGCATCGTGGCCCGCGTGCCGGACAGCGTGCTGGCGTAAAGCCTGGCTCTCTTCGAAACCCAACAAAAAAGCCACAGAACCGACGAGGCGGCTCCGTGGCTGAACCTGGATTCAGGTTTTGGGGGGAAGGATCAGGCCGGGCGTGCTTCGATGCTCGCCACCATCTTGCGGACGTGGGAGGCCTTGTCGGCGCGGGGTTTCAAAATGGCGAGGCTCTTGGCGAACGATCCCCATTTGATGACCTGGATGGTCACACGACGCGTGCCCCAACTGTTCATGGAGCTGAAGCTCGGCTTGTAGAGGTCGATGGTCTTGGTGCCAACGAGGGCGGAACCGTAGTCATCGACGATGTAGATCGAGGGATCGCCCTTGATCTGGAACACGGTGCCCACCGGATAGATGGACCAGTCGGCGGCGGCGCTGCGGATCTGGCCGTGTTTGAGCAGCGTGCCCACGGCGGTGCGGGCTCCGTACTCGATGTGATCGCTTTCGTCGTGGGTGTAGGCGGTGGTTCTGACGCCTGCAATGACCTGGCCTGGAGTGCCAGCTGGGGTTGTGGTTGAGCTTTTAACTTCTACCGCGAAAGCGGAGGCGCACAAGGCAGCGAGGCACAGGAGGGTGGTTCGGATCAAAACGTAGGTTGGGTTGTTTGGGTCGCGCTTTGCCAAGGTGGTTGGTCCGGGCAAAGGGGCGCGCATGCTCCCGAGGTAGCCGGAGCTGTCAACGCGGGTTTTCCCGGCCCAAATCGGCCTCAAACCTCGATTTTTCGGCCTCCAGGGCCGATTTTAGTGCCATGCGGTCACTTCAAACGGAGAACCGCCCCGTAGGCCTCCGCCCCGCCGGGCGAGGTCATGGTCTGGCCGCCGAATGACGCAGGTGCGACACAGGAACCTGAAAAAATCAGCCTGCCGGAGGCCATACGAGTGGGTAATCGTCCAGAAATGGAGTACCTACGGAACACACGGAAGGCACGGAATTCAGGAGATGGGGATCTGGGATGACTCGTTTTGCGGCAGTGGGGCAGTGGGTCAGTGGGGGCAGAGAGGCAAAGAAGCAGGGGCATGAATTTCAAAATTTGCACCTTTGCTCCCCCGCCTGCAACGCTGTAGCACTGCGGGCAGGTCCGCTCCTTTGCGGCAAATCCGGGGCACTTCCGTGTATTCCGTAGGCCTTCCAGACTTACTGGATCGGCGAGAAGTCCGTCGCCTTCATATAGACACTCTTCACGCCTTCAGCCTGCGGCTGGATGGTCAGCGGGCCGTTCTTTTCGCTCTCGCCCTTCGCCTTGATCCAATCGGGATCGGCACGGAAGGCGGTGAAGGAGGCGATGCCGGCTTCCTTGCTGGCGTGGGAGAGGATGTAGATCAGTTTTGTGCCTGCACCTTTGTTCGCATCCGTTGGCACCCAGTAGGCGAGGTGGCTCATGCCGTGTTTGCTGAAGAGCTTCATCGTGTGATTGCTGAAACGGGCATGCAGGTCGTTGAGTTTGCCTTCGGGCGTCGTGTAGGTGCGCAGTTCAAACACGCGCGGCTTGTCGCCCTTGGCGACGGTCAGCGGCGGCGAGTACTCCGTCGGCGTCATGAAGATGGACTCAGGTGCTTTCGCGAGAATTTTGCCATTTGCCTCGCTGGCTTTGGCGGCGGCCTGCCATTCGGGGTCAGCGCCGAAGGCCTTGAAGCTCGCCTTGGCCGCTTCACGGCTCTTGTGTTCGAGCACGTAGATCAGCGTGGTTTTGGAGCCGTTCTCCTCATCCACCGGCACCCAGTAACCGACGTTGCCCATGCCGTGCTTTTCAAACAGCTTGCAGGTGTGATCGCGGAAGCGGGTCAGCAATGCATCGAGCTTGCCTTCGTTGCAGGTGTAGATGCGCAGTTCATAGACGCGCGAGTCTTCGGCGGCGTGGATCATCGTGGAAAACAGGCCGGTGAGGGTGAGGGCGAGGGCGAGAAAGGTGAAGCGCTTCATGGTGGCGGGAACAAACGCCGGGCAGAGAGCGGCTTATCACGATGCTGCTGCCAAAATGCCCGCCGCCTTGTGCAGGGTCTCCTCGTGCTCGTGTTCGGGTACGGAATCGGCGACGATGCCGGAGCCGACGTGGAGGGTGATTTCATCATCCTTTTGCACGGCGGTACGGATGGCGATGTTGCATTGGCTGCGGCCGTCGAAGCCGAACCAGCCGATGGCGCCGGTATAGAGGCAGTTGCAGAAACAAAACGCTGATCCTTATGGACGCCGGATTTCGGGGTCGCCTTCGCGGCGGAGATGCTCAAAGTCGGTGAGGTTCAGCGTGTAGAGCACCGTGGTGCCGGCCTTCCTCGCCGCCACGAGATGCATGAAGTCGTAAACGGCTCCACTGCGCGCACCATGTTTTCTGGCCAGTCGGAGTGCTGCCAGGAGTTCTACGGCAGTGAGTTCAACCACTTGAACACGGGGCATGACCGTCTGACTGAGAAGCTGCGCCGCGAAATCAGCGTCCACTTTCACGCCGAGCCTGCCGCTGGTCAGTGTAGAGAATGTTTCCAGCAGCGCGTGCGCATAGACCACTCCTTCACCTTGCATGAGCAGTGCGAGGCTCTCCGCGTGCCGGTCTTCGTCGGGCGCAAGCGCCGCGATCAGCACGGAGCTGTCCAGCAACGCGCTCATCGACTCAATGCTCGTTCGGCCTGCTCGTCACGGTCGGCGCGGATGGCAGCGGCGGCGTCCATTTTGATGCCAAGCTTCGGCAGCACCAGAACGCCATTCTCAAGCTCTCCAGCGGTCACCACTGGAATATCCTTCACGATTTCGATGCGGTGCGCCGTCACCTCGGCACGCAGACGAACTCCTGGCTCCACGCCGAAAACGCGCTTCAGGGACTCTGGCAGACAAATCTGTCCGGCGTCATCAATAGTCAGGGTCGCGGTCATGAAGCTGATTTTGCCACCCAATGGCCCGAACCGCAAGCCCGCCCTGAACTCATGCCGCCGCCGCGAGAATCCCCGCCGCCTTGTGCAGGGTCTCCTCGTGCTCGTGTTCGGGCACGGAGTCGGCGACGATACCGGAGCCGACGTGGAAGGTGATATTATCGCCCTTTTGCACAGCGGTGCGGATGGCGATGTTCCACTGGCTGCGGCCATCGAAGCCGAACCAGCCGATGGCGCCGGTGTAGAGGCCACGAGGATGCGGTTCGAGTTCGGCGATGATCTCGGTGGCGCGTTTTTTCGGCGCACCGGTGATGCTGCCGCCGGGGAAGCAGGCGCGGAAGGCATCGACGTGATCGACGTGCGGGCGGAGCGTGCCGGTGACGGTGGAGACAAGGTGAAACACCTGCGCGAAGCTTTCCACGCGCCACAGCTCGGGCACGGCGACGCTGCCGAATTCGCAGACCTGGCCGAGGTCGTTGCGCTCGAGGTCGGTGATCATGAGCAGCTCGGCGCGTTCTTTGGCGGAGGCGGTGAGCTCGCGCACGGCGGCGCTGTCGCGAGCGGGATCGCCGACGAAACGCGGACGCGTGCCTTTGATGGGACGGGTGGCGATGCGCGGGCCGTCCATGCTGAGGAAGGTTTCAGGCGAGGCGGAGAGGACGGTGGTTCCGGCCAGTTGCATGAAGGCGGCATGCGGGGCAGGGGACACGGTGCGCAGTTTTAAATAGAGCGCCAAAGCGCTCGCGTCCTGCGGCCACGCGGCTTTCCACGGGTAGGAGAGGTTGACTTGGTAGATGTCTCCGGCGGCGATGTAGTCCTGCGCGCGCTGGACGCTGCGGATGAAGTCGTTACGGGTGACTTGAGGTTTGAAGTGGAGCTGTGGGGCAGCCGGAGATGGAAAATGGAAAATGGAAAATGGAAAATGGCCAAACTCGTACCAGCAGGAGGAGTCGTGATCGTAGATGAGGCCGTGAGGGTAGATGCCGAAGGTGAAATGGCCGTCGTAACCGACCCAGCCATACAAACCGCCTGCCGCGGCACGAGGCGTGCGCAGGGCGGCGCGGACTTTTTCCCAATCGTGGTCGATATGGCCCTGCAAAATGGCCACGGGCTCGGCGGTGAGGATGGAAATGGCTCCGGAGGTGGGCAGGGATGAATCCATCCAGATGAAGCCCTCGCGCTGGCACAGTTGCGCCGCGATTTCGGCGGGTGTGAAGGAAAAATGGCACCGGCGGTGATGCGGCGACGTTTCCAAGGCATGAACGATCAACGGCTGGGTGCGACCTTCCGGCATTTTGAACGAAGAACCCTGGAGCATTGACACTGGTAGGCCCAAATCGTACCATGGCCGTCTTTTTCAGCAACTCGTGACTCCCCCTTCCACCACTCTCACTCCTGATCGTGATCGTTC
>NZ_JBJXFV010000232.1:0-7271 GCF_046154365.1 Prosthecobacter sp.
ATTAAGTTAAGGACAGCACATGAATGAATGCCGCAGATTCAGGAAAACCACAGATTAGACGATTCAGGCGAGAAATCTGCGGCTTCCCTGAATCTGCGGCAATCCCTTCTTAACTTAACGACATTGATTCTGCATTTGTCATTGGCCGCAGGCTCGTCCGCATCCGCCCCGCTTCGAGGATCGCATCAAAGCGCTTCGAATCCTCTTCACGCGAAGCGCTGACCAGCACATAGCCATACTTGTGCCAGTGCTCCATCTCCGCCGCCGCGTTCTGCATCCGCAGTTCAAACGCCGCCGCATCCTCCGTCGCACGACCGGAGAGGCGGTTACGCAGCTCATCCAGGCTCGGTGGCATCACAAAGATCTCCAGCAGGCAGCGCTTCACCAGTTCATCCCCACACGCACGCACCTGCGCCGCGCCTTGCACGTCGATGTCCATGATCACATCCACGCCACGCTCCAGATTTTCATAAACGTAGCGTTTCAGCGTCCCGTAGAGGCGCCCATGCACGCGCGCATGTTCAAACAGCTCGCCACGCTCCACCCGCTCCAGAAAATCCTCCTCCGTCAGAAAAAAATAGTCCTTCCCATCCACCTCCCCTGGCCGCGGCGCACGTGTGGTGCAGGAGACGGAGAACACCGCCTCACCACGATCACACACCTTGCGCGCCAGTGTCGTTTTGCCCGTGCCTGACGGCCCCGAAACGATGATCAACTGCCCCAGACGCTGTTTAGAAAACTCCATCCTGCCGAATACCCACGCCAACACCGAGTGCAAGAGACTTGGCAGATCGCCAGTAATGCTCCACCCTCAAACCCCACCCAACTCAACCCATGCCACACGCATCCTCACGCCGTCAGTTCGTCAAAGTCGCCGCCGCCTCGGTGGCCGCCCCCTTCATCCTCCCCTCACGCGTCTGGAGCGCTGACACCGCCCCCAGTGAGCGCCTCACGCTCGGCTTCATCGGCAACGGCAAGATGAACAGCGGCCATCTCAACAATTTCCTCGGTCGCAAAGAAGTCCAGGTCGTCGCCGTCTGCGATGTGGACACCACCCGCCGCGAAAACGCGAAGAAGACCGTCGAAGAACGCTACGGCAAAGACAAAGACACCACCTTCAAAGGCTGTGAAGCCTATGCTGACTTCCGCAAGCTGCTTGAGCGCAAGGACATCGACGCCGTCGTCATCGCCACGCCGGACCACTGGCATGCCATCATCGCCATCGCCGCCTTGAACGCCGGCAAGGACGTGTACTGCGAGAAGCCGCTCACGCACAACATCCACGAGGCGCTCACGCTCATCGGCGCCACCCGCAGCAACAACAAAATCCTCCAGACCGGCTCCCAGCAGCGCTCCAGCAAAGAATTCCGTGTCGCCTGCGAACTCGTCCGCAACGGCGTCATCGGCAAGATCCAGCGTGTCGAAACCTCCTTCGGCTCCCCCGCCAAACCCAACGCCAATCCTGAAGAAGCCATGGAACCCGGCCTCGACTGGGACATGTGGTGCGGCCCGGCCCCGCTCGCACCCTACAGCAGCGTGCTCAGCCCGCGTGGCGTTCACAATCACTTCCCCGCCTGGCGCATGACCCGCGAATACGGCGGCGGCATGATCACCGACTGGGGCGCGCACCACATCGACATCGCCCAGTGGGGCCTTGGCGAAGACGAAAAAGGTCCGGTCGAAATCATCGCCCCTGCAAACCACGAGACCTCCAACGACGGTGCCAAGCTCGTCTATGCCAGCGGCATCCCGCTTCTCCACAACGGCAAAGGCAAAGGCGTCTCCTTCTTCGGTGAGAACGGCGAAGTGCATGTGAATCGTGGCAAGTTTGAGTTCATCCTCGGCGGCAAAACGATTCACAAATTCTGGGACAAGGAGACCGACAAAGGCACCTCCCTCGACCGCGAAGTCATCCTCGCCGAAAAGGAATTCCTCGCCGACGCGAAAGTGAAACTCTACAACTCGAAGAACCATCACGAAGACTGGCTCAACTCCATCAAGACCCGTGAGAAGCCCATCTGCGACGTCGCCATCGGCGCCAGCACCGTCATCTCCTGCCACCTCATGAATCAGGCCTACTACCACGGCGGCACCATGAAGTGGAACCCCGAGAAACACGAATACACCAGCGGTGGCGACGCCAAATGGCTCACCCGCGAGTATCGCGGCGACTGGAAGGTTTAAAGTAATCCCGAACTTCAGTTTGTTCTTCAAGGCGGCCTCGCAAGGGGCCGCTTTTTTCTGGCCGCAAGACCGCCTTTCCTCCCAATCCACATGAAACGCCTCGCACACCTTCTCCCTCTCGCGCTGCTGCTCACCGTTTCCAGCGTGCAAGGGCAGCCGGTGCCGCACATCTTGCTGCGTGAAGCGTTGCAGTTTGAAAACATCGGCGACAGCGGGCGCGTGCCGGGAACGTTGCGGCTGCTGCAGCAGCATCTGCCGAATGCGGAGGTCACGCTCTGGCCCTGGCACCTGCATGAGCGCGAGCGCCAGTTGCTCCAGCGCACCTTCCCGAAGCTGCGCATTGTTGAAGGCGCGATGGATGACACCGGCCGCGCCTCCACCCCCGAACTCACGCAAGCATGGGCGGACGCGAACATTTTCATCTGCCCATCGAAAAGCGCCGCCAACTACCGCGCCTGGGCAGCCACCGGACGACCCTACGGCCTCTTTGGCTCCGCTTTCGATCCCATCAGCGACCGCCGCACCCGCCCGGATGGCGACACGCTCGATGAACTGCGCAACGCCATCGAGCACCTGCCAGCCGACAGCTTTGATCGCAAATTCGGCTCCCGCACCCTTTACGAACAGGCGGCTTTCATCTTCTGCCGCGACACGCTTTCGCTCAGCTATCTCCGTGCGCAAAAGTTGCAGACACCCGTGCTGGAGTTCGGCCCTGAGGGTGCCTTCGCCATCGCGGTGCGCGATGATGCGCGTGCGGAGCGCTGGCTGCGACGCATCGGCGTGGAGGACGGCAGTTTCATCTGCGTCATCCCGCGCCTGCGCTACACGCCCTACTACCGCGTGAACCATCTGCCGCGCGAAGAATCGGACTACGCGCTCGATGCCATCAATGCGCAGCACGCCAACCGCGATCATGCCCCGCTGCGCGAACTCATCACGCTCTGGGTGCGGCAGACGGGCAAGAAGGTCATCCTGTGCCCGGAGATGACTTACGAGATCGAGGTCGCGCGAGAGCACCTGCTCGATCCGTTGCCCGCTGATGTGAAGAAGCACGTCATCTGGCGGGATTCGTTCTGGTTCGCCGACGAAGCCTGCGCCGTGTATGCGCGCGCCGTCGCCGTCATCAGCGCCGAATGTCACTCCCCCATCCTCGCACTCGCCGCTGGCACGCCCGCCTTCTACGTCCGCAATCCCGTGGACACCGTGAAAGGCCAGATGTTCCGCGACATCGGCCTCGGCGACTGGGTCTTCGAAAGCGGCCACACCAGCGGCCAGGAGCTATGGCAGACGCTCCAACCGCTGCACGATGACCGCGCTGGCGCTCGAACGCGCGTGCAGACCGCTATGACCCAAGTCACCGCTCTTCAGCGCCGCATGGCACAGGCTATCGCCGACGCTGTCGCTGCACACGCGAACAAAGCTCCGGCTTCCGTCTCTTTCGGCCACTCCTCAGATTGATTGAACCACGGAACACACGGAAGTGGCAGGTTGCCGGAATCTCTGCATTCCGTGTGTTCGGTGTATTCCGTGGTTGATGGTTTGGACACCTGCATCGCCAGCCTGCATTTCTCACACTCTCTTGTGAAAGTGAAACAGCGTGTCGGCGGACTTTTTTGTAGCGCGGTATTCCGATACCGAGTCGGTAACGTCGCGGAATCGGAATTCCGCGCTACAACCCAGCGCCGCCACAGACTGCATGTGAGAAATGCAGGCTGGCCGCCATTTCCCCGCCGTTCCATTGGTGTCAGCCGTGGTTTAGCCATGCCTCGCGTTGTTAGCGAGCTGTGGAGTGGTGGTGAATCGACCTGTCGATACCGCAAAGCCCCCTACCGCTCCTCCACCCAGCCCGGTGCCGGATAGCTGCCCAGCGTCTTGACCTGCACCGCATGTTCTTCCAGCGCGATGATGGCCTGCTGGAGCGCGGCGTCGGTGTGGTGGCCGCTGATTTCGAGGAAGAAGCGGGCCTGGGTGCCGCAGGGTGTGGGGCGGTTCTCGATCTGGCGGACGTTGACGTTGCGGGCGGCGAAGACCTGCAACACCTCCATCAGCGCGCCGACGCGATCCTTGGAATGGATCATGAACATCGTGTTGTCGTTGCCAGAGGGCGGGCCGGAGCGGCGGCCGAGGATGATGAAGCGAGTCTGCGTGGCATACTCACGCGGTGAGGTGGCGATGACGCGCAGCGCGTGCAGCTCGGCACTGAGCGGTGTGCCCAAGGCCGCAACCGAGGGATTCTGCGCCGCGAGCGTGGCCGCAGCACTCGAACTGGCGGATTCGATGAGCTGCGCGGACGGAAAGGCCTGCGCGAGCCAGGGACGGCAGCGTGCGAGCATCTGCGCGCGGCCATGAATCTCGGTGATGGTGCCATTCGGGCCCTGCGCCATCACGGCAGCATCCGCTTTCCACAAAATCTCCGCGTAGATCTGCAAGGCGCTATTCGCGAGATGGTCGAGCGTGTGATGCACGGCACCTTCCGTCGAGTGCTCGATGGGCAGGACGCCGTAATCCGCCGTCTGCGCCGCCACACGGCCAAACACGCCTTCGGTGCTGGCTTCAGCAAGGTATTCGACGCAATGACCAAACTTGTTCACCGCCGCCTGATGCGTCCATGAGCCGGTGGGGCCGAGGTAGGCGATCTTGAGGCTGTCTTCGAGCGCGAGCGCGGCGCTCATGATCTCGCGATAGATCGCGCGGATGGCACGCTCGGTGAGGCGGCCGTTTTGCGCACGATTGATCTCCGCCAGCTTGCGCAGCAGTTGGTCCTCACGGCCGGGCACGTAGATGTCGAGATCGTCCTTGCGCTTGATTTCGCCGACGGCATGCACCAGCTCGGCGCGTTCGTTCAGCAGACGCAGCAACTGCTGATCGATGCTGTCGATCTTCTGGCGGACTTCATCAAGGGACATGACCGCGGGAGAAAGAAGGGGTTAAGACTCGTCCGCAGCCGGAGTGACCGGAGCTAGGGAAAGCTGCTGCTCGCTGGCGACAGGCGCACCCTCTTCGGCGGTGGGGAGCTTCACGCGACGCAGTTCGGAGGCGTTTGGCATGTCATCGAGGCTGCGGACGCCGAAATGGTCGAGGAAAGCTTCCGTGGTGCCATACAGCAACGGGCGGCCTGGAAGATCGGCCCGGCCTTCGATTTTCATCAACCCACGGTCAATGAGCTGCTGCACCATCGCATCCACTGAAACACCACGCACGGCTTCGATGCCCGATTTCGTGATCGGCTGGCGGTAAGCGACGATGGCGAGGGTTTCGAGCGCCGGCTGGCTGAGACGCTGCACCTTCTTGCCGGGATACAGCGCGCGGCACCATTCGGCATACTCACCACGAGCGGCGATGCGCCAGCCGTTGGCACGTTCGACGAGGGTGAAGGCATGCTTCTCGGCGGCATAGCGGGCGATCAGTTCATCCAGGATCGCACGCACCTGCTCCTCGGTCGTTGCTGCCAGCGGCGGCACCCATTCCGGGATCTGCACGACCTCGCCAGGCAGTTGAGCGCTTTCAGTCGCTGCATCGACGATGTCCTTGGCCGTGTCTTTCACCGCAAGGCACATCTGCGGCACGCCCAGGGGTTCCTGGGTGGCAAACAGAAGGGCTTCAACGATCGAGATCAGTTCCATGACGCGGGCGGGCAATCTCAAGCGAGGCTGAGAGGCGAGTCAAGCCGTGGAACGAAGTTCAAAACGGGGAGAAACCCTGTTTCCGCCCTCGCGGCGGCCCGTTTTGACACCCCTGCCCCGCCCACGCTCTCTTAACTGTAACCATGCAGTTGGGTTTGCGCTGCCGCGAGCCTTCACCTGCGGGTGTTTGAGTCTGTCTTCGTCCACTGCCTTTGACTACATCGTTACGGCTTAGGCGTGGAGGGCGACGCTAGTGGTCAGGGCCAGCGTGAGGATGGCGATGAGGATGTGGCGTGGTTTCATGGGAAGAGAGGGCGGAGTTCTGCCAGCACGGTGACAAGCCGCTGGCCGCACGGCTCAAGGCACCTCCGAACCAAAATTCTGCGTGGCATGGAGGTGAAACTTCGGGCAGCGGCACCCATGCGCGCCGCAGCCGAGGAAGGTGAGGTTGCGATTGAGGATGTTGGCGCGGTGGCCGGGGGAGTTCATCCACATCTGCACGATCGCGTCCGCGCCGGCCAGATAGGTCAGGCCGTTCACCGTGCGCATGGCGATGTTTTCCGCCCGCTGGCCGCCGCTGACACCCTGCGCCGCCATGCGCTGCCAGGGAGTGCGTTTCGTCGCGTCCTTGGGGTTTTGATGGGAGAAGAAATCCTGCAAGGTCATGTCCCGCGAGTGCCCGAAGGCGCTCACGGTCAGCGCCCGTGAGGGGTGGAAGAGCGGCAACTGGTGCTTCGCCCGCTCCGCGTTCGTGGCAAAGAAAAGCGCCGCATTCAGCAGCGCATGATCCAATGCCATGCGGTCCATCACGCGCAGCACTGGCGGGTGCAGGCGAAACGTGGCCGGGGTGAAGCGTGCGTAATCCGCCGCCGTCCAGGGGGGCGTTTCAACGCTGGCTGCTGCTGGCACGGGCGGGTCCGGCGGCGTGGTTTGTGCGATGAGCGAAGCGTTAATGCCAAAGGCAACGAACAGGCAGCACCAGAGCAGCAGGAACTTCTGACTCCGTGCCTCTGAATCTTTGTGACACTCTGTGTCCTCTGTGGTGAAATCGTTTTTACCACAGAGAGCACGGAGAAACACAGAGGTTTTGCCATTGGCGCGATGGAATCTGCTCATGCGGATAACTGGCGGAGCAACCGGCAATGGTCACAAAGTTTTTTCAAGCCGTGAGCGCGGCCATGAGCACGCGCATTTCCTCCTGCACCATCGCGGCATCATCCAGCGTGCCCGCGATCTCGGCCTGGATGCACGCGCGGAACTGCTGCCGGAGCCGCTGCACCGCCATCTTCAAGGCGGAGACACCCATGCCAAGCGAGGCAGCAGGCAGCAGGCAGCAGCTAGCCTCAATGCCGTTAAGCAATAATGACGCCCCTATTCCCAGGTGCAAATCTGGCCCCTCACCCCGACCCTCTCCCCGGAAAGAAAGCCAAACGCAAAACAAGTCTCTCGCCGGGGAGAGGGAGC
>NZ_JBJXFV010000233.1:0-52172 GCF_046154365.1 Prosthecobacter sp.
GCTCCCTCTCCCCGGCGAGAGACTTGTTTTGCGTTTGGCTTTCTTTCCGGGGAGAGGGTCGGGGTGAGGGGCCAGATTTGCACCTGGGAATAGGGGCGTCATTATTGCTTAACGGCATTGAGGCTAGAAACTCTCCCGCCTCCCCGGAAATGCTCCCGCATTGTGCCTGCCTTGCGCATCCATGGGCATGCGTTGCGATGGCCTATGAGACGGCGGTGATGCTGCGTTGATGAGGTAACGCGCACTGAACTCCAATCTAATTGCACCCATGAAAACACTACTCGCTCCGCTCCTCCTCAGCTTGGCCATGACCGCCACCGTCTTCGCCGCCTGGCCGATCAACGACATCTGCCCGGTGGATGATAAACCCGCACGGCCCATTTACCGCGTGAAGACCGACGAAGGCTTCGTCGCTTTCTGCTGCACCGACTGCATGCAGACCTTCGCCAAATCACCGGGCAAATACACGGTGAAAAAGAAGGAAGTGGCGAAGTAGCCTGTGGCCGCATTTGTCGAAAGACAGCCTTTAACCGCTGATACGATGCGGGTTGAAGCCACACCGCAGAGATTGGAACGCCGCAGAGACTTGATGCAGAAGGCCATTCTCTGCGGCGTTCCTGACTCTGCGGTGTAAATCAGTGTTTCATTACCGTCACATCAGCGATTGAAATCGGTTTCGATGAATCAGCGCTGCCGTTTTAACCGGGCGCTGACATTTTTGTGCGGGATGACGCCAGTCTCGGGCGTTGGTTGGGCATGATTCCTTCCGTGTTTTCTCTCAATCAGCATGACATCTGGGTCTTCGGCGGCGCGGGCTACCTCGGTCAGTCCGTGGTGAAACAACTCGTCGCTATGCAGGCACGGGTGCTGTGTGTTGATCTCGAAGGCCGAGCGGCAGCGATGATCGAAACAGCCGGATTGCAGGCCGCCGTGACCGCCGCATCACTCAATGCAGCCGATACCACGGCTGTGGAGCAGTTTGTGCAGGATCAAATCGCCGTGCGCGGCGTGCCGCACGGCCTGGTGGTGATGACCTACGCCTCGACGGCGAAGCACTTCGACGATCTCAGCGTGGAAGACTTCGATCATGCAAACCACGGCAATCTCACCGCCACCTTCGCACTCGCACGGGCTGTCGGTCAGCGCATGGCGGAGCAGGGTAGGGGCAGCATCGTGCTGTTTTCGAGCATGTATGGCAGTGTCTCACCCGATCCCTCGGTTTACGCGGCCCCGATGAATCCGAATCCCATCGAGTACGGTGTCGGCAAGGCGGGCATCCAGCAGATGGCACGCTACCTGGCCGTTCATTGGGGACCGCAAGGCGTGCGCTGCAACAGTATCTCGCCCGGTCCTTTCCCGAATCCATCGCTCCAGCAGGAGAAGCCGGAGTTCATCGAACGCCTCGCGCAAAAAGTGCCGCTGCGCCGCGTCGGGCAGGCGGATGAGATCGCTGGCTCTGTCACCTTCCTGCTCAGCGATGCCGCATCCTTCATCACCGGCCAAAATCTGGCTGTGGATGGTGGTTGGACGGTGTGGTAGCCGATTTTCTGCGTTCAGCGAATGATCCACTGCCGCCGCGACGTGCATGAAGCCTCACTCATGACATCCTCACGCCGCCTTCCCCACAACGACCTGCTCCAGCTCAAACGTTGGAACACACCCACGATCTACAACGGCTGGGAGCAGATCACGCAGCACAACCCTGGAGCCGACGCTTTCAACATCGAGGAGACACGCGATTTCATGCCGCAGATGGGCCCGATGGTCGGCTACGCGGTCACGTTGGTCATCGAGCCCGGCAACGCTGAGCATCGAAAAACCAACCCAGGAGCCGGAGAAGAATTCCGCCGCTACATCGCCAGCATTCCCGGCCCGAAGATCGTGGTCGTGCAAGATCTCGACAAGCCGCGCGTCCTCGGCTCCGCCTGGGGTGAAGTCAGCGCGAACATGTTCCGCGCCCTCGGCTGCGTCGGCACCATCACTGACGGTGCCATCCGCGATCTCGATGAAATGACCAACGCCGGCTTCAAAGCCCTCGCCCGCCGCCTCTGCGTCGGTCATGCGCATGTGCATCCCGTGCGCTGGAACTGCGAGGTGGAAGTCTTTGGTCGCAAAGTCAGCCCGGGCGATCTCATCCACGCCGACAAGCACGGCTTCCTCGTCATTCCGCCCGAAGATCAGTCCAAACTGCTCGAAGCCGCCCGCTTCATGGACAGCAACGAATGCAACACCGTCATCCCCGCCGCTCGTGACAGTGCCGGACGCAGCAACGATGAACTCCTCGCCAATCTCGAAGCCTCCATCACCCAGTTCAGCGCCAACGTGAAAGCCAGGTTCAGCCGCGCAGGCGAGTGGTAATTTTTCAATCCTATCCTTCCTCCTCATGCGAAAATCTAAAATCCTCGCCAAGCTCCGCGCTGGCAAAGTCGCCCGCATCTGCTGCTGCGGCTCACCCATCGCCTTCTTCCCGGCCATGGCCGCCCACTTCCACTACGACGGCATCTGGCTCGATGGCGAGCACCGTGCGTGGGAAGCCCGTGAAATCGAAACCATGCTCGGGCGTCATCACGCCGCCGACATCGACTGCATGTGGCGTCCGCCCACCAAGGAAAAAAACGGCCTCTACCGCCTCCTCGAAGACGGTGCGGCCGGCCTCATGATTCCCCACGTCAGCACCGCCGAAGAAGCCCGCGCTCTCGTCAACGCGATCAAATTTCCCCCACTCGGTGATCGCGGCTTCTGCGGCGGCGGACGCGATGCCGACTACTGGATTGGCAAACCCGCCGACTACACCGATCAAGCAAACCGCGAGACCTTTCTCACCGTCCAAATTGAAACACCGCAAGCTCTCGAAAACGCTGAAGCCATCGCCGCTGTTCCCGGCGTGGACATCCTCTTCCTCGGCCCCGGCGACATGTCCCTGCGTCTCGGTTGCTCCCCCGCCGTGAACGATCCCGTCATGATGGACGTGCAGAAGCAAATCGCCGCCGCATGTCGCACGCACGGCAAAGCCTGGGGCCGCCCTGTCGGCACTGCTGCCGATGCCAAAGCGATCATCGACCTCGGCGCTCAATTCATCGTCCACGGCAGCGAGTTCGGTGCCGTCCACGCCCACTTCACCGCCTGCGCCGCCGACTTCGACTCCATCCTCAACGAAACCGCCGGTGCGCCTGTGATTCCTGAAGGCAAAACGTACTGAGGCGGCAATCACGCTACCATTGCACACGATGCCCGCCAAGCCGCCACCAGTCCCCATCTCCTTCGCCATCTTTCGTGATGACGAGCCGGCCATTGCCACCCTGGAGTTTGCGGACAATGCCGACATCATGTCTGCTACGCGCTGGCGCGTGCCCTCAGAGCTGGATGCCGATCCAGTCATGCGCGCTCGTGCCGCTGATGCCTGCGAGTTTGCCTTGCTCGCCGCCAAACGCTGGCGGCACTACCGCGACACCTCCGCCGTCGCGCTCACGCTTGGCGAATTGAGGCGGATGATTGCGAAACAGCCGAGTGGCGAGTTCTGCTTTCATCTCAAAATATCCGCTGACTGGTTTCAAGGCAGCCTGGGCGGTGCCATGGTGCGGCGCACCTGGCGTCACAACCTGATGATCGACTTCCTCTACGTTCACCCGCGCATCTCGGGTCGTGTGTTGAATGTGAAAGGCGTCGGCATTCGAGTTCTCCAGGCCTTGTGCAACATCGCTCAAGATCTCGGATGCTCCTTGGTGTGGGGTGAAGCCACGCAGGACTCGGCACCCTTTTACCAGCGGCATCTGCATCGCGATGTGGGAGATCAATTTGCCATTCAGCCTGATGAGATCGCCAAGTTTGCCGCTGAGATCGAAGCGGAACGGAAAAACCCTTGATGCGGCAACAGCCGCCTCTATCCTCGCCGCATGAAGAAGCCCTTGCACCTGCTCACACCCGCCGAAAAAGCCGAACTCGTCGCCCGCATGAAGGAACAGTTTGCCGCCGAAGAATTTTTCACCGGCGTTCTTGGCAACCGCCACGCCGTCGTGCTTCCACGGCGGCGTTCTCGCAAAGTGACCGCGAACAAGCCTCACACGACGGTGAAGTCGTCTTGATCTTGAGATCGATGGCGTGGTAACGGGCGCGTGAGTCAAAGGTGATGTTCATGAACTGAGAACAATGTAGCCGATGACCCTCCGGGAAAGAATGTCGCCGAGTTCGATGGCTACCTGACATGCAGGATGGCAGGAAAGAACAGCGTTTGAGCAGTACCTCACCGCAGACTGCTTCCATCATGAAACCGCTCATTTTCAGCCTCCTATTCACTTCCGTCGCATTCGCAGAGCAGCCCTCGGCATGGATGGAGCCCTTCCCGCCGCACAAGATCGCCGGGAACCTCTATTACGTCGGATCGAAAGACCTCGCGTCGTATCTCATCGCCACGCCGGAGGGCCACATCCTCATCAACAGCAGTTTTGAAGAGTCCGTGCCGCTCATTCGCGACAGCATCGAGAAACTCGGCTTCAAATTCACCGACGTGAAGATTCTGCTCATCAGCCACGCGCACTCCGATCATTGCGCTGGCAGTGCGACGATCATTCAGCAGACGAAAGCGCAGTATTTCGTCATGGAGCAGGATGCCGATGCCGTGGAGAGCGGCGGAGCGAAAAAATCCCGCCTCAAAGCCGACTACACGCAGTTCACGCCCGCCAAAGTGGATCGCCGACTCAAAGACGGCGATGAAGTCAAACTCGGCGGCAGCACACTCATCGCGAACCTCACGCCCGGCCACACACGCGGCTGCACCACCTGGACGATGAAGGTCGATGGACTCAACGCCGTCATCATCGGCAGTCCGAACGTGAACCCCGGCTACATTCTCGTCGGCAACAACGACTACCCCGCCATCGCCACCGACTACGAGCACACCTTCCGCTTCCTCAAAGCGCAACCCGTCGATCTCTTCCTCGGTGCCCACGGCGGTTACTACGACATGAATGCCAAGCATGCCCGATTCCTCATCGCTGGCGGCACCAATCCCTTCATCGACCCCGAAGGCTACCACCGCTACGTCGCTGACCGCGAGAAAGCCTTTCTCACAGAGCTGGCAAAGCAGCAGGCCAAGTAGCGCCCCGTGACTACCGCCGAAATTCTCCCGCATCTACAAACCGCAGGTTTGACCGCTGGTGCGGTGCGGGTCACACCACTCACCGGCGGTGTGTCGAGCGACATCGTGCTCGTGGAGTCCGACAACGCCCCGCTCGTCGTCAAAACGGCCTTGGAGAAGCTCCGTGTCAAAGACGACTGGTTCGCCGATGTCTCGCGCAATCGCGTGGAGCAGGACTTCTTCGAATACGCCGCCCCGATCATTCCGGAATCCGTCCCGCGCATCCTCGGCGGCGGCGCTGGCTGGTTCGCCATGGAATACCTCGGCGACATGCCGAACTGGAAATCGGCTCTTCTCACCGGCGATGTCGATGAGAGCACCGCGCAGCTCGCTGGCACGGTCTTGGGACGCCTGCACGCCGTGTCTTGGCTCGATGAAGCCGCACGCACGCGATTCGACACGCTGCCCAACTTCCACGCCCTCCGCATCGAACCGTATCTTCTCACCACTGCTGCTCGCGTCCCCGAAGCCGCCGACATTCTCCGCGCTGAGGCCGCACGCCTTGCCAAAACCAAACTCGCGCTCGTCCACGGCGACTACAGTCCGAAAAACCTCCTCATCGGCCCGCAGCGCCTCATCGTGCTGGATGCCGAATGCGCCTGGTTTGGCGATCCCGCCTTCGACACCGCCTTTCTGCTCACGCACCTGCATTTGAAGGCGCTGCTGCATCCCCTCGCCATCGCACTTGTCCCCGCGTTCTGGTCCGCTTACACCGCTGCATGCGATCATGACATTGAAGAACACACCGTGCGCCTGCTGCTCTGCCTCCTGCTTGCCCGCGTGCATGGAAAATCGCCCGTTGAATACCTCACCGAGGTACAACGCGGCTTCATCACGCGTTTTGTGCTCGCGCATTTGTCCAGCCCACCTTCGCTCGCAGCGCTCACGTCGGCCTTTCATCAAACCCTGATCCCACCATGAACACGCCCATCGACTACCCACCCGTCAGTCCGTATCTCGCCGTCGGCGATGCCGCAAAGGCCATCGCCTTCTACCAGGCCGCCTTTGGTGCCACCGAACTCTACCACATGAAGATGGGCGACAAAATCGGCCACTGCGAGCTGATGATTAACGGCACGCACTTCATGCTCGCGGACGAGTTTCCCGGCATGAATAAATCACCCGCCACACTCGGCGGCACAGCCGTCACCTTCTGCCTCATCGTTGCGGATGCAGACGCAGCCATCGAGAAGGCGGTGGCGGTAGGTGCCACGCTGCTGCGCCCGGCGGCGAACCAGTTCTACGGCTTTCGCAGCGGCAGCGTGCGCGATCCTTTCGGCCATGAGTGGATGCTCCAGCACATCCTCGAAAAACTCAGCCCGGCGGAGATTCAGCAGCGCATGGATCCGACGGCAGCGTGCTAAGCCGTAACCATGCAGTTGGGTTTGCGCTGAGCGCGGCAGCGTCCTGGAGTGCTCCAGCCCTCTGGAGCTTTCCGCAGGCCCGGGGACGCTTGAAAGCGCCAGAGGACTGGCGCACTCCAGGACGCTGCCGCGAGCCTTCACCTGCGGGTGTTTGAGTCTGTCTTCGTCCACTGCCTTTGACTGCATCGTTACGGCTAAGCCGTAACCATGCAGAAGGTGAACCACAGAGGCACCGGGTAACGAGGTGCGCTCCGAATGTGCGCTCCGAATGCTCACCAACTCAAGAAGGTCTGCGAAATAGCAGTGGGGTGATGAGCGTTGATGCTGTCCCATGAAACTGCTTACCCTCGCCACCACCCTCCTCGCTGCGGCCGCACTCAGTGCCGCCGACGCTCCAAAATCTGTTTACGACGTGCCGCTGAAAGACATCGACGGCAAAGACACCTCCCTGAAGGCTTACCAAGGCAAAGTGCTGCTCATCGTGAACGTCGCCTCGAAGTGTGGCAAGACGCCGCAGTACACGCAGCTCGAAGCGCTCAATCAGGAGTTCCAGAAAGCCGGTCTGGCCGTGCTGGGCTTCCCGAGCAATGACTTTGGCAAGCAGGAGCCTGGAACGAATGAGGAGATCAAGGAATTCTGCTCCACGAAGTACAAAGTGACCTTCCCGATGTTCGACAAGGTCGTGGTCAAAGGCCCGGAGCAGCATCCGCTCTATCAGGTGCTCAGCGGCCCGCAGTCGCCGTTCCCTGGCGATGTGAAGTGGAACTTCGGCAAGTTCCTCGTCGGCAAGGATGGCAAGATCTTGAAGCGCTTTGAGCCCGGCGTGAAACCCGATGCTCCTGAAGTCGTGGAAGCCATCAAATCGGCGCTCGCGGCGAAGTAACCGACAACATCCTCAAAAACGACAGCGGCGATGGCTCAGTGGAGTCATCGCCGCTTTTTTGTCAGTTGCATCGGGCTATGCGGATGTACTGCGGCCTTGAGGAGGGGGCTGGCTGATATTGTTGCCGCCCTCACGTGGTGCGGGGTGGCGTGACGGGTTTTCACCACCGCCGGGACCGGGGCGCACCTCGATGCGGGTGCCGTTGCCTGCGCCGTCCATCATGTGCAATGCGATGAAAAACGCGGGTGGGAGTTTCATGGTGGGGTTGGGACTTGGAGATGATGGGTTATTGGAAGGAGACGGGCTGCAAGAGTCTATTCTGGCTGGGGATTTCCACGGTCATCTGCGCGTAGCGGGGATCAACCCACGTCTGGAGCTCACGGGAGATGACGAGGGCGCGCTTCTCGGTCACACGGCCGCGGTGGATGCCGCTGCCATTCGAGTCATCCCATTCACGAATGGTGGAGACGGGCAGCATGGCGGACGTGGTGGCCAGCGTGGCTGAGCCACCTTGGCCATGCTGCTGCGGCAGATAGCTCATCACCGCGATGGCGGCGGCGGCGCCCATGGCGGCCCAGCCTGCTGACATGAGCCAGCGTGGCAGGGGCCGGGGTTTGCGATGGCTGGTGCTGAGCCAGCTCATGTCGAGCTTCAGCTCTTCATCGACGCGTTGCGCCAGGGCAGGGGATGCCGCCGCAGGGGCAAGTCCGCGCAGCAGGTTTTCGAGCTCTTGTTCATTCAGGTTGTTGTTCATGAGATGGCCTCGGTGGGGGGTGAAAATGGCAGGATGTTGATGGCGGGAGAGGTGGATTCACCGAGGAGATCGGCACGCAGGTGTCCGAGTCTTCGGTGCAGCGCCTGAATGGCGTAGCGATAACGTCCGGCGATGGTGTTGATCGAACTGCCGGTCAGCGCGGCGATTTCATTGAAGGTCAGATCGCCCCAAAGCTTGAGCGTGACGACTTCGCGCTGATCTTCGGGCAGGGCTTGCAGCGCCTGTTCGACGATGGCGGCGGTCTCTTTCTGTTCGGGGAGCGGATCAAAGGTGGGCGCGTTTTCATCTGCCACCACGAGGTCTGACTTGGCCTCGCGGTTCACCCGGCGGTGGTCGGAGCGGCGTTGATCAAGGGCGATGGTGCGGACGGCGGCGTAGAGCAGAGGGATGTGATTGTGGTCGCCATCCGGAAACCGCCGCCACCAGCGCACGAAGGCCAATTGGACGACGTCTTCAGCGTCGGCCTTCGAGTCCACGAGCTGACGCGCATACAGCACGAGCTGCGGGGCGATTTGCTCAAAGGTTCGTTTCCAGTCGAAGGCGGGTTCCATGCGGGGGCAGGTGTTCAACCCGACTAACGCCTCCGGGTTCGCGTTTTGTGTGCTTTATCGCGAAAAATCAGGCCTGCGCCAGGCCTTGCGCACCAAAACTCTGGGATCAGAAAGCCTGATTCATTGCCGCAGATTCAGGAAAACCGCAGATTTCCAAAGAAGAAAGCAATCTGTGGCTTCCCTGAATCTGTGGCTAAAACCAACTCAGGAGCGGAAATTAGATTGATCAGGTTCTTCGGTTTGTTTCATGCGTAAGCCCTGGGCCTGCGCCGCTCCGGGCGGAGATTTGCCGAACTTCAGGCCGTAGCCGATGAACAGCCCGCCGACCACATACATGAAGGTGGAGAAGAACTGGCCCTTCGTCAGGCCCAGGATCATCGCCGAGCCGCTGTCCGGCTGCCGCACATACTCCAGCGCGATGCGGGCGCTGGCGTAGAGGATGAAGAACAGCCCGGTGACGATGCCCTGGCGCAGGCGGGGGAACTTGAGGCGGATGAAAATCAAAATGGCGCTGAGCAGCAGGCCCTCACCGAGTGCCTCATAAAGCTGCGAGGGGTGCCGCGGATGCAGGATGCTTTCCAGCTCGGCACGGCCGCCGCGATACTTCTCAAAGTGGGCGATGATGTCTGGGCTGTGCTGCAAACCTTCAGGAATCAGCCCCGGCTGGCCGCCTTGCTTGTAGAAGTCCTCATGTAGCAGCTCGGTGGGGAATTTCACCGCCCATGGCACGTTCGTCACGCGGCCAAACAGCTCGCCATTGATGAAGTTCGCGATGCGTCC
This sequence comes from Prosthecobacter sp., assembly GCF_046154365.1. GTDB lineage: Bacteria > Verrucomicrobiota > Verrucomicrobiia > Verrucomicrobiales > Verrucomicrobiaceae > Prosthecobacter. Next base: position 9,488 of record NZ_JBJXFV010000233.1, read on the forward strand.
CAGAAACACGCCCAGCGGTGCGCCGCAGACGATCGAGTCGCCGATGCCGGCCCAGGAGATCTTGTGCTTCCAGGCATACCAGCCGCAAAACAGTGTCGTGCCTGCGATGCCGCCATGACTCGCCATGCCGCCTTGGTTCAGCAGGAAGAAAATCCACGGCGCACGGATGAACTCATCGAAGTTGTACAGCAGCAGGTACCCGAGACGACCGCCCAGCACGAGACCGAACAGCGACACCATCGTGATGAAGTCCGCCACCGCCTCCTCCTTGATCTCCGACAGGCCACGCTTCGCCAGAAAGCGCATGACCACGTAAGTCAGGTAAAATCCAAGCACATACGACAGGCCGTACCAATGCACGGCGATCTTGTCCGTGATTTTGAGCAGGTGCGGGCTGAGGTCGTGCAGGTAGTAGGCGAGAAACATTCCGCCACGCTTGGACGGGAGCTGCGTCTGCACAAGGAGCAAAATGTGAGACCGGCAGCGGAGAAACGGTGGCGAACATGAGGTTGCGGGCGCGGAGCTCCGTTGACGGTGGTTGACGCGCGTCCTCCGGCTCGTTCTCGTCCTCTGCCCGCAGCGCTACACGCAGCGTTGCAGGCGGGTCGATCACGGCGTGCGAATGGCAGCCAGGAGATTCAACCTGCCGTGAAGCGTGGTTAGCGTGGGCTTGAATGCTGGGAGTGTTGGCGGAGCGAAAGCATCGATGACGAGTAGGGTGCAACTGGCTGACCAATCATCGGGAGCACTCGGGTCATGCTATTTTGTCAAGCAGTTGCACCCTGACCCCGTTTCCTGACCCCGTTTCCCAGCGATTATTCGCATAGTCATAGCCATACGGAACATTGATGTCGTCCTTGATCGAACTGGTCTTAATTTTGAAGCGATACCGCGCTCTTTCCGCAAGGGATTCGAGAGTAGGGGCGCTTCGAGACGGAAGCTGCAAGCGCACAGCATCTGCCGGGATCAGGTGCGGGCTGGAGGTTCAGCGTCAGGTCTCAAATGGCCTTCATCGTCATATTGAGGCGGGTATGGGGACGGTCTTTTTTGAAGTTCTGTTCCAAACAATTCCATGTGACGTGCATTGATTTCAGATAAAGAAACTGTTTCTCCAGCGGACATCCGTTCCAGGAACGGCATGAACCATTCTGCATTAAGTCTTTGAAGTTCACCTTTATACCTTGTCAGAGCTTCTTTTGCTGAGACTGAACCTCCATCAGAGTTTGGCCCCGCAAAGGCATAGTCCCAAAAAGTTACGGGCAACGTAACTCCTGGGACATAATCTATTCCGGACTTTTCATTTTTGGTGCCGGCGACAAGTCCCCGCGCGATGATGTAAACTTTATTGGCCATTGCTCAGAGTGATTATTTCTTGGATGGTGAGGTTGCGACCCAGAGCGTAATCAAATATTTCAACGCCGTCACCAGTTAATTCAGAAGGTGTGACAAGCTGTGGCGAGCGCCCAATCCCGAATTGAGGGTTATCAGAAGTCATCGACTCGAGACGGTCTAACAGGCGTTCATTCGCATGATCATATCCATAAGGGATCTGGAGGTCTTGTTTGATTCCTTCTGTGCGGATTTTCATTCTGAAACGAGCACGTTCAGCATCCGAGACTCCAGGACGTGGCTTTAACTGCAATCGTCCAACAGCCTCCTCAGAGGCATTAAACAATTCCGGAGTCAAATAATGCACTCCATTATCTAATCTTGCCTGAAATGTAGCGTAGGCCGTGTCTCCTTCGCCTATTATTTTAACGCGATGCAAGCTGGTTTCTGGAAAGTAGTAATAAAGCGATGGATATACATCCGCTCACATAATGCCTGGCATCTTTTCTGGCATCTTTTCAACGTTTGCGGAATGCTCGACAAGCCAGGGCGATGACCAAGATCAATCCGCCGAGCAAGCCCAACCACATACGCCAGTCCGTCGTGCTAACTGGTGGCTCAGGCGAGACGGTGGTCGTGGTTGACGGCGCTGGCTTTGGCGTCGGAAGAGAAGCAGTCGCGGCTTGGGTCCGGCCTGTGGCTGCTTCCTGCTTCAGCCGGGTTTCCAAGGCTGTCACATGCCCGTTCAGCTCCTTCAAAAACCAGTACTCCTGATTTTTAGCTTGGAGACGTGCGGCCATCTGACGCATGGTTTCCAATGATTTACCGCCGCCAATGGCGGACAAAGTTCTAAAGGCCGACAAAAGGGTATGCACTTGCCGGTCATCACGCTCCAAGAACCGGAGGACGAGATCTTCGTGCTCAGGGGTTGGGTAATGACTCAAGAGGTTGATTCCCCCATTGACAAAGTATTTGTTATCCCCAGCCGACACCAACCGTTCCAACTCGTCGGCAATGATCTTTTGCTCGGCAGGGTTTAGATCCTTTCTCAATGCCAAAGCACCCAAGGCTGAAAAGCTGATCGATGCACCGGGAGTTTGTTTGGCGATAAAATACTCACGCTGAAGTTGCCGGAGCAGGTCCGGCTTGATGTCCGGTCGGGTGGTCAGTTCTTGTTGGGCTTTGGTCCAGGCGTTCACATCCGCCCATGGGGCATCGGTTTGATAGGCATCTAGCAACGCCTGCACCTCCGGCCGCATGGGGGCCGGCAGCGGTGTCTGTCCGCTGGCGGCGGAACTTAGAAGCAAAAGGCTGCAACAGCCAGCCAGCATGCTTCCATATTTGAATCCCAGGAGCGTTTTCATGGTTATTTCTTCCCCACGGTCTCAATGATTTTACTTTCTTGATACTGCGCGTCGATGCGGCAACTCGCGCCAATCTCAGGTCGGCGGCTGCCATCTCCCGCGCGCATCAGGTTGTTATAGATTCGCCATCCGTCCAGCGGGATGAGCGTCTCGTCCTTGTCTTTGCGACGCGGGTAGTTCACACCAAAATGCCCCTCGTTGGTCAGCAGATGCCCCAGCTCATGGGCCAGCACCATGAGCATGCCGTCGTTGCCAGGAGAGCCGTTCTTATCAAAGCCTGCCACAAAGGCCGTGTTGCCCAAATTGGCAGCCGTGCAGGAGGATGGTGGATAGGCATAACCACCGTATTGGGGTTCACCTTTGTTGTCCAAAACTTGCTTGCAGTACACGATGCTGAACTCGGACGGCAGCCGGTCGCAGGCCTCGATCAGCTTTTTTCCTTCTACCGAGGGGGTGCCAACGATGCGTTTCCGTGTTTCCTTGTCAGCGTTATTCGCCACAAATTCGTGCGCCCTGACGGCCGAATCCGTCATACTCGAAGGCAGTGGTACAACCTTCGGAAACCCCGCCGCCAGCTTGATCCGCACGCCGACCTGGGCGAACACGTCCCGCGCCACTTGCAGATCATTCCATATCCTGCCGCCGAAGGCGGTGCCGTTGACCACGCCAGAATCTGCGAAGGCATAGATCTTCACGGTTATGGTGTGTGGTGCCTTCACTGCAATCTCGAGCTGAGGATCACGGGATGGGATCTCTTTCAGCGGGTCTAGGGGGTAATATTTCAACGCCTTGATTTTAATCCTGCTCCCAAGCGCCGCCAAGTGAGTGCGGTCGCTGGCCGTCGTGAGGTGGTTGTCAGTCTGGTTCACCTCATCACTGCCAAACAACTGCGAAGAAGTCGGCGATGAAATATAGTTTTCTTTTCCAGCCGGGTAATCGTCGTCAGCCTTGTGGGCGACCAGGATTTGAGGGCGTGTTCCGTAGCCATACTTGGCTCCATCGTTGTAAGAGTGCAGCGGAATCTCTGTGGCTTCATCGTTTCGTATGTAAAATGGATCTACCGGATCCAAGTCCTTGGTTTCCAATAGCACAGTGAATTTTCCAGGAACAGTGGGGCACTGCGGCAGACGTACCACGAACTGATCCGGTTCGCTTTTAATGTCGAGAGTACCAACCCATGGCTCTGCCCCAAGCGCTGTGACTTGATTCGCGTGGCGCATGATGACGCTGCTGGGATTAGTATTGCTGAGTTTGGCAATTTTCAACTCGCTGACAGGATTGAAACTGCCCTCAGTAAACACGGCATTGGTGGCATTATAAAGGTCAACTGTGCCACCCACCGTTGCCCCGCCGCCTTCGGCCAGCGGTTCTGTTGCGGGTACGGGCGGAGGCTGGTCTGCATAAACCACAGGAACTTCAGGAACAGCGAACTCGATAGCAACCAGGCCAATCCTGATCGACTGGCCCATTTCCTCGCGCGGGATGATTTCGACGCGGTCGTTGCCGGTGATTTTGACCTGGCCTGCAGCCGTGCCTGAGAACGTCACGCTCTTGGTACCGTTGGCCGTGCGGCTGAAGTTCACGCTGCCCAGCACCTTGTTGAGCGGCAGGCTCCAATAACCGGCATATTCCTCTTTGGAGCCGCTGTATTCCACCACCAGGTAGCTGCGGCTCCAGTCTTCGGCTGGCGCATTCGTGATCGTCGGGGGCATGAGGCGCAGCTCCATCGCGGTCCCGCCTGCGCCCTTGTGCCCGGACGGCCCGTCCAGGTTGCCAATCGTGTAGGCAGTGGAGGTGGCATAGCTAGACTCGGCCACAAAGACATAGGGCCAGCCGCTGTCAGGGTTCAGTTCGTCATAACCGCCGTTCTCAAAGGCGGTGCGCATTTCTTGCGACCGATCAGCGCTGTCGATGATCGGGAAGGAGCCGTCGAAACCGGAAACGTACAAGTAGGTTTCGCCGCCATAGAGGCCGGCTGCTCCGTAATAGGTTGTCAGCACGGCGTTGTTTGAGTCTTGGGTCCATTTGTCGTAATGACTGATATAATTCTTTTCTCGAACTTCGATGGACGGCAGGGGGCGGCTGTCGAAATCAAACAGGTCACTGCCAAGCCGATATTCTTCCACGTCCGTGAAGCCATCCTGGTCATGGTCCCAACTGGCATTGGAGGAGAGCGGGTCGAGGCCATGCTTGATTTCCCAGGCGTCGGGGATGCCGTCACCATCCGCGTCGGGCGCAGGCGGGGGCGGCGCGGCCGCACCACCCCAGGGGCGGGCGGGAGACCCGCTCCCGGCCACCATCGAGCCTGCGAGTATGTGGAGGTTAAAACTCACGCTCTGGCTGCCGCCGGCCAGCGTGGCCGCCACCCCGGCGCTGCCGGGCACGACCGCCGCCAGATAACTTGCGCTAGCGATGCCGCCCGAGCCGGTGGTCATCGTCACCTGCACGCCGGTGCTGGCCGCCGCCGCGCCGCTGCGCAGCAGCCCCCCGCCCGTGATCAACGTGAACTCCACCTGCACTCCGAGCACCGGCTGCCCGCCCTGCGTCACCCGCACCGCCAGCGGGGCCGAGGCACCGCCGCTGCTCACATAGTGATTGCCGCTGGAGAGCAGCGCCAGCACCAGCGGCAGGCCCACCGCCCCGTCCAGCGGATCACCGCCCTGCGTCAGTTCCACGCCGTCCTCAAAGCCATCCCCGTCGCTGTCAGCCAGGCGCGGGTTCGTCCCCGCCGCGTATTCTTCGCTGTTGACCAGTTCATCTCCGTCCGGGTCGGTCCCGGCGTCCTCTGCATCACGCAGATTCAGCTCGTAACGGTATTCCCACAGGTCCGGCAGGCCGTCGCCGTCGCGGTCCACATCACTCGTGCCATCGCCATCGACGTCGATGAGGTTCCCGTCCCCGTCATAGGCCAGCGGCGGGTTTTCGATGGTCCATGCGTCCGGGTTGAGCCAGCCGAGATACTGGAGGGGATCGCACACATAAGTGCGGAAGGTCGCCAGCCCGTCGGGCACGTTGTCGTTGTTGGCATCGCCATCATCCAGCCACTCCAAATGAGTGTCCAGCGAGTTGGCAGCCAGCCAGCCCGTATTGATCGTCTCCCAAAACAACCGCACGGCATCCGTGTCCGTGTCTGGCGTCAGAGGGGCGCCGGCATTCAGCGTCCAGACCAGCACCTCCGTGTCCGTCAGTCCATCCGTTCGCGTGCTGGTGGTGGATGCGGCGAGGTCCAACCCCAGCCGCACCTCCTCGTAGTTCATCACGCCGTCCCCCTGATAGTACACGTTCCAGTCCAGATCATAGTACGCCGCCGCTCCACCCGCTTCCTGGTCCCATACCGCGTCGGCAAAGTTCAGCTTGCTCAGGATGCCCTGATACTGCGGCTGGCCCTCGATGCTGTCGCGGATGCGGTCGCCGTCGAGATCGTCGGGGTCGAATAACGGCAGCGTCGGGTGCATGAGGTATTCTTGCAGGTTGCTGATGCCGTCGCCATCCAAATCATCCGGCGTGGAACCCTCCGGCCGCCCCGCCTCCGGCAGCGCACTCCACTGCGCCTGCGCTGCCGCCAGCATGGCGTCAGGAATCTGCGCCAGACTGCCCGGGCCGCGATACTTCAGCTCAAAGGCAAACACATGCTTCAACTGGCCCAGGTTCACGAGCTGGTAGTCATCCCGCACACCGGAACTGCCCGCCCAGGGATAAGGCAGGCCCAGCCGCTCATAAAACGGCGCGGCTACCTGCTTGAGCTGGCCGTGGTTGATCGCCAGTCCGTTGTCCGGCTTCGCCGCCGTCGCGAGCGTGTCCCCCCAGGGCTCGATCAAGTTATCGATGGCCGTGCCTGCGCCGCCGGGCAGTTCCGCATCCATCGCCGCCGCCGCTTTCGCGGCCAGATATTTGAGCTGGCCCGCGTTTGCCACGGCAAAGTCGTCCGGAAGGGCGTAAGGATCGACCACACTTTGACTGCCCCACCACGCCGGGCCGGGAGCCACGGCGGTGGCGGACTGGAGCAGCAGCAGCGCCACCAGCAGGGCGGTGGTGGCTTCGCGGAAGAGCGGCTGGCGCAGGGTATTCATTGCTTTTGAAGTTCGCGGTTCGCAGTTGAGGGCGGCAGGCTGGCGCCAGCCGCTACGCGGGTGGCGGTCCTTGAACTCAGGGGGGATCACCCTCCTGGTAGATGCCCATCGGGATGTCCCCGCTCTGCGGAACCCGCACCGGCCCCTTGAACGAACTCGTACCCGCCGGGTCCAGCACGATGGCCGGCGCGGCGTAGCTGCCCGCCTTGTAGAGGTTCAGGCGATGATCGCTGCCCAGCCACATCACCGGGCGTAGTGTGTCCCCGTCCACCCCCTCTGCCTTCCACCAGCCCCACTGCGCCTGCGGGCGGCTCAGGATGCTGTGCAGCGTGGCGGTGCCGTTCAGATCCGTAAAGTTGAGCAGCGCACCCGCCAGACTGGCATCATTCTGCAGCAGCCCAAACGACAGGTTGTTGCCAATGATGTCCACGTCAGAGGCGATGGTGTGCAGATTGAAATCATCGGCATGCGCCACTGCCACCTGCTGGCCCGCCTCATTGCCGGAGAGCACCAGCGTGCCGTCCCGCAGGCGCACGCTGCGGCGCAGATCGCTCAGCGTGCCCTGGGTCGCCGTCGTCAAGGCAGCACCGGTCAGGCCATTGAGCGCATTCTGCACCGGGTCCGTCAGCGTCACCAGGCCGTCGGTCGTGCGCAGGCTCATCTGCTGCCCGTTGTAGAAGCCCTGGTAGGTGGCCACGCCGTTGTTCATCCCGGCAAAGCGCCAGGGTTCGCCGCGCACCAGAAAGGAGTCGGGCAGCCCGGCCGCATGCAGCATCCAGATGGCGTCGCTCCCGTTGGTGGGGTCCACGCCGATGACGGGCATCGGCAGGGCGTCGGTAGCGCCGTGGACCGTCTGGAACAGCCGTGTCGCGGGCTGGTAGCTGCCCGCCGTGCTGGCAGCGCTGCTGTAGTTGGTCAGCGTGACGGTGACCGCCGCCGTGTTTTCCACCCGAATTTTGAGCAGCTGATGCGGCTCGCCGCTGCCTGGGACGACGCGGGTGTTGCCATAGTAGGCGGCGGCAGCTCCTGCCGCACCCGTGCTGTCATCCGCCGCCACGCCGAGGAAATTCCAAACGGCATCGAACACCCGCACCGCCGGCGGAAAGTCCTGCGGCGCGGTACCGCAGAGCACATGAGTGCCGTCCGCATTGGCAGGGCAGGCCGCCAGCACCGCGCCGTTCTGCGTGAGGGCGATGACGCCGCCGCTGGCCGTGTTGAACGCACTATTTGCCAGGCATTTCCCGCACCAAATGCCGCATGGCTGCGGGCGACTCGGAAGCATTGAAAATCAGCGGCTTAGCGTTTGCAGATGCTCACATAATGCCTGGCATCTTTTCCATGGCATCTTTTCCACATAATGCCTGGCATCTTTTTTGGCATCTTTTCCTTACCATTCGCCCCACGCTCACGAACGCCGCTTGAGCAGCAGCCACAGCAGGCCAGTTGCCGCCACGATCAACACCACGATGATGCTCCAAGGCGGTGATGAAGGTGGTTCTTCGCTGGGTGTGGTTGGAGTTGGCATTGCTTCGGGTGCAATTTGTTCCGCTTGGGTAGGCTGCTGATTGCGGACCTGTAAGGAAGGTGACACATCAGCCCCCCACGTCGTGACATCGAAGAAGTAGCCGTCGTGCTCGTTTTTGTGAGCTTCCCACCATTGTTTCACTTTGAGGAGGTCTTCCTCCTTGTAACTCTTGTACCAAGGCATGTTCGGCAAAGGAATCTTGTCTGCATATCTTCTGGCCAGCGTTCCTTCCGCCATTAGCGCATTGGTAGCTGAACGTTTTCCTGTCTGCTCGAAAATCATCTGTAGTTCGGCCTCGCTGTACTTGCTGGTCAAAGGCCGCTTGTCATCGAGCTGTTTCGCCAGCAATTCCAAAGCCCAGCGCTTCGGAATGCTTGCCAGTACAGAAAGCCAAGCTCTCCGCTCGCCGGTGTTCTCATGCAGAAGCGGAAGCTCTGCCAGACTTCGTTCATAATACTCTGCCATGCCTGGCAGCTCGCCCAGCAGCCGATGAGCAGCTTTCGCCACCTCTGGCTGGCTCGTATCAAATCGTCTTTCCGCCTCTCGAAGCATGCTGTCAGCTTCTTCTACAGGCATCTTGCGCGCCAGTTCGAGTATCTCCACGTTTCCCTTCGCACCCTCTCTCAAAATGTCAGTCTCACTTGGCACAGTCTGAGACACAGCCAGCCCGCCGTGTGCAAAGACAGCGATCATGATGAGTAGTGATGTCATTGGTTTCACGTTAAAATTTCCATTCCTTTCTGAAGGCCGCGCATTCATCCTTGATGAACAGCGAATGCATGCGGCCGGTGGCACTGTTGATGGACGGGAAAGGAATGCCATACATCGTGCGCCTTTCATCAAGTTCGGGGGTTGCCAGCGGGATGCCGGGGCGCAATATATTATCACGCGAGCCATGTCGCGGATGTATCAACCCACCGGTGTGGCCGATCTCATGAGCAACAGTCCACATGACTTTTTCCATGTCAATGCTCTGGGCTGAAACATAACAGAGTTCATATCCGGCAACGGTATCGTAGTCCCCCAAAGACCTTTGAAACCCTTGCAGTGGTAATGCATCAAGTTTGCCTGTCGCTCGGCTAAACTTATTGATGGGGGTGCCGAACAAATACACATTAATATTTTTCGCAGGGTTGAACGCCGTTGTGAAGACAGCAACTTCCTCGCCGCTGGGTTCGTCTGTGTAAAAGAAGTCGAACGCATTGTTAACGCCCATGCTTGGTGGATGCATCGGCACCGCAGGCGTAGAACCACCAGTCAAGTCGTTTTCTCCAGGCACGCGATCGTAGGCGATTTCAACCGGGGTGAGCGTGACATCAAAAAACACATTCATTTGGTTTCCATACACCTTGTTGAGATATGCTTGGAGTTGCTCTGCTGAAGGCACATTCTGCGGTGCAACCTGAGGCGTTGGTTTGGGTGTCTGGCGTTTACCGTCCTCGCCGGTTGTCAGCGTCTGACCCGAGATTTTGTCATCCCCATCGGGCTTGGTGTTCAGGAAACCATTCTGCCCAGGCTCAATGATGGTGGCCCATGGCTCTCCTTGATTCAGTCGTATGAGTTGTTCATCGTGGCTGTCGGCGGTGGTTTGGCAGATACCATCAAGACCGGTGGTTATGGTCTTCGCGATCGGGTCAGCGACATCGTCTCCCTGCTTAGTGGTGAAGAGGATATTCTTTTTCGCTCGAACACAGACCGTATTGGGCTTGCCATTTTCCATTTTGATGTTCGTTTCTTGATCATCATTCTTCATTGTGACCGCCCAAACGGCGACATTGAGAGTCCGTTTGTTGTAAGATGCCACGTCAAGCATCCTTGCCTTTTCCACCTCAACGTACGCTTTGTCGTTCTGTCCGCCGTCTTGGATGGTAACCTCCAACGGATCGGACGTGCCAGTTTCCTGCGGAGTGATGATCTGAGTGCCATTCTTGACTTCGAGTTTGAGCTTTGTAGTCCCAGCCCCGTAAAGATCGGTCTTGGCCGGACGATCACCATCCCCAGGCACCATCAACCAAGGGCGTTCGAGTTTGTTATAATGGTCCGCGTGACGAGGGAAGTTATCAAATCCGCTCTCTGATTCATGCTCCTTAAACTCCACCGGGAGGAGGCCGACAATGGCATGCTGTCCTCCGCTGGCTGAATAGTCTTTCATTTCGCTTTTTCTTTGTCCGGGGCGTATTGTGAACGTCACTGGTTCAATTTCATCGACACGCAATGGATCATTGTTCACAGGGTCGTGACCTGGGTAACCTGCCAATGATGAAGCTGAAACTTTCAGAAAGTGCATCGAATGTTCTTCCTCTACTACTTTGTTTGCTTCGAGATATATCCGGCAATCTAATTGGGAAGTAACCGTTATATCGATGTCATCTGGAAAGGATGGAATCGTATCGCTATAGCTACTTACTCCAGCGACTATATGCATACTTGGGGTGGCATTTGTTGACTCGAAAGGCAACATTACCCAGTTTTCATATGATAGTGGCCAGTACTCGCTTAATAATAAAGCCGTTCCGCCGTTAAATGGGACTTGTCCTGGATAGCTTGTTCTGTCCCATGCTTCTGAAAAAGAGATTTCATCAGACCCCGCTTCTCTGTTAGAGGACGCCCATATCGTTGCTTCTGGTCTTTCGCTGTTGTAATGAGCAAACCTTTGGAGGACTTGTAACCGTATGATCAGGGGTGTTTTTTCAGCGTCTTGATCATTAGTTGGGTCGTTTCCATGCTCAATTTCCTCTGCGTCGTACACACCGTCTCCATCCGTGTCTTTTGAACGAGCGTGGGTACCGTGCAGCCATTCTTCATAGTTGCTCAGCCCATCACTATCATCGTCGTCATCTCTTGAGCTGATCACATCCAAAGACCCGAATTTTGCCATTTCCCAGAGGTCTGGTAAAAAATCGCCATCGGCATCTACGGTGTAATCTGGAACCGTGAAGGCGAACATGTTTTTGAGCTGGCCCAGATTGGCCACAGCATGGTCTTTTGCTGCCTGGCTACTGCTTGTCCATGGGTAGATGCCTGTGGCACCTTGACCAACTTGCGCTAAGCGAGAATGGAACTTCATAGCCACGGCTTTAAGCTGGCCCAAGTTCAATGCTGCGTAGTCGCCTGAAGGTGTGAATGGCTGCTCCCATTTTGCGACCATCCGATCTATCGGGTGGTCGTAGTCGATCACCTTTTTTGCAAGCATTTCGTCCCGCGCTGCACGGGCGAGGTTTTTGAGCTGTCCTTGGTTGGCTGCCGCGTAGTCACTAGCTGTCACATCCGTGCCTTGTTTTAGGACTCCGCGTTCGGTCCACCATGCAGGTTGTTGGGAGTGGGCCACAGCTCCAAGAAGTGAGAAGCCAGCGGCGATTAGGTAGCCAATACGCTTCACCGTATGAGGCACTGCTTTTCGAATATGCCTTTGTATTTGGAGTTCCATCGTATTCATGGAGGGCTATAGAGTGATAAGAGTGGTTCGTTTTTGAGTGCCTGATAGTTGGCTCTCTACCAGTTTAAGGCACCGTCGGAGCCGGTCCTGAACGAAACACGCCCATGCTGATGTCCCCCGATTCAGGGATCAAAATTGGATTTTCAAAAACACTGTTCCCACTAGAATTCAGCGAAATCGAAGCAGTGCCATCACCGCCGGTTTTGGGATAAAGCTGAAGCAGGTGGTTCTTATCCAGCTTCATCACCTTCAGCGAACTCTGTGCCGAACTCGTCGCCGCGTGCTGCCACACCCACTCGGCCTGCTCACGGCTCAGCGTGTTGTGCAGCGTGGCGGTGCCGTTCAGATCCGTAAAGTTGAGCAGCGCACCCGCCAGACTCGCGTCGCCTTGCAGCAGCCCAAACGACAGGTTGTTGCCAATGATGTCCACGTCAGAGGCGATGGTGTGCAGCTTGAAATCATCGGCATGCGCCACCGCCACCTGCTGGCCCGCTTCATTGCCGGAGAGCACCACGGTGCCATCCCGCAGGCGCACGCTGCGGCGCAGATCGCTCAGCGTGCCCTGGGTGGCCGTCGTCAAGGCAGCACCGGTCAGGCCATTGAGCGCATTCTGCACCGGGTCCGTCAGCGTCACCTGCCGCGCCATGCTGCCGTCCGGCATGGCGATGGGTGCCCCTAGCAGCATGCTCTGGCCTTCATAATAACCCAAATAGGTCGCCACGTCGCTGCTGCTACCCGTGCCCATCCCGGCAAACCACCATGGCTGCCCACGGATGATGAAGCTCGGCGGCAGGCCTGGCCGGTCCGTAGCCGATAGCAGATCCCGCACATATTGGTCCTGACCTGCCAGCGTGGCATGGACGGAGGGGAAGCCACTCGTCGGTGTGCTGGTCTGGAATAATTTTGCCCCTGGCAGATAGGTGCCAACGGTGGAAGTCACGGTGGTGGTGCCCGCCGCGTAGTCCGTGCAGGTCACTGTGGCCGGTCCAGCCCCGCCACCCAGGCGGATTTTCAGCAACCGAGTGAGGCCACCGGCCTCGGTCATGTGCCCGTAATAGACCGCTGACGAATCGGGGGCGCCGTCATCCGCCGCCGTGCCCAGGTGATCAAACGGCACCCCACCCACGGAAACCGCCAGCGGCCAGGCCGGATTGGACGGCCCACCCGCCGCGAGGTGCAGCGAGCCATTGGCCTCCGAGGCCACGGCAGGCAGTGGTGCCCCTCCCGCATTATTATTCAGTAAGAAGACCCCCTTCACGTTGCTCACCGTGGTGCCACTGAAGGCGATGGCACCCCCCGACGTGTAGCCCGAGATACTGATCTCTCCCGGCGCACCCCCAGCAGCCACCGTCAAGGAACCATTACCTGCAGAGGTGAAAGTGTTGGACTCCGCAGACTCGCGCACAAAAAACTCCCCACGCACCCAAAAAGCAGCTGATCCGAAAGTCTCGACTTTTGAAATGGCACAGCCTGGAACCGTGAACGTGTTATTAATCAGCGTGCCGGAAATGAAAAACGTGGCGCTATTCCCCACCACAAAGGCGGTGCCTGCCGTTGTTCCTGCCAGGTGCAGCACGCCGACACTGGTATTCTCATACACATCCACATGGTTGCCATAGCTGTCGTAGAAACCCTCCTTGTAGGCATACGGCGTGCCATCCACCCAGAGTGTCATCTGCTCCGGCAGGAAGTAAGGCTGTGTGGACGTACTCCCTGCTGAAGTTGTGACCACCCAGCCCGTGACCGCGGTGCTTCCATTGTTGTAGATCGTGCCAACGTCGGTCCCTTGAATTTTGATGGACGCCGTTTGATTGTAGTCCCGTTTAAAAGGCCCGATCTGCCCCGAGATGGTCAGGCTCAATGGGCTGGCCGCAGGACCACCCGAATACACATCCGTCACCGTGCCTGCATTATTCACCGTTCCAGACTGCCACTGCAGCAGGTAGCCATTCACCCACAACTGCGGCGGCGCAAAGGCGGGTGCCGTGCGTGGATCAAACACCCAGATGATCGCTGAAAGATCCGGGTTGATGGTGTTAGCCGTAGCGGAAAAACTCCCCAAATAAGTGTCCGTACCGCTGACCGTCGTGCTCCGCGTGTCTGCCACATTGTCATACCCATAGGAAACGCTCAGCGTGCCATCTGAATGCGAGTAGGTGTCCGAGCCAGAGCCATAATCGTCCTCCATACCCGGGTAAGCCGTTGTATCGTATTGGTATAACGAACCGCTGCCGGACTGCCAATTGTACATGTTACCAAACAAGCTGATGGAAGCGCCGCTGCTGCTGTTGTTCCAGGTCTTCGAATCTGTCCAGGAACCGCCTGCGCCGCCCCCTGAGTCACTCCACGATTCAGAAGTGTATCCGCCAGAGAGGGACGCTCCGCCATAATAGGAAGAGTAAGAATACGAGTAATCATTCCAACTGATGGCACCCGTTGCCAAATTCACCGTGTAGTCTCTCGTGTTGTAACTGTCCGTCCAGGTTTGAGTTCGTATGTGGTTCTTCGTGTAGCTCCCATCGCGCCAGTGCCCATCCACCGCACCTGCAGCACCTTGACCACTGACCAGAGCCAAACTGGGAGAATTCAGCAGAGTCGTCACCGTCACCGCATAACTTAGGGCACTGCTGAAATAGGTGTCCGTGCGGTAATCTGTATCTTCAGTCGCTTCTTGCCATGAATAGGAATAACCGTCAACCTCCAGAGAGGTCGTAGGAGTCCCGTTAAAAGACAATGGGACGCTCGTATCACTGGACCAAAGTGGCACGGGTGCCAGACCAACGCCGCAGCACAGCGCTAAGACTCGGATGAGAGGAGAGGGCGTTTTCATAATCTTGGTTTTGGGTTCTTGGTTCTTGGTGCTTCATGCTTGGCTTTCGTCCTCGTCCTCGTCCTCCTACTCGAACTCGTCCTCGGAATGGCGTGAGGGGTGCGGCGCGGAGCTGCTGGATCGAGGACGAGTAGGAGGAGGACAAGTAGGATCACCGGTGGTGGGTTAGCCGCCGACGGTGATCTCCACCGTGTTGCTCCACTGGCCCACCTGTGCATCCCCCACGCGGTAGATGGCGCGGTATTTCCACTTCGTCGGCGTGGCGGGCAGCGGAGTGGTGTCGGTGTAGTTCGGCGTGGTGTCGTAGGTCAGGAAGACGAAGCCTTTGCCGTCGCCACGGTCCACCTGGAGTTCCAGCATATCCAGGAAGGCGCTGAAGCCCTGCCAGCCCCAACTGATGAGCACGGCGTTGCCGATGATGGAGAGCGCGATGATGGCCTGGATGATCGCCAGGTCCGGCCCGGCCTGCACGGTGCCTTCGATGCCGAGGGCCTGGCCGATGGGGGGCGTGTAGTTCTTGATGGCCTTGAGGCGCTTCACCAGATCACGGAAGCGCCGCACGATGCCGGCGGGCACCGCAACGGGGAAGCCAGCGGGCAGCTCTGGCACGGTCTGGCCGGCAGGAGCGGAGTCGCCGCCGTCGCGCTCGTAGTTTTTCTCGGCAGTCCAGCCCTGCGCGGCATTCTGCATGTTGCCGCAGAAGTCCACGATGGCGCGGAAGCGCGTGGCATCCGCAGCCTGCTGCACGATGTCGGCATCATTGGCGGCGATGCCAAGCGTGGTCAGGTGCTGGCCGACGTTGTCACGGAAGAGAACGAACAGGCTGGCTTTGCCATGGTCGTCGGTGGGCATGAAGTCTGATTTAGGCATGGTGTGTTTTTTGGTTTTCTGGGTTGGTGCAGGAAGAAATTGACCGGGATAGGGCACGAAGTCGGGATCCGAAGGCTCCAGGTACATGCCGATGCCGTTGACGAGTTTGAGGTTTCTGTCGTCCAGCGTGAAGATCTTCCCGGTAAATGGATTCACGGCATCGAGTCGGAGCGGCTGCATATGCAAATGAGGGCAGAAAGGTGCGTTGGAGGCTCGAAATGTGCCGTGGAAGTGGCAAATGCGCACATTTCAGCCCTGGTACGGCACCGTGGGACGATTGCGCGATACCGCAGAATGACTGCGCGATACCGTGGAATGACTGCGCGATACCGCAGAATGGCTGCACGGCACCGTGGAGGCGTCCATGGGACTGCAAATCAGGGCTGCTACGCACCGAGCGATGAAGGTACGGCACCGTGGAGTCATTCCACGGTATCGCGGAATCACTGCGCGGTGCCGTGGAATGACTCCAGCGCACCGCGCGATCACTGCAACGTATCGCAGAATCATTCCCGGGAATGGTGCAACGGGTCATAGATACCCTGCCGGTCTGTGCGGGTGCGCCGCTATGGAGCCGTGGAGCCGTGCCCGCAATGCTTCCTGCCCGCAGTGCTACGCACAGCGTTGCAGGCGGGCGCATAGCGATGCAGGCGGGCGGGGAGGCCGTGAATGCGGGAAGCTTCATCGGCGGCGTTTTTAACTGGATCGGTCAAATCCTACAAGAATCTTTTTTGGTGCCAGCACTCCGCGTTGCTTGAATGATTCATTCTCAATGCATTGCCGCTTCATTTTTTCTGCGCTCCTAGGCATTCAGCCATGGATGGCTTTACCCACCATCTTTTACCATCTGTATCCTGCCCAGCCGTCCAACGCCCAAGGCATCTGGTAAAAGATGCGGGGTAAAAAATGGCAGGCCGGAACTCTGAAGCCGAGGTTTTGCAAGAGTCTCTGCGAACTGTCCCGTTGAGAGGTGCGAGAGGCAGATGGATGAGTGGGGGGGCGTTGCGCCTGCATCATCCTTGAACTGAAATGCGGGGTGACTAAAAAACGAACGTGCTTCGTGGATACGCCGCACGTATCCATGGCGCATGCTCAGCCTGAACGTTCCCCCCACCATGAACCCATTGACCCGCCGTTTATTCCTTCCCGCGCTCGCGGTCACGCTGCTGCTGGGCACCGCCGGTGCTGGCGCCGCCGGGGGCATCCAGGATGATGGCACCTTCTTTTCCGAGTTTGCCAAGGTGAACGCCACGGGCTCGATCAAAGACGTCGCCACCCGGCTGCATAAGGACATCGTGGTGCAAACCTTCGCGGCAGTGCCTGATGACATGAAGTCCACGGTGCTCCAGCCAGACAAGGCCGCCACCAACCGGGGTTTTTCGCAGTGGGCGGAACAGCTCGCCCGCGCCAAGCAGGTGAACGGCGTCCTCATCCTGCTCGTCAAACAGCCCGCGCACTTGCAGGTCGTCGTCGGCACGGAGACCCAGCGGCAGGCGTTCACGCTGACGGATCGTGCGACGCTGGTGCAGCGCATGCTGGAACAACTGCGGCAGAAAAAGCCTGATGACGCACTGATTGATGCGGTGAATTTCATCGCCACGACCATGACCGCGCACCGCAACGGCGGAGCGGCACCGCTTGGTGCCAAAGCGCATGCCCTGCAGCAGGGCGGCACTTCATGGCTGTACACGATTGGCATCGTGCTGCTGATCTGGCTGGGGTTCAGTCTCATTCGCGGCCTGTTCCGTGCCATGTCCGGCGGCGGGGGTGGCGCTGGTGGCGCGGGCCAGCCTGCGTATGGTGGCGGCGGCTTCATGCAAAACATGATGGGCAGCATGTTTGGCGCTGCGGCCGGGATGTGGATGTACGATCAATTTTTCAGTTCGCACAGCTCCGCCGCCGCCAGCACGGAACACACCGACGCCACGAACCCTGACGCCGGCTTCTCGGGCACCGACACGGACTACTCCAGTTCCGGTGGCAGTTTTGGCGATGATTCCAGCAGCAGCTTCGGCGGTGGTGACTCAGGTGGTGGTGGCGACTTCGGCGGTGGCGGCGACTTTTAATCTGTCACCTGAGCCACTTGCAAAACCCCTGCTTGGCCACCTTTTACCCACCATCTTTTACCATCTGAATCCTGCCCAACCGGCCAACGCCCAAGGCCTCTGGTAAAAGATGAGGGGTAAAAAATGGCAGGCCGGAACTCTGAAGCCGAGGTTTTGCAAGTGCCTCACCTTGCTGCTGACATGAGCCGCTACGCCAGCCACCATGACGAACACGAATGACTGGATCGAGGACGAGAACGAGTCGCCGGACGAGGATGCTGACCCGGAACGGGGGCGGTTGGACCGAGCACCGGCTACTGACCGCTTGATGGAGGGGGAACGGCGGTGCGGGCGAGGCACTCGCGGACGAGGCGCAGGCATTCATCCGCACTGGCGGGCATGGGCAGGGTGAGGGGTAGGTCGTGGACGCGGAGATGGCGCAGCCCGCCCTCGCGGCGCACCTGGGTGACTTCAATGCCGTGGGCGGCGAAGAAGCGCACGACTTCCTGATTGCTGGCATAGCGGCTCATGGGGGGAAGAAAGACTGGGAGGCAAGGAGACTGGGAGACTGGGAGACTTGGAGACTTGGAGACTTGGAGACTTGGAGCGGCGTGCTATAGCATGGGGCGCGGTGCTTGCCGCTCGTTTCCTTTTGAACCCATCCTGCCATGACTCTGCGCGAACCTGAAATCGTTGAACTCGCCACGCCGTCCGGTCCCATGCGCACGATGGTGCTGCGGCCTGCGACGGCAGGTCGGTTTCCGGGGCTGCTGTTTCACTCGGAGATTTTTCAACTCACGGCACCCATCTGCCGCACGGCGGCGGCACTGGCGGGGCACGGCTTCATCGTGGCTTTGCCGGAGATCTACCATGAGTATCTACCGGCTGGAACGGTGCTGGGTTATGATCAGGCGGGCTCGGACACGGGCAATCGGTTGAAGACAGAAAAGCCGGTGGCGGCCTATGACGCGGACAATCGCGCGGTGCTGGACTATTTAAAGACGCACGCGGACTGCACGGGCCGCCTCGGTTCCTTTGGCCCCTGCATCGGCGGGCATCTGACCTATCGCGCCGCGTTGCAAACCGACGTGGCGGCTGCGGCGTGCTTTTACCCGACCGATTTGCACAAGCGCAGCCTCGGTGCTGGCATGAACGATGACTCGCTGGCGCGTGCGGCGGAGATTACCGGCGAGCTGATGATGGTCTTTGGCCGCCAAGATCCCCATGTACCTGCCGAGGGCCGCGCGTTGATTTATCAAACGCTCACCGCTGCCGGAGTGAACTTCACGTGGCATGAGTTTAACGCCGCTCATGCCTTCCTCCGCGATGAGGGCCTGCGCTACGATGCCGAACTGGCGCGGCAAGCGCTGGGTTTGACGGTGGATTTTTTCCGCCGGTGTCTGGCTTAAAAAGAGAAGACTTGGGAGGCATCCGGGAAGTTCGTGCACTCAAGCAAACGCGACAGACCGCGCCAACGGCGCGCAGGAACCCAGCCCAGGGCAAAGGAGCCTTGGCGAGTGCCGCCCTGGGTCGGCGATCAATGGACCTCATGCCCCGCAGGCCGCGCTCTCAAAGAGCGCAGGAACGGCTGCGACAGCTCTCCTGCGCTCTTTCAGAGCGCCATGACCTTGAGCTGGCTGGCTTCACGTTTTCCCAGGGCTTTCGCCCTGGGCTGGAATCCTTCAGCCCTTCAGGCCGATGCTTTCACAATTCACCGCACTCACCTCCCGGATGAACCAGACTTGGAGATGGGTAGAGCAGGAGGCTTGGGGATGATCTCCATGTCCCCGGAGCGAAGCGACTCTCCGTGTCTGCGCTCCTAGTGCAGGAAGTGCCGCACGCCGGTGAAGACCATGGCGAGCTTGCGTTCATCGGCGGCGGCGATGACTTCGGCGTCTTTGACGGAGCCGCCGGGCTGGATGGCGGCGGTGGCCCCGGCTTCGGCGGCGGCGATGAGACCGTCGGGGAAGGGGAACATGGCGTCGGAGGCGACGATACTGCCTTTGAGGCTGAGTCCAGCTTCTTTGGCCTTCCAAATGGCGATGCGGCAGGAATCGACGCGGCTCATCTGGCCGGCGCCGATGGCGAGGGTGCGATCATGTGTGGCGAAGACGATGGCGTTGGATTTGACGTGCTTCACGACGCGCCAGCCGAAGCGCATGGCTTCGAGTTCGTCGCGGGTCGGCGGACGGACGGTCTTCACTTTCGTTTCGAGATCGTCGAGGCCCAGCGCACGGAAGTCGCTATCCATGACCATCACGCCGCCAGGAGCGGAGCGAACGATCGGTTCGGCGAGAGCTTCGGCCACGCCGGGGAGCATCTGAATGAGGCGCAGGTTCTTTTTCTTCTGCAACAGGGCGCGGGCATCGGCATCGAAGTCGGGGGCGATGATGACATCCGTGAAGATCTCGGAGATGATGCGGGCGAGGCCGAGCGTCATGCTGCGGTTGATGACAATGACACCGCCAAACGGAGCCTGCTTGTCGGTCTCGAAGGCCTTCTGCCAGGCTTCGCGCAGATCTTCATCCGCACAGCCGACGCCGCAGGGATTGGTGTGCTTGAGGATGGCGACGGTGGGGCGGCGGAATTCGAGGGCGATCTCGGCGGCGGCGTGGATGTCGAGGACGTTGGTGTAGCTGAGGTCTTTGCCGTGCAGTTTGACGAAGTAGTCGCCGAAATTGCCGTAGAGGGAGGTCTTCTGGTGCGGGTTGTCGCCGTAACGCAGCTCGGCGTAGAGGGGCAGGGAGAGGTTGAAGGTCTTCTGCGTAGTCTGCTCCTTGTTCAGGAAGCTGGCGATGGCAGCGTCATAGCTGCCGGTACGGTGGAAGACTTTGCAGGCGAGACGTTCGCGCGTGGCGAGGGTGGTGTCGCCGGCGTTTTCTTTCATTTCGGCCAGCACGGCAGCGTAATCGGACGGATCGCAAACGACGGTGACCCAGCGGTGGTTTTTGGCCGCCGAACGCAGCATGGAAGGACCGCCGATGTCGATGTTCTCGATGGCTTCTTCGAGCGTCACGTCCTTTTTGGCGACGGTCTGCTCAAAGGGGTAAAGATTGACGATGACAAGGTCGATGACCGGGATGTCGTGCTTCTTGGCGTTGCGCTTGTCCTCGTCGTTGTCGCGGCGCTGGAGGAGTCCGCCGTGGACCTTGGGGTGCAGCGTTTTGACGCGACCATCGAACATTTCAGGGAAACCGGTGTGCTCGGAGACGTCGGTGACCTTCAAACCGCCATCCTTGAGATGCTTGGCCGTGCCGCCAGTGGACAGAATCTCCACTCCGAGCGCCGCCAGGCCCTTGGCGAAGTCGAGGAGGCCGGATTTGTCGGAAACAGAAAGCAGGGCGCGAGCGATGGGCATGTGTGGCGGGGAGAGGTTCGGGAGGGCGCGGAGTAAAGGGAGATTTGCGGGGGTGCCAAGCGCATTCTCGGTGCGCACCAAGGATGCCTTTCAAGGCGCAATCTTCGGCTCGTACGGCGGATAAAACTTCCGCGCACCGAACTCGATGTAGCGGTTCTCGCCACTCTTTAAATACACGGAAGCCCTGGCATTGCCGAAATCCTCCGCACGCTGGTAAACGAGGTGCCCGCCCGTCACATCAAGCGCGAGTTTGAGCATCGTGGCGTCGTCGAACTCGACGGGATCAGTCGCACGACGATAAGCACCTTTGTCCTGGCCCGTGAAGCGCAGGTTCGGCTCGTAGCGGTCCTCTTTGCCGAGGGCGGTGTAGTAGTTCGTGTCGCCGAGGGCGGTGGGGTATTCCGTCCACTCGTAGTCGGCCGGGTGGAGGTGGATGCGCCAGGCGAGAATGACTAACGCAGTCATGAGCACCGCCCAGCCGAGCAGCAGGCGGCCGGGTGTGTCGCGGATTTCATTGGCGGCCATGCGTGGATGAAATCGAGCCGGAGACAGCAGGCAAGCGCGGGCTTGCTGCTGTCTCCCGCAAAGAAATCAACGCCTGATCACACCGCTTTGGCGGGGGCGTGCAAGCTCATAGAGCACGAAGCTGACGAGGATGCATTGCAGCACACCGAAGATGACCCATTTCACGCACAGCAGTCCGGGGATCGGCATCACGGCATGAAACATGGGCGCATACGCGGAGGCGAGCAGACCGGCGAAGAGGCCAAACCTGAAGGCGTCGGCGGGTCTCGCCGTGGCAGCGAAGGCATTGACCCAGACAACGGTCAGACCGGCGGCAGCCATCAACTCAGCAACCAGTATCCAGTTGAAGAGCAGCTTCATTTCTGCGGGCGAGCGCCAGAGGCTCTTCGTGGCCAGGTAGTCGGCTTTCAGGATGACTTGGTGGATCAGGTAATCCGTGGCCGATACCACCGCAAAAGCGGCGAAGACGGTGATGATGGTGTGTTTGGCGTTCATTGAGGTGTGCTGGTTTGGTTAGCGGGGATTAATGGCAGGATACCAAGGTCGGACTTTGAAGTGCAATGCTGGAGTTGCCCCAGGTCGGCTCATTCCGACTGGCCGGGGTCAAAATCAGATTGTCATTCAGCGGCGTCTCGGCTTCGATGCGCGCCTTATGAGCAAACTATGGCGCATCGCGGGCATCAATTTCGATCACTTTCACATGGGCGATCTGCTGCGGCAGACCTCGGAGCATCCGAACGCTGAGATCGTCGGTATTTGCGATGAGCAGCCGGAGCGCATGGTGAGCGCCGCGCGGAATTTTGGCCTCAGTGCGACGCAGGTGTTCACGGATTACCGGGCCTGCATGGAGCAGACGCAGCCGGACATCGTCATCCTGTGCCCGGCAGCCTCGAAGCATGGTGAGTGGGTGGCAAAGATCGCCCCGTTTGGCACGCACATTATCATGGAGAAACCCTTTGCCGGATCGCTGGCCGAGGCAGATGCGATGATCGCCGCCATGCAACCGCACGGCAAGCTGCTCACCGTGAACTGGCCGCTCGTCTGGGATGCTGGGCAGCAGACGGCGCATCGCTTGATCCGGGAAGGCGTCATCGGCGAGGTGCGCGAATTTCACCACCACGGCGGCAATCGCGGCCCGCTGTACCATGGCGCTGACAAGATCGAAAAGGAGCCCAGCGCCGCCGACAAGGCCGCGAGCTGGTTTTACAGCCAGGCGCAGGGCGGGGGATCTCTGCTCGACTACATGGGCTACGGCACCACGCTCGGCACCTGGCACCTCGGCGGCAAGGCCCCGCTCGAAGTCACCGGCGTCTGGGACGAACCCGCCGGACTGGAGGTCGATGAACACGCCGTGGCCGTCATCCGCTACAGCTTCGGTTTGAGCAAAAGCGAGACCCGCTGGGGCACTTTTACCGATCCCTGGACCTTCCAGCCGCAGCCGAAGTGCGGCTTCGTCCTCAAAGGCACCGACGGCACCATTTCCTGCTACGACTACGAGCCGACTGTCCGCGTCCAAACCCGCGCCAAGCCCGCAGGCTTCAACGTGCCGGTCGATCCCGTCCTCGCGCCGAACCGCAACCCCGTCGAGCACGTCATCCACCACCTCGAAACCGGCGCACCGCTCATCGGCCCGCTCCGCCTCGACATCTCCCGCATCGGCCAGCAGATCGTCGATACCGCGTTTCAGAGTGCACTGGCAAAGCGGACGCTGAAGCTGGTGGGGTAGGCGGCCAATTTAAGGCTCCATAGTTGATCTGAACCACCCTCTAATAACTACAAACAATCAATGTAAAGTCCACCTATGAGGTGTCGGTGCCGGTTCATTATGGTTCTTCATCGGTCTCCCTTTCCAGATCATACTGAACGCCCGCTTTCTTGACGGCAGGATTCGGGCCTCCGCTTTCAGGGTCGAGCTACCACGGCGTCAGCGGTGCCGTTGGTTCACAGGAAGAAGCGTTCGATATGCAGACGGACGGATGTCGGTGCCGCAAATGACAAGTTGCGGCAGCGGCTCCTTATGCCAACATCCCGACGCTGATTCTTTGAACCATTCAGTACAGTTTTGTGGGTTGCAGCCCACAAACACGCCCGCCAAAGGGAAACCTTGAAGGGTCTTTGCATTATTCCAAATGGCAGTTTTCACTTGGCTTCTAGAACCCGACCATTGGCGAATATTCGTAGGCGTCGTATCAATGATCGGTACGGGCGTAAACCTTTGGGTTGGATGGAAAGTGTGGCAGCTACGTAACGATTATAGGCTGGGCGTCCGGTTAACTGAGTTCCTGAATTCAGTTGCCACGGCTCGTGAACTTTGGGGCGACTTCCTCTCCTCAGCGTCCTTTAACGAAAAGGACGTTCGCGAGTCAGCAGCAGCATTGAAACCAAAACTCAGGACTCTTATGGATGTCGGAACTCCTTCGATAAAAGCTGCCAGCAAAAAACTGTATTCTGCGATCACTCCGCGACGCAATCCCCTGAGGTTATGGCTGGTGTTCGAGCCGCTCTCAATTGACAAAGATCACGTTAACAATGGCTGGAACTGCATTGTTGATTTGCATGAGCAACTCAAAGATCAGCAGAAAGAAAGGAAGGCTAGACCCGCCCTATGAGCATAACAGACAAGGCTGAACAAGCCGTAAAGAAACTTCTTGAGGCAACGCGAGAGAATCTCATCGAATGGGAGCGTTCGCCCATCAGAGACAATATAGAGGTCCTTGGCCTTATTTTTGTCGGCCAATTCCAAGGGAAAAAGTTCGCAGTGTTTAAGAGGAAACTGCCACTCCCCCCGCCTGCTCCCCCCAGCTACGGACTTCCACCACCAATGTCGGCATTCGCATTCACGCTTTCTCCTGGACCTCCTCGTACTGAGGTGAACGAGATTGCCCTGCTCGACAGCGTGAAGACGATACTGTGGGTGTTTCCTGAAACAAAATATACTGATGACTTGTACCGAGTGGTTCATCTGAAAGCGTGCAAAATCGAAGAGACGTTGGATGAAATTGTGAGTGGCTTTTAAACCTACCTGCTGAGATTCTTCCGTGCCTCGGCCAGCAGCTTAAGGTGCTTCACGCGCCCTTCCAGAGGCGACACGGCTGCTTTGGTGAAATCCATCACCATCCTGATGAGCGTGGTGGAGATGTTCGCGTACTCTTTTAGCCTGTTCGTTCTCCACAAACCGCAATTCGTGCTCAGGCCACTCGCTGGTGTTCCCGTTTCGTTTGGCATGAAAACGAATCGCTGCTGCCTGCCTGTGCGGTTTTATCATTTCATGGGGCCGAGGACAGTTTCTCGCGCTATTGAATCAACCCCTCCAGATCCGTCTCACTCAAGCCCTCCATCATCGGCGCTTGGTCGTTCAGGGCGGCTTCGACGAGGCCGCGTTTTTGAGCTTGGAGTTTGAGGATGCGTTCCTCGACGGTGCCACGGATGGCGAGGCGGTAGGCGTTGACGACCTTTTGCTGGCCGATGCGGTGGGCGCGGTCGATGGCTTGGGATTCGACGGCGGGATTCCACCACGGGTCGGCCAGGATGACGTTGTCGGCGGCGGTCAGGTTCAGGCCGTAGCCGCCGGCTTTGAGGCTGATGAGGAAGATGCGACAGTTCGGGTCTTTCTGGAAGCGCTCCACTTGGGCCGAGCGGTCCTGGCTGCTGCCATCCAGGTAGGCGTGATCGAGTTTTTCAGCCTTTAAATGGTCACGCATGAGTCGTAAGAACTGCACGAACTGGCTGAACACGAGCAGTTTACCTCCAGATTCCAGTGTGGATTCGATTTGACCGATGAGCGCCGGCCATTTGCCGGAAAGATCCTCCTGCCCCAGCCCCTTGAGCGCCTCGGGTTGGACGCCGGTGAGTCGCAAATCACAGCAAACCTGGCGCAGACGCAGCAGTACGGTGAACATGGTCATCTTGGCCCCGCCTTGGCCAGAGCGGCGGCGGGCGGCCTTGATCTCCTCCCGACCCTCCTCCAAAATCCTGCGGTAGAACTCGGTCTGGGCTGCGCTGGGGGCGCACCAGAGCACCTGTTCGATCTTCTCGGGCAGATCCTTGAGTACCTGCCGTTTCGTCCGGCGCAGGAAGAACGGCTGCGTCAGCTTCTGCAGCCGCAGCGCGGCTGATTTGCCCGCCGGGAGGTCCAAACCGGACTGGATCGGGCTTTCAAAGCGCTCTTTGAAGGAACTCTGGTTCCCGAGGTAACCCGGCAGTGCGAACTGGAAGATCGACCACAAATCCAGCACCCCATTTTCCAACGGCGTCCCCGTCAGGGCGATTCGACCGTTCGATTTGAGGCTGCGGAGCGTTTTGGCCGCGTCGGTGTCGGGATTGCGGATGAAGCTAGCCTCATCGAGCAGGAGCAGACCAAACTGAATACTTTTGTAATGTTGAATATCTCTGATGATCAATTGATAAGATGTCAATATCACGTCATGAGCGTTGATCGAAGCCAGGGCCTTTTCCCGGCCTGAACCCTGGACCTGGAGCACCTTCAGGGTTGGCGCAAAGCGCTCAAACTCAGCCTGCCAGTTGCCCAGCAGCGACTTGGGGCAAACCACCAGCACCGGGCCGCTTTGGGCCCCTTTCCGCTGCTTCAGAAACAGCGCCAGCGCGATGCTCTGGACGGTTTTGCCGAGACCCATCTCGTCAGCGAGGACGCCACCCCTGCCCCGCAGAATGCGGGAGGTCATCCAACAGACGCCTTCCATCTGGTAAGGTCGCAGCATCCCGGCCAGTTCGCCGATTTCAGCCCGGATCTCGTCATCCGTGACCTTGATCTCATTCGCCGCTCCGGCGGCTTCATCGCCAAAGTACGCTGCATGCGCCCCGTGAACCCGGGCACCTTCCGGTGTCAGCTCCAGCGGGACATCCCGCAGCGACTCCTCCAAATCGTCCACAGCGGCGATGTCGAGGATGTAACGCTTCCCATTGCGCCCCTGCACCGAGCGCTGGCCGGAGCGCACCAGTCGCAGCACCTCGGCACGCGGCAGGCGGAAGCCGTCGGCCGATTCATAGGCCAGTTCCATGCTAAGCCAGTCGCCACCGCCCGCTTGACCGCCCTGCGGCACAAACGTGGTTTTTGGAGCGATGCGCTGGATTCCCCGGATCACACCCCGCCAGCGTTCGCCTTCCAGAATCGTTGCCAGTTCTCTCAACCGCGGCATCTCGGAGGCGTAGAAGCGCAGGACGTTTTCACTGCCCTGCAAACGCCAAGTTTGACCTTCCAGCGTGAATCCTAGCCCCTCCAAGCGCCGCAAAAGGCGGGACTCAGCCTCTCTGTTCCACACGTAAAATAAAAGCTCAGATGATTGATCCTGAATAGGAAAGATGGATGTTGTAGTATTCGGTTTGGCGCCTTCTGCCATCACCGTCCAGCGATGGGTGCCGTATCGGGCTGAAACCTTGGCCTCCACGGCTTGCAGTGAGCCATCGAGCTGAATTTCGAACTCACAGGGCACCGGCGAGACGTGGAAGTTTTCCAAACCGCCCCGCAGTTCCATCTGGAAGCATTCGCCCAACGCCTCCCCCTGCTCCGCCAGCCAGCGTAGCGGTCGCGTGACCGCCCCTCGGCTCAAATCACCCGCCAAGGTGCTCAGTTCGGGGCTGTCGGCCAGATGGCGGAACAGTGTGGCCGTTTCCTGACACAGCCACCACGCAGCCAGCACATGCCGATGCTGGCTGCCTTCCAGTTTGAGCCGGACGTTCTGCGCATCGACCGACTCGACCACCAGCGGCAGCCGCACCAGCTCCGGGGCCACATGGAGAGGGACTTCCTTGCCGTTCGGCTTTCCTGCAAAAACCCGCGGATGCTCCGCCAGCGATTGCAGGAACACGTTCAAACCTTCGCCCTTGAGCGAGATCGGCAGGCTCTGCGGCTGTTTGATCCCCTGCCCCGCCAGCCAGGCGGCAAACAACGATGACTCCGCATCGCGTCCGGCGTCAAATTTAACAAACACGCCAAACGGCTCCCGGACCTGCCCTTGGAGCAAAGTTTCCGGCAGGTAGAGCGAGTAGCGTCCCTGGATCGTCAGCGGCACACTCGGCGCTGGTGGTGTTTCGCGCTGCGGGGGCGATGGAGGCGAAGCGGATGGCCTCGCCGTCGGTCTGCTGACTCCGCTTTGCTCCCGCACATGCGCCAGCGCCACCGCCAGCGCATGTTCACACATCATGCCGCTGCGGCGTGCATGCGGGCAGGTGCAGAGATTCTCCACGTCCGATGCCGTGCGAATGCGCAGGCCGGTGGTGAACTTCATTTTGCCTGATCCGGCTGTGCCGCGAATCATCCCATCACTCGTGCTGGTCACTGCCGCCAAACCAGCATCCACCAGCGAACGTGCGGCCTTCATGACCGCCCAGCCGCCGATCTCGCCAAGCCATTTCTCGGTGATTTCCATTTCGTGCTGGCGTGTCTCATGGTTTATCTGCAAAGTCCAACGCCAAGTGCCTATGCGGATCGTTGCCATCTCAAATCAAAAAGGCGGAGTCGGAAAGACGACCACCGCCGTAAACCTCGCCGCATGCCTCACCCAGCGCGGCGTACGTGTCCTCCTGATTGATCTTGATCCCCAGGCCAACGCCACCAGCGGCCTCGGCCTCGCCCAGGAAGAGCGCGGCAGCCTCTATCCGGCGCTCGTTGAGGGATCCGATCCCCGTCTGGCCATCCGCAGCACCCGACTGCCGAATCTCTCCATCATTCGCTCGCACCAAGAACTCGCCGGTTGCGAGGTCGAACTCGCCCAGGCCGGCAACCACATGGCACGTCTGCGCGAGGTGCTGGAACCGCTGCGCTCCTCCGGCCACTTCGATTACGCCATTATCGACACCCCGCCTTCCCTCGGCGTCCTGATGACCTCCGCCCTCGCTGCTGCAGACGAACTGCTAGTGCCCATCCAGTGCGAGTACTTTGGCCTCGAAGGCCTCTCCAAGATCGTCAACGTCGTGCAGCAGATCCGCGACTGCGGGGCCAACCCCAATCTCCTGCTTGAAGGCATCGTCATGACCATGTTCGACAGCCGCGCCAACCTCTCCCAGCAGGTCGTCGGCGACGTGCGCAACTACTTTGCCGAAACCTGCTATCAGACCATCATCCCGCGCACCGTGCGCCTCGGCGAGGCCCCCAGCTTCGGCAAAAGCATCATCGAATACGAGCCCTCCGGTCGCGGTTCTTTGGCCTACCGGGCGCTGGCAGATGAATTCCTCGCCCGCCGTGCCGTGGCACAGCCAGCGGCTGCTTGAGGTGGCAGTAGGACTGGCTCAAGCCGGGACGACACGCGCTTCCGCCACCCACCCTGCATCCGGCAGCGCGAATGGTCGGAAAGTCTCCAGGCGTGATTCGTGCTCGCTGTAGAACAGCGCTCGATGCAGGCCGAGCATGCTGGCTTTGGGCGAATCGATGAGGCTGGCGCTGTCATTGGCGCTCATCTGGAAGAGCACGCGCATGCCGAGCTCGCTGACGGCCTTGCGGCTGAGGCAGCGGTTGACGTTGTTGAGCGTGTCGAGGCTGGTGATGAGATGGATGCCGAGCGACGGGCCTTCGGCGATGAGGTCGTTGAGCTGGTTGCCGGGCTTCGGTGTGTCGTCGCCACCAAAGGAGAAATCCTCCTCGTGGCGCAGTTTGCGGAATTTCTGCAGGCCGTGAACGAACAGGAAGATCGGCGGATCACCCGCGCTGCCTTCATCGCTGCGGCGTTTCATCTCGGCATGAATTTCGGCGATGAACTCCGGCGCTTCGTGTCCCTGACTGATCTTGGCACGGCCTGCGGCGATGCCTTCGAGAAATTCGCAGTCCGGTGTGCCCGCAAGAGCACTGTGAACGAGATAAAACTGTGGTGATCGATCACGCGGATGCTGCGCAGCGAGCGCGAGCATGCCCAGGCCCATGATCGCGGCGATGGCTTCGTCGTTCTGGCCGACGAGCAGCAGATGGCGGCCGCTCTGACGCGGAAACAGCGCTTCGGTGGGGCCTTTGATGGCGTTCGGCATGCCGAGCCAGCATTTGGGATCGGCAGGAGCTTTGAGCGGCGGATTTGCCAGCGCGGCGGCGAGCAATGCATTGTCGCGCACATCGGCGGGCATGTTACCCTCGAAGACGATGGGGCGCTTCGCGCTGAAGCCGCGCTGCTGCGCGAGTTGCGTGACCTTGAGGAGATTCGCGTCGCGTTCCTCGTCGGTGAGCCAGACGACTTGGAAGGGACTGTTCCCTTCCACCGCACCCGCAGCGTCGTTGTAGATGCCTTCACCAGGACGCGAGAGCAAACGCGGCGCGGTGTTGGTATCATCCATGATGAGCGCGGCGTCAGCCTCGTTGCACTGAAGGGCGATACGAATGACCATCTGGCCGAGCGTGGTACGCGCGAGCGTGTACGCGCCACCGAGTGTCTGTGAACCGAGGAAGACATGAATGCCAAAGGCGCGGCCTTGACGCACGATGCGGTCGAGCAAAAGAGCGGCGCCCTGTGCCACGGCGTCGTCCTCGACAAAGAACTCCTGAAACTCGTCGATGATGAGCATGCAGCGCGGCATCGGCTCCGTGCCACCGGCTCTCTTATAACCAGCCAAATCCTGCGCGCCGATCTTGCGATACATCTCGCCACGACGGCGCAGTTCTTCGTCGATGCGTTGCAGCACACTGAGCGCGAACTCGCGATCACTCTCAATGGCGATAACCTTGGCGTGTGGCAGCTTCGCGTCGGCATAGCACTTGAACTCGACGCCTTTCTTGAAGTCGATGAGGTAGAACTCCACCTCATCCGGGCTGCATGTCAGCGCGAGATTGGTGATGATGATGTGCAGCAACGTGGACTTGCCGGAACCCGTTTTGCCGGCGAGCAACGCGTGCTGCTTCGTGCCTTTGCCGATGGCGAGGTATTGCAGCTTCGTCGCGCCCGTGCGGCCGATGGCGATGCGCAATTCGTTGGTGGTGGACTCGGACCACATCTCCTTTGGCGTGACGACACTGAACGGCACCTGCACGCGGTTGGAATCAATGCTGGCCTGCCCGATTTGATGCGCAAGCTCAGCAGCGATGGCGTCCGGCGGCGGCGCATCAAGCGCGAGGCTGGTGATGCCGCCGAAGCTGACAATCCCCTTCTCCCGCACGATGCGTACGCAGTTCTTGCGCAGATCCTCGGCCACCAGGCCTTCCGGCAGTGCCTGACGGCGATCCCAATGGATGAGCACAAACACGCCGCAGCGCGCGCCGCTCATCACGATGCTCTTGAGCCGAGCCATCGCTGATTCACTGAATGCGGCGGGCAGTCCGGCGATGACGAGGAAGTGGTATTTTTCGGCCACGCTGCCAGCCTGCTCGTTGTACTCGGTGATCGTCGCGTATTCGTTGCGAAGATACATCTGGATCACCTTTTCGACATGCTCGTTGAGTTCGGCGAGACGCTCCTCGATTTGATCACGCTGTGTCCAGATGCGGCGGTTGATCAGCGCTGGCTCGTAGTCGGCCAGATGCATCAATCCGGCGAAGTTCTGGCCGAGACCCACCGCATCAATAATCGTGAAGTGTACCTTCCCCGCCGGAGCTTTGGAGAACAGCCGGAAAATGACGCCATTCATCACCTCTGCCACCCATTTGCCGCCATCGTCATCGGTTTCGATGAGCAGCGAGCCTTCCAACGGAAAGGAGAGCGCCAACGGCAGCGAGGTGCGCTCGTGTCCGGCAAGACTGAGCGGTGTTTCCTTCGCAAACAAGGCTGCGGGTGCGCTGAAATCGAGATTGAGCTGCCCAAAACGACAGGCGGGCGGGAACAGTGCCTGCGGCTGATAATGGGTGCTCCAGGCCTCGAACTTTGCGACCTGATCAAGGCTGATCTCATCCACGGCGGCAAGCAGCGGCGGCATTTTCTGATTCCACTCGGCGAGCAGCTTGCTCCAGCGTTGTTCGGAAGCGACATGCATCGCGTTCAGTTCGGCAGCATGCTGGTTATTGAGCTGCTGGCGCTGCTGCGCGGCGGGGCCGTTCACTGCCACAAGTGCAGCGGCTTTTTGCGCCTCAAAGTGTTGCAGATTGCGGGTGAGCAGACGTTCGTTGCGTGCCAGACAGGAGGGAATCTGCGTGGCGAGCCGCTTCAACATCGCCGCACGATATTTCTCGCCCACTTCCTCGGCACGGTTCCAGTCGGCAGTGACCAGCACATCCACGCTTTCATACTCCGCTTGAATCTGTGCTGCCGCCGTCGCGTTCGCGGCATTCAATTCCTCCACGCAGGTTTCGTAATCCAGCACGGCCTGGCTGAGCTGCTGCAAGTTCACGCTCGGCTTCGAGAACATTTTAAACACCCCGGAGCTTTTGCCGGAGGCGAGTTGCTCTTCCAAGTTCTGCGCCTGCGCTTCGAGGGCTTCAACGCGTGAGGGAATGTCTGCGAGGGTGAGACTGGTGTCCGGTTGCGGGGCACCTTTGCGGCCAAGGCGCTCGCCAGAGGCTTTCAACACGGCCAGGAGGCGGTCCTTGGCGGCGGTGAGGCGTTCCAGCAGCGCACCGGCGGTGTGTTCGGTTTGCTGGAGACCGCGTTTGCGAATCGAATCTGCATGCATGCGGCGCATCTGCTGTTTGCCGAGCCAGCGCTCACGTTCCTTCTGGATCATCGCCGGCAGGTCACGCTTGATGCGGTCCTCGTAGCGTTTGAAGGCGGTGGTGCGTGCTGCGTGCCGCGCATGGATGGTCTGCGCGTATTCATCCCACTGTGCCGCAGTATCACCAAGGGCGATGCCATGCTCCGCGTCGAACGCTTCGAGCTGCTGGAGGTGGTTCTGCTCGGCGGTGTAGCGGCGGGAGCGGATTTCGCGGGCGATCTGCTCGCTGCGCTGTGCGAAATCACCGATGGTGTCGCGCAGCGTGGTATGCAGGGCCAGAAGGCGCGAGGCGCGCAGGTCAAGGTTGCTGTTCACAGTCTTTGCGGATCTTTTTGAGCAGGTTTTCGAGTTCGTTCATCACCGCGCCAGTTTTGCTGACGAGGCCGGGCAGCGGCTCCAGATAGCGCTTTTCAAACTCCACCGCCTTGGCATCGCGCCAGTGCGCCTTGGTGGCGTGCCAGTGCTCGGAGAGTTCGCGGGCGTTTTGGATCAGGTTCACGATTGAGTTTCAGGTGCGGCCGCAGGCATGGGAGTTTCGTTGTAGGCGTCGAGAATTTTCTGGATTTCGACCAGATGAGCGATGGCGAGCGCGAGATCGCTGTCGATGAAATCACGCAGGGAATCGAGTTTGCGCGCCAGCGGATCGACGGTGCGGTCGTAGTCGCGGGACCAGGCCTTGGTGCGCTCCATTTTGGCCTGCGCTTCCTCCAATGCGGCACGAGCCTTGCGCACGGCCATCTGCTGTGCGGCAGGGGTCTCCACGAACTCGGACATGCGTGCGCTCATGAGTTCCTGCTGCGCCTGATCGAGCCGTTTCTGCCGCTGCTTGATCTGCGAGGACCAGAAGGCGGGCTGCTCGGTCTGCAGCCATGCGCGATTCTTTTTCACTGCATCCTGCACCGTGTCGAGCGCCTGGCGTGTCTTGCTGATGAACACGATGAGCGCGGAGCGAAACGCTTCGATGGCATCGAGATTGGAGATGCGTGCCTGGTCGGCCATTTCAAAGTTCGTTGTTCAATGTTCGTTGTTCAACGTTGGCTGAGATATTCCTCGATGCGCTGGGCTTTGCGCAGCAGGAAGGGCGTGTGCTGCTCGGACATCTCCATGAACCGCTTGATGGCCTTCATCGTCGTGGTGAACTCACCCGCGAATTTTTCATGCTCCGCGTCCTGCCAGGTCTCGCCCAGCGCGGAGAAACGCGATTGCAGCGACGCCGAGCGCTGCTGCATGTCCGTGTTGAAACGTTTCAGCTCCGCCGCAAAGCGCCGGACCTCTTCGGGATTCATGATTGCCTGGGCCATGTGGCAATGATGAATGACGAATGACCTGCCCGCAACGCTTTGCGTAGCGATGCAGGCGGGCGAATGACGAGAGAATTCCTGAATGATCTGCCTGTCTGTGCCTCGCCTGGGAAAGAGAGTTCTTCGCCCCAGCGTTTCGTTCTTCGTTCCAGACGGCCACAAACCATCACACGTCATGCTCAAAATCCTCGCCCCTGCTGATCACGCCAGCCCGCTATGTGACGGTGTGTCGCGGCGGAACTTCCTCAAGATCGGCGGACTCGGTGCAACGGGGCTCTCCTTGCCAAAACTGCTCGCGCTTGAATCCCAGGCCGGCATTCGCAACTCTCACAAGTCAGTGATCCTCATCTACCTCGTCGGCGGGCCGCCGCATCAGGACATGTTCGACCTCAAGCCGAACGCACCAAGCGAGGTTGCCGGACCGCACAAGCCCATCGGCACCAACGTACCCGGCATCGAAATCTGCGAACTCTTCCCGCGCATGGCGAAGATGATGGACAAGTTCACCATCATCCGCTCGCTCGTCGGCGCTCAGGCGGGTCATGATGCAGCCCAGTGCTACACCGGTCATGTGCCCATCGGTCCCGCTCCGCCCGGCGGCTGGCCGCAGTTCGGCAGTGTCGTCAGCAAACTCCAGGGAGCCTTTGATCCTGCCGTGCCGCCGTTCGTCAGCATGTGCTACGACTGCACCCACGGTCCCTACAACGAACCCGGCCCCGGCATGCTCGGTTCCGCCAGCGCTGCTTTTCGTCACATGGGGCCGAGTCGTGGCGATCTCACCCTGCAAGGCATCACCTATGACCGCCTCGCCGATCGCGCCCGCCTGCTCTCTAGCATCGACCGCTTCCGTCGTGATGTTGATTCGAGTGGTCGCATGGATGGCATGGACATCTTCACGCAGCAGGCCATGGGCGTGCTCACTTCATCGAAACTCGCCGATGCGCTCGACCTCTCCAAAGAAGATCCGCGTCTCGTCGCACGCTATGGCACTGGCGACACCGTCAAACGCATCGACGAAAACGGCGCGCCGCGTGTCCCGCAGAGTTTCCTCACCGCACGCCGCCTCGTCGAGGCTGGTGCGCGCGTCGTCACCGTGAACTACAGCAAGTGGGACTGGCATGGCGGCAAGGGCAACGAGATCTTCAAGCGTGAACACGAAGATTTTCCCATTTTCGATCAAGCGATCACCGCACTCGTTGACGACCTGCATCAGCGTGGCCTCGACAAGGACTGCACCGTGCTCGTCTGGGGTGAATTCGGTCGCACGCCCATCATCAGCAAGCAGGTGGGCCGCGATCACTGGCCACGCGTCGCCATGGCCTTGCTCGCCGGTGGTGGCATGCCCAATGGCCAGGTCATCGGCTCCACCGACCGCCTCGGTGGCGAGGCCGACAGCCGCCCCGTGACCTTCCCTGAAGTCTTCGCCACGCTGTATCGCAACCTCGGCATCGACGTGAACACCGCCACCGTCACCGACAACAAAGGCCGCCCGCACTATCTCGTTGAAGGCGGTGCCCAGCCCATCCGCGAGTTGATTTAAGCACTACGGCAATTGGCAGCCTTGGAAACTCGGTTCAGCCCGCGAGCGGGATCTGGGGCACGGTGATGATGAACTCCGCCCCCTGCCCTGCTTCGCTCGTGACGGCAACAGTGCCGTGGTGGGCTTCGACGATGGCTTTGACAAGACTCAGACCGAGGCCGAGCCCGCGCTGCGTGCGACTCTTGTCGCCGCGATAAAGACGCTCCCAGATACGCGGCTGATCGGTGGCGGGAATGCCCATGCCGGTGTCGCGCAGGCACACGGTTACGGTGTTTGCGCCGGTTCTGCATGAGAGATGAACACGGCCACCGTCGGGCGTGTATTTGAGGGCGTTGTCGAGCAGATTGGCAAAGGCCTGGCGCAAGCGGGTGGCGTCCACGGAGGCTTTGCAGTCTTTGGCGAAATCCGTGGTGATGGTGATGTGCTTTTCTTCGCTGATGAGTTCGTAAAGCTCGATTACTTCCTTCAGCAGCGTGGGAATGGAGGTCAGCTCGCGATGGAGCTTCATCATGCCTGCCTCGGCCTCGCTGATGTCCATCAAAGCCTTGAGCATGGTGAGCACGCGGTCGGATTCTTCGACGCAGTCGACGAGCGCTTCACGCGCGATGGGATCGGGGGTCGTTTGCAGCGCCGCCTCTGCGGTGGCGCGCAGGCGGGTTAGCGGCGTGCGCAGATCGTGCGCCACGTTGTCCAGCGCGTCGCGCATGCCTTGAATGAGCGACTGATTTTTGTCGAGCACGCGGTTGAACTCGGTCGCCAGCTCCTGCAGTTCGGCCTGACTGGCACGTGCGGTCACGCGGGCGGAGAAATTGCCGGTGTCTGAGATGGTGCGGGCGGTGGCGACGACTTCGCGCACCGGCTGCGTGGCGCGATGGGCGAAGTAAGCACCGCCGAGTACGGCAAGCAGCAGCGTCGGCGTCATCACCAGCAGAAAGTTACGGCGGAAGGGTTGCAGCACGGTTTCACGGCTGTTGGTGCTGCGTCCCACTTGCAGGATCGAACCATCGGTCAGACGTGCGGTGGCGACGATGAGATCGCGTTCATCGTCCTTCGGAATGCGCAGCCAGTCGGGCTGTGAGGTGTCGCTCTGCGGCTGCGTGGGTGCGGCACCCACCTGCAACCACTCATTTGGCACATTGACAAAGAGCACGCTGCCGAGATTGCCGGTGACACGCACGAAAAAGGACTTCGACTTATCGGCATCAGTGCTGTTGCGCTCCACAAGGTTGCGCAAAGCGGGCAGGCCGCCGTTGGCATAGACGGCGGCGCATTCCTTCAAGCGTGCTTCGATGACTTCACGATCCTTGCGTTCCAATGCCGAGGCGAGCAGGACATAGAGCAGACCAAAGAGCACGACGGCGCTCAGCGTGAAGATCATCGCGTAGCCGAGCGTGAGCTTCACCGCAAAGCTGCGGCCCCAGGTCTTAAACAGGTTTGAGGACATAGCCGACGCTGCGGATGGTGTGGATGAGTTTCACGTCGAAGTCCTTGTCCACCTTCGCCCGCAGGCGATGCACCAGAACGTCCACGACATTGGTCTGGGGATCGAAGCTGTAATCCCAGACATGTTCCAAAATCATCGTCTTGGTGACGACGCGGCCTGGATGACGCATAAGCAGCTCCAGCAGGGCGAACTCGCGCGTTTGCAGCTCGATCTTGCGGCCTTCACGCATCACTTCACGCGACAGCAAATCGAGCGTGATGCCGGTGGCCGTGAGCGTCGTCGGCTCGACGACATGCGTGGCGCGGCGGATGAGCGCTTGCACGCGAGCCAGCAGTTCAGAGAAAGCAAAGGGCTTGGTGAGGTAGTCGTCTCCACCGGCCTGCAGGCCCTTCACGCGATCATCCACTGTCGCCTTGGCGCTAAGGATGAGCACCGGCGTGTGGATCTTTTCACGACGCAACTGCCGCAGCAGCGAAAGGCCGTCGAGTTTGGGCAGCATGAGATCGAGCACGATGCAGTCGTAGGTCACAGTGCAGGCCAGTTCGAGGCCCTGCTCGCCATCCCGCGCCGAGTCCGCACCGAAGCCGTTCTGCTTCAGCCCGTTCACGATGAACGAGGCGATTTTGCTGTCATCTTCGATCACTAGAATGCGCATGGTGGAGAAGTAGCCCGCGAGTCCTCTCGCGGCAGGTCAAGGGGTCAGAGTCAAGGAGGTTAAGAAGTCTAAGGCTCGTTCGCTGTCCAAACAATGGCCCGCCCTGCCGTCTTGGCAACGACAGGGCGGGCCGGGCAACGGGGAGGGATCAGCCCGCCTTGCTTTCATTGACCACGACAAAGCGGCTGCCGCCGTGGCTCCAGATTTTCACCAGCGAGACCTTGTTCGTGGGCTTTTCACACACGGCCGTGGCCTGCTCGGCGTTCTTGATGGCCTGGCGATTGATCTCGGTGATCACGTCGCCCTGGCGGAGACCGGCTTCATACGCAGCGGAGCCTTCCTCCACGTCGGTGACGACAGCGCCTTGAATCTGCGAGGGCACCTTGAGTTTGTCACGGCTGGCTTGATCGAGATCGGCCACCGCGACGCCGTGCAGCGCATCCTCGGTCTTGTCAGCGCCAGACGTTGCCTGGGCAAGTTTTTCGCCGGGCAGTTCTTTGACGGTAACCGTGAGGCTGGTGCTCTTGCCATCGCGCAGCAGGGTCATCGGCACGGCGGAACCGGGAACGGTGGTGCCGACTTCAAGCTTCAAATGACGGCTGTCGGTGACGGGCTTGCCATTGAAGCTCGTGATCAAGTCACCGCTCTGCACGCCGGCTGTTTCAGCGGGGCTGCCGGGGGTAACTGCGGCCACGAGTGCGCCGCTGGTCTGGTCGAGTTTGAACTGCTGCGCCAGTTGCGGGGTGAGATCCTGGATGTTCACGCCGAGGAAACCGCGCTCCACGCGACCGTGGTTCACGAGGCTTTCCATCACCCAGCGCGCCATGTTGGTGGGCACTGCGAAGCCGATGCCCTGATTGCCGCCGCTATGGCTCAAGATGGCCGTGTTCATGCCGATCACGCGGCCTTCGATGTCCACCAGCGCACCGCCCGAGTTGCCCGGATTGATCGCGGCATCGGTCTGGATGAAGTCTTCATAGTCGAGCCCCAGCGTGGCGCGGCCTTTCGCGCTGATGATGCCGGTCGTCACGCTCTGGCCGATGCCAAACGGATGACCGACGGCGAGCACGACATCACCGACTTCAATCTTGTCGCTGTCCGCAAAGGTGATGGCGGGCAGGTCTTTGGCATCGACCTTGATCACCGCCACATCCGTCTTCGGATCACGGCCGATGACCTTGCCGGTGAACTCGCGTCCATCGGTCATGGCGACTTTGATCTCGCTGGCGCCATCGACCACATGGTTGTTGGTCAGGATGTAACCGTCCTTCGTCACGATGACGCCGGAGCCCACGCCTTGCTCTTTGGGCATGTGACGCTGCTGCTGCAGTTCATTGGGCATTTCGAAGCCGGGGCCAAAGAAGCGCCGTAGATCCATGCCGCCGGGCATTTCCATGCGGCTGGCCTTGGCCTGGCTCGACACCGAGACTTTCACGACACTCGGGGAGACGGCTTTGACGATGGGCGAGAAGCTGGGGAAGCCGCGGCCTGCGACGGAGAGCGGCGCCTCGCTGACTTGAATGTGCAGCGGATCGGCCTTGGCCGGCGTGTCCATGCCGGGCGTGAAGGCCACGAGCGAGGCAGTCATGAGGCACACGCCGCCGAGCATGGCGGTGCGCTGCCAGAATGGTTGGGTGGATGATGGAGTTTTCATGGTGGGTTCTATTGAGTTCATCGGTCTGTGTTTGAGTTGGGGTGGAATGGTTTCCGCGAGATAGAGACAGCCCCTGCATGGCGGCAGTCTTGCTGGAGCATTACAAGCCTGTAAGGTTCGCGGCGGCGGTGCGGACATGAGTTCGGGCGTCTGCTTCGCTACCCCTTGCGGACCAAACCCACATTTTCATTGCCCTATCACGGCATAGGCGTGTAAAACGACACCCATGCACACAAGAAGCCGTCATAGTCCCACATTTCTGTCGCCTGTAACGCTGCTGACAAACCTCGCACTCTGTTAACCATCTTCACTGTTCGCTGAAAAAGATGAACTCACATTTCTTCCTATTACTCGCCATCGCTTTCATGGTCGGATGCACCACGACGAGGCAGGTTGGTAGCAGGGGCGATGCTACTTTGCACAATACCAAGTCGTTTTGGCCGATGGCTTACCCTTATTCGGCTTCATTTGCCCCGATCACTCTTGGTCAGCGGGGGCGCTCCCTTTTCAAGGTCCAGGGACTTCGTGAGGCCGCTATCAGTCGGTTCGACATAGAGGTTCACTCGACAGAGCCATTGGTTGACCAGTCTGGCGAGCAACTGAACAAGTCTCCGTTGCTCGCAGCGGGGTTTGCATCCTGCACGATCCGATTTGTAGTCACCGATGATCAAGGCCGAGTTGCGCACTCCAAGACCATTCGGTGCTCTGAGGAGACTTGGTATGTCGAGTCCATACGTAAAGGAGATTACCGGGTTTCGTATCCCATCGGGATCAATGATCGTCACGTTTCGAGCGGAGAGTTTTCAGTTCTGATCGAGGTGATAGCACCTTCCACAACAGCCGGTGACTACCTTAGAGTTGCGGGATTCGGCTTCCCCCCCTTCGATCCCGAAGCAACGTAATCAGCGAACAAGAGCGCTGCTGGCAACAGGAGGGGCTCCTTTGTCGTATCATCGTTCATCTTTACTTCAACCACACCCGCTTCGTTCATGCTCTCCGCCACCCCTCCCGTCGCCAGAGCTTGAGACGTTAGCTGTCAATCCACATATAGCAGCGCATTCGAACTCATCAGCGCATGACACAGCGCCGTGAGGCCGAGCAGCGCTGGATCAGCGGGTGTTTTCGATGGTGCACCAATCTGGACTTCCAGCGACGTGGGATTGGCCTTGTAGAACTCCGTCTGTGCCTGCACAAACTCAACGCTCTGCTGCACGTCGGACTCGGACGGCGCTCTGCCATGCACGAGCTTCCAGGCGCAGCGCACTTCGTCAGCAATGTCCTTGCCGCCTTCGGTCTGCACACGCTGCGCAAACTGCTGGGCATAGACGCGCATGATGGCGCTGTTCATGAGCAGCAGGCTCTGCGGGCTGACGGTGGTGACGGAACGAATGTCACAGCTCGGTTCCATGAGCGGCGCATCAAAGGTGGCGAACATTTCCAACTGCCGTGAGCGCCGGGCCTGCACGTAGATGCTGCGGCGGAATTCATCACCGTTGAGCGGGATGATCTTGCCGGAGGGACGACCAGCGGTGTCGGTGGTGTCGATGCCGATGACCACCTGCCCTTCTTCGTTAAACATGACGGGCACCGGCGCGCCGCCAACCTTCGGATTCAGCTTGCCGCTCACCGCTAGCAGTGTGTCGCGCAGAATTTCAGCCTCCAGACGGCGCACGTTCATGCGGCTGAGGTATTGATTGTCGGGATCGATGCGGTCGCGTATGGCATCGCGGGTCGATGACTGGCGGTAGGTACGCGAGGTCATGATCTGGCGATGCAGTTGCTTCAAACTCCAGCCACGCGCCATGAAATCGGTCGCCAGCCAGTCGAGCAGTTCGGGATGCGTCGGTTTGCTGCCAAGCTGACCGAAATCGCCAGGACTGGCGACGATGCCTTTGCCAAAATGCTGCATCCAGATGCGGTTCACCATCACGCGGGCGAACAGCGGATGCTTGCCATCGGTCAGTTCGTTGGCCAGGGCAAGACGACGGCCCGTGGTGGGCAATGCGGCATTCTTCTCTGGAATCTCGATCTGTCGATGCGCGGCGAGCACGGTGAGATCGCCCGGCTTCACCTGCCCTTTCGGCTGATCAAACTGACCACGATTGAAGATGAAGGTCGC
Source organism: Prosthecobacter sp. (assembly GCF_046154365.1). Classification (GTDB taxonomy): domain Bacteria; phylum Verrucomicrobiota; class Verrucomicrobiia; order Verrucomicrobiales; family Verrucomicrobiaceae; genus Prosthecobacter. Next base: position 50,128 of record NZ_JBJXFV010000233.1, read on the forward strand.
AGGCACGGCTTCAGGTTTCTTCGGCAACTCGGTGAAGACATGGAGAAATTCTTCCTTGGGCTTCGTCGCACGCACCGCCGTCGCTTCCTCGGTCATCTTCTTGAGCGTGTCGGCGTGCTTGGTCTTGTTGGTGGTGTCGTAGAGATAAAGTGATCCGGCGCTGAGCTGGTTCACGCGTGGCCACGCTTTGAGCAGCTTTGTTTGATCAGCGGTGCGTTTCGCAACGACGGTGCGATAAGCGGTGCGCAGAGCCTCACGATCCTGCTCCGGGGCCTTGGCGAGTTCCTTCTCCAAGACTTCGGTGATGAACCCCTCCCCCTTCGCGATGCGTGCGGCATCCATCTTCTTCGCCTCGGCTTCGATCTTGGCCGATTCGGCGATCTCCGCCTGCGTCAGCAATGACACCAGTCTGCTGCCGGGTCCACGCCACGCTTTCGTGTCGAAGCCCGGCTCGAACACCGCACGCAGTCGGTAGTAATCGGCCTGCGTGATCGGATCGTAGCGATGGTCATGACACTGCGCACAGCCGATGGTGAGGCCGTAAAGCGACGTGCCCACCATCTTGATCGTGTCGGCGATGTTCGCGTTCTGCGTCGCAGCATCATTGGTTTCACCCGTGCCGTTGGGCGACATACGCAGGAAGCCAGTGGCGGACAGTTTTTCAATCGCATCCGCCGACAGATCTTTGTATGGCTGCGGCACCATCTCATCGCCCGCAAGCTGCTCGCGAATGAACTGATCGAAGGGCTTGTCCTTGTTGAGCGAGTTGATGACGTAGTCGCGATACTTCCACGCCCACTTACGCTCCAGATCCTTCTCGCCAAAGCCCTCGCTGTCCGCATAACCCGCCGCATCCAGCCAATGACGTCCCCAGCGCTCACCGTAGTGCGGGCTGGCGAGGAGTCGGTCGATCAGATGCTCGTAGGCTTTGGGGGTGGAGAGGGAAGAAGTGCTCAGTGCTGAGTGCTCAGTGCTCAGACTGGCCTTTTTCGTCGGCTTTGAGCGGGAGTTCTGTTCCTGAATCACCTCGGTGACGAAGGCATCGACTTCGGCGGGTGTCGGCGGCAGGCCGAGCAGGTCGAAGGTGGCGCGACGGATGAAGGTGACGGGATCAGCTTCAGGCGAGAACGAAAGACCTTTCGCGGTCATCTTCTCCGCAACGAATGCATCAATCAAATTCGCCTCACGCCTCGACTGAGCACTAAGCACTGAGAACTGAGCACTTCCCCCCGCAATCGGCTGCAACGACCACCAAGCCCGTTCTTCATCCGTGAAAGCATGCTCAGGCCCGAGCTGTTCCGGCTCAGGGCGTGCGGTCTTCGCGCCTTGTGCGATCCAGGCTTCGAGCGTGGCGATGTCGCGATCCTTGAGCTTCGCCTTGCCCTTCGGCATCTCGCCTTCTTTCACGAGTTCGAGCAGATGACTCTCCGCCACCTTGCCAGGAACGATAGCAGGGCCATGCTTGCCGCCTTTGAGGATGAATCGCGCCAGACGCACATCGAGACCGCTCTTGGTCACTCCTTCCTCGCCGTGGCATTGAAAGCAGTGCGTCTTCAGGATCGGGCGCACGTCTTTTTCAAACGTCAGCGGTACGGGCGCGCCCCGGACGGGCGCGGCAGTCAGCATCGCCAAAGCGATGATCAGATGGGGGGGACGAAACATGCGCTTGGCATACGAGCCGCAATGCGAGCCTCTTGCATCACCGCTCTGCCGCGCTGCTGAATGGCAACAATCCGCTCGCAGGAAAGGGTTAGCGGTCGATTCGTGACAAGCCGAGCATTCAGTCAACTATCGACCCTTTCTTGCCGCTTCTTCCGCCGTGCGGGTGACATGCTGGAGGAGTTCGCTGTAAGCGGCAAAAAAAATCGCTTCCACCAGCATTCAGGGCTTCTGGGTGAAGCCTGCGAAGGATGAAGGCAACGGAGAATTTTCAGATCTCCGCTCTCTCCCGCCTGCAACGCTGCGCAGCACTGCGGCAGGTCGTTTTCTCCTGTTAAAATCTGTCTAGGTGGGGCAAAAGCGCGTTCATCGCCGCGATTTTTTGG
>NZ_JBJXFV010000012.1:0-4103 GCF_046154365.1 Prosthecobacter sp.
CGGAGTTCGGCGCTGCTCTGGTAGCGCTCCTCGCGGTCGCTCTGCATGGCTTTGATGATGATGGGGTCGTAGCGGCGATCGAGACCGGGCATGCGCACGGAAGCGGGCTTGAAGGCACCGCGCGGCACATCGCCAGTGAGCATCTGATAAAGCATGACACCCACGGCATACAGATCGGCACGGCCATCAATGTGTGCGCCGAGCATGAGCACCTCGGGCGCGACGAAGTCGGGTGTGCCCATGGCGTAGCCGGTCTTGGTGAGGCCGTGCTGGCCGGGTTCCTCGACCTTGGCGAGGCCGAAGTCGGCCACTTTGACCTGGCCCTTCATGTTGAGCAGCACATTGGCCGGTTTGATGTCGCGGTGGACGATGCCTAGCTCGTGCGCGGCGGCGAGCGCATCACACACATGCGCGGTGATGGCCAGCGCGTGCTCCGGCGGTAGTTTGCCCTGCGAGCGGATCATCTGGGAGACATCGCTGCCATCCACATACTCCATGGCGAAGTACAACTGGCCGCCAAGCGTGGTGCCGAAGTCATACACGGCGACGACGGCGGGATGATTGAGCTTGGCCATGAGCTTGGCCTCGCTCTTGAAGCGCTCGGCAAAGCTGGGGTCTTCTTTTTCCACGCCCGGCGGCAGCACCTTGATGGCGACGGTGCGGTCGAGGTTTTGCTGCACGCCTTTATACACCGCGCCCATGCCGCCACGGCCGAGGATTTTTTCAATCGTATAGCCCGGCATCATGGCCTGGAGTTCTTCAGGCGTCGGCGGCTCCCAGCGGAAGTTGCCGCCGGTGGTGCGCTGTGGTGTGGAGTCCGGAGAGGCAGAGGGATTGTCAGAGACGTGGAATGGGTTCTAACGAAACAGAGCAGCAGTGACAAGCGCGAATCATTCAAGCATGAGATGAATCCGGTGCAGGGCTGCTGCATTCTTCCTGCCTTCAGCAATGTGATTGGCAACAAGTCTGCCCTCAGCGGTCAATTTCCGACCACCCATGCCGGTGGCAGGCGCATTTCTGTCCAAGCCCCCGCTTCATGCGAAGCGGATCAAGACAAGCGGCGGAACGCTTGCTTGATTGCGGTTTCATCTTTTTCCCACCCATGCGCAAATACGCCCTCCCGCTCCTCCTCACCTTTTCCACCGCCAGCTTCGCCGCCGAAGTGACGGATGAAAAGAAGCACAAGGCGAAGAAGCCGCAGGACATCCCCGCAGTCGTCATCACCGCCACGCGCAGCGCCAGTCCGCTGTCTAAAGTGCCTGCGGCGGTGAAGACTCTCGACCAAAAACAGATGGCGGAGCGATTGGTGCGCACCTTCCCCGAGGCGCTGCGTGAAACGCCCGGCGTGATGCTACAGAAGACCGCCAACGGCCAGGGGTCGCCCTTCATCCGTGGTTTCACCGGTTTCCGCAACCTGATGATGATCGACGGCATTCGCTTCAACAACTCCACCTTTCGTGAAGGGCCGAACCAGTACTGGAACACCATCGATCAATACTCGCTCGGTCGTGTCGAGGTGCTGCCATCGCAAGGCGGCACGCTCTACGGCAGCGACGCCATCGGTGGCACGGTGAACGCCTTTACGAAGGATTCCGGCTATCTCAGCGAGGCCGAGGGCGGCTTCTTTGCGCGTGGGCAGGCCGATTATCGCTACTCCACGGCGGAGCACAGCCACGTCGAGCACCTCGAAAGCAGCATCGGCGAAGGCCAGCGCTGGGGGCTGCATCTCGGTGCCACGCTCAGCCAGTTCGGTGATGTGACCGACGGCGACGGCCGCAAGCTGCGCAACACCGGCTACGATCAATGGGCCTTCAACCTGCGGCTCGACGTGGCGCTCGATGACCAGTGGACCTTCAGCGCCGTGCATCAGCACGTGCGGCAAAACGATGTGTGGCGCACGCATACCACCACCAGCGGCACCTCTTTCAACGGCACCACCATCGGCACCGACCGCATTCGCTTGTTCGACCAGGGCCGCAGCCTGTCCTATGTGCGACTGGCGGGCAAAGACCTCGACGGCCTCATTGACGCCGCCAGCCTCACCATCTCCGTGCAGACGGCGGCGGAGGAGCAATTCCGTGTCACGGGTCCAGGCGTGCGCAGTTTCAATGACGTCGATCTCACCACCCTCGGCGTCGATCTCCAGTTCGAGAGCACTTCCCCCATCGGCAAGCTGGTCTATGGCATCGACTATTATCATGACTGGCTCGAAACCGACGGTGCCAACGCCTTCGCCGGCGCGGTGGCGGATGACGCCAGCTACGACCTGCTCGGCATCTTCCTCCAGGACGAGATCGACTGCGGCGAGCGGATGCATTTCGTGCTCGGCGGCAGGTTTACGCATGTGCGTGCAGACGCGGGTAAATTTCGCGATCCCGTCACCCTCGCGCAGTCGAGCTACTCCGACGAATGGCAGAATTTCTCCGCTAGTGCGCGTTTCATCATCGATCTCGATGAGGGGGACCATTACCAGCTCTTCGGGGGCGTCTCGCAGGCCTTCCGTGCGCCCAACATGTCTGATCTGACCCGCGACGATTTTTCCGCCACCGGCATCATCGAGGTGCCCTCCACCGCGCTGAATCCCGAAACCTACCTGACTTATGAGATCGGCCTCAGGGCGCAGACCGAGACTGTCACCGCCAGTTGCGCTTATTTCTTCACCCAGATCGAAGACCTCATCGTGCGTCGGGCCACGGGTGTGCCGGGCCAGGTCAGCAAAGCGAACGGCGGCGACGGTTACATGCAGGGCGTGGAATTTTCCACCCGCTGGCAGATGAACCCGCACTGGAGCGTGTTCGGCCACATCGCCTGGGTGGAGGGGGAGGCGGACCAGTTCATCGGCCTGACCACGCAGACACGGCGCGAGCCGCTCGGCAAGATCGCCCCGCTCGTCGGTTACGGCGGGGTGCGCTGGCAGACGAAGGACAGCCGTTTCTGGACCGAACTCGTCGGACTGACCTATGGCGAGACCGGCCGCATGAACACCGCCGACCAGGCCGACACCTCCCGTATCCCGCCCAACGGCACGCCCGCCTTCATCCTGCTCACCCTGCGTGGCGGCTGCAAGGTCACAAAAAACCTCATCCTCACCGCCGCGCTCGACAACCTGCTCGACCAAACCTACCGCTATCACGGCTCCGGCTCCAACGAACCCGGCTTCGGTGCCACGTTCGGTGCGACGGTGAAGTTTTAGCCGCTTTTGATGCTTTACAGACTACGACGGCTGGGAAAAATGGCCGCCTATGAAATGGCTCATCCGCATCGTTGTCGTCCTCGTGGTTCTCATCGCCGTCGGCCTTTGGTATGGCTGGTCGCAAATCGACCGGCTGATCAAGTATGGCATCGAGACCGGCACGCCGCCGGTGGTGCAGACCAGTGTGACGGTGGCTGCCGTGAAACTCTCGCCGTTCTCGGGCATTGGCATCATCGAAGGCTTTGAAATCGGCAACCCCAAAGGCTTCACCAGCCCACGTGCCGTGCGCATCGGCAAAGCGGAGGTGGCCCTGGACACTTCCAGCGTCAGCACGGACAAAATCGTCATCAAGCACATCCGCATCGCCGATCCCGAGATCAATCTCGAAGCCGGCCTCGGTGGCACCAACCTCAAGCACATCGCTGACAACGCCAAGAGCTTCGCCTCCCAGCAGAGCACCGCAGCGTCCGGCAACGGCGGCGCCAGCGCCCCCGCTCCAGCCGACGAAAGCCAGCCCAAGAAATCCATCAAGCTCCAGGTGGATGAACTGCTCATCACCGGTGCCAAACTCAGCGCCAGCGCTGCGGGTCTCGTACCCGGAGCCAATGCGAACGTGACCCTGCCGGACATCCGCCTGACGAACCTCGGCTCAGGCGGTGCTGGCATCTCCCCTGCGGAATTGACCGCTCAAATTCTCAGCCGCATCAGCACCGAAGCCGCCAAAGCCAGCGCCAGCGGCTCCCTCAAAAACCTGCTGCAAGGTGGTGGCGAGGCCAAACTCGGCGGCGGCGCTCTCAAAAAGCTGCTCGGCAAGTAATTGCTGCTGGAACACCAGCGACAGACATCCTTACCTCAGAGGAAACTCAGTGAGCCGGATGCCCTCTGCGACCGTCCATCCTCTGCGGTTACC
>NZ_JBJXFV010000023.1:0-66073 GCF_046154365.1 Prosthecobacter sp.
TCTTCACCGCGTCCAAGCTCCTCCGCCAGATCAACTCTTTCACCCGCGACGACGGCACGCCGCTGAACTACACCCTCGTCAACATCAAGGACTGGTGCAAAAACACCTTCGAAAAAAAGATGCCAGGCATTATGCTCCGTAGGCACCGATGTCTTTCTCGCCAGAACGCAGAAAGTCGAGGAAGTCCACGCCCTTGTATTTGCACGTCTCGCAGATGCTCAAAAGAATCAGATATTCGCGGATGCCCTTCTCCGTGGTGACTCCCGCGATGAAATGCCGGAGAGTCGCGAAGGCTTTGACAGCGTGCTCGGCATTGTTGTTGTTCCAAGGAACACCATCGATGCTCAAGAATGTGAACAGCTTGTCCCGGTATTTCTGGAGCCGGTCCCTTAGCTTCACTGCTACGTCACTCTGAATGTCCATGGCGGAGATCTGCCGGTAGAAGCGATCTACCGACACGAGGTGCTTTCGCAGAAAATGGGTCTTGAGGCCATGACGATCCACGGTCTCAACCATCGGTTTAACAAGAGTCGCGAAGCCCAAAGCGACACGCTTCAGTTGCTCGTCGTAGGGGTGCTTCAAGACATCGTCGTTCATGTCCCGAATGAGGTGAATCAAGCACTTCTGCTGTGGGCATTGGATCGCGTCGTAGGCAGCGTAGAAATCGGAAACCAAAACCCCAGTGAAGTTTTTGAGCAAGTCAGCAATAAGCTCGCCTTCCCGAGTTTCACTATAGACGTAGGCCACCTCTTCCATATTGGCAAAGACCCAAACAAACCCGTCACCACTCTTGAGGCTGATCTTCGTCTCGTCAGCATGGACGAGTCGCCCGGCGCACACGCGCTTTAACAATGCGTCGTATGTCTCCTCGTAAGCTTGGGCTGCACTTTTCTTGAACTTGGATGCTATTCCAAGCGGCAATTGAAGGCAGAACAGCTTGTTTAAGTTGCTGGCAACACTTTCCTGCGGCAGACGGAGCCCGATGTTCTGGTAGATCGCATAGGCCATGAGATCTGGTCCGAATTTGCTTCGCGTCCAGCTACGCTCGTCCGGGTAGAAGGTGGCACCACACACCTGACACTGGTATCGGTGGAATTGATAACGGGCAATCCACCGCTTTACTCCGTGCCGCATGAATTTGAGATCGAAGACCGTCTTGCTCACCTTTCCATAGGCGACGAGTTTTGATGAGCCGCACTGGGGACAATACTTCGGGCGCGGGCACTCGATCGTTGTGTCGGGGGACACCGCCCTCTTGGGCGTTGATGTCTGACGCACGGCGTGTTTCACGCGGGCGCTTGACCGCACATAAACTCGCTCGCGCTGGTAGTCCCAATAAGCGGCCTTGTTGATAACCTCCAGTTCCGGAAACACGAATTTATTGCATTTGAAGCCGAAGGGGTGCTCCCTCTTGAGCATGGTAGTGTCAACGACCCCGGCAAGCGAAGTGCCTTCCGAGTGAGGGGACGCCCGGTGCAATTCGAACAGCTTGCTCGTCACCACTTCCACGGCTTCGCAGTCCTCGGCATTGTAAGTGAGGAGAGCGGTTTTCAGCGAAGGCGAGCCTGATTCTTCCCATTCGTGACGTAAACGGATGGACTGCACGCCCGAACCGTGAGGGTCAGTCCAGCGAAACCCCAAATATCCTGCAATTTCTTTCAGGCCATTGGAGAACGTGGGGAAGTAAACCCGCGCAAAGGTCACGGTCAACAGGTTGACCGCAGTCTGGATGGCCTTGGCTGGCACAGAGGATTCGGACGGCTTTCCGTATCGTTCAGACATCCGCTTCAAAAAAATTGTCTCGTAGCTCCCATAGTGAATCAGCACCGGCCTCTCGACGGTGTTTAGGACGCTGAGGAATTTCTTCCAAATCTTAGGCTCGGCCTGGGCGGTATCCGCCCAAAGGCTGTGGTGGACTGCCGAATCGCCGTTGCCGATCCGCAGCCCGATGAGGTAGTAGAAATCTCTATCCGGCAGCCCCTCGACATCCAGATAGACGGGCGTGCCGTCGATCTGTAGTTCCGGGCTGCCGACGATGTGGATTCTCTTTTCCCGAATCGCCATCGCTTTGAGCGAGTGGTGATACTTCTCCTGCTTGTCGCGCTTCCGTTTGGGCCGGCGGCGGGGCCGGAAGGTGTAGGAGAATTGGGTAACGGTGAAGATGCCTTTGCTCTGGAATTTCTTGCGCTCCTTCTCGCTCATACTGGTAAGCAAGCTGAGGTCGTCCTTCTCCATGGCTTTCTGGCGGCAGCGGGCCTGGAACTCGCACTCGGCGCAGTGCCGGTTCAAAACGAGGTCGGGTGGCACCGGACTGGATAACAGCACGACGATTCTCTCGAGGTGCTTGCGCACTTCGCCGAATAGGCCCGAGGCCTTAATCTTCATCGTGGCGTCGTTGTCGCCGTGGATGATCTTGCCGTTGTTGACATCGCGCCCCAATGATTTCGAGAGCACGTAGGCATCGAAGGCCAACAGCAGCTTATCATTCTTGCCCAGTTTGTTGGCGAAGATGAATCGAATCGGGATGAATTGAGCCGGTTTCCCTTGGACTGCGGCGGACACGCGTTCGACTGCATGGAGATCCGATTCCAACACGCATGTTTCGATCTGTGCTCGCGCTGCCAAGCATGTCGCCAACCGCCACTTGGCGGTTTTCATAGTTGCCAGGTCTGGTGACGTCGCAACTTCCTCACTCGGCGAATCTCCAACCAAGCGTGCTGTTGCGGTGATGCCGTAGGATTCGGCCCGCGTGTGCGCCCACTCCGCGTAGCTGTAACCTGTGGATGGTTCGCCGGTCGCCCGCAGCCAAGCTTTCGTCGGACACTTCAGGTATGCTTCAAACACGTCTGGAGTGATCTTCATGCGATGTCAAATTACGCGCGCAACCAGGGGTCGGATGTCCAGAATATTAGGTCTGCATCCACCCGAAGAAAAGATGCCAGTCATTATGCAGGTTTTATGCCCGGTTTGAGCCATCAATCTCAGGATTTTGGCCGCATTCCCGGGATGTTCGTGGGATTCCTGGGTTGCGGACCGGCGCTCCTGAGAGCGCGGTCTGGCGGGTGAGGAGCGCGGGCTGGGCGGTCAAGAGCGCGGTTTGGCGGGACGGGAGCGCAGGCTGGGCGCTTGGGAGCGGAGGCGGGACAACCGGGAGCCATCGTGAGAACCTTGGGCGCGGGGCGTGGAGTCCCAGGATTGGGAACTGGCAGCCGGGGAGCGCGGGCTGGCCGGGCGGGACCGCGGTCTGGAAGGGTGGTTGGGCTCATGAGCATTCACTACCTATCCCCGTTTTGAGGGTGCATTCCCTCCCATATCCCATCTAAAACGTTGGTATTCAGAACTTTAAACCTCCCATGGAAGGTCTTCCAGAGGGCATGGAAGCTCTTCCATGCGCCATGAGAGTTCTTCCACGGGGCATGGAAGGTCTTCCACGCGCCATGAGAGGTCGTCCATGCGGCATGGAAGACCCTCCATGCGGCATGCGGGATCGTCCACGCCGCCTGTGAGGTCGTCCATGCACCATGAGAGATCGTCCATGCCGCCTGTGCCGCCCTCCATGCGGCATGAGAAATCGTCCACGCGGCATGGAGGGTCTTCCACGGCGGAACTCGAAGCATCGGGATTCGGCTCGACACTGAAAAAAAAAGAGGCCAGGCATTATGCCCAGCAAAATGCTATAGCCCCAGCTCCTCTCTCACTTGAGACGAATTCATGAGCAGCCTGAAGGCCGCTGATGCAGAACCTGCGGCCTGGTTGGCTTTGGACACAAGGTCGTTATAGCGCGCACCAGAGCGAACTGGATTGACGATCGCGCTGCGAATGACCTCGCCGTAGTCCGTGATGCCGTCCACATAGGGCCAGATGCGTTGATCGAGCAGAGGACGGAGGTTGCGCAGCTTGTTGATGCTGGTGCCCACTTCGTCCGGCTTGAGCCTTGTCATGGCGGTGTCCACATCGTTATCGATGGACGAAACGATGGCTTGCGCACTGTTTTGGGCGGCTTCGATCGATCCGCCGAGGGAAAGCACCCGTGCGGTTCTGCCTTGTGCGTGCAGCAAAAGATACTTGGCCGAATAGCATCCAGGGGCTGCGGCCAGCAGCGCCTGCAAACGTGCGACGGCATGCGGCGTGCGCAGCAGGGGCATGATTTGCTTCGGGTCACGCATCATGACGCCACGCATCGATTCAAAATCGGCGAGGGCGTTTTTCAATGCCTGTGGACGTTCTGAGTTCGCCAGGAGCATGGCGTCGTCGAAGGTCTTGATGCCAAATACGGTGATGCCCACCAGCGGCGCTGGACCATCGAGAAGCATGATGTCTGCAATGGAACGCTCATTCTTGGCGGGGACGGCAACAAGCTTGCAACTGCCATTGGTGGCACCGCGAATTTTGGCCCGCACGCCGCCAATCGGCTGCACGCTGCCATCGGCATTCAGATCGCCCGTCACCGCAAAGGTCGGATCCCAAGTCTTGCCGGTAATGGCCGACTCAACCAGGAGTGCGCAGGCCACAGCGGCGGAGGGGCCGTCTTTGTCGATGTATTTGTCCTCAAATCCAATCTGCAAGGAATATCCTGGCGGCCAGACGTCGTGGCGAAGCTGGGAGAGCTTGCTGACCTCATTCAGACATCTCCGCATGCTGCCACCCACCTCCTGATTGAATTCGAGCCAGCTTTCTTTGTCGCCCCGGTTGGGCAGCGCTGTGAGAGTCATTTTCGTGACCTGCCCAGCTTCTTGACCAGATGAGAGCTGAGAAATCAAAAGGCCATTCATTTGGGTGAGGCGGAGTTTGAAATGATTGGAGGCCGGGTTGGCAGATGCTGGAGCGGCGGCGGGCGTGGATGACGCAGTTGTGGGTAAAGCCGAAGCTGCTGCTGCCTCCGTGGGTGCTGCGGGGTCCGGGGAACGAGTTGTTGCTGCCAGAGGGAATTGGAGATGCCTGTCCAGCTCGATGCAGTAGTCGTCGGAGTTGGAGTACTTGTAGCATCGAATTTGGCAGTCGGACCATCGCCAGACATCTGTGCCGCCTTCGAGCTGGCTGTGAGTCATTCCAAAAAACTTGTCAAGGTATGCAACCTCCTCGGAAAGATTGAAGGGTTTCCCACCTTGCATCGGAGGCAGAGATACCCGGATGTTGGAAATACGACCCTCTTTCCATTGAAAGTAGGCATTGACGGCTTGATAGCGCCCCTCCAGCAACGAGAAGGAACCATTTGCGCCAACAAGAGCCGTATCGAAATAATATGTGAGGTAAGGAGGCCTGTCCGAAACTCGGAGCTTTCTGCCCGAAGTGCTCTCGAAGTTCAGCATCTTGGCCTGGAACGCAACCGCAGTCATGCTCGTCGGTTTTTTCCAATCAAAGAAGTCATCAAGGTTCACCTTCAAAGTCTGGCCACCTGATTGTTGCGCTAAGATCCGTGGCTTTGGCTGGACCTGTTTGTTTTGAACATTGACTAGAAAACTCGGATCGCCCTTTCCCACATTCGTCGAGTATTTGGCACTCACGGAGTAGTGCTTCAGCTCCCACTCAAACTGTTTGAGCACCGTGTTGAAGGTGTGGGCCACGCTCAGGCTGGCGTCCATGTCGGCAAGCAATTCAGGCGGCACCGCCTGATCCTTCTCCGCAGGATAGACGCAATAAAAGCGCTCCATGGCCTCTTCCTGCCAAACCACGCTGACAAAATTGGGATGTATTCCACTCTTGAAGATGGAATAGCCGGGGTTGTGGACCGGCGCATCCTTGGCGCTAAACCAGTGGTAGTGGCAGGTTTCCTGAGGGAATTTCACGGGCTTGCACAGCTTTTCCCGAGGGATGACCGCCATGGCTGCAACTTTAGACTCAAGCAACGGTGGCGTCATCACGCAGGGCTGCTTCAGATCAAACAAACCATCGAAATCGATCTCGAAGTTTTGTGGAATAGCGATCGTGTCACCGCCTCCCGCCATTTTTCCCTGCTCCCGGCACGCGTTGAGACAGCAGATGACGCCCAAGACGAGAGCTATGCGTGAAAAGAGCTTGATCTGCATTTCCTCTTTTAGCAGGAGCGACCAAAACTTGTCAATTATTTCGCCACCACTGCCGCAGTTGCGGGCGTGAGCACCTTCTGCAACGGCTTGGGATACACGCCGAGGATGAGGATGGCGACGGCGAGCACCCCGGCGACGGCTTTGGAGGCGGTGCTGATGGTGAGGGCGCTGGTGTCGGTGCCTTCGGTGGTGTACATCGCGAGGACGGTCTTGAAGTAGTAATAGAAACCGGCGGCGGCGGCGATGACGGCGCAACTGAGGGCACCCCAGTAGCCGTGATCGACGAGGCCGAGGAAGACGAAGAGCTTGCCGATGAAGCCAGCGGTGAGCGGCAGTCCGGCGAGCGAGGCGAAGGAGATCGTCATGAGCAAAGCGAGCGTCGGATTGCGCTTGGCGAGGCCGGCGAAGTCTTTGATGTCTTCGCCAAGGCCGTTGGCACGCATGAGGCCGAGAACGAGGAAGCCGAGGACGGTCATCGGCAGGTAGGTGGCGAGGTAGAAGGCGACGATGCCGCCAGAAGAGAGATCGAAGCGGGCGCTTTCGCGACAGGCGAGGGCGAGGAGCAGATAACCGGCGTGGCTGATGCTGGAGTAGGCCAGCAGACGCTTCACGCTGGTCTGGAACATCGCGGGCAGGCTGCCGAGCAGGACGGTGAGCGAACCGACGACGAGCAGGAGCGATTGGACTTCAACGGCGATGATGGAGCCTTCGGCGAGGAAAGCATCGAGCGCACGCGTGAGGACAACGAAGCCTGCGGCTTTTGATCCGACGGAGAGGAAGGCGGTGACGGGAGTCGGCGCACCTTGATAGACATCGGGCACCCACATGTGGAAGGGTGCGGCGGCGACTTTGAAGCCGAGACCGCAGAGCAGCATGGCGGCACCGAACAGAGCAGTGGTTTTGCTGGTGGCGGGATTGGCGAGGGCTTTGGCGATGCCGTCGAAGCTCATGGTGCCGGTGGCACCGTAGATCCAGGCGATGCCATAGACGAGAATGCCGGTCGAGAGAGCGCCAAGGATGAGGTATTTAACGCCTGCTTCGAGGCTGAGGGCGCTTTTACGCGCGAAGGCGACTAGGACGTAGAAGCTGACGGTGACGAGTTCGAGAGCGACGAAGACGGTCACCAAATCGCGTGCGGAAGCCATCCACATCATGCCGGCGCAGACGATGAGCGGCAGGCTGAACATTTCAGCGAGTTTGCCATCGACGGTGTAGCGCGAGAGGTAGGGGGCGCATTCCAGCGTGAGCCAGAGCACGAGCAGCGTGATGACGAGCGCAAAGCCTTTGTAGAAGAGGGCGAGCGTGTCGAGCTGATGCCAGGGCTGGATGAAGCTGGGCAGGCTGGCGGTGTCGTGGTTCGCGAAGACGAGCAACACGAGGGCAAGCGCGGTGCCAGCGATGGCAGTGAGGCCAAGGGTGCGGCGGGAGATGTCGGGCTTGAAGGCCTCGACGAGCAACAAGGCAAGTCCGAGGAGGGCGAGGCCGGCTTCGATGGTGAAGATGTTCATGGACGGGTGGCGCTCTTTCGTCCTCGTCCTCGAACTCCTACTCGTCCTCGATCAAATCGGGTGGCGGGCAGGTGGCGAGGGCGAATCGGAATGGCGGAACTAGGAAAACGTGTGGCGGAGCTGCTGGGGAGTGCGGACAATAATGAGCTGGCGGGTCGGCAGAATCGAGGACGAGTTCGAGTAGGAGGACGAGGACGATTATGGGGCCTTCATGAGGTTGAGCAGCAGCCAGGGGCAGCAGCCGGTGACGAGCAGCGTGGTGGCGAGCAGGATGAACGGCACACGCTGCGAAACAGCGGGGTCGCTCATGAACAGGCCGGTGGTGGCGTTGCCGTGGAAGATGCTGCGGTAGGCGCGCAGCATGTAAACAGCGGACATCACGACGCCCCAGAGCGCGAGGAAGACGGTCCAGTGCAGATTCGTGAGCGCACCCACTTTGAAATTTGTAAAGCTGCCGGCGAAGATCATCACTTCACCGGCGAAGTTGGTGAGGCCGGGCAAACCGATGCTGGCGAAGGCTCCGAAGGCAAAGAGAACCGTGAACGAGGGCGCATGCGAGGCGAGACCGCCGAGCTTGTTGTATTCGAGGGTGCCGAGCTGATTGCGCAGACGACCGCAGAGCGCAAAGAGCAACGCGATGGACACACCGTGCGCAAACATGAGGATCACCGCGCCTTTGAGGGCGATTTCACTGCCTGCGGCGATGCCGAGGAAGATGTAGCCCATGTGCATGACACTGGAATTGGCCAATGTGTCGTCGAGACGGTTCGCATGGATGGTGACGAGGCCCATGACGAGGATGTTGCCCAGCAGCATGAGCAGCAGTGCGTTTTGCACCCACTCAACATGCACCGCTTGCGGGAGCAGCGGCATGGCGATGCGCAGCAGGCCGTAGAGGCCGAATTTTTTCAGCACGCCGGAGTGCAGCATCGCGACGGGTGTCGGTGCAGTGGCATAAGCCGGTGCGGCCCAGCTATGGAAGGGGAACAGACTGACGAGCGAACCAAAACCGAGCAGGAGGACGAAGAAAATCTGCGCCTGCTTTTCGACGGGCAGCGGCGTGAGCGCGGCCTGAGCACGCAAGGCTTCGAGATCGAAGGTGAGCTTGGAACCGCCGCTGAATTCGAGCACGACCCAGACAAGACCGGCGAGCAGCACCAGACTGCCTGCGCCGAGGTAAATCGTGGCCTTCCAAGCGATGGCCTTTCTGCGGGCGGCATCGGCATGGCCGTGCAGCGCGATCATGAGGAAGGTCGGGATTAACGCGAGTTCGTGGAAGGCGTAGATGAAGAAAACGTCGGTAGTGAGGAAGGCACCGAGCGCACCGCCGCCGATGAGGAGCGAGGCGATGTAGAAGATGGCAGGGCGATCCTGAATCTGCCAGACGGCGGCCAGCATCACGAGCGTGGTGAGCAGGGCGAGGATGAGCGAGACGCCATCGGCACCGACCGCGAAGCTGAGCGAGGGATTTTCGAGGATGGTGCGCGACTGCGTGAAGGCGAGGCCGGTTTTGCCCGCGTATTGGATCGTGGTGACGAAGACGAGGATGAGATTGATGAGCGTGGCACCGATGGAGGCGGCACGGACAGGCGCACCGAGCCAGATCGCCAAAGCGGCGAGCAGCGGGAGTGCGATGATTAGTTCAAGAACGCTCATTCAATTTCTCCATCAATGGCCCATGTGGGGCAGCACAAACACGACAAGATAAATCACGGCGATGACGCCGCCGCCCAGCAGGAAGGTGTAGCCTTGTAGATGACCCCCTTGCAGCATGCGGGTAGCGGCACCGAGGCGGGCGATGATCGCCGTGGGCAGACGGGCGATGAGGCCATCGACGAACACGCGTTCCATCGCGGTGACGATCCAGGCGAGGCGGTCCTGGCAGACGCGGACGATGACGGCGTACATTTCGTCGAAGTAGAACTTGTTGGCGAAGAGCTTGATGCTCACGGGGTCTTTGTCTTTGCCACGGTAGAGATAGATGGCGCTGCCAGCACCGATGATGAGAGCGGCAAGCGAGGCGAACAGCACGGTTTGATGACCTTCGACGTGCGGCGGTTTCATGGCTTGCAGTGGCATGGCAAGAATGTCGAAGGCGGAGAAGATCGAGAAGATTGCCAAAACTGCGAGCGGCAGCAGCATGACCATCGGCACTTCGGTGGCGTGATGTGCGGAATCGGTGCGCGGCTTGCCGAAGAAGGCGACGATGAGCAGGCGCATCATGTAGAACGAGGTCAGCACGGCGGTGAGCGTCCCGGCATGGAAGAGGATGTTGCAACCGCTGTCATACGCAGCACCGAGCACGGCTTCCTTGCTCCAGAAACCGCTGAGCGGCGGCAGTCCCATGAGGGCAACGGTGCCGATGGCGAAAGTCCAGAAGGTGACGGGCATGTGCTTGCGCAGGCCGCCCATCTTCCAGATGTCCTGCTCATGGTGACAGGCGTAGATCACCGCACCGGAGCCGAGGAACAGCATCGCCTTGAAGAAAGCATGCGTGTAGAGGTGGAACATCGCCGGATGGCCGGGATCGGGGCCGTGTTCGGCGTGACCATGCTGCGCGGCCATGGCGACGGCACCGACGGCCATGACCATGTAGCCAAGCTGGCTGAGCGTGGAGTAAGCGAGCACGCGCTTGATGTCGTTCTGCTGCGTGGCCATCAACGCGGCGAGCAATGCGGTGAAACAACCGATGCCCGCGATGATTTCAGCCGCAAGTGGCGATGCGGTGACGAGGAAGCTCATGCGCACCATCATGTAAACACCGGCGGCGACCATGGTGGCGGCATGGATGAGCGCGGAGACCGGCGTGGGGCCTTCCATGGCGTCCGGCAGCCAGACGTGCAGCGGGAACTGGGCGGATTTGCCGACAGCACCGAGGAAGATGCACAATGCAGCGGCGGTGATCAGGCCAGGATTCGTTTTCTGCACATCAAAGAGAGCGCCGCCCTGCACGAAGGCGTCCTGGAGGTTGTCGATGGCGACATCGCCCTTGTTCAGGCCAAACAGCAGCAGGATGCCAATCATGAAGCCGAAGTCGCCGATGCGATTGGTGAGGAAGGCTTTCTTGCAGGCCTCGGCGGCACTGGCCTTTTCATACCAGTGGCCGATGAGCAGGTAGGAGCTGAGTCCGACCAGCTCCCAGAAGATGAACATCATGAACAAGTTGCCGGCGAGCACGATGCCGGTCATTGAGAACATGAAAAGCGACAGCGCGCCGAAGAAGCGTGGTTTGGCCGCGTCGTCCTTCATGTAACCGAGCGAGAAGAGATGCACCAGCATGCCGATGAAGGTGACGATGAACATCATGCCCTGGCTCTGCTTGTCGCTCAGCACGTCGATCCCGGCACGGAAACCGGCCACGTCAATGAAAGGGAGCAGCATCTTCGTGCCTTCGTTGTCATCAGCGCCCAGAAAGGCGACGCTGGCGAGGAAAGCGATGACGGAAGAACCGACGGAGATGAGAACGGCGGCACCTTTGAGCTGGCGATGCCCCAGCAGGATGAGCAGCGCCGAAAAGAAGGGCAGCAGGAGGATGATGCTGGCGTTCATGGTGTCGCGTTAGCCCTGAAGTTTGGTGACAGACTCGACATCGACGCTCTGCTTCGAACGGAAGAGCGCCACGATGATGGCAAGACCCACGGCCACCTCAGCGGCGGCCACGGTGATGGTGAAGAAGACGAGCGACTGCGCGGTGTAGTCCGGCAGGCCGTTGACGAGATGGAAGCGGGAGAAGCCGACCAGCGCGAGGTTCGCGGCGCTGAGCATCATCTCCAGGCACATGTACACGATAAGGATGTTCCGGCGGGCAATGACACCGGCGAGGCCGAGTGCGAACAGCATGCCGCTGACGACGAGATAATGACCGAGCGTGATCATGGCGCACTCCTTTCGCGTTTGCTGAGCACCACGACGCCAATCGTGCCGACGAGCAGCAGCAGACCGATGACTTGAAGGTGGAAGCCGTATTGATCGAACAGCGTGAAGCCGATCAGCTTGGCATCGGGCAGCGTGCCGGTTTTGAGATCGTTCGTGATCGTGGGCAGGGCGGCCTTGCCGATTTTCCCGGCGGCTTCGGCGAGAGCGAGCGGGGTGTTCTCCGTGCTTTTCTTGGCGATGCCGGTGCCGCTGACGACGGCGATGATTTGCAGCGTGAGCAGGACCGCGAGCAGCACGCCGGAGATGATGGCGGGCAGGTTGAGCTTCTTGCCTTCCTCGGCCTTGATGTCGAGCAGCATGATGATGAACAGGAACAGCACCATCACGGCACCGGCATAGACGAGGATTTGCACGATGCCGATAAAATAAGCGTCGAGGCTCAAAAACAGCGCCGCCAGACCGACAAAGCTCGCAGCGAGCGAAAGCGCGCAGGTGACCGGATTGCGACCGGTGACGACCATGAAGCCAAAGCCCAGGGTGATCAGTGCAAACAGGTAGAACAGCAGTGGAGGCATTACTTGAGGTCGTTCCACTTGTTTACCAGTCCCACACGCTGGCCGCCGATCTCATAGAGGCGTTTTTTGTCGTGAACCATCTCCTGGCGTGAGAGGCCGGTGATGGCGTAGTCTTTGCGCAAGTAGATGGCCTGCTCGGGGCAGACCTCCTCGCACATGCCGCAGTAAATACAGCGGATCATGTCGATCTCGAAGACCTTGGGCCGCTTTTCAACCTTCGCCCACGGATCATCGCTCGGAATCTCGCCCGGGATGATCTTGATGGCCTTCGGGGGGCAGATGAACTCGCAGAGCTGGCAGCTCACGCAGCGCTCGCGGTCCTGCTCGTCGGTGACGAGGGCGGGGGCACCGCGGTAGTATTCAGGCAGATGCTCGTCCCACTTCTGCTCGGGGTATTCCATCGTCACCTTCGGCTTCTTCCCGGCGATCTGGAGGAAGGTTTTGATGCCATGCCCCACGGTGATCCGCAGACCCTTCCAGAGCGTGGATATGAACCAGCGTTCATGCCAGGCAAGAGTGGGGCGTTGGACGGTGATGGTAGCCATGAAAAAGCAGGGAGCCGCAGGGGGAGGCGGGCTTGATTATCCAAGTGTCCCGCAGAGCGGCAACCGCAATTTGTGAAAAGTTTCACAAGGCGGCAGCCAAACGGCCCTCGGCTTGAATCCCCGCGCCAAAAAATCCCTCACACGAGGCCCGGTAGGCTCGTGGCCGTGCTTGATCCGAATTCCTCGGCCTCAATGCCCATGCGGTGCAGCATCTGGACGAACAAGTTGCTCATGGGCTGGTTGTTTTTGGCGTCAAAGGCGAGGTGCTGGCCGTGTTTGAAGCCGCCACCGGCCATGAGCAGGGGTAAATTGTGCCAATCGTGGCTGTTGGCGTTGCCGAGGTTGCTGCCGAACACGACCATGGTGTTGTCGAGCAGGGTGCCGCCGCCTTCCTTCTTGGACTTCAAGGCGGTGAGCAGGTCGCGGTAGGCCTTGAACTCCTCGCTCTCAATGCGCTGGAGCTGGTCGATCTTCAGCGGGTCCTGGCCGTGATGGGACAGGTTGTGGTGGTCGATGGTCACGCCCGGCACCGGAATAACCTGGCCGCCGCCTTGGACAAGGATCGTGATGGCGCGGGTACTGTCAGTCTGCACGGCAAGCGGTACGAGATCGTAGAGCAGGCGCATCCGTGCGATGAGATCGGATTCGTTGTCCACATCCTGCGGTGGCTGGGCATCGACCTTCGGCTTCGGCTTTGTCACCCAGGCCTCGGCTTTGTGCATGCGCTGCTCCATTTCGCGCACGGAGGTGAAGTATTCGTCGAGCTTCTCCTTGTCAGCAGCACCGACGCGACGCTCGAAGCGCTTCGCTTCCTCCATGACGGTGTCCATGATGCTCTCGCCTTCCTTGAGCTTCTGCATCTGCGCCTGAATCTCCCAATCCTTGCCGTCGAGGAAGAGCTTCGCGAACACCTGCGAGGGCTTCGAGTAAGCGGGCACCATGACGCCGCTGCGCGTGTAGCTCTGGCTCGACTGGCCGCTGGTGCTGAGCGCGAGCGAGGGGAAACGCGTTTCGTAGCCGATCTTCTCTGCGACGTATTGATCAATGGAGACGGTGTTGCGGAAGCCGCCGAGACCCGGTCCGCGAGCGGCGGTCAGCCAGGTTTGCTGCGATGAATGACCGTCGAGTCCATTCTGATCGGGATGCGAGACGCCGGAGAAGATAGTGAAGTCATTACGGTGATCCTTGAGCAGATCAAGATAAGGCGTGGCGGTGTAGTCCTTGCCAGTCTCCTTCGGAAACAAGCTGGGTCCATAGATGCCCAGCGACGCACAGGCGAAGACCATGCGCTTCGGTGGCTGTGCTCCGGCGGCACGCAATGAGCGTGGCAGCATGGCGTCGAGGAATGGCAGTGCGAGGGACACGCTGGTGCCACGGATGAAACTGCGACGTGAGACTGCCGGACGGAGAGATGGGGAGACTTTCAGACTGTCAGAAGAGGAGATGGGAGAGTTCATTTGAGGGTCCATTGATCGACGTGGTTTTGCATGTGGACGAGCATCGCAATGGTTTCATCGCACTGCAGGTAGAGTTTTCTCGCTGCCGCTTTGGTCATGTAACCACACTCCACGGCGAATTGCAGCCAGGTTTGCGTTTCTGCCGCTTCACCTTCGGCGTCGTTGAGCTTGCTGATGAATGAAGCCGGGTAGCGCCGCTTGCGCCAGCCTTCGGAGATGTTGGCGGCAACTGAACGTGATGAACGCCGCACCTGATCCGTCAGCGAGTAGCGCTCCTCCTTCGGAAAAGCCTTGGACTCAGCAAACACCGCCATCGCTGTCGAAAATGCCATCTGGTAAACCTTCAGGTCCGTGTGCCGCTTGATCTTCTCGCTCATGGTGTGGAGTTCTGGTGATCTGGAAGTCTGATGGTCTGAAAGTCTCCCCATCTACTTGGAAAGGAACATCGGCGAAGCCACGACCGCTTGAACCAGCGTTCGCAACCCGCCGCCCTCGGCCTTGGTTTGCTTCACGATGGCATCAATCGCCGTGTGATCGGCGAACTGAATGCCAGCGCCGGTGCCATAGATCATGAGTTTGGAGGCGAGCGCACTCAGCACCAAATCCTGCTGAGAAAGTAGCAGCTTCTTGAAGTCCTTGATGCCGGTGAACTTGTGGCCATCGGGCAGTTCACCGCTGGAATCGACGGGCAGGCCCTCCTTGTATTGCCAGATGTTCTGGCCCTTGAGTTTGCGTTTCGTGTTCGTGCCTTTGTCCTGTGAGCGGTAGGTTTCTCGCCAGCCGCCGATGACATCAAAACTCTCCAACGCAAAGCCGGGCGGGTCGATGTTTTGGTGGCAGCCTGCGCAGGACTCAGAGTCGCGATGCTTCGCGAGTTGATCGCGGATCGTGGTGGTGCCGCGTGTGTCGGGCTCGATGGACCCCACACTCGGCGGTGGTGGCGAGGGCGGCTGGTTGAGCAGGCGCTTGAGCACCCAGGCGCCGCGCAGCACGGGCGAGGTCACGGTGCCGTTCGCGGTGACCTTCAACACGCTGGCCTGCGTGAGCACGCCGCCGCGTGGGCTGTCGGGTGGCAGTGACACGCGGCGGAACTGCTCGCCCTGCACGCCGTCGATGCCGTAGTGCTCAGCGAGGCGGCTGTTCACCATGGCGAAGTCGGAGTCGATGAAGCTGCTCACGGGCAGGTTCTTCGTCAGCACTTCATTGAAGAAGGCCTCGGTTTCGGCGACCATCGACAGCTTCAAAACCATGTCGAACTCGGGATACAACTTCTTGTCCGGCATGGTCGCGTCGATGCCGCGCATGTCGAGCCATTGGC
The DNA here is from genome assembly GCF_046154365.1 of Prosthecobacter sp. Taxonomy (GTDB): domain Bacteria; phylum Verrucomicrobiota; class Verrucomicrobiia; order Verrucomicrobiales; family Verrucomicrobiaceae; genus Prosthecobacter. Next base: position 15,306 of record NZ_JBJXFV010000023.1, read on the forward strand.
CGACGAAGTTCGTGGTGAAGGCCTGGGCTTTGCCGCTCTTGAGCATGCGCTCGACCTGCGCGCGCAGGATCGCAGGCTGGGTGAGTTTCTTCGCGGCGGCGAGCTGCATGAGTTCCGCGTCCGGCATCGAACTCCAGAGGAAATAAGACAGTCGCGAAGCCACGGCGAAGTCGTCCAGCTTGCCGGGACGCTCTTCAAACAAGAGGAACTGCGGCGCGGTGAGGATCGCGCGCAAGCCGACGCGCATGGCGTCCTCGAACATCTGGCCTGCATCAAGCGAGTCGGTGGCGAGCTTCACAAAGCGGTCGGTCTCGCCAGCCTCAAGCGGACGACGGAAGGCGCGGGTGGCAAACTGGCTGATCCCCGCGCTGATCGCCGCTTTGGCATCAGCAGGTGCAAACTCAAAGCCGATCGACTTGCCGAAGCGGTCCTTGCGTTTGTAAGGCGGGAGTGTCTTGAGCGGCACATCACCCATCGCTAGCTTCAGGCTTGGCTGCGGCCACATGTCCACACCGAGCGGCCCTTCGACTTCGAGCCACTGCATGGCCACGCCGGTGCCGGTGAAGTCCTTCGCCTGCACGTTGTAAACGTTTTGGCCGCGCTTGTCGTGGCCCACATCGTCGGAGTTGATCACAATGTGCTCGCTGCCATTCAGGACCGTGGTGAACTCGTATTCGCGCGGCTTGTCGGCTGGCAGCTCGCAATACGACAGCAGCTTCTTCTCGCGGTAGTTGTTGCTGTAAATCATGAGCGTGATGGGCCGCCCGTCCGACTGCACCGCGTAGCCGGAGAGCTTGATGCGATACAGCCCTGGACCAGGGATGCGACACTTCTTCAGCCCCGACAGGTAGTCGGCAGTGTTGAACATGATCAAGGCATCAGGCGTCTCGCGGAACATCACGCGATGACCGGACTTGGGGTTGTTCTTGTCCGTGATCGTGCCCGGCGGTGTATCAAGGTTCTTGCGAATGCCCTCCTCTTCCTTGTAGCTGAAGCGCTTGTTCAGCGGCTCCGGCTTTTGGGTTAAAACAATGGCGGCATCTAGGGCGACATCAGCCGCTTCCAGATACTTTTCGATTTGAAGCTGCGAGAAACGCAGGCCCTCGGCCACGGTGTCGAAGCCATGCATCAGCGAGTCCTCCGGCAGGATGTGCTTCAGCGGCACGTCGATGCCGAGCAAATCATGCACCGTGTTCTCATACTCCGTGCGGTTCAGCCGACGCAGCACGGTGCGCCCAGTGGTTGCCTGCTGCTCCTTGTTAAATTCGTGCAGCGGTTTTTGCAGCGACGCGAGGAACTCGCTTTGCGCCTTGGCCTCAGGCCGTGATTTCTTGGCAGGCGGCATCTCGCCCTTGGTCACGCGGTCATAGATTTTCTCCCACTCATCGAAGTTCTTCCGCTCCTCGGGCTTCCACGGCAGCGCAGTGAGATCCAGTCCGCCCTTTTTCACGTCCCCTTCATGACACTCGGTGCAGTGCTTGGCGAAAAAGGGCTTTAAGGCTGTCGTGGGGGCAGCGCACACCACGCCGGTGGTGAGAATGAGGTAAACAAGAGAACGCATTATGATCGCAACGGGAGAAGCGGCCGACTACTGGCCGCGAAACGGACTCATTGCATCCGTTTGGGCAGATTTTCGGCCACGCTTCTCGCGCAGTGACGATCCGAGCGCAAACCGCGCTTATTTCGTGTCCTTTTTCTTCGGCGTGGTCTTGGCTTTGGCTGGAGCCTTCTTTTTCTCGGTGGTCGGCTCTTCCTTGGCTTCCGTCTTCTCCGGCTGCGGGAAACCGGCCTTCGCATGCGCGACCATTTCGGCGAAGGTGGCCTCGCCGATGCCTTCGACCTTCATCACGTTGGTCACATCCGCGAACGGGCGGGCCTTTTTGATCGCGGCAGCACGCGTCTCACCCACATTGGGAATCGTCATCAGTGCCTTGTCATCGCCTTCGTTCAGCAGATCGAGCAATTTGGTGCGCTGGGAGGGTGTGAGTGTCTTGGCGACGGCTTCGACCTTGGCGGAAGGCTTGGCCTCCTCGACGGCGGGAGCTTTGGGTTTGGCCGGGCTTTTCTTCTTCGGTGCCGTCTCGGCAGCGGAAAGCGACAGGCTGAAGGCGAGGATGGAGAGGAGGTAAATGAATGTTTTCATAGCAGTGGTTAATAAAACGACGTGCGGAGGCTATTCGTATGCCGGTGCGATTGGCGAGAAAAAAGTACCGCCCACCGCATTTTTTCAAAGCGCTCACGTCATGCCGGATTGCCTAAATGCTCGACATTTGGCGGCACTCCTCCCAAAATCATCAGCATGAAGCTCTCCAACCATTGGTGCCTCGCTCTCGCCGCCTTGTTGTCCGTCTTTGCTCACGCACAAACCGCCGCTCCTGCCATGCGCAGTTGGACGAGCACGGATGGCCGCAAGATCGACGCTGCCTTCGTGGCGCTGGAAGGTGACGGCGTGAAGATTCGCATGGCAAACGGCAGCACCTTCACCATCCCGCTGGCCCGTTTGTCTGCCGCAGACCAAGCCTTTGCGAAGGGTCAAACGGCGGCACCTCCCGCGACGGCTGCCACCTCACCCTCCGGCGCTCCCGTCGCCAGCACTACCTGGCCGCGCACGGTTTCCTTGGAGGACCGGCCTGAAGTCACCGTGGTCAAAGAGGACGCCGAAACCAAGGAATTCATCTACCGCTCGCCACACTACGAATTTCAGTGCGATTCCAAGCTCGGCTCCAATGTCGTGCGTGAGTTTGGCCGCATCTTTGAATCCACCTGGCTGCTGAACTGCATGCTGCCGCTGGACCTCAAACCAACCCCCGAAAAGCTGCGGGAGATATTCCTCGCACGCCTGTTCACCAGCAAAGACGATTACATGACAGAAGGAGGCGTTGTCGGCTCCGCCGGCGTGTACATGTCCGCCAAAAAAGCGCTCATGGTGCCGCTCTCCAGTCTCGGCGTGAAGATGGTCGGCAGCCGCGTCTCCCTGGAAAACAACAACGACGATGACAACGCCACGCTCATCCATGAGATCACCCATCAGATGATGAACCACTGGCTGGGCGTGCTGCCCACCTGGTATATCGAGGGCAGCGCCGAGTATGTCGAGATGCTGGATTACAACCGCAATGGCCGCTTCAGCCTCGCTGGCTTGAACCGGCAGTTGAAAGGCTATGCGCAGAAAATGAACTATGCCGGTGGCGGCAAGAGCTACACCATGATCGATCTGGAGGAACTCATGACCATTGATGGCAGGCGCTGGGCCGCCGCCCTTGGCAAAGGCGGAGCCGCCCAGCAAAACTACGGTTCCGCCGGCCTGCTCACCTATTATTTCTACCACCTCGACGACAAAGGCGATGCTGCGAACGTCATCGCCTACCTGCGCGAGGTGCAGAATGCGAAGGGCAACGAGGAAGAACAGGCCGCCGTCAAAAAACACCTCCTGCGTGAGCGCACCTATGCCCAGCTTGCCGAAGACGTGAAGAAAGCCCTGCGCAAAGAGGGCATCGACATCACTTTCTTCCCTCCGGGCAAGAACGGTCCGGCCACGACCTCCAACTGATCGCTGCCTCGCTCAACCACCCGCGCTGCGGTGGCCTGAATCATGCGGAACTCGACCCGCTAGAGAAAGGACATGGATTTCTTATGGCGTTTCTAATTTGTCTCGGCTAGAATAGTCTCATCCTCAGGGAAATGACCAATTCCGACCGCATCCGCATACTGATCGTCGAAAACGAAGGCCTCGTCGGCTGCGACATGGCCGCATCACTCGGCAAACTCGGCTACCTCGTCGTCGGCATCTGTGCCTCGGGGGAAGAAGCGCTCGAACGCTTTGAAGAACTTCGCCCCGACCTCGTCCTGCTGGACGTTCACCTCGCCGGGCAGCTCGACGGCATCGACACCGCCCGCGAACTCCAACGCCGCAGCCGTGTCGCCATCGTCTATGTCACCGCCTGTGCCGACCTCGACACCGTCGCCCGTGCGCGGCAAACACACCCGCACGGCTACCTGCTGAAGCCCTTCAGTCACGACGAACTCCGCCTTACCGTCGAAGTCGCCTCCCAGCGTCATCTGGAAGAGAACGCGCGCCAGCGGCGCGAACATAGTTACTTCGAGGCCTTCCAAAGCCTCGCGGATGGCGTCATCGCCGCCGATCTGGCCGGCGGCATTGTGTTCATGAACCCCGCCGCCGCCCGTATCACTGGCTGGAACGCGCAGGAAGTCGTGGGCCGCTCCTTGAACGAAGTCTTCCGCATTTATCAAGCCAGCGGCGAACCTGCGGACATTCTGCCTGCCGAGACCGCTTCACAGACCAGCGAGCGCACCGTCCATCTCACCACCCGTTCCGGTGAACGCGTCCCGGTTCAAGACCGCACCGCACCCTTGCGCGATGCCCAGGGCCAGCTCACCGGCCTCATCATCCTGTTCCGAGCCCCCATGCCCGCAGCAGCGGTCACTCCGGAAACCAACCGCAACACCGCCCCCCTCGTCGATGTCGTCGAAAGCATCTCCGACCCGCTTTTCGCGCTCGATGCCCGCTGGCGCGTGACGTATGCGAACGCCAGCGCCCTGCGACTGTTTGATCGCGGCCTCGCCCACATGCTCGGCCTCTCGCTGTGGGACATCATGCCCACTTCCACGCGCGAACTGCACCACGAGGCGCTCGCTCACGCTATGCTGCATCGCGAAACGGTGATCCGGGAGATCTACCTCGACGAAAAACAACTCTGGCTCGAACTGCGCGCTTATCCCTTCGGCGAAGGCCTGCTCCTGCTCGTACAAGATGTCACCGCACGCCGTGAGGAAGCCGAGCGCCGCAACCGCATCGACCGCCTCGAATCCCTCGGCCTCCTCGCCCGTGGTTTTGCGCACGACTTCAACAACCTGCTCACCGTCCTGCTCGGCAACATCTCGCTCGCCGAAATGCGTCTGCGCAACGCCATCACGCTGCCCGAGCTGCACACCGCCAAACAGGCCACGCTTCAGGCGCAGAACCTCGTCCAGCAGCTCCTCACCTTCGCCCGTGGCGGTGCGCCGATCAAAGCGCTCGTCCGCCTCGGCGACCTCATCGACACCTTCTTCATGCATCACACTCGTGCCAATCGCATCGAGTACCGCATCGAAGTGCAGCCCGGTTTGCCGCAGATCGCCATTGATGGCGGTCAAGTCCGCCGCTTGCTCAGCAATCTCATCCGCAACGCCGAACAGGCTCAACCCAACGGCGGCGAAATCATCATCCGCTGCTTCGCGCCCGACCACGCCGAGATGTTCCCCGGCGAAATGGTCACGGACACGAACTTCCAGCCCTCCGGTCTCGCCATTGAAGTCGAAGACAAGGGCGAAGGCATCGCGCCCGACCACCTGACGCACATTTTCGAGCCATACTTCAGCACCCGCAAAGCCGACAACGCCACTGGCCTCGGCCTCACCGTCTGCGAATCCATCGCCAAAGCCCACGGCGGCTCACTCACCGTGCGTTCCGACCTCGGCCGCGGCACTACCGTGCGCTTCTACCTCCCGCTCGACTCCGATGCCGAGGAAGCCGATGCCTTCGGCCTCAGCAAAGTTTTCGATGCCCCGCCCGAACTCGCCGCCGCCACGCCGCGCATCCTCGTACTCGAAGACGATCCGCTCGTGCGCTCCTTGATCGTGCGCAATCTCACCAGCAACGGCTTCGATGTCACTGAAAGCGCTGAAGGCAGCGATACCGTGCGTCTCTATCAGGAAAGCATGACTCAGGGCCGCGCCTTCGACCTTGTCATTCTCGATCTCAGCATCCCGAACGGCATGGGCGGCGTCCGCGCCATGGAAAAACTCCGCGCCATCGACCCCGAAGTCTTCGCCATCGTCTCCAGCGGCTACTCCGACGACCCCGTCATGGCCAAACCCGCCGCCTACGGCTTCGCCGCCGTGCTGCCGAAGCCCTACGAACCTGCCGACATGCTCCGCCTTGTGCGCAACATTCTGGCAACTCGCGGCATTCGTCGCGCCTCATAAATCAGGCCCGCATGCGCGAACAGGATCTTCTCGACAAGCTCCGCAAAATCGAGCGCCTGTATTCCGGTGCCACCACGCCCGGCGAGAAAGAGGCCGCCGCCGAAGCCATCGCCCGCATCAAACGCCGCCTCGGTGAAGCCGCCAAGATCGAGCAGCCCATCGAATACAAGTTTACGCTCACCGACGGTTGGTCGAAAAAACTCTTCATCGCCCTGCTGCGCCGTTATTCGCTCAAGCCTTACCGCCGCACCCGGCAGCGTCGCACCACCGTCATGGTCAAAGTGCCGCGCACCTTCGTGGAGGAAACGCTCTGGCCCGAATTCATCGCGCTCAGCAACGAATTGAGCACCTATCTCGATGAAGTGACTGACCGTGTCATTGCCCAAGGCATCCACGCCGATGAAGGCGACGAAGAAATCGTGGCCGACGATTTCCTCGCGTGATCACTCCGCCTTTGGCGGCGACCACTCCGCCGACTTTGGATTCGCCGAGGTCAGCGGCAGATCATCACCGTAGTGTTTCTGCCACTTCTCCATCTTCGTCATCAAAGCCGTGATTCGTTCCTGCTGCGCCGGATCATTCGCCAGGTCGTTCAGTTCATCCTTGTCGTTCGAGAAATCAAACAGCTGTGAGCGGTTGATCTGCGGATAGCGAATCAGCTTGTAGCCATCCGCGATGACCGCGCGCTGCACCTTCATGTAGGCGAAGAACATCTCTTCACGCACCGCCTTGGCTTTGCCCTCAATCACCGGCCTGTAACTCACGCCATCAATCGTCTTCGGTGCCTCCGCGCCCACGAGATCACAAACCGTCGGATAAATGTCGAATAGATAGACCAACGCATTGCTGCCACCTGCTGGAATGCCCGGTCCGGCGAAGAACAACGGCGAATTCATGCCCGCGTTATAGAGGTTCTGTTTTCCCAGCAGCCCGTGACTGCCGACGGCGATGCCTTGATCGGCAGAAAACAGGACAATCGTGTTCTCCAACTGCCCACTCTCCTTCAACGCCGTCAAAATGCGCCCGATGTGAGAATCCATTGCCGTGATCGTCGCATAGTACTCGTGCAGCGTGCGGCGAATCTCATCCTCCGTGCGCGGCCAGGGTGACAGCTTCTCATCGCGGATCACCATCTCACCGTTGTCGAAGGGATGCACCGGCCGGTAGTTCTTCGGCAGCGGAATCTTGTCGCGTTGGTAGAGATCGAGATATTTCTGCGCCGCGACACGCGGATCGTGCGGATTGCCGAAGGCGAGATACATGAAGAACGGTTTCGCGGCATCGCGCTCCTTGAAGAAGGTGATCGCATGATCCGCGATCTCACGCCCTGGTTCGCCGCTCTGGCGTTCGGCCTCGTCGTTTTCCAGATACTTGTTGTGCTGAAACTTGGCCTGAATCAGCGGCGCAGTGTTGCCCTTCTTGCCATGATGATAGGTCTCATAACCGGCAGCCTGCATCGACAGCGGAAAATTCGGCGCATCGCCGGGAGCGATGCTGCCCTTCGCGCCACCACCCTTGCCTTTCTTGTTCGGATTCGCGGCGGGCGGCTGAAATCCCTTCCAGCGGAAATACGCATTGCCGGAGAGCAGCATGTTGCGGCTCGGCGTGCACACCCCAGGTGAATTGCCGCCGAAGCAGAACGCATTGCGGAAGGCGAAGCCGCGCTGCACGAGCGAATCGAGGTTCGGCGTCTTCACCACAGGATTGCCGAGCGCCGCGATGCTGTCGGCACGCATGTCATCGGCAAACAGGAAGAGAACATTCGGTTTTGCCGCCAAGGCAGCGACTGGAAGCAGAAACAACGAGCAAAGAAGAGCCTTCATGGTGGAGGCACACTTCAACGCGTCGCCGCCGCCGTGCTATCCGCCTTTTGCGTGTCCCACAGCAGCTTCATCGCGATCACACCGAGCCACGGCGCCAGACCGGCCATCGCCATGCCCAGATCAAACGACTTCGTCTCATCCACCATCCTGCCAAACAGCTTGTGCATCGGCGACGATACCGCCCACACCCACATGCTCAGCAATCCGGTGAGTCGGCCCACATGCCGCTCCGACAGCTCCTGCACAAAACTGTAGTAGCACGGGAACAACGCCAGCGCCCCGGCCCCCACGATGAGAATCGCGCCCATCAGCGGCCAGCCCTTCGGCAGCCACAGAAGCAACACGCTGAATGACGTCATCAAACATGCCCCCGCATACACCCAGCGCCGCGCCCCATGCGCCGAAATCGCAAACCGCCGCGCCAGCCACAGCGAAATGAACCCCGCAGTGATGCAACCGATGTCCGTGCCGATGTAGTAGGCCGAGTTGAACGCCAGCGCCTCCGTCTCCGAGTAACCGCGCCCTTCCTGCATGAACTTCGGCAGCCACACGCGAAACAGATGCCAGCACGTCTGCGCCCCGAAGATCAAAATCGCCAGCGCCCAGAACCGACGGCTCAGCAGGATGTCCCACATGCTTTCGCGTTTCGACGGATCATCCGGGATCACCACATCCAGCTCCGTTTTGCGGATCGAGGCGAACCACACCACCACCCACAGCAAGCCGATGCCGCCGATAATCTCAAAGGCGAAGCGCCAGCTCTTGATGTCGTCCGTCATCAGCCAGATCATCAACGGCGGCGTCACCATCGCCCCGATGGACGCCCCGCTTTGCAGCACGCTGTTGCCCATGGTTCGATCCTTCGGGTCCAGCAGCGCAAACGTCGTCTTCAGCGCACACGGCCAGTGTCCCGCCTCAAAAAATCCCAGCAGCACCCGGCACGTCAGCAGCGGCCAGTAGCCATCCGTGTGCGCCGAGGCAATGCCCATCAGCGACCAGCCCGCCAGCACCACCGGATACAGCCAGTAAACTCGAAACCGGTCCGCCAAAAACCCAAACACCAGCGATCCCACCGCAAACGCCCACCCAAACGCCAGCTCCAGATCCCCATACTGCTCCTGCGACAGATGAAACTCCTTCGTCACCCGCACCGCCGCATTCGCCAGCGTCTGCCGATCCATGTAATTGATCGTCGTCGCCAGCAGCAGCAGGCCGCAGAGATACCATTTCCAGAGGGGGGAGCGTTCAGTGGTCATGCATGCAATTTGAGAGTTATTTCAGATCATTCTTTGGTGCCTCTCTGGAGCCAAAGACCGCTTTGCCCGCCCAATACAAAATAACCACGTATGGAAACAGAGCTGCCGCCCAAAGTTGCATTTCCAGCCTTGATGAATGCTCCTGGCGCAGTGCAGATGGAGCCACGGCCCATGCATCAATGATCGCCATCCCGAAGATCACTGGGATCAGTATTTCACCATATTGCTGACGCCTGATTGGTCCGATCACCAACATTGCAAACCAGCCGATAGTTCCAATTGGCGTCAACATGTCGTGATTTAAGCTCATCGCGAAAAAGGTTTATCTACCCCTCCCAGCTCCTTCCATCCCACGCGATCACGCGCTCCAGCATCTTCACGACTTCATCCGTGAAGCACGAGAACAGCACCTCGCCTTTCTCCGCCGTCGCAGAGCGAGGATCGCCAACGTGGCCGGGTTCGCTGCGGTCAGTCATCGTCCAGCCTCGGCTCGCAGGCTCGAAGGCATTGCCGAAGGGCACGTCGCAAGTCTTCGTGAGATCGCCGACGAGTTCGGGACGCAGGCGCAGCACCATGCTGGTCTCCCACTCGCAGGCGTGGCCCATGACACGTTGTTTGATGCTTGGATCGCGTGTCCACGGCTCGGCACCGAGGTTCCAGTAGGTGGCGAAGAGCAGCATCAGATCTTTGCGGTCGCGGTATTTCTGCCGCGTCTCAAACACGGCCTGCTTGCCGGGAATGTCGTTGCCGCCGTGGCCATTGATGAAGACGAGGCGCTTGAAGCCGTGGGCGATGAAGTTGTCCATCAGCCCGTTGAGGAGATCGAGATACACCCGTGGCTCCGCCGACAGCGTGCCAGGGAAATCCATGTGGTGATGCGAATTGCCCAGCCACATCAGCGGCGCGATCAACACGCGCTGACCCATCGCTGCCTCAGTGCGGCGGATGAGTTCGTTTGTCAGCATGCTGTCGGTGAACAGGGGCATGTGCCGTCCATGTTGCTCCAGCGCCGCCACGGGAAAGATCACAGGTGTGTCGCGGCTCAGCACCGCGACCTCGGTCCATTTCAAATCGGCTAATTGCATGAGTGGAGACGTTTTTATTTCACCACAGAGTTCACAGAGAGGCACAGAGACCGGAATTCAGAACTCTGTGCATCTCCGTGTCCTCTGTGGTGAAATGGATTGGATTACTTCACTTCCTCAACCTTGATCGTGTGTGTGACCGGTTTGATCTGCTTGCGCACGTTGGCGTCCATCTTGGCGTGCTCGTCCGCGAACTTCTTTTTCAGTTTCGCCAGCGCAGCGGCCACTTTGGGTTCCTCGGCGGCCTCGGCGACGACGACCCGCATGTGCGTGACGAAGCTTTTGATCAGCGTCGTCTCATAGGTCTGCTTCTGGCCGATGGCGTTGATCAAACCGGCAAACGCGGCATCAAACGGCGTCTGGGTGAACTCGGCGGCGATATTGACACCCGCTTCGAGCTGCTCGCGGCTGAATTCCTTTCTCTGCGCTCCCCAGGTGACCTTGGCCTTCGCGGTACCGAGGTTCTTCACCTGCAGCGTGAGGCGGTTGAGATCCTGATTGAAGCTGGTGAAGGGCAGGATGCTACGATTGCTACCAGCGCTCTTGGGATCGGCATCGAAGCAGAACGGCCACTTCGAACTCTCCAGCGACACACTGCCACCCTGACCCGCTTTGACCACATGGCCACTGCTGGCAGTGCCTTGACCCTTCATATCCACCGTGATCGTGCCGATCTCGCCATCAAAGCCCAGCGCCTTCAGAAACGCCTGCGCCATGAGAAGCTGGCCCGCAGCCGAAGGATGAAACCCGTCGCCACCAAAAGGGCCGTAGCCTTTGCCGAGCGCGGCTTTCGATTTCTCGAGAGCGCTCATCATCGTGTCATGCACGTTCGCAAACGGCTGCTTGTTCTCCTCCGCGAGCTTCTTCGCGATGTCGCGAAGCTGCGCGAGGTTTTCGTTGTAGATCTCGCCCTTGATCGTCGGACGCGTGAAGAAATCCGGATCGACACCGCCCGGTGAACCCACTGCCACAAGCTTCACGCCGACTTTTTTGAACCCAGCCAGGATGGCGCGCATGTTTTTCTCATACTCAGCGCCGATCTGCGGGGTGAAGGCCGTGTAGCTGCCGTCGTTCATGCCATAGCACGTCGTCGCGACGTTTGGATTGAACACCGCCAGGTCGTTTTCAAGCCGCGCCGCAAATCCACCCGCACGCTCGCCGCTCCAGCCAAACTGGAACACATGGATGTCGCTGCGGCCCGTGCAGGCCAGCAGGTAGGTCTCGATGTACTTGGAATAAATCTTCTGCTCCGTGATGCTGTCGCCGATCACGGCGACACGGGCGTTCGGGGGCAGCAGAGATTCAGCCCGCAGGCTGACAGAGACGAGGAGGAGGGGAAGGAGTGAGAGGAGACGCATGGTGGTTGGAAGGAGGGACTCACATACCGCCGGAAAGCGTGCGGCTTTGCAAGAATTGTTTTCGTGATCATCGGGCGTGGACTTGTCAGTCAGAGGGCAGTTGGCTAACATGATCCGCAAATGAGTGAATTGGAGCCAACCATGAATCCAGCAGCACCCGTGGCGGATGCTCCAATGAGGAGGCCACTGTCCAGTCAGGCTGCGGCGGGATGCCTCGCGCTGCCGGCGCTCACAGGGGGCTGTATGGCGGTGCTTTGGCTGTGCTTTCTGGTTATCGGTGCCGTGTCGTGGACTATCAGCATGCTGTTTGGCCATGATCCCAGGGGCGAGTTCTCCATGGGCGAAGTGAAACCTCACCACGATGTGGTGACCTGGACTTGGTTTTTGACCTGTTTGATGGCATTTCGGGCCATGATGGCAAGCACGCGAAAGCCCTGGGTGTACTGGCTTACGGCAGCGTGTCTCGCCTTCAGTAGTTTCCTGGCGTTGGGTTCGACCGCCATGACCGTGACCTGGCCTGGCCTCGAAGGTGATGCGAAGGTCGTGGCAGGTCAGTGGGTTGGATTTGCCATCGTCCTTTCCCTGCTTGGCTGGTTCGTCTTGAGCAAGGAGAGCCGACGATACTATCGAGTTTCCGCCAAATAGGACTTCGGTCGCAGAAACTTAAAGTGGCACAGGTTTGTAACCTGTGAGTCGGAGCGACTGGCTCAAGTGGACCCATGATGTCTGACGTGGCTGGCAGGCAAAGAGTAATGGGTCATCAGAGCATCGTCGTCATTTGAATACACATCGCCACCGCTGGTCCGGGCTAAGTCGCTGGACTTCACCGGACGAAGATGGGCTTTTTACGGGTGGCGACGACCGCCGCAACTGCGGCCTGCCAAGTGGCCATGGGGACCAGCCCCTTGCGGTCACGCGGCGTGCGGATGCGTATCTTCACGCCCTCAACGCTGATCGTGTGAACTTTAGGCGCAGTGGACTTTTTGTTTGAGCCTAGTTTGGTGACCGCTTTCATTGATGGCTAAGATGCCGAACGCGGGCGGCATGCCAAGCCCGAAAATCACCGCAGCATCGTCTCGGTCTGAGCGAGCACGTCACCAAACGGGATGCGTTCGAGCAAACCGAAACTCGGATGCCTGCCGAGGCGTTCGCGACTTGTCGCGGGACTGGTGAGGCCGCAGAGAAAGCGGGCAAGCTGGCGGGAGGAGCGGAGCGCGGCTTTGCGTTCGGCGATGACTTCATGAATGGCGGCGACGTGCTCGATGGTGATCGGCGGCGACTCGGATTGCGGGATTTCGCGCGGGGAATCGTCGGTGCGGCCTTTTTCGCGTTCTTTGCAACTCGTGCAGGTGCCGCAGTCGGTTTCCGTGGCTTCGCCGAAGTAGTTCAACAGCCAGCGCGTGAGGCAGCCACGATGCTGTGCCAGCTCCAGCACCTGCCGCAGGCGTTCAACATCGCGCTTTTCGCGTTCAGCAAACAGTGCCTGCATCTTTTTCGTGATTTCCTTCGGATCGCGGCGATGCGCATCCTCAGCGAGGCGATACTTCTGGCGGCTGCCGCTGGGCTTGAGTTCGATGTCGCCAGATTCTTGGAGCCAAGTCAGCGCTTTGAGCACGCGGTCGCGCGGTTCATTGAGTTCGGTGGCGGCTTCGTCGGGATTCAGCGTGATCCACTTGGTGCCGCGTTTGCCGCATTGGAACAAACGGCGCAGAAAGGCCTGCCGCTCAGGTTTATGACCGGAAAGGATGCGCTGCTCAGGCTGGATGAAGCGGAACTGATAGCTGGCATAAAACGAGCCGAGCGGACGCAGGATGCCGTCGAGCTCGAGGTTGGTGATGACCGTTTCTATGACCAGCGGGCGAATGTCCGTGGCGTGGGCGAGGTCGTACATCGAGATGTCAAACTCACCGCCTTGCAGCAGCAGATGGTCAAGAAGCTGGCGAATGGCCTGCGGTGTCGGCGTGTCGCCAAAAGTGAAGTTTTCGAGCACGATGCAGTCATCCGCACAGGCGAGCATCTCACAGACGGATGTCTTGCCATCGCGACCGGCGCGGCCGGTTTCCTGCGAGTAGTTTTCGAGCGTCTTGGGCAGATTGTAATGATACACGGCGCGGATGTCCGCTTTGTCGATGCCCATGCCGAAGGCGATGGTGGCGACGATAACATCCGTCTGGCCGTTCATGAAGGCATCCTGCGCGGCGTGGCGGTGTTCATCCGGCAAACCGGCGTGGTAGGCCAAAGCGTTGACGCCGCTCTTCTGCAAATGCGTCGCCACGGCCTCGGCGGTGTTTTGCAGCGTCACATAGACGATGGAGGGCACTTTGCGCTTGAGCAGCAGCTTCGTGAGCACGGGGAGGCGCTGCTGCGCGGTGCAGGGGGTGATGCGGAAATATAAATTCGGCCGCAGGAACGAGGTTTGCACGTGATCCGCCTGCTCGATGTCGAACGCGCGGCGAATATCCGCCGCGACCGATGGTGTGGCGGTGGCGGTGAGGGCGAGCACGGGCTTAATGCCGAGTTCCTTCGCCACCAGTGCGAGCCGCAGGTATTCCGGGCGGAAATTGTGGCCCCACTCGGAGATACAGTGCGCTTCATCGACCGCCATCATCGAGATTTTGAGCCGTTTGAGCCGCTCGACGAAGTTTTCATTCATGAGCCGCTCCGGCGCGATGTAGAGCAGCTTCAGCGTGCCGTTGCGCATGTCCTCAAAGACTTGCGCTGCTTCATCGGCCGAGAGTGATGAATCCAGCCGTGCTGCGGCGATACCACGCGCCCGCAGCGCCTGCACTTGATCCTTCATGAGCGCGATCAACGGCGAAATGACGAGCGTGACGCCATCCATGAGCAGCGCGGGCAATTGGTAGCAAAGCGATTTGCCCGCGCTCGTCGGAAACAGAGCTAATGCGCTTCTTCCAGCGAGCAGCGCCTCCATCACCTGCTCCTGCCCGGCACGAAAGGCCTTGTGGCCGAAGTGCTGTTTGAGGGCGGCGTGGAGATCGTGAGGCATGCGGCACTCATGGCACATTCAGGCTTCTGCCTGCAATGCAAACGTTGACTTGATTGGGGTCAAGGCTTCGCCTGTCAAGGCGTGGTCAAGAGTCGTGCAGCGACCTGCTTGACCAACTCTTGACCTCTTTGACGACTCTTTGACGGCGGCGTCACACCCAGCCATGACTGGCGACAATCTTGCGAATGATGTCGCGGCGTCTTTCAGGCGCGACACTGCCGCGCAATTCCGAAAGATGAGCACGCGGTACCGAATAGATCAGGTCGCAGCGGCAGAGCGTACTCCAGTTCAAACCGTCGGCTCCATTCAAGATCACCTAGTGCGGACCGGGCTGGTGGCCTGCTCGCAGGGTGGTGCAGAAAAGTACTTCCACCGTTTCTTTGCGCTCCACCCGAAGTGGATGAGAGACGATCACCGCTGGATGCTCACCCGCTCCAGGAAAGGCATAGGTTCGAATCTCCCACTGTTTCATGCTTCGGGCACGGTCAGTCCGGCGACGGAGTTTTCCACCGCTTCCCAAGCGGGGTCGGCGGCATAGATTTGCTCTGCATCTTCGCGGCTGAGTGGCTGCGGCAACAGCCAGCTCATGGATTCCTCCGTCTCCAACAACTCCACGGCCTTCACGACTGCCGCCTCCCGCGATGGAAAACGGCCCATCGCCACGAGGCGGCCAAGGAAGCTGTCCTGTTCGGCTGGCAGGGTAATCGTCATCTTGGATTCAAGAATGACATCCCGATGCCAGCCGGTCAACAGTCAAGGCTACGCCGGTCAAGACGTGGTCAAGTGTCGTGTTGATGGCCTGCTTGACCATTCCTTGACCTCTTGACGAATCCTTGACGGCTCCACCGCCCATCACTTGCTATGCGCGTCGCAATGTTCCGGCTCAGGGTCGGTTTCTTCGACGGCGGCACGGTCCTTGAGGAACTCCATGGCTTCCTGCAGGAGCAGGTCGCCGCGCACGTTGTCGATGAGGCCGCTCTTCTGCGCCTCGGCCATGAATTTCTTCGCGGGCACCTTCTGGCGCTCGGCAAGCTGGGCGAGGGCCATGGCGATCTTCTGGCCGGGGACTTCGAGGGCTTCCTTCTTGGCGATTTGTTCGAGGATGAAGCTGACTTTGACGTTCTGGCGGGCCTGATTGGTGGCGCTGTTGAGGATTTCGTCCTGCTGCTTCATCAGTTCTTCCTCGCCGATGCCTTGCTGCATGGCGCGCATGGCGATCTCATTGGTGCGGCGCTGCGCTTCGCGGTTCACGACTTCCTGCGGGAGTTCAAACTCCACTTTTTCAAAGAGGTGGGCGATGACCTGGTTGGACTTCGCGGCGTCACGGGCCTGTTCACGGCGGCGACGGATAGCGTCGCGCACTTCTTCACGCAGGGTTTCAAGCGTCATGTCATCACCGCCGACCTTCTTGATCAGTTCTTCGGTGAGTTCGGGCACGACCTTGTTTTTCACGCCATGGCACTTGGCGGCCAGGGCGATCGTCTTGCCGCGCAGCGCTTCAAAGTTGAAATCATCGGCGATGGTGATGTTCAGCGTACGCTCGTCGTCTTTGGCGATGCCGATGAGGCCTGCGTAGAAACCGGGGAGGAAATCGTCTTCTTCGGCGAGGAGGAACCAGTTTTCCTGCATCTCCTTGAGATGGGCGGGAGCGTCGGGCATGGCTTCGGCCAGCGGCTGGCCGTCGAGGCTGCCAGTGACGCTGAGAACGACGACATCGCCAATGGCGGCGGCACGTTCCACGTCTTCATAGGAAGACTGGTTTTCGCGCAGGTGGAGGAGATCGTGGTCCACATCGGCGTCGGTGACTTCGATGCGCGGGAGTTTGACGGGGATGCCGGTGTACTCGGGCAGCTCAAACTTCGGTGCGAGGCTCATCTCGATGGTGAAGCTGAAGCTCTTGTCCGTGTCGTGATACATCTTGTCGTTCACGGCCAGGACGTTGAGGAGTTCGAGGCCTTCGCTCTTCACGGCCTGACGCAGGCCTGCGCTGATGAGTTTTTTCTCGAGTTCGTCCTTCACCTCGTTCTCGTAGCGCTTGGCGACGATGCTTTTCGGCGTCTTGCCGGGGCGATAGCCGGGCAGGCGCACCATGCTGGCAAAATAGGTGAGGATC
Organism: Prosthecobacter sp.; assembly: GCF_046154365.1. Taxonomy (GTDB): domain Bacteria; phylum Verrucomicrobiota; class Verrucomicrobiia; order Verrucomicrobiales; family Verrucomicrobiaceae; genus Prosthecobacter. Next base: position 31,933 of record NZ_JBJXFV010000023.1, read on the forward strand.
TCGTCACGCTCCTTGCCGACTTGGTCGGCAGGAACGCGGACGTGGGCGACGGCGCGGCAGTTGGGCTGATGTTCGACGTTGATGTTCATGAGAAAGGGTTTAGGGGCGAAGTGTTTTCCATCGCAAAAACCGGGCGGTGGAAGCCGCGTCCGGGCCGGAGGGGCGCGCATGATAGACAGTTTGCCGGTTTTGACAAACAGAGAACGCAACCCCCGATTCCCCCCTCCCATGCGCGTGTTTCAGAGATTTGAGGTCTGGCTGCTGCTGATCGCAGGCGGCATCGCCGTCTGGTGGTCCTTTAAATCAGACGCTCCATCGGCTGAAGACGGTCCCGTGGCCGAAATGAACGCCGATGCGCCCCTGCAACTCCGCCGCTGCACGCTGGAGCGTGATTTTGGCAACGCCCGGCTCGATCTCGAAGTGCGCTACAAGAACGCCAGCCCACGCCCGCTCTTCATGCAGCCGCCCGACGTGCGCCTGATCAATGCCGCCGGCAAGGACGTGCCACCTTTCGTCCTGCCCGTCGAACGCCCCGCCACCGTCGAGGCCCAAACCACCGCCGACCTCCGCCTGCGCTTCTGGCTGGAAAAAACCGACCTCACCGGCCCCCTGACCCTGGAAATCCGTGGTCAGAAGCTGGAAGTGAAGAACAACACACCACTCGATCTCGACAAGCTGCCGAATGGTAAGCCGAGGGTGTGGACGAGTGCGGCGTGGGCACCTTAACTTCCGATTGTTTCATGAGAAGCAGATCCCTCTAGCGAGCAGGAGTTGGAGCATTTGTATTACTGCTTGTGGCCCTGTTTGGGCCAAGCTGCGTCCATCTCTTTTATCGGCTGAACACACCGAAACCAGTCATCTTGTCCAATCGGCTGCATTATAACATCCTAGCAGGTGAAGAGAACGGCCTCGAACCAGAAGCCAAAGCAGCAAGCACCAAGGAAAGACACGCACTGTTTTTGTGGTTTCACGCCCGAGGACTGCATATCGACGAAGACGATGAATCCCATTCCATTTGGCACCCTTGGGCCGAACTCATCGACTATTGGAAGCTGCCATTGGAGTGATCAGTTCCAGCCTAACCACGCCGAGGGTTTGGAGAAGGTGCGTGAGAGTCGGTAAGCTGATCTGGAAACTGCGCGATGAAGTTCGGGCGCAGGTGCTTGTAAAAGTTCGCGTGAGCCTGGAGCACGCGGCAGGGATGACGTTGGGGATTGAGCACGCCGACGACTTTGTGAAGCTCGTGGCGGACATTCTTTACGGCCATGAGCAGGTCCGAGTCACCACTGATGATCACGACGCGCAGTCGAAGCGGTCGAGATGGGCGTCGTGAAGAAGTATTTGATCCCGGTGATCTGGTGATGGCCCTTGAGATGCAGTTCCGCCAACTGCTGCGAGTTCAGCCAGTGCCCCGAAGTAGAGGTTGAAGCCATCGACATAGACAATTGTTCTCACGCGATGCGAAGTGGATAAAAACAAGGGCCAGCGCTTTCGCGCTGGCCCAAGGCCGCTTCGCCGAAGCTACAACGGGGGATGACGACGGATTGACCGCCAACTCGTTGTCAGTGTCAAATTTCCGTTTGATCTCGCCATGATCACTTCTCCTTCAGCGCCCGGTCAATGTCCGCCCACAGGTCTTCGACGTGCTCGATGCCAACAGAAAAGCGCACCAACCCGTCGGTGACGCCGGCGGCTTCGCGGGTGGCTTTGGGGATCGAGGCGTGGGTCATGCTGGCGGGGTGGGCAACGAGGCTTTCGATGCCGCCGAGGCTCTCGGCTTGCGTGAAGAGGCGAAGGCGGCGGATGAAATCGAGGGTCTTGACGTAGCTGAGGCCGAAGTCGGCGAGCAGCATGCCGGAGCCGGATTTCATCTGCTTCTTGGCGAGTTTGTACTGCGGATGGCTGGGCAGGAACGGGTATTTGACGCTCTTCACGCCTTTGCGGCCTTCGAGACGCTTGGCGAGTTCGAGGGCGTTGGAGGAATGGCGTTCCATGCGCAAGGCCTCGGTTTTGGCGCCACGTGACGTGAGCCAGGTGTCGAAAGGACTGGGCTGCAAACCGATGGCTTTTTGAGCAAAGATCATTTTCTCCTGCCACTCGTCGGAGTTGGTGCAAACCGCGCCGCCGAGGCTGTCGCTGTGGCCGTTGGTGTATTTGGTGGTGCTGAGCAGGGAGAGATCGGCACCGAGATCAAGCGGCTGCTGAAGCAGGCTGGAGGCGAAGGTGTTATCGACCGCGACAATGCTGCCGACGCTGTGTGCGGCGGCGCTGATGGCCTTGATGTCGAGGATTTTCAGCAGCGGATTGGTGGGCGATTCGAGCCAGACGAGCGCGGGCTTGAGGTCGGCGATGAGGCCGTAGTTCGCGGCGTTGGCAAGGTTGGCGTATTTGATGGTGACACCAAAGCGACGCAGCACTTTTTCAAAGATGCGGTAGGTGCAGCCGTAGATCTGCTGCTCGGAGAGGATCACATCGCCCGCTTTGAGTGAAAACAGGATGGCCGAGATGGCGCTGAGGCCGCTGGCGAAGACGGTGCAGTGCGTCGCGTTTTCGAGGCTGGCGAGGGTGGTCTGGAGGTTGCGGAAGTTGGGATTGCCGGAGCGGGTGTAGTCAAAGCCGGTGGGATTGCCGGTTTCAAACGTGGACGTCATGTAGATCGGCGGAATGACTGCGCCGGTCTCGCTGCGGTAGTCCTGGCCCACATGAATCGCACGAGTTTCAAAGCGTGCGTCGGGAGGAATGGTGGGGTCGTCTTTCATGGCGTGATGAGTGACATGCAGAATTAGCTTTGCAAGGCCCCTGCGCTCATGCTTTATGAATCAAATCTGATCTTTCATGTCTGACCCTACTGCTCCTCGAAAATTCCGTCGCGTTCTGCTCAAACTCAGCGGTGAAGCGTTGAGACAACCGGGGAGCACCGACAACATCTCTCCGCCCATCGTTGAAGACATGGCGGCGCAGATCAAAGCGGCGCATCAAACGGGCCTCGAAATCGCCGTGGTCGTCGGCGGTGGCAACTTCTGGCGTGGTGTGACGGCCAGCAACAAGGGCATGGAGCGTGCCACGGCGGATTACATGGGCATGCTGGCCACGGTGATGAATTCGCTGGCCTTGCAGAGCATGCTGGAGGCGATGGATGTGCCGTCGCGGGTGCAGAGCGCAATCAAGATGGACAACGTGGCCGAGCCCTTCGTGCGCCGCAAAGCGATGCGCCATCTCGAACTGGGCCGCGTGGTGATCTTCGCCGCTGGCACGGGCAATCCGTTTTTCTCCACCGACACCACCGCCGCGCTGCGCGCCAGCGAGATCAATGCCGAGATCGTGCTCAAAGCCACGAAGGTCGATGGCATCTACGATGCTGATCCGGCGAAGAATCCGAACGCGGTGAAGTTTGACCGCATCAGCTTCCACGAGTGCCTGACACGCCAGCTCAAGGTGATGGACTCCACGGCTTTCTCGCTGTGCATGGAGAACAACATGCCCATCGGCGTGTTCAGCATGAACGAACCGGATAACATTCGCCGCGCTCTCGTCGGCGAATACATCGGCACGATGGTCGATGCCAACGGCTGATCTTTGATTTCAAATTTGAGATCTGAAATTACAAATCCCAAGACTATGGACCCTGAAATAACCATGCTGGAGGCCGATGAGGCCATGACGAAGGCCGTCGAGCACGCCATCCACGAATTTGCCACCGTGCGCACGGGCAAGGCCAACCCCACGCTGGTCGAAAACATGGACGTGCATGTGATGAGCTACGGCAGCCACATGAAGCTGAAGCAGCTCGCGATGATCACCACGCCAGATGCGCGTCTGATCCGCATCGAGCCGTTTGATCCTGCCACGCTCCAAGACATCGACCGCGCGATTCGTGAATCACGCCTCGGTTTGAACGGCAGCATCGAAGGCAAGGTCATCCGTTTGCCGATTCCATCTCTCACCACCGAGCGCCGCGAGCAGATGGTGAAGATGTGCAAGACCCTCGGCGAAGACGCCCGCGTGCGCGTGCGTTCTGCGCGGCGCGATGCACTGGAAGCCATTAAGAAAGGCGAAAAAGACGGCAGCATCACTGAGGATGATCTCCACCGCATGGAGAAGGAAATTCAGACCATGACCGACAAGAAGATCGCCGAAATCGACCAGCATGTAGCGTCGAAGGAGAAGGAGATTATGACTGTTTAACCAAGTGCTCAGTGCTCAGTGCTCAGTTCATGTCCATGACACTGGGTTCAACTGAGCACTGAACACTGAGCACTTTTTGTTCTGTGTTTCCCGCCTGCGACTACCTCGATCTCACTCACACGAAGCATGGCATCCTGTTCCCGGATGACTCGCCGGTGTGGACGGCGCTGACGCGGATCGAGTCATATCTGGAGTTCCGGCTGCAACGCGAGATTCGCGTGCAGGTGCCGCCGGGGGCGTTCATCGGCGAGGATGTGTTCATTGATGAAGGCACGACGCTGGAGCCAGGAGTGGTGATCAAAGGCCCCGCTTGGATCGGGCGGAACTGCCAGCTTCGCGCAGGTTGTTACATCCGTGAGAACGTGATCATCGGCGACGGCTGTGTGCTCGGAAATTCGTGCGAATTCAAGAACTGCGTGATTTTCGACGGCTGTGAGGTGCCGCACTACAACTACGTGGGCGACTCGATCCTCGGCCACAAGGCGCATCTGGCGGCAGGAGTGATCCTTTCCAATGTTCGCCTCGACCGACTCGAAGTCACCGTCAAGACGGACACCGACATCATCCCCACCGGACTGCGAAAATTCGGCGCGATCATTGGCGACTACGCGGAGATCGGCTGCAACAGCGTGATCAGCCCCGGCAGCATCATCGGGCGGCGGAGCATCGTGTATCCGCTGACGCATTTCAGCGGTGTGCTGGAGTCTGATCTCATGCTGAAGACGCGGCAGACGCAGCAGGTAGTGAAGCGGAGGAAGTAAGGGCGAAGGTTGAATACAAGCGCGTGTGTGGCGTCAGAGTCGTATCACCTAGCCCATGAATGCCCGACTCCGTTCCCTTTTTGTCGTCACAGCGCTACTGCCACTCGCCAGTTGTGACCAATCCACGCCGCCCGCAGCTGCTGAAGCTGCAGTGGTCGTGCCAATCACCGCCGAAGCGGAAAACCAGCTTGCCGAGGCACGCGATGCCTTGCAGCGACAGGCCCTGGAGATCGAGACGAAGACCGCGCTGATGGAAAAGCAGCTCGCTGAAATGGGACAAGCGCTCAAGGATCGTGAAAACGCCGAACTGCGCGGTTCGCTCGATGCTTTGAAGCAACAGAACGACGATCTGCGAGTGCAGGCGGAGGCCGCACGGCGGCAGAGCAACGTGATCACGCAACGCATCGCCTCCAGCGTGCCGCCGCAGGTTTCGGTGCCGCGTGATTACTCGATGTTCTATGAGCGCCTCGCCCCCTTTGGCCGTTGGATGGATGTGAACGGCTACGGCTATTGCTGGCGGCCGACGCTCACGGGGTCGCAGGGCTGGCGGCCGTATGTGGATGGCTGCTGGGTGTGGTCGTCGCTGGGCTGGACGTGGCAGTCGAACGAACCGTTTGGCTGGGCGACGTATCATTATGGCCGTTGGGTAAATCTCTCGCGCTACGGCTGGGTATGGGTGCCCGGCAGTGATTGGGCTCCCGCATGGGTCGCTTGGCGGCAGAGCCGCGATCACGTCGGCTGGGCACCGCTGCCGCCAGAACGCGGCAGCTACAGCGGGGTGTATCGCGATTGCGATTCGCAGTACAATCTCGGACCGAGCAGCTACACCTTCATCACCACGAATCACTTCGTGCGTCCGAGCTACACGACGGTGTGCGCGCCTGTAACGCAGAATGTCACGATTTTTCAAAGCAGCGTGAACAACACGCAGATCGTGCGTCGGGGCGGTCATTCCCGCGAAAACGCCAATGTCTTTATACATCAAGGCGGTCCGCCGCGGGCGCAGATGGAGCATTCCAGCGGGGCACGCGTGCCTCAAAGGCAGTTGAATGTAGCTGTTGCGAGTGAGCTGCCTCCTCAGCGGGAACGCCGAGATGGACGCCCAGATCGCGAAGTCGCGCCAGAGCTTGCCATCGTCGAACTTCCTGCTGCCAGAGCCGATGCGCCGCCAGTGCGTCCGCAGAACGTCGAACGCATCGAAAAGCCGAAAGTCGTGAGTGGTTTTGAAGGTGTGCCGCAGCGTGCGGCCGCAGAGATCCGCGAGACGATTGCCGAAGAAAAAGCGACGGCGGTGGTGCAGCAGCAGCCAGTGATCGAGAAGCCCGCCGAAGTGGCTGACCAACCTGCGGAATCGCCTAAAAAGAGGAACCCAAGGCCCGAGGGGGCGGCACCCGAACGGGAAACCGTGCGTCCAGCCGTGGCCGTGAGTGAAACTGCGCCAGCGCCGACCGTCGCACCGCCTGTGATTACGCCCGCAGCCGCAGATGCGTCGGCACCTGCCGCCGTTGTCGAAACCAAACCGGTCACTGCGCCCGAGACCGTTCCAGCCGTGGTCATGCCACCTACTGCCATCACCACGCCCGAACCCAAGATTGTGGAGAGTGGTGCAGCACCCGCCTCGGTCCCAGCGGCTCCTGCCACCGTTCCTGCCGTTGAATCGATGAAGCCGGAGACGCCTGCCGTGGTCGTCACCCCTGTAACAGAGCCGGAAAAAGCTCCTCAGACGCCCGTGGTCGTCATGCCCGCCGTGACGCCTGCTGTTCAGACCGAAACAGTGCCCCAGCCTGCGGCTGCCACCGCTGCACAGCAAGCCGCCGCCGAAAAAATGGCCGCTGATCAGGCTGCCAGCGCCAACGCAGCCGCCGAAGCTGAAAAAGCGCGTTTGATGGCCGCCGAGCAGCAGGCTCAAGCCGCTGCCGCCATACAGCAACGCCTCCTCGCCGACAAAATGGCCGCCGAGCAAGTCGCTGCCACCGCCGATGCCGAAAAAGTCCGCATGCAGGCTGCTGAAGCACAGCAGCGGGAAGCTCTTGCGGCTCAACAGCGCATGGCCGCTGAACAAGCGGCAGTTGAGGCCGAAAAAGCCCGACAACAGGCTGAAGCTGCGGCGATGCAGCAGCAGCGGGAAGCCTTGGCTGCGCAACAACGCATGGCAGCCGAACAAGCCGCTGTGGAAGCAGAGAAGGCCCGTCAGCAGGCTGAAGCCGCCGCTATGCAGCGCCAGCAAGAAGAAGCCGCCCGCAAGGCTGCGGAAGAGCAGCAGATGCGTCTTGCCCAACAACAGGAGGAGCGTCGTGCCCAAGAAATGGCGCAGCGTCAGGCCGAAGAAGCCGCCCGTCGTGCCCAGGAGGCGGAGATGCGCCGCGTTCAGGAAATGGCCCAGCGTCAGGCTGAGGAGCAGGCACGCCGTGCCGCAGAGGAACAGATGCGTGCCCAGCAAGAAGCCGCTCAACGTGCCGCTCAAGAAATGGCGCAACGTCAGGCGGAGGAAGCCGCCCGTCGTGCTCAGGAAGAAACCCAGCGAGCTGCTGCTGAAGCTGCTGCACGCGCCGCCGCAGAAGCCGCCCGCAATCAGCCGCAGCCAGCACCGCCGGGGCAGTGATCCCGTAGCTTGGCTCTCCAGAGCCGAGCCGCTGGGTCTGTGGTTGCCACCCAATGGACGCTCGATCTCGGCTCTGGAGAGCCAAGCTGCTTCACACCCGCAGCATGTCCTTCACCACCTGCCAGTAGAGGAAGATGCAGCCGCGCCAGGAGTAACGGAATTCGCCGTTGCCGGTGGGTTCGATGACGCCGGCGGTGATGTTGTGGTCGATCTGGGCGCTCATGTCGCGCTCGATGTAGGCGTGCAAAAATTCGGTGTCCTGGAGCGCGAGGTCTTCATGGCGGATGCCTTCGTGTTGGAGAAAGGCATCGTGGCGTTCCAGCAGTTCCTCAAACGAGGCGGCGTGGGTGAAGCGGTTCAGCCGGTGTTTGGGCGAATGCTTCATCGTGGCGGCGAAGGGATAGTTCGTCGTGGTGAAGGTGACGTCGCTGCTGGCCCGTGAGGTGAGGCTCACATACGAAAAGCCGAACTCGCCCTGCTGCGCGAGAGCGATGGAGGCCTGCGTGCGTTTTTCCTGATGATAAAACAGACGCATGAAGGTGTCGGTCTGGCTCCACTGCCAGCCGGTATCACCGACTTCGGTGAAGCCGGCGTCATCCGCCTCGCTGCTGAGATCGCTGAGTTCAGGGAACACGTCCCGCGTGGGCGGGAAGCGGTGTTTGACCTCGCTCTTGATCGGGAAACGCAGTCGGCGCACTCGAAAAATGATTTCCAGCCATGGCAGCATGAACCAGAAGCTGAGGCAGACGAGACCACCGAGATGCTGGTCGCCGCTCAGGTAATAGCCGCCGAGATACGAGGCACCCAGTAGCGCGAGCCAGCCGAGCTTCTGAATGAAGCGGTTGTCGAACGAGCGGCAGGCGATGGCAAAGATGATGGCCGCCGCGACATATAGAATGTGCTGGAGAATGGTTTCCATGAAAGCCGCAGGACTGGGTGCGGCACCGAGACTAATGGAACTTTTCCAGTGAAGCAACCTTGCTTCCATCCGCATCACGCTCGGAAATGATGAGGCCGGACGCATCTCCCGATGCGCCCGGCCCGACCTTGACCAACCAAACGATGTCGTGTGCGACGGTTAGAAATTGATCTGCGCCTGAATGCCGATGTAGCTGACGTTCACATCGCGATAGCGTGGGCCGAGTCCGCCAGGATTGTCCGTGGTATTGGTGCGGGTGCCATTGGAGTACAGGAACGTCATTTCGAACTCCGGGTAAGGCACATAGCGCATGCCGAAGGCGACCTCGTTCACGCGGTTTTTCGGGGCGTTGGTGGCGAATTTGCGCGCACCGTCAAACGACTGCATGCGCACGAAGGGGATCAGCTCGGACTGATTTGGAAACACATGGCGATAGCAGGCCTGGATATAGCCGCCTTCCAAGCTTTCGCTGGCAATCGTGAGCATGTTCGGGCTGAGCTGCGGACCCTTGCCCCAGGTATATTCAGCTTCGAGACCAAACGGTTGCGGGTAGAGGATGGCATTGACCGCAGTGCGTTGATCGCGGACGCCGTGGGCGGCGACGGCGGGTGCCGCCAAGGCCCCCATGGCGGCCGTGCCAGGCCTGAAATTGCCCGTGTAAAAGCTGGCACCGATTTCAAAAAACTGCCCGTTGTCGAACTCAAAGGGATAGGCGGCGTGGACAATGTAATGCATCTTGCCGTTGTTATCGTTGTTGTTGATGCCGGTGCCGTTGTAAACGCCTGCACTCAACACCCCATAGTCGCCGGAGCCGCGCAGGCCCATTTTGACGAGGTTTTTAAACCGTTCGCGAATTTCATAGGGTGCCCAGATCAGGTAGGCCCCCATGTCGCGTTCACCCTCAACGGCTGAGTTCAGCGCATCCGCGCGCTCCAGCGCCAGACGGTTTTGCGAGGATTGCAGGTTGGACCAGCCGTAGGGCACCTTGGACTGCCCGAGGCGGAAGCGAAACTCACGAGCCGGATCCAGCGAGATGTCCGCATACAGGTCACGGGCCTGGAGGGCCGTGGTGGTGCCACCGCTGGTCGAGCCCACGCCCGCAAAGAAATCCATCTGCGCATACAGATAGAGATGATTGGTGACGTCGCCGCTGAAAACCAGGCGACCACGACGGATGCCCATGGACTGCGTGTCGCTCACAAAGGGGTCATTCGCTACGTTCACTCCAGGAACATCGTCATCACCGAGCAAGCTGTACAAACGGGTCTGAACATAGCCTTTCAACTTGAGGCGCTCGTACCACTTGTCTGCCAGCAGGACATCAATGTCGGCTTTGGACATCGTTGCTGGCGAGGTGTTGTCGGTGATCTTGGAAATCTCCTCGACCTGTCCCTTGGTATTGGTGATTACGTTTTCGAGGTTGCCGACTTTGCTTTCAGTTTGGGCCAGACGCCTTTCCAGTGAAGGTGAAGAAGATCCAGAAGCCGGGGCAACGGCAGTCGATCCTTTTTTCTCATCCGCACGCATAGCGGCGACGAGCATGTCGTACTCATCCTGGGTCAGGGACCCCTTCGATTTCAGAATGTAGAACAGTTTTTCCATCGCCGGACTGGCAACGATGGGCAGGGAGGGTGGCAATGCGATGATGACTGCTGCGAGAGCAGCCAGCACGCGAGAGATGCGGGAGTGTGTGATGCGCATGGGTGATGTGTGGAGTGGAGAATGCTCCCCAGGTGATGCGGCATCGCCCAAGGACGAGTGTCACATGGCTGTAACCTGATAATCTCGCCAGATGCTAAATGTGACGCTTTTGACACATACGGATGCATGTTTGAGCGTATTCCGATTGACCGCCGGCCGCCGCCTCTCAAAACACGCTCTGTGACGCTTTCGTCACAGAGCGTGTTTTGACCCGCTGGCTGCCGCGCTCAATATCGTCGCGACGCCTGACAACCGGCGCACGGTGCAAACCGCGACCGCATACCATCCACACCCTCCCACATGAAGACCGCCATCCTCACCCTCGTCACCACCTTCGCCGCAGCGCTCTCGCTTCAGGCCCAGACCACCCTCCGCATCCGTGGTTCGGACACCCTCGGTGCCAAGCTCGTCCCCGCCCTGGCGGAAGGCTTCAAGAAGCAGGGCGGCAAAGTCAGCTTTGACATCGCCGCCGAAGGCTCCTCCACCGCCTTCACCAATCTCGCTGCCGGCACCGCCGAGATCGGCATGTCCTCCCGCAAGATCAAAGCCGACGAGCGCACGCTCTGCCGCAGCAAGGGCATCGACATCAACGAGATCGAGATCGCCTGGGACATGATCACCCTCGTGGTGAACAAGAACAACCCCATCGCCGACCTCAAAAAGAAGCAAATTTTGCAGATTTTCGCCGGTGACATCAAGGACTGGAGCGAAGTCGGCGGCACCCCCGGCCCCATCTCCGTCTATACCCGCAATACCTCCTCCGGCACCTACAAGGACTTCATGGGCATGGCCATGAAAGGCCGCGAATACGGTGCCAACAGCCAGAAAATGGCCGGCAACGAGCAGATCGTCTCCGAAGTGGCCTCCAACTCCAACGGCATCGGCTACATCGGCTATGCCTACTCGGGCGCCAAGGGCATCAAAATCGTGTCTCTCGACGGAGCCGCTCCGAATCCTGCCGCCGTGAAGAGCTACCCGCTCTCCCGCCCCACTTTCCTCTACACGAATGGCGAACCCACTGGCAATGTGAAGGCCTTCATCGACTTCTGCCGCAGCCCTGCTGGCGCCGCCATCATCACCAAAGGCGGTTTCGTTCTCGTCAACTGAGTGAGGCAATCGTTGGTTGACCCTTCTCAAAATCCGGCGATGGAGAACTGGCTTCTCTTCGCCGGATTGTTGTTTAGAGGGCTGAAATAACCTGCATGGACAGTTCTGAGTCACCTTCGCGGCCGCCGTTGCGCACCCTGCTCGTCAGGAACCGCAAACGCACCGTGCTGGGGATGGATCCTCAACAGGTCATCAAGTATTTCTTCGGCAGCAATGCCAGCGTCGCCGTCATCGTGCTGGTGCTCATCATGATCTTCCTCGTGCGCGAGGGTATCGACTTCCTGCCCACCTATCGCGACGAACTCGTCACCTACCGCCGCGCTGGCCTGGAGTTTTGTGACATCATCGACAAGCCGCTCAAAGAGCACCAATCGCTCTCCAGCAGCCTGCGCCAGTCCGTCAGCGGTTCGCTCGACACGCTCGGCAAAACCGCCCGCGACCGCCGTGACGCCGCGTTTTTGCTCAAAAACCAGGCCGAGGAAAAAGCCACGCAGCAGCGCGAAACCCTCGAACAAGCTCTGGAGCAAACCCCGCCGCCTGCCGCTGACAAACTCGACATTCTGCGCCGCGAACAGCAGAAAGCCGCCGCAGACGCTGCATCACTGGTTTACCCCGATCTCTTCACCGCAGCGGAGAAGCAACAGCTTCAGACCGAGTTCGCCGCGCTCACCCCCGAAGTCAGCGATCTTCCGCCCTTCCTGCAAACCCTCGCCGCCGACTTTACCGCCAAAGATCGCGAAGCCCGCACGAAATTCGAAGGGCTCGTCACCGCCCAGGAGGAATTCGAAGAGGCACCCGAAGGTCTTCAAGAAGTGCTCGATGAACTCAAGGAGCACGCCAAGGAGACCAAGAAGGCGGCTGACGCGTTCCACGCTCTCGAAACCAACCGCCAGCGCCTTCTCAAAGCCGCCGCAAAGACCAAGGATGCGGATAAAAAAGCCAAACTCACCAAAGAGGCCGAAGCGTCCGTTGCCGAACCGGTGAATCTCGAAGAACGTACCAAGGAACTCACCGCACGATCGGGTGAATTGCGCGAGCAACTCGAAAACTACGTCAAAGCCGCCGAAACAGCCTCCGCCTCTCTTCCGCAGGAGGCTGGAACGCCCGCCGCCACCGCCATGCTGGCCGATGTGCGCGCCAAACTACCCGTGCATGTCCAAGAAATGCGCGAAGCTGCCGCACAGCTCGATCAATGGCGCTCCGACAAGCCCGTTTCGATGATCAGCGTCATTGGCGCGTTCTTCTTCGGCTCCCAGTGGATCACCAACAGCTCCTGGCAGGATTTCTTTGGCTTCGTGCCGCTGCTGACCGGTTCGCTTGTCATCGCCCTTATCGCCATCCTCATCGCCACGCCGATCAGCGTCATCGCCGCGATCTACACGAACCAGTTCGCCTCCGAACGCGAGAAGGAGCTCATCAAGCCCATCATCGAGTTCATTCAGGCCATCCCGTCCGTCGTGCTCGGCTTCATCGGCATCTCGCTCGTCGGCAATTTGATCAAAGACTTCAGCGAAGTGAGCTGGCTGCAATGGGTGCCCGGTTTCCCGATCCAGGAGCGCCTTAACATGTTCAACGCTGGCTGCCTGCTCGCCTTCATGGCCGTGCCGACAATGTTCAGCCTCTCCGAAGACGCGCTGAACAACGTCCCACGGGCCTACATCGACGCCTCCGACGCTCTTGGAGCCACCAAGCTGCAAACCGTCTTCCGCGTCATCGTTCCAGCCGGCATTTCGGGCATTCTCTCCGCCATCCTGCTCGGTCTTGGGCGTGTGATCGGTGAAACGATGGTCGTCTTGCTCGTCGCAGGCAACCGCATCGCCATTCCCGACTTCAGCGCCGGTCCCGGCGTCATCTTCCAGCCTGCGCACACGCTCACCGGCATCATCGCGCAGGAACTCGGCGAAGTCTCACGCGGCAGCTCGCACTGGCAGGCTCTCTTCATGGTCGGCATCGTGCTCTTTGCCATCTCGCTGCTCGTCAACTGGTGCGCCCGTGCCGTCGCCCGCCGCTTCGAACCCCACAAGGCATGATTCACCAATCCTACTCGTCCTCCTACTCCTACTCGTCCTCGATTCTTCCGCTCCGCCCCAATCCCATGCTCCGTTCGTCCACAACCGCTCCTTCCCGCAACTCCTCCGTCGTCACTCTTTGATCGAGGACGAGTTCGAGTAGGAGGACGAGGACGATTCTTCAAGCAATGCCCCCCGACCCCACCAATCCCTTCGCTGGCGACAACTCCGGCATCCAGCAGCGCGAAACCGCCGCGCGCTGGGCCTTGCGCGTGGGCAGCTATATCGTCGTGATCATCACGCTCGCGATCATGCTGCACATCTTCATCAAGGGTGCGCCCGTCACGTTTCAGTCCAAGTGGCCCTTCGTGAACACGCAGTTCCTCACCGAGCTGCCGTCCCAGCTTCACGTCATCGAAGACAAGCAGGGCAACCATTACGAAACCGGCGTGAACGGTGCCGATGCCATCAAGAAGCAGCTCGGCGACAACTTCCGCTCCGAAAAAACCATCGCCTACTCCGGCGGCGGCATCCTGGGGCCGATTGTCGGCACCGCACTGCTCGTCATCGTCAGTGTTGGCGTCGCATTGTTCCTCGGCGTCGCCTGCGCGATTTACCTCAGTGAGTATGCGAAGCACGGCAAGTTCCTCGAAATGGTGCGCCTAGCCATTTTGAACCTCGCGGGCGTTCCCTCCGTCGTGTTCGGCCTCTTTGGCCTCGGTGCCTTCGTTTTGACCGCACCCGTGTTTGTCGATGTGCCGGCAGATCGCTCCGTCTTCGCCATTCCACTCGGCTTTACCACGCTCAGCTTCGAAGGCTGGGACACCTGCGTGCTGTCAGGCGGCTTCACGCTCGCCTTCGTCATCCTGCCCGTCATCATCACCGCCAGCGAGCAGTGCTTGCAGGCCGTGCCGCAAGGCTTCCGCGAAACTTCGATGGCGCTCGGTGCCACACGCTGGCAGACGATCCGTTACAGCGTGCTGCCCTTCGCCACGCCCGGCATTTTGACCTCCAGCATCCTCGGCATCGCTCGTGCGGCCGGTGAAACGGCCCCGATCATGTTCACCGCCGCGCTGGCCTTCAAAGACAAGCTGCCGTGGCAAAAAGACCTCCCGCCGCTGCCTGCGGACGCGTCCATCTTCGCGCATTGGGAGCAGAGCGTGTCACGCTTCCTCGGCATCTTCACCGAATCTGTCCAGGCGCTGCCGTATCACATCTACACCCTCGCCGCCAAGATCCCGCAGAACGAATACTCCGAGCGTGCGCAATACGGCTCCGTCTTCGTGTTCCTCGTCCTCGTTGCTTCTTTGGCCGCCAGTTCGGTGCTGCTGCGCAAACGTCTGCGCGCCAAGTATCGCTGGTAACCGTCTCTCCTCTCATGTCCGCCGATTCCACCGCCAAAACCACGCCACCGCCTGTCGTCCAGGTGCGGGACATGGATTTTTGCTATGGCGCGAGCAAGGCGCTCTTCGACATCAACCTCGAAGTCGAATACCACCGCGTCACCGCTCTCATCGGCCCCTCCGGCTGCGGCAAAAGCACGCTGCTGCGCTGCATCAACCGCATGAACGACCGCGTGCCCAGCGCCCGCGTCACCAAGGGCGAAGTGCTGGTGAAAGGCAAAAACATCCACGACGCCGATGTCGATCTCACCCAGCTCCGCAAGCAGGTCGGCATGGTGTTCCAGAAGTCGAATCCCTTCCCCAAGAGCATCTACGAGAACGTCGCTTACGGCCTGCGCATCCACGGCGAGAAGAACAAAAACGTGCTCGATGAAGCCGTTGAACGCTCGCTGCGTCACGCTGCGCTGTGGGATGAATTGAAGGACCGCCTCAGCGCCAACGCCCTCGCCCTCTCCGGCGGCCAGCAGCAACGTCTCTGCATCGCCCGCGCCATCGCCACACTCCCTGACGTGCTGCTCATGGACGAACCGTGTTCAGCACTCGATCCGATCTCGACGCTGAAAATTGAAGAACTCATGAGCCAGCTCGCACGCGAGTACACCATCGTCATCGTCACGCACAACATGCAACAGGCCGTGCGCATCTCCGACTTCACCGCCTTCCTGCACCTCGGCAAACTTGTCGAATTCTCTCCCACCGAAGAACTCTTCACCAATCCCCGCGAAAAGCTCACCGAAGCCTATCTGCGCGGCACCTTCAGTTAACCCCCGCTCTGAACTGAGCACTAAGCACTGAGCACTTTTTGCCCGCCACACCCACCAGCACCGAACTCGCAGAACCACCTCTCATCCAGGTGGAGAAGTTCAACTACGCCTACGGCGACCACCAAGTGCTCTTCGATGTCGATCTGCACATGCGCCGCGAAGATGTGACCGCGCTCATCGGCCCCTCCGGCTGCGGCAAGAGCACGCTCATTCGCTCCATCAACCGCATCAACGACCTCGTTGAGTCCGCCCGAGTCGTCAGCGGCCAGATCAAGATCGACGGCGTCGATTTGTACGCTCCGAACGTCGATGTCATCAACCTGCGCCGCAATGTCGGCATGGTGTTCCAGAAGTACAATCCCTTCCCGCGTTCCATCTTTGAAAACGCCGTCTATGGCCTGCGTGTCGCCGGCATCAAGGACCGCCACGACCTCGAAGAAGCCGCCGAACGCAGCCTCAAGGCCGCCGCGCTGTGGGATGAGGTCAAAGACCGCCTCCACGAGATGGCCACCGGCCTTTCCGGCGGCCAGCAGCAGCGCTTGTGCATCGCGCGTGCCATCGCCTTGCAGCCGCGCATCCTGCTGATGGATGAACCCTGCGCCGCGCTCGATCCCATCGCCACCGCACGCATCGAGGAGCTGATTCATCAACTGCGCGGCCAGTACACCTTCGTCATCGTCACGCACAACATGGAGCAGGCCAAACGCATCGCCGACCGCACCGCGTTCTTCTACAAAGGCAAATTGATCGAGGAGGACGACACGATGACCATCTTCAACCATCCCGGCAACCCACTGACTGAATCCTACATCACCGGCCGTCTGACGTGAGAAAGTAGTGCCCCCGCCTGCAACGCTCCGCGCAGCACTGCGGGCAGGGAGCTTTAGCCCCAATGCCGTTAAGCAATAATGACGCCCCTATTCCCAGGTGCAAATCTGGCCCCTCACCCCGACCCTCTCCCCGGAAAGAAAGCCAAACGCAAAACAAGTCTCGCGCCGGGGAGAGGGAGCCTGACGCTGGCGCACGGTATTCAGGTCCCTCTCCCCGCGAGAAACGTGTTGCGCAAACAGGCGAGCTTCGGGGCTAGCGAAGCGCCGCGAAGCGAAAGGTTAGGTGAGGGGCCAGTTCGGCGTTCGTTGCAGGATTGCTTAACGGCATTGGGGCTAGTGGTTCAAACCATCAGAGCTGCTGGGTAAAGACGCTTGAGTTTGATAAGTGCATCTTTTGTCGTGAATCTCCAGTCGGTGCCGCACTGGCCTTTGTTTCGCCGGGTTGCCCAAGCCGTGGCCTCTGTTTCCATGAGTTCCTTGCTTGCGATGCGCCGATTCAGGCACTGGCGTAAAAGCAACCCGGTCAATGGTCGAGATCGAGACGCTCAAAACACGGACAATCTCCTCGTCGAGACACTCACCGTTGGGACCGGTGGCAGCTGCTGCCAACAAGATATGAGCATGTTGCCTTTTGGTCACCGCGCCGTTGCCCTTGGCGACAAAGGTTTCGAGTTCAGCACGTTCTTCAGGGGTCAGACGGATGCGATATTTCTTCATCCGAGACCTATACCACTGACAAATGAAATTGTTAAGAAGCATTAAACACATTACCCGTCAACTTTGGTGATGTCGACCACTAGATCCGTTTCAGAGAAATCTTCGGTGGTTCGGGGGTGCTCGTGACGAAGTTGCTCAAGGACACTCAAGACCCGCCGCCGAGCTGCTGGTGGCAGCGCCAGCAAAGTCTCAACAGCCTCACCATCCAGCACGAGTTTCGGTGCCGAGGTCATGACTTATTTTCCCTGCCGCTCCAGGGCCTCATGTCTCTGGACGAGTTCCTCAAACGAAACTTTCTGCCCCTCGTCCATCCGACGGTTTGCCGCAGCCATCGCAGCAGCGTGATTCGGATCACGCTCATCAACGAGGTGCTGGAGGAACGCAGCCACATGGAACTGCTCATCCTCCGTCATCTGGGCGATCTCCTGGGTGACTTGGGCGACTGACATGGTGGGAGTATGAAGCAACCGCCTGCCGCTGGCAAATGGGCCGTCATTTCTTCGTGCTCTCCCGCAGCACTGCCAGCCAATCCTTCGTCGCCACTTCCTCCAGGCGTTTCAGCAAGGCAAAGTAGTCATGAGCTTCAGCTCGTGAAAGCGTGGCAGGCCAGGGCGATCCCTTCTCACGCGAACCATGCCCGTGCGAGCTAAAGCTCAGCACTACTTTCCCTCCCGCAGCACTGCCAGCCAATCCTTCGTCGCCACTTCCTCAAGGCGCTTCAGCAAGGCGCTTCAGCAAGGCAAAGTATTGAGGTTTTGTCAGCCGGGAATGAGGGGCTGACGGCGGACGCTAGGACAGGGTCCGCATGTGGCGGGTGTTTGCGGAGCGTGCTGCCGGCCAAGTAAAGTAGTCCAGTTGCGCTGAACTGGCGAACGGAGGCCTGTTGCACAGCAACAGGCCAACTAGGCCACGCCTCGGCGCCTGCTGAACAGGCCGTATTTCGGGCTGAAGATGTAGGCGAGGAAGAAGAAGCTGCCGAGCACGACGATGATGGTGGCGCTGACGCTCCAGCCGAGCGGGTAGGAGATGAAAAAGGCAGCGACTGAGCCGACGGCACCGAGGATGCCGCCGCCCCAGAAGAGCGTGCGGGCGTTGTTGGTGAGAAGATAAATCGTGGCGGCGGGAGCGACCATGAGGCCGACGCTGAGGATGCAGCCGACGGCTTGCAGCGAGGACACGAGCACGAGGATGGTGACGGCGAAGGTGGCGTAGTTCAGCAAGCGCACGGGCACGCCGAGGCTGGCGGCGATGTTGGGCTCGAAGAGATAGATGAGCAGAGGTCGTTGCAGCGTGGTGAGGGTGATGACGGCGATGGCACTGATGCCGAAGGCGATCCACAGGTCGGAGTCGGCCATGCCGATGATGCTGCCGAAGAGCCATTCATCGAGCTTCTGGCGCACATCGAGGTTTTTGAGGATGAGCAGGCCGGCGGCGAAGGCGGTGGTGTATAGCACGCCCATGGCGGTATCTTGATCGAGCCTGGAAGTGCGCGAGAGGAAGATGGAGCCAAGGCCGACGATGAGTGCGGCGAAGATGGCTCCGATGAGGGCGCTCCATTGCGAGAGTCCGGCGATCAACACGGCGACAGCGAGGCCTGGCAGCAATGAATGCGAGATGGTGCCGATCTTGAGCGCAGATTTCCGCAGCACGACGAACGCGCTGACGAAGCCGTTGGAGAAACCGATCATCAAACACGCGAGCAGCGCGCGTTTGGCGATGGGTTCGGCAAGGAAGTCGGTGATCGTGGGCATCTGGTGGCTGGATGCTAGTTGCTGGATGCTTGATCCGGGTTGTCGTAGGCGCGGGACACGTTGGCAGGCGTGAAGGAATCGGCGACTGGGCCGAAGGCGATTTGATGGCGGCGGATGAGGAGGACGTCGTCGAAGTTGCCGGTGACGGTTTGCAGATCGTGATGGCTGGCGATGAGCAGGCGGCCTTCGGCGGTGAGTTCTTTGAAGAGTCGGCTCAGATTTTCCTGCGCGGGCTTGTCGAGGCCGGTGAAGGGTTCGTCGAGTAGCAGGACGTGGGCTTCTTGAGCGAGGGCACGGGCGATGAAAGCGCGCTGCTGCTGGCCGCCGGAGAGGGCGCTGATCTGGCGGTCCTGGAGATCGCGCAGTTCCATGCTGGTGAGCGCGCGCTCGACGATTTCGGCGTCGTGACGCGAATACTGCCGCCACCAGCCGAGATTCGGGTAGCGGCCCATTTCGACGAGGCCGCGCACGGTGATGGGGAAGTTCCAGTCGATGTCGCCACGCTGCGGCAGGTAGGCGATTTCATGGCTGCTGCGGGTGAGTGGTTTGCCGCGCCAGAGGATCTTGCCGGTGTCGCCAGGGATGAGTCCGGCGAGAGATTTGAGCAGCGTGCTCTTACCCGCGCCGTTCGGGCCGATGAGGGCCATACTGCGACCGCATTCGGTGGCGAAGTGGATTTTTTCGAGCGCCCGCACTTCCTGATACTGCACACTCAAATCAACGACTTCGAGTTTGTGATGCTGCGTGTGCTCACAACCACCACCCCAGCAGACGTGCTCCTTGGTTTTGTCATGCGTGGCTACGGCGCTCATTTCCAGGAGAAGGTGATGACTTCATCGAGACTGCCTGCGGCGGACCAGCGTGTCTGGCTGCGTGCTTCGAGGCCGTCGGGTTCAAGTTCGAGCGTGAGGGCTGTGTCGGGCGTGTTATCCGGCCAAGTGGCGCTCAGGAAGACATCGACGCCTTCTTTGGTGGAAGGCAGCACGGCATCGAGTTCGAGCGGTGAAGCGTCGGTGGTCGTGATCAGCTCCTTGTCGGCGATCTTGAGGCTCAGCGTGCTCGGTTGGTGAGCGAAACGCAGTCGCAGCAGCGCTTTCACGCTGTTGGCTTCTTTGGCGGCGACTTTGATGACCTTGGCGTTGCTGGTGTTCCCGGTGAGATGGCTCAGCGGCACCGCCAGCACGATGAAGGCGAGGCAGAGCAGGAAAATCTGAATGGGCGGGAAGCCACGCATGATTATTTCACGGGAGCAAGAGCAGCGACGAGGGCGCGGACGTTGTGCGCGAGCATCGTTTCAAAAGTGTGGGCGATTTTGGCGGTGCCGTCGGCGATGAGCGGCTCGCCGATCTTCACACCGGTGCTACGGGCGATCTCGGCGAGGACTTTGGGATTGGCCTGATCTTCAGGAAAGACGGCCTTGATGCCATGCTCGCGGATTTCGGCGATGGTTTCGGCGACGTGTTTCGAGTCGGCATCATCGCTGCGGCCGACGCCGAGGAGCGAGATGGGTTCAAAGCCGAACTCCTTGCAGAAGTAACCGAAGGCAGCATGCGCGGTGACGAGTTTGCGGTCCGCGCGGGAGATTTTGGCGATTTCCTTCTGCGCCCAGACTTTGAGTTCGCCGAAGCGCTTGGAGGCGGCTTTGGCACCGGCTTCGTAAGCGGCGGCGTTCGCGGGATCGGCGGCGGTGAGTTCATCGGCCACGATGCGGGCGGCGCGCTTCATGTTTTCGGCGCTGTGCCACCAGTGCGGGTCGAACTGGCCGTGGTGGTGATCATGGTCGCCATCGCCATGATCGTGATTGCAGACGTAAGGGATGGAGGGGATTTTTTCGCCGACTTCGACAAGCTTGATGCTCGCGCCGAGGCTGTCGCGCAGCTTGTCGAGGTAGGTTTCGAGTTCCTTGCCGGAGGCGAGCAGCAATTTGGAGCCACGCATCGCGGCGATGTCCTTGGGGGCTGGCTCAAAGTGATGGATGTCACCGCCTGGCTTGAGGATTTCGATGACTTCGACATTCGCGCCGCCGACCTGCCGTGCGAGATCGGCCACGAGAGGATGCAGCGAGGCGACTTTCAGCGGAGCGGCCTGGCCGATGGCGAGAGACAGCGCAAAGGCTGCGAGGAAGGTTTTCATGGCGTGGCGGGTTGCTTATCCATAACCGCCGCATGCCGTTGTTGCAACTTGATTGCGAATTAGGCTTTACGCTTGGCCGCTTCCCGCTTCGCGATTTTCAGTCCCGCCTCAATAATCTGGCAGCGCAGTTTTTCGAGGCAGGCTTTCCAGGTGGCGGGGCTGATGGGGAGGTAGCGGTCGGTGCCGTCGGGGAAGCGTTTGGTTTCGAAGATGTTGCTGGGCTGCTGAATGAGGTCGTCGTAGAGGCCGTGGATGAAGAAGGTGCGGGCGTCGGCGCCGTCGGGCCAGGGGCTGGGGTGTCCTTCGGCCTCGCGGATGGCGGCTTCGATGGCGCTGAGGATTTCGACGGGGTTGAGCGTGATCTTGAGCGGTGCGCCGGATTTCAGGTAGTCGGCGATGGCGATCTGCACTTTGCCAAGCACGGCTTGGATCTGCCGCAGGTCGGCGGGGGCTTCCGCCGCAATGAGCTGTTTCAGCTCAAGCTCGGCGCGGGTGGCTTTTTTGGGGCGTTTGGTGGCCATTCGGCGGCATTTTGCACGGGAAGCCCGGTTGGCAAAGATTGAGGAGGTTTTTTTGGCAGGAAACGCCGCTGCTGAGTTCGTCTGCTTCGCGGAATCGGAATTCCGCGCTACAAGGTCTGCATGCCCAACACACCTGACACACTCAGTTCACCGGCCGGCTGGCGGTTGGATCATTCCTATGCACGACTGCCGCAGTCGTTTCATGTGCGGGTCGATCCGACGCCTGTGCCTGAGCCGAAGATGGTGGTGCTGAATCGGCCGCTGGCGGAGACTTTGGGGCTGAATGCGGATGCGTTGGATGATGCGGCGATCTTTGCGGGCAATGAACTACCGCCGGGAGCGGAACCGCTGGCGCAGGCCTATGCGGGGCATCAATACGCGCATTTCACGATGCTGGGGGATGGACGCGCCATTTTGCTTGGCGAGCAGATCACGCCAAGCGGCGCACGGTTTGACATCCAGCTCAAAGGACCGGGACCGACGCCGTTTTCGCGTCGTGGCGATGGTCGTGCGGCATTGGGGCCGATGCTGCGTGAATACATCATCAGCGAGGCGATGCACGCGCTGGGCATTCCGACCACGCGCAGCCTCGCGGTAGTGACGACGGGTGAAAACGTCTTCCGCCAGGAGTCGCAGCCAGGAGCGGTGCTGACTCGCGTAGCGGCCAGTCACATTCGTGTCGGCACGTTTGAGTATGCGACGGCTCGTGGCGACAAAGCGGAACTGCGAGCGCTGGCAGATCATACGATGCAGCGGCATTTTCCGGAGGTCGAAGGCGGCTACGCAGCATTCTTTGAGGCGGTGATGGAGCGGCAGGCGGCGCTGATCGCGCAGTGGATGCACGTCGGCTTCATCCATGGCGTGATGAACACGGACAACATGGCGCTCAGCGGCGAGACGATCGACTATGGACCGTGCGCGTTCATGGACGCGTATGATCCGGCCACGGTCTTCAGCTCGATTGATCGCAATGGCCGCTACGCCTATGGCAACCAGCCGCACATCGCGCAG
This sequence comes from Prosthecobacter sp., assembly GCF_046154365.1. GTDB lineage: Bacteria > Verrucomicrobiota > Verrucomicrobiia > Verrucomicrobiales > Verrucomicrobiaceae > Prosthecobacter. Next base: position 54,347 of record NZ_JBJXFV010000023.1, read on the forward strand.
TGGAATCTCGCGCGCCTGGCCGAGGCGATGCTGCCGTTGTTTCACGACGATGAAAAACAGGCCATCGAGATCGCGAACGAGGCGATTGGGAGTTTTGAGGGGCGCTTCAAGCGCCACTGGCTCGCGGGCATGCGGGCGAAGCTGGGACTCTTCACCGAGGAGAGTGAAGACAAGGCTTTGATTCAAACGCTGCTTGATTGGATGCGTGAGACGAAGGCGGATTTCACGAATACCTTCCGCGATCTGACGAATGGCCGCATTGAGCCGAGGGAATGGCAGCAGCAGTGGTCCGAACGGCTCAAACGCCAGCCGCAATCGGCCAGTGATGTGACTGATCTGATGCGTCGCAGCAATCCCGCCTTCATTCCCCGCAATCACAAGGTTGAGGAGACGCTGGCCGCCGCCTCGGAGCATGGCGATCTCAATCCGATGAAGCGGTTGCTGACGGTGCTGGCCGCACCGTTTGATCACACGCAGGATTTGCCGGAGTTCAGCGAGTCTGCGGATTTAACCGGGTATCAGACGTTCTGCGGAACTTGAACGAACTTTTTGATGCGAAGGTGGCTGGAGTTATTGCGGTCGTTTGCATCGGTGTTAACGCTGGGGTGTGTTGTCGGTCGGCAATGCGCTCCAGCCACACTCTTTTTGAATTATGAAACGTCCTCTCTGGTCAGTTGGCCTGCCGTTGCTGTTGTTGGTGACTCTTTGGTTTGGGCTGAGGCCGGGAGGTGAGGTGACGCGACCGATTGAGAAAGTGGAGGTGCGGCAAGTGAGGGCAGCGATGCCGCAGATCGACCAGGCGGCCTGGAAGGCGTGGGTGAGCAAGACGGAGGTGGCGGTGGAACCGGCGGAGCTGCAAGCTGGCATCGCCTTAGCCAAGACGCGGCGGGAGCGGATGAGCCGACTGGTGCGTGAGGCCCCACGGCAGGCGCTGGCGGAGGCGGTGAGCTTTTCAGAGTATGCGGCGCTGCCGCCGGAGATGCGGACTTGGGTGGAGCGGCCGTTCAATGAGCGAGTGGAGATGGTTTATTTGCCGATTTGCGGCGGAGCATCGCCTGATGGCCGTGAGGCGGTGGTGGAACTGCATTTCAAAGATGGCTCGCATGTGGAGGCCTTCGTGTTTGGCAGCCGGGCGGAGATCACGGGGAAGAAGTCCATTCCGCTGCAAGGCGTGGTGCTGGATGGTGTGGCGGCGGTGGGAGATGTGGTGTTTCAGCCGGTGTCGGCCAAGGAGGCAGCGCAGTTTCCGACGCATGCTGGGGGGCTGGAGCGGAGTTTTGCCACGGGCAAGGCGCTGTCCGGCCCCAAGGTGCTCGCGGTGGCTGGTGGCGAGGTGTTTGCGTTTGGGGATGTCACGGAACTGACGCGATTGGATGAGGCGCTGCGCAGTCTGGACACGAAGCCGGGACCCGTGGCGGCTTCGGAGCGTATTTTTGCCTATCAGCCGGTGCCGGCGGATGGCGCTGCAGGCGGTGGGTTTGATCTTGAGGGAGCTTCATCTGCTGCGGAGGAGCAGGCCAGCGCATGGACGGAGACGGAGAAGAGGGTCTTCATCATCCGCATCGACTTTTCCGACAACGCGGGAGGCTTTGGCAGCCAGGCGGCAACGACGACGGCGCTGGCGGAGTCGTCGGAGCACATCCGCACGATGTCCTACAACAAGACCTTCATCACCGGCACGGTGAGTGCGAATGTGTACCGGGTGCCGCAGACGACGGCTTTTTATGTCAATGGTGGCAGCGGTCTGAACTCCGAGCTGCTGCGTGATGCGCGCAACAGCTTCCGCAATAACCGCAGCGGGCCGGATGCGGGCATCGACATCGGGCCGGTGTATAACAGTGGCAGCGGTGACAATGGCCTTGGCAACTATGACATCGTGGGGGTGATCTTTCCGAGCATCGGGATGATCAGCGGCGGTGTGAGTTACGCGGGTCTGGCCGGGGGCGGCAATCTCTGGATGCAGGGCACGAACAGCGTGGACACCTATGTGCATGAGTTCGGACACAATTACGGCATCGGTCACGCGAGCTTCTGGCAGACGAGTGATGGCAGCGTCAGTGGCACGGGTGCCACGGTGGAGTACGGTGACCCTTATGATGTCATGGGTGGCGGCGACCTGCCGGAGGCGCATTTTCATGCGCAGGCGAAGGCGAAGCTGGACTGGCTCACGTCGGCACAGTGGGCTGATGCCACAGCGCTGGGATCAGGCACCTACCGCATCTATCGGGTGGATGATCGCTACACCACCGGCACATACCGCGGCGTGCGTGTGACCAAAGTCGCCACGCCGGGAAGCGAGGAGTACTATTGGCTGAACTATCGTGCGCTTTATCCTGGCGTGCCGGTGTTGGCGCAGGGCGCTTATTTGAACTGGCAACGAGCCGGGCAGACACGCTGCTGGCTGCTGGACACGACGCCGGCCACCAGTGGCGACAAGACGGACGCAGGCATCGCCATCGGCCGCACGTTCAGTGATGGAGCGGCAAATGCGCACATCACGCCGCTGGCCACCGGTGGCGCCGGTGCGGATGCCTATCTGGATGTGCGGGTGAACCTGGGGGCCTTCGCAGGCAATGCGGTGCCGACCAGCTCCGCCATCAGCGGCCCCAGCTCACTGGCCGCACGCAGCAGCGCCACCTTTTCCGTCACCGGCAATGACACCGACAACGACACGCTGGCCTACTACTGGAACAGTGCGGATGGCATCGTGCGGGCGAATGCGAACTCACTCACGATGAGCTGGACTGTCGGCGGCACGTACAATCTCAGCGCGACGGTCAGTGATATGAAGGGCGGCACGGTGACGGTCTCGAAAACGGTGACTGTTACCGATCCCATCGATACATGGACCACCTCTGCGCCCGGCAGCACTTACATGGATGACGTGGTTTATGGGGAAGGTCGTTTTGTGGCTTCCGAATACTTTGGTGATGTTTATTTGAGCTGGGATGGCGTCACCTGGAGCAGCGTAGGACAGCCGACGAATTTCGACAACTCAGGCAAGCTGGCCTTCGGCAATGATGTCTTCGTCATGGGTGGCCTGGCGACTGGTGGTGGGGCGCAGTTGGCCTGGTCGCCGGACGGGCGTCTCTGGTACACGGCCAGCTTTCCCACGGGTCTGCCACAGATTCGAGAGGTGGCACATGGCAACGGCAGGTTCGTCGCAGTGGCAGATGACGGCATCGTACTGAGCAGCATCGACGGTCGAACTTGGACGCTTGCGGCGAATGTGCCTGCAATGCCGGATTTTCGCCTGCTGACGTGGAGTGGCGCGCAATGGATCGCCATTGAGCGCAACGCGGCAGGCACTCGTGAGGAGACTGTCTGGACCTCGCCAGATGCGGTGGCGTGGACGCAGCGCAGCACGCGAGGCTATGACATCGACTCCATCTTCACCCTTGGGGGCGCGGTTTACCTCACAGGCTGGTATGGTGGCATCGAGCGTAGCACGGATGGCGGACTGACCTGGAGCGCTGCCGGCCTGCCTGGCACGACGCGCTGGAGCACCTACCACATCGCCAGAGCGGAGGATGGGACATTGCTCTGCACCGCCAAGGCCATGGATGAAAGCGGCACACCGTTTGCGCTGCTCGTTTCTACCAACGGCACGCTGTGGAGTCGCACGACGGTGAACGGTGGCAATACCGCTGTCGGTGATGCCGATGCAGCCGCGTATGGCCATGGCCGCTTCATCACGGTGCAGGATACGAACATTTCCCGCCGCACGAACAGCCTCTATCCCACCAATGCCGCACCCGTGCAGAGTCTGACCACCGCCCCCGCCACTGGCAGCGCACGCGCACCCATCACCTTTGCTGCGAGTGCCACCGATGCCGATGGTGGCACTCTGAACTATGCTTGGGATTTTGGTAGCACGCTCCCAGTGCTCGATGGCCCGGCGATTTCTGTCACCTTCACTTTTGGCGGCACTTACAATTACACGCTGCGGGTCAGTGACGGGCGTGGCGGCATCAGCACGCTGAATGGCAGCATTACCATCAGTGATCCCGCGCGCACCTTCACCCAGCGCACCAGCGGCACGACTCATGCCCTGGAGGCCGTCGCCCACAATGGCAGCACGCTCGTTACCGTGGGTGACAACGGCGTCATCCGCACCTCTGCGGATGGTCAGACTTGGACCGAGCGAACGATTACCGAATATGCCGACAACATTACTTTTTACGGCGTCGTCTGGGATGGCACACAGTTCGTCGTCGTTGGTCAGGACTATAATTTCGCGATCCCCGGCTGGGTCGGCATCATTTACACCTCGCCTACTGGCACTACCTGGACTCGTCGTTTGCTGGGAAGTACGGCCAACACTGGCCTGTGGAGCGTCGCCGTCACACCTGGCGGGGTTTTGGTGGCTTGCGGCGATGACGGCATCGTCATGCGCTCCACGAATGGCACCGCCTGGAGCACCATCACCGGCTTTGGCACCTCCAACCTGGACGGCATCGCCTATGGCAGCAGCACCTTTGTGATGACCGGCTACTCCAGCGGCAGCGGCACCCCGAAAGTCTTCACTTCGGCAGATGGCCTCAGTTGGACTGACTACTCCGCCGGCAGCGGTGTCGCCTCCTGGCAGGACCTGCGCAAGATCGCCTGGCTAAACAACCGCTTCGTGGCCAGCGGCTGGTATTCCAAACTGCGCACTTCCACGGACAATGGGCAGACCTTCACCACCACACGAACCACTCCCACCGAGCGAGTGCGCGGTCTTGCCTATGGCAATGGCGTGTACTTCGCCGCTGGTGTTGACCAATCCGCAGCGGATGCCAATGTCGATGTGCTCTCACTCGACGGCGTAAATTGGACGCAATATGCGGCTCCCTCGGGTGTGACGACACGCAAGGCTGCCACGTTCTTTGCCAATACCTTCATCACCGTCGGAGACACCGGGCATATCTGGCAGAGTGACGTGACTACGTCCGCTCTCATCGGTTTTGCTTACTGGCAGAGCGCCCAGTTCCCAGGCGGTGGTGCCAATGCGCTTGTCACCGCTGATCCTGATGGCGACGGCCTCAGCAACAGCCTTGAGTACGCCCTCGGCCTCCAGCCAAACTCGACCAATCTCGCGAACATTAGTCCGCTGATGAGCAGCGGTGCCCTTGCTCTGCGATTGAATCTGCCCTCCCCCGCACCGTCCGATGTCACCTACCTCATTGAGGGCAACAGCACGCTCACCGGCACCTGGAGCACGGTCGCTCGCAAGGTCGGCAACGGTAGCTGGGCATGGCTCGGTGGCGGTTCACCCTATATCGCCAGCGGCGCTCCTGCCGCAGGACGTGTGCTCATTGACGTCGGCATGCCTGACAGCGCCCTCGTCAGCCAGCGCTACTTCATGCGCCTGAGTGTCCAAGTGCCGTGAGAAAAAGGTGACGGCTCGATCTTCTTCAGCGTGAGCGCGTGCATTCCCGTTGGGTGTGGAGCGTGGAGGCCGCATGTGCTTCGTTCGTGTCATGAATGATGACAACGACGGAGCAGGGGGAGCTGAATCCAATGCATCGCCTGCTGACGGTGCTGGCTCAACTCTACGATCTCACGTAGGATCTACCGGAGTTCTGCGAACCTTCTGGCTTGGACTCGTATCAGACGTTCTGCGGTACCTGAGTCAAAGACATGCTTTAGCTAAGGCGCTGCGCCTTGAAATCACGGCGCAGCGAGTGCAGAAACACGCATGCCGCCACCGATCCGCCCCTGGTATTGGCCTGAAAGAGGCCAGCCCGAACGCACCGAGCCCTTCACCTGGATTGTGGAGGGTGTCATCGCGGCGTCGTGGTGGCCTGATCCGTATGTTTTCGACATCTACGAGGAGCAAAACATCCGGGCGGTCGTGAACTGTTGCGAGTTCGACAATCGTCGCGATGTGCCGGAGCAGTTTGTGTATCACCACATCAACGTGCCTGACTACGGCGTGCCCACGGATGCCCAGATCGAGCACTTCGTGAGCTTGATGGACAAGCATCACGCGGCACGAGAGGCAGTGGTGGTGCATTGTGTGGCAGGTTGCGGCCGGACGGGGCAGTTCATCGTCGCGTGGTGTGCGAAGGCGGGTTTTATCCCGGCGAAGGCTGATCCGGTGCAGTGGATTCGTGCCCGTCGGATGTGCTGCCTGGAAACCCGCGAGCAGAGTGAGTGTGCGAAGCGGTGGATGAAAAAGCACAGCGCAGGGAGTTCTCAGGATGCCTGAGGCTCATTCGGCAGCCATTGCGGGAAAGGATCAGGTAGCTGCATCCAGGCGTTCGAGCTTTTTTAAACTCGGCGTTTGTGAGCGGGAAAGAATGAGTCATGCGTTAATAAATACAAATCACTTGCAGTTGCAAAGAGATTGCATTTATCATTTATGGCATCACAAACCGCGCATGAAGACCCCACACTTCCTTTTCTTTCTCGTCCTGGCCGCTGGCTCCACTTTGAACTCCATGGCTCAGCAACGGCATGATCCGGCGCGTGCGCATGACGACGAGGAGGTCATTTCGCTGGATGAAATGGTGATTTCTGCGCCACTGGACCGGCCGCTCTTTCAGCAGGGGCAGGCGACTTCGGTGCTGACGGGGCAGAAGTTGAATCTGGCGGTCGAACCTTCACTGGGGCAGACGCTGGCGCGGCTGCCGGGGGTGAGCAGCTCGTATTTCGGCCCGGCGGCGAGCCGGCCCATCATTCGGGGTCTGGATGGGGATCGCGTGCGCATTTTGCAGAACGGGTTGAACACGCTTGACGCCTCCTCGGCGAGTCCTGACCATGCGGTGAGTTTTGATGCGGCGAATTTGAAGTCGGTGGAGGTGATTCGTGGGCCAGCGACGCTGCTGTATGGCTCGAATGCCATCGGCGGGGTGGTCAATGCCATTGACGGCCGCATTGTGGACGAAAGGCTCGATGGCACGCTGCGTGGCGCGATGGGCGGACGGTTTTCCTCCGTGGACAGCGGATATCAGTCGAATGTGATGCTTGAGGGCGGCTGGAAGGGGCTGGCCTTCCATGTGGAGGCGTTCACGAGGGCGGCGGAAGATTTTCACATTCCTGGAAACGCACGCACCGTGGGTGAGCAAGAGCGTAATCCGCTGCCAGCGGGTGATCTGGAGCCGAACAAGAGCGTGCCGAACAGCCATCTGCGCTCGCAGGGCGTTTCCGGCGGCCTGAGCTACATTTGGGACGGCGGCTTCGTCGGTTTCGCCTGGACGGAGTTTCATTCTCTGTACGGCTCACCAGCGGAGGAAAGCGTGTTCATCGACCTGAATCAGACGCGCCTGGATGTGCGTGGCGCGTTTTACAAGCCGCTGCCGCACATCAAGGAGATCAGCTACCGCTTTGCGTGGTCGGACTATGAGCACGTTGAGTTCGAGGACGGCATGGACAACACGGTGTTCAAAAACGACGGCTATGACTTCCGTATCGAGGCCAAGCATGAGAAACTCGCCGGGATGGAAGGGGTGGTGGGCTTTCAATCGGACCGCAGCGACTTTCTGATCGCGGGGGCGGAGGCCTTCCTGCCGCCGAACATCACGCAGTCGAACTCGCTGTTCTTTTTCGAGGACATCACGCGGGGGCCGCTGAGTTTCCAGTTTGGCGGGCGCTATGATAGCATCTCGGTGGAGGCGTTGAACAATGCTGTGTTCGGCCCGGCCCGCAGCCGTAATTTCGACAACCTCAGCGGCTCGGTAGGCGTCGTCTTCAATCCGAATGACGAGTACTCTGCCGCATTCACCATCACGCATGCCGAACGTGCGCCGACCAGCCAGGAACTGTTTGCGAACGGGGAGCACTTAGCCACGAACACCTTCGAGGTGGGCGATGCGAATCTTGGTGTCGAAAGCTCGCTCGGCTTTGATCTGAGCCTGCGCAAACGCACGGGCTGGGTGACGGGGAGTGTGAGTGGCTACTACAACCGGTACAACGACTTCATCGGCCAGTTTGGCACGGGAGTCCTCATTGGCGGCACGCCGGAGTATCGCTACCAGGCTGTGCAGGCGCAGTTCCTCGGCGCGGAGCTGGAGACGACTTTCCATCTGCTGCATCCCGTCACGGCGGAGCCAACGCAGGCGGGTACGAACCTGCATTGGGAGTTCAAGGCGGATGCGGTGCGTGCGCGTGATGCCCGTTCTGGGCGTTCACTGCCACGCATCCCGCCGTTCCATCTCTCCAGCGCGTGGATCGTGGAGCACGGGGCGTTTGGGGCCAGACTCGAAGGCATCTATACCGCGCCGCAGCAGCGGTTGGGGGCCAATGAGTTTGGCACCGCCAGTTACTTCCTCGTCAATCTCACGCTGAGCTACAGGGTGGTGCAGGGGCCGACGACAACCGATTTTTATGTCAAAGGGATGAACCTCACCAACGAAGACGCCCGTGAGCACACCTCTTTCCTCAAGGATCGAGTTCCCCTGCCGGGGCGGGGAGTCGTGGCGGGGGTTAAGATGACGTTTTGAGCGGCAGATGGTGTGTCGAGCGCAACCCGCGTGCTGGAGTTCGAGACTCCAGCATACGGGTTCTTTTTTTTGATGATGAAGGGCCAAAATTGGCAGTTTTTCTCAAAAGTGAGCCACCCGATTGATTCAATCCGCCAAATATAAGATAATTGTCATAATAATGCCTTGCTGGTCGGGTTATAATGAATATAATTTCAATTATTAACAAGCCAGCCAGACGATGAACCTGACCAACTCCAACGCCAGCCTCCTTAGCGCACCGAGCATGTCGCAGGCTTTGGAGGTACGGCGTGCGTGGCGGGAGAAAGAGCAGGTGTCGCCGCATTTTTGGGTGCTCATCAGCATCCTGGGAGATTTGATCATGGCCGTGCTGGCGGCCTATCTGGCCTACTGGTTGCGCTTTCACACGGTTCTGCGGGATTTCGGCAACTTCAACGCGATGACCTTCCGGCAGTATGGCGGCCATATGGCCCTGGGCAGCCTCTCGCTGGTGCTGGTGCTTGGCTGGCAGGATATTTACCAACAGAACGTGCTACTGCGCAACCGCTGGATCTCCTCCAAGATCGCCAAGGCTGTGCTGATCTGGACGGCGGGCTTTCTGGCCATCACTTTGGCGCTGAACCTACAGCCCGGCATCTCCCGCGTTTATGTGATGCTTAACGGCGCCACGGCTTTGCTGCTGCTGCTGGGCTGGCGCGAGGCCTTCTTGAATTTTCTGCGCACACCGGGCCGCATCGAGGCGTTGCGGCAGCGCGCGCTGTTTGTGGGCTGGAACGAGGAAGCGCTGAGCCTGTGGAAAACGCTCAAGCGTGACCATGCCTGCGCTTATGAAATCCTGGGCTGGGTCAAGACGACGGCGGGCGATGCTCATCGACCGCAGGAAGAAACTTTCCCCTGTCTGGGCAGCTTGGACGAAGTGGAGCACCTCGTGACCACGCACGCCACGGACATGGTCGTGGTGGCTGATCTGCACGGCCCACGTGAGCAGATGGTGGCTCTGGCAAACCTCTGCGAGCGGGAGATGATCCAGTTCAAGGTCATCCCGTCCTGCTTTCGCGTCTTTGTCTCCGGTCTGACCCTGGAAACCATCGCGGGGACGCCGGTGCTTGGCGTCACGCGGCTGCCGCTGGATGGCACGCTCAATGTGATTGCCAAGCGCACGCTCGACATCGTGGGTGCGATGGCCGGGATCATCTTCAGCGCTCCCATCGTCACTCTGTTCAGCGCCATGGTGTGGCTGGAGTCACGCGGCCCGGTGTTTTACCGCCAGCGCCGCTGGGGCGTGAACGGCGTGCCCTTCGACATCATCAAGATCCGCTCCATGAAGCTCAACGCCGAGCAGGCCAACGGTGCGCAATGGTGCGTCAAAGATGATCCGCGCCGCCTGCGTGTGGGTGCCTTCATGCGGAAATGGAACATCGACGAACTGCCGCAGTTTTGGAACGTGTTGAAAGGCGAGATGAGCCTCGTCGGCCCGCGTCCCGAGCGTCCGGAACTCATCGCCGACTTCAAGCATCAGATCCCACACTACAATGCCCGCCATCACTCGAAGCCCGGCATGACCGGCTGGGCGCAGGTGAACGGCCTGCGCGGCGACACCGATCTCAGCGAACGCATCCAGTGCGACCTCTGGTATCTCGAAAATTGGAGCCTCTGGCTCGACCTCCAGATCATGATGCTCACCTTCTTCAAGCGCGACAACGCGTACTGAGGATTGCGTGAATTCGTGGTGGCGTCCCGCCATGGACACGGACACTCGTCATCCACCCCTATGCCGCTTTTCACGGTTTACACGCCCACTTACAATCGCGCCCACACGCTGCACCGCGTGTTCGCGAGCTTGCAGGCGCAGACCTGTCGCGATTTTGAATGGTTAGTGATCGACGACGGCTCCACCGACGGCACGGCGGAGTTGATGGCTCGCTATCAAGCCGAGGCCGGTTTTCCAATGCGTTACCTGCAGGAGCCGCATCGCGGCGCGCATCATGCGCACAACCTCTCCCTGCGCGAATCCCTCGGCCAGCTCTGGCTCAAGCTCGATTCCGACGATGGCTGCCTGCCGCAGGCGCTCGAACGCCTGCGCCATCATTGGGAAAACATCCCAGCGGCCCAACGCGACTCATTTTCCGGGGTCACCGGCCTATGCCGCGATCAGAACGGCCAACTCGTCGGCACCCGCTTCCCGGTTGATCCGCTCGACTGCTCCGCCGCCGCCCTCGAATACCGTTATAAAATCCGTGGCGAGAAGTGGGGCTGCCTCCGTCTCGATGTCCTGCGGCAGTTTCCGTTCCCCGCTGATGTGCCGGGCAACTTCATTCCTGAGTCCTTCATCTGGTGCCAGATTTCGCAGTACTACATGACTCGTCATATCAACGAGGAACTGCGCACCTACTGGATGGACGCGCCCTCGCTCGTCCATGGCCGCTCCAATCCGCGCACCAATGCCGCCGGGCATCGCCTCATGTTCAAAGGCGTGCTTGATCTCGAAAGCGGCTGGTTCTGCACCGCCCCGCTGCGCCTGCTGCGGGCTGCCACGCAATACAGCCGCTTCGCGCTTTTAAGCGGCGTGGGTGTCTTGCAGCAGATCTGCGAGCTGAAAGGGAACAACGGACGCATACTGTGGCTCACCACGCTGCCATTGGGGTTTGCCTTGTGGCTGCGGGACTACCATCAATTCCAGAAGGATTGAAGTCGCGGCCGCATCGAAGGCAGCACCCCAGGAACGGGGACATCCACGGCCCGTGTGAGTGTTGAAGAACAGAACACGGGCAGAATGCCCGCCGCACTGGTGACAGGCAGGATGCCTGTCCTACTTGCTCGCCTCGGCGAATTGGGCGTCGAAGATGATTTTGCTCGGTGGGAAGTCGATCTTCTTGACGAAGGCGGCGGATTCGGCGGCACCGAACTCGCGGTCCATGGCACCGTCTTCCCATTCGACACTCAGCGGACCGCCGTAGTCGATGTCGTTGAGGGCGCGGATAATGAGCTCGAAGTTGATCTTGCCGCGACCAACGGATTTGAAGTCCCAGTAACGGCTGGGCTTATGGAAATCGACATGGCCGCCGAAGACGCCGGCGGTGCCGTCGCCGATGCCCCATGAGACGTCCTTCATGTGGACGTGGAAGATGCGGTCGCTGAACTTGCGGATGAACTTCTCATAATTCACGCCCGGATAGCCGAAGTGGCTGGGGTCGTAGTTGAAACCGAAGGCAGGATGGTAATCCACGGCCTGGAGGGCTTTCTCAGCGCTGGCGATGTCGAAGGCGATCTCGGTCGGATGAACTTCGAGCGCGTATTTGAT
>NZ_JBJXFV010000030.1:0-7337 GCF_046154365.1 Prosthecobacter sp.
TCAATGTCATTAAGTTAAGGCACTTCTCATGATGTGTTCCCGCAGATTCAGATAACCCACAGATTTTTTTCCGGATCCCAATCTGCGGGTTTTCTGAATCTGCGGGAACTCCTTCTTAACTTAATGACATTGAATGTTCAATGTTCAGTGTTCAGCAAGAGGCCATCGGCTTCGACTTTGGCCTGCTTGATCGCTTTGAGCACCGGCCCAATCGTCGGATGCGACTGATACGGGCCCAAGTAGCCATACATCTGCATGCCCTGCACCATGCCCTCCGGCAACGTCTTGCCCGGCACACGCACGGCACTCACTTTCGCATCCGGCCCCACGGCGGTCATTTCCACGGTGAAATCGATCTCGCCATTGAGGTAGCGCTTCTTGTCCTCCCAAAACTTCGCCGTGTTCATCGGCAGGCTCGCATCGGTGATGATCACGTTCTTGGCCGCATCGAGCGCTTTCACGCGCAGCATGTCCTTGTACGTTCCGCTGCCGCCATCCGGCGCCAGCACCAGCAGCGCATTCAATTCCGCCACCGAGAGCTTCAAGGTCGCTGGTTTGCCCGCATTCACCGTCGCTGCGAAGTCTGTCAGCTTCTTCTCCAGTTCCGGGACGGCAGCAATCTCCGGCAGCTTTGCCGGTGTCTCCTGCGCGACCGCCGCGATGGCGGTATTCAACGTGGACGGCACATGCCAGAACGACCACCACACGATGAAGCCAAACACCGCGACCACCGCCGACATGATGACGCAGCCGTAGCCGGAGTGGAACTCGCCCGTCGGAATCTTTTCAATTTTTGCCATAACCTCATCTGCATGCGCCACGCGAAAAAATCAAGCGCGCCGCCAGCTTCAAATCGGCGGGCGGAAGCGCACGCGGGCTTCTTCCAAAATGCACAATCTGCCCGGCAACGATAGCAGCCACGGCTCATGTCCGAAAAAGCGCTCCATGATCCCGGCGATCTCCTCGGCCACGGCGTCATCCGGCAGGCGCAGAATCAGCAGTCCATGATAGTCTTCCGGGCGATAGACGCGCACATCGGCGAAGTCGAGATCGCGAGTCACCAGCGCCAAGCAATGCGCTCGGACATGCGTGGCGATGTCTGCATCAGGGGATGTTCCCATGCCGATGTCACGCGCATGCTCCACCTTGTGTCCATGCCTGCGGATCACATCCAGGCAGCGCCGCGGCATGTTGGCATCCAGCAGGAAATTCATGATCAGGCGGGCAGCAGATGAAACGACTCCTGCTCCACCAGTTCCCCCGCAAACCGCAGTGCCGCGCGTACCTGCGCCGGACTAAGATCATACTCACGTTCCAGGTCTGCCTCAGACATGCCACCCGCCAGGCTGCCCACAATCATGGCGACCGGCATGCGTGTTCCTTCGACGACTGGCTTGCCGTGGCAGATGGCGGGATCAATGACGACTCTTGGCATGCGCGGAGTGTGACACTCCAGGTCTATTTCGCAACCCGATTGACGCCCGCCTCGTGCCGCCGATTCTCGCCGCATGAAAATTCTCGCAGCCATGTCCGGAGGCGTGGACAGCAGCGTGGCCGCCGCGCTGCTCGTCCGCGCCGGGCATGACGTGTCCGGCGTGTACATGAAGAACTGGATCAACGAGGAGAACATCATCGGCCACTGCCCGTGGGAGGAGGACATCGTGGATGCTGAAGCGGTGGCGAAACAGCTCGGCATCCCGTTTCGCGTCGTCAATCTCATGACCGAGTACCGCGAGAAGGTGGTGAAATACCTCCTCGAAGGCTACCAGGCCGGCATCACGCCGAATCCTGACGTGATGTGCAATCGCGAGATGAAATTCGGTGTCCTGTGGGAATGGGCGAGCGAGCACGGCTTCGAAGCGATTGCGACGGGGCATTATGCGCGCAAAACGATGCTAGATGCTCGATCCTTGATGCTAGATCCAGCATCCAGCATCCAGCATCTAGAATCCAGTATCGAGCATTCAGCATCGATTCTCCGTGGCGCCGACCCCAACAAGGACCAAACCTACTTCCTCGCCATGATGCAGCCGCAGCAGGTGCGCATCGCGCAGTTTCCCATCGGACACTTGCTCAAGCCGGAGCTGCGCGATCTCGCCCGCGAGTTTGGGCTCAAAACGGCGGAGAAGAAAGACAGCCAGGGCATCTGTTTCATCGGGCAGGTGAAGATGGAGGACTTCCTGCGCACCTTTGTGCCCGACAAGCCCGGCCCCATCGTGAATCTCGACGGCAAGGTGCTCGGCGAGCATCGTGGGCTGCATCTTTACACGCTCGGCCAGCGCAAAGGCCATGGCGTCGCCAGTCCGCTCCACAAACAGGCCTACGTCGTCGTCGCCAAGCGTCCGCTGACGAATGAACTCGTCGTCGCTATCGAAAATGCCGACACGCCGCTGCTTTGGGCACGCAAAGCGGTGCTGCACTCGATTTCGAGCACTGGTGCGCCTTTGAATGACGAGCGCACGCTTCAGGCCCAGCCGCGCTACCGCTGCCCCGCAGGCGATGCGATCTTCCGTCCACTCGGTGATGGCCGTGCCGAACTCGAATACACCGAGCCGCAGCGTGCGCTGACTCCGGGACAGATTTGCGCGTTGTATGAGGGCGAGCGTCTGCTTGGTGGTGCCGTGTTTGAATCCATCCAGCACGAATGATCGCGTAGCGGAACTCGTGAGAGTTCCGCAGATCGGCAGGCTCACGCCAGCCGCTACGACACACGCTTCCAACGCATGACTCCATCCTCCATTCTCATCCTCGGCGGCGGTTGTTTCGGCCTCACCGCCGCGCTGGAACTCCGCGCACGCGGCTGGCAGGTTACGGTGATCGATCAAGGCCGCCTGCCACATCCCGATGCCGCCTCCACCGACATCAACAAGGTCGTGCGCATGGACTATGGCAACGACGCACAGCACACCGCCATGGGCGAGCGCAGCATCGAGCGCTGGCGTGAGTGGAATGAGAAATGGGGCGAGGACTTGTATCACGAAGTCGGCTTCCTCGTCATGTCGCGTGAAACCATGCAGTCCGGCGGCTTCGAGCACGATAGCCATCATTTTCTTACCGCACGCGGCCACACGCTGCGCCGCACCTCCACTGATAGGCTGCGTGATTTTCATCCCATGTGGAATGACGGCATCTATCGCGACGGCTATCTCAATCCCATCGGCGGTTGGGTCGAAAGCGGGTGCGTCATTGCCAAACTTGCTACCGAAGCACGCGCTGCTGGCGTTGAGATCAACGAAAACGTGCCAAATCCACATCCGCAGTTCGATGGCGCACGCTGTATCGGCATCGCCGCATCAAATCAGACATGGAAAGCCGAGCACGTCCTCGTCGCCACCGGTGCGTGGACGCCCACACTGCTGCCGCATCTGCAAGACGTCATGTGGGCCACGGCGCAGACCGTGTTTCACTTCAAGCCGGACGATCCACGTCCCTTCACGCCACCGCAGTTCCCCGTCTGGGGTGCCGACATCGGCAAGACCGGCTGGTATGGCTTTCCCGCGAACGCCGACGGCCTCGTCAAAGTCGCCAACCACGGCCCCGGCCGCCGCGTGAACGCCAACGATCCGCGTTCATTGCCCGCAGGCGAGGAAGTTCGCTACCGCGCCTTCCTGCGCGAAACTTTTCCTGCACTCGCCGATGCACCGCTGCACTCCTCCCGCGTCTGCCTCTACTGCGACACCTTCGACGGTGCCTTCTGGATCGACCACGACCCCGCTCATCCGGGCCTCATCGTTGCCGCCGGTGATTCCGGCCACGCCTTCAAGTTCACGCCGGTGATGGGCGAGATCATCGCGGATGTGGTGGAGCGAAAACCAAATGCGTGGGCGGCACGTTATCGCTGGCGTGAAAAGACGGCGACGAGTGCGGATGGTGCGCGAGCTTCAACTTAACCGCGAAACAACGCGCCCAACTTCTTCCCCAGAATCACACCCGCACCAAGTATCGTCACCGCGAGGAAGATCATCGCCCAAACGCCGAGTGCCGATGCGAGATTTGGACCACTGCCGAGAGCGAGCACCAGCGAGTAGATAGCCTTCGTGATCGGGAAGTGCGCGGCCTGTTGCGCGAGGATCATGGAGTCGCTCACCTCCAGCATGGCGAAGGAAAAGGCCAGCAGGCCGCCAGCGACGAGATTCGGAGCCACCAGCGGTAGCGTGATGCGCCAGAGGGCTTTTTCGGGCCGAGCGCCGAGGTTTTGCGCGGCTTCTTCGAGCGTGGGGCTGACCTGTTGGAAGCCGGCGGCGGCGGAACGCACGACGTAGGGCAGGCGGCGCACCGCATACGCGATGACGAGCAGCAGCAGCGGATCTTCGCCGAGCATGAGCCAGTGGAAGGGCTGACCTTCACGTGTCATCGCGAGATAACCGAAGGCCATGACAATGCCGGGCACGGCGAGCGGCAGCATCGCCATGGCATCGAGTATCTGGCGGCCCCAGATGCGCGTGCGCACGGAAACGTAGGCCACGCCGATGCCGAGGACGAGCGCCACGAGCATCGCCATCGCGGAGTATTTCAAACTGTTGGCGATGGAGGACAGCGTGAGTTCATGGCCGAGTGCATCGTGATAGTGCTCCAGTGTAAGCGAGTGCGGAATGACCGTGCCATACCAGTCTTTGGAGAAGGACAGCAGCACGACACCGAGATGCGGCAGCACCGCGAGGAAGGTGACACCGGCAAAGAACGCGGTGCAGGCCCAGCCGAGCCACACGGGCAGCTTGAGCGTTTCGCGACCAGTGGTGGCCCGTCCGCCGCCACTGGCGCTGGAACTGCCGAATAGAACTTTGCCCGTGAGATAAAACAGCGTGCTGAAGCCGAGCATCACGGTCACGAGGGCATAGGGGAAGGGGTTCCCGCTCAAATCATTGATGCTGCGGAACACCTGCACGGCGGTGACGCGGTCATAATCAAACAGCAGCGGCACGCCCATCTCGGTGAAGGCCCATACAAACACAATCGTGCCGCCCGCAAACACGCCGGGCATGATGAGCGGCAGCGTCACACGCCAGAAGCGGCTCCACGCGTTGCAGCCCATGTTGGCGGCGGCTTCTTCGAGCGCAGGATCGAGGTTGGAGAGCGCGGCGGCGGCATTGAGGTAAATGATCGGGTAAAGATGCAGCACCTCCATGATGATGATGCCCAGCATGCGCTGCTGGCCGAGCCAATCCGTCGGATGCATCGCATCCATCAGGCCGAGATTGATCAGCAGGCTGTTCAACGCACCCGCCTGTCCCAGCATGGCCTTGATGCCAATCGCACCGACGAACGGCGGTAGGATCATCGGCATCAGCACGAGCGAATTGAGCAGCGCCCGGCCCGGAAACGCAAAACGCACATAGCAAACCGCCAGCGGCAGCGCGATGACGAGCGATCCGAGCGTGGTCCACGCCGCGATGATGAACGAATTCCACAGCCCCTCGCGATACAGTTCGTTCAAGAACACCTCCGAGATGTATTCCAGCGTGAACTTATGGTCCGGCCCGCGAAACGCGGACTCCAGCGCCGCCCAGATCGGATAGGCGAAGAAGCACGCGAAGAACGCGGTCATCACCAGGAAGATCAGGAGTGAGAGGGTGCGGGACATGATGGGTGAGCTAAGAGCCGTGTCGGGCCATGGTGCGGGCGCGGATGAACTGGGTGCGGAAGGCATCGCCGAGTTCGCGAGCGAGACGGGTTTCCTGGGTCTTGTCGCGGGCGGCCAAGATCTTCGAGATGGTGCCCGTGGCGGCCTCGTATTTCACGCGGGTGAGGTCCTCGAGCACGGTGATGGCGCGTTCGGGCATGTCGTTGTCGATGATTTCTTTCCACGCGGCATGCAACTCGTTGTGGGAGTCCACGCAGATGACGCGGACGAGGAAACGAATGGCGCTGAACGCTGCGCCGGTGCGTTCGGGGTGATAGGTGAAGGCTTGGGCTTTCTCGAACGGCGCTTCTTTGCCATCGCTCATGCGGGCGATGTTTTCCGGGGTGTAAAGATCATGACGCACGGACAGGCGCCGCAAGGCGTGATGACGCGGGCCGCCTGCTTCGCCGACACGGAAGCTCCACAGCTTCTGTCCGGCATCGCCGAGCACGAACTCGATGAAGGCTGTCGCGATTTCAGGATCGGGCGCACCGCGCAACAGGCCGATGGGATCGACGCTGATGGAGGTGCCACCGAGCGGGGCGATGAAGCCGACGCGGGAGGTGCCGTCGGCCTTGCGCACGTCTTCTTCGGCGGAGCGACCGTAGAAGTCGATGCACATGCCGGCTCCGGCATCACCACGGGCGACTTCGAGCGGGATCTTCGTGGAGAAATCAGTGAAGTAGCGCGCATTGGCACTGATGCGCAGGATCAGACGCAAGCCTTCGTTCCAACCTTCGGCCACGCCTTGGGCTTCGAGTTGCTCGGGCGTGAGTTTGGAGTTGGGCACGGCCTTGAGTCGATCAATCGCGATCTGCATCTGCTGCTGGATGAGCATTTCGAGTGCTTTGGTCACGGAACCGCTCTTGCCGGGATCACTGAGGGCGATCTGGCCGTAGTAGCGCGGATCAGCAAGGTCTTCCCATGCATCGGGATCGTCAGCGATGCCGATGCGGCGCAGCACGTCGCGATTGAAGACGATGCCGCTGCTGGAAAGGCATGCGCCGCACCAGCGCCCTTGCGGATCACGAAAGGGTTCGCCACTGAGTTTTTCGGGGATGCCGTTTTCACCGAACCAATCGGGATGTTTTTTCATCAAGCCGCTGATGCCAGTCGTTGCGCCATCACCCGCGACCAGCGTGCCCGCTTTGGCCTGCTGCTCGAAATCATACGCGCCACCGCCGAAGAACACGTCCATGCCCGTGCTGACGTTGGAGGCGAGGTAGGCTTTGCGGGCCTCATCGTCGGGCGCGGCTTTTGGGTTCAAGCAAGCCTGCGCGACGGCGGGAGACCAGGTTTTTTTCAAATCACGCTGCCAGTGCTGCTGAAATGCAGCAGTGGCTTCCGATTTGATGAGCATGGCGATCTCGGAGGTGCCGCCGGGCACACGCCAGTCGATGAACAGTGTCTGGCCGGTCGATTTTTTCCAATGCGCGGCGAAGGCCTGGCCGAACTCCTCGCGGATGCGGTCGTGATGCGGTGAGATGATGATGAGCCGGCGGTCGTAACGTGCCGGTGCGGTGCTTTGCGCTGGTTTGAGCAGGAACGGGCCGACCATGGTGAGCAGCAGCGCCAAAACGACGGCGAGTTCTTTGCGCCAAACCTGCAACCATGCGAGGACGGCCTGAGTGCGTGGGTGCTGGAGGAAGGCGTTCATGAGGCGGACGCTTCGGGGGCCGGACGACGATGGACGCAACCCCGTTGGGGTTGCGCTGAA
>NZ_JBJXFV010000031.1:0-17298 GCF_046154365.1 Prosthecobacter sp.
ACCGCCGCGCCAACGTCGGCGTCTCGCAGCGGCCTCGCTTGCGCGGCGCTGAAGGGTCAATAATGAAGGGTTCGAGCAAGGCCCATTCGGCATCACTCACATCGCTGGGATAGTGGCGTTCCATCCACCAGCCTTCGCACCGTTATGGTGGCTCTCAAGTTTTAACGGACAGGCTCTGAGTGCAGAGGCTAGGCTGCCAGCAACGCTGCCGAACAGTCAGGAGGCCTCGGGGCCGTTCGACGAATTTGAAGATCGCGTGCAAGTGTTTTCAGAATTTGCAAGTGACGAGCAGCGGGCGGAGATCGCGTCCATCGTCGAACGCTTTTTGGCCCGCTACGACAATGCACGGTTCAAAGCGTATTATGCCCCAAGGCTGCGAAAACTGCTGCACGGCGGCTCACCAAGATTTCACGGGTTGGATGTCAGCAAGGAGCCGACTTCATCAACGCCGTGGAGCATCATCGTGGTGTTGATCGTGGCGGCTGGCGGTCTGCTGTGGTTGTTGCTCAAGCGGCGTTTCTGAGCGTGGGGCAAAACCACTTCTCAGCGATCACGCAAACTTGATCACATGCTTCTGCCCGTGCTCGTCATGCGCGGGATTGAGGCTGCGCAGCTCGAATTCGATGCGTTCGGCGCTCACGCGTGCCATGACCCAGCCGTTCGGACGCTTGGGATCGAAGACATAGGCGATGGGCGGCAGGTTGATGAGCGGGAGGCCGGTCTTTTCGTGCTTGGTGCGCAGCCAGGTGTGCGTGTGGCCGTAGATGTAGCCCTTCACTTTTTCGTGAGAGGCCAGCAGGTCGAACAAGGCGTCGCTGTCCTGCAATCCGGTGGGCTGTTTGCCCTCCGGCACCGGTCCCTGCGGGTTGTGATGTGCGACGATGAAGGTGGGCTTGTTGGGTAGGTTGCGCAGTTCGCGTTCGACCCAGGCGATCTGAGGTTCGCCGAGTGAGCCGGGGGTTTTGTTCACGAGATCGAGCGAGTCGAGCAGAATCCAGTTCACCAAGGCACTGGAGACGGAGGCGACGTGTTTGTTCTGCACGATCATGGGCCGCTCGGCGTTCGGCGGCGGCGGGCCGATGATGGCGTTGAGGAAGTTGTTGCGATGGTCGTGATTGCCGAGCGTGCAATGCACCTGGATCGACTGCTCGCGCAGCGGCTGGATGCAGTGGCCGAAGGTGACGTAGTCCTCGGTCTTGCCGTCGAGGTAGGCGCAGTCGCCGTTGATGATGAGGCCAAAGGGTTTCTGCCCGATCTTGAGCACCTGATTGACGCAGCGTCGCAGATTTTCAGCCATGCAGGCACCGCGTGCGACGAGCGCTTCATCCTCGGCGATGTGCGTGTCGGAAAACAGCACCCACATCTGCTCGGGGATTTCAATGGCCGGAAGCTGGGTGGCGAAAGCGCCGAACGCTGCGGCCGAACCGCGCTGGAGGAAGCTGCGGCGGGAGAGTGGGGGAAACGTGATGGGCATGGTTTGAAAACGATGGGAAAGGGGCAAATCGTGCGACGGAGAATGGAGGAATGGAAAATGGAAAACTGCAAAGGGAGGAATGGTCAGCGAAGCATCGGAGGCAAACGAAGGCGGTTCCGACCCTTTGCCATTTTTAGTTCCACCATTCTCAGTTCCACCATTTCAGATCATGTACTGAAGTAGCGGTCGCCCGCATCGCCGAGGCCGGGGACGATGTAGCACTTGTCATTGAGGCCGTCGTCGATGGCGGCGGTGATGATGGGCACGTCAGGATGCGTCTGCGCCATCGCCGCGAGGCCTTCGGGACAGCTCACGACACAAATCATCGTGATGCGCAATGCGCCGGCCTCTTTGAGCTGGCGTGCGGCCTCACAGGCGCTGCCGCCGGTGGCGAGCATGGGGTCGAGCAGGAAGACATCCGCCGCAGCGAGATTGGTCGGGAGATTGGCATAGTAGGCATGCGGCAAGGCCGTTTCTTCATTCCGCTTGATGCCGACATGCGCGACGATGGCATCCGGCATCAGCGGCAGAATGCCATCGAGTAAACCAAGGCCGGCACGCAGGATGGGAACGCACACCACCGGGCGTGCCAGCCGGGCTCCGCGTGTTTGCGTGAGCGGCGTCTGCACGCTGGTCTCCTGCACCGGCAGTTCTCGCGTGGCTTCAAGGAAGAGCATGCGCGCGAGCATGTTGATGTGACGCCGGAACTCATGCGCAGGCGTGCTGACCGCACGGATGGCCGCGAGATGGCACTGCGCCAGAGGATGCTGAACGACGACGGGCTGCATGCGGCGCATTGTGCCGCGTTTGCCTGCGCTGGCAAAGTTTTCCACCACCGGATTGACGTTCATGCTACGATACCGGCATGAAAACACGTCCCTGCGTGCTCGCTCTGGCCGCATCCTGGCTGGCCTCCTGTGCCGCCGTGCCAAATGCGGACAGCTCAAGCTATTATTACCCATCCTCGAATCGAACACCTGTGCCAAGCAGCGCTACCGGTGCGACCACGGCCAGCAGCAACACGCCAACACCCCGAGGTGGTTACGCGCCCGGTTCCGGCCCGACGTCGATGCCGCAGGGCAACCAGTTCATGTATCAGCAGAACGTCTCCGGCCCGTTCGGCAGTCGCAGCAGCAGCACGGTGATTCAATCCAGTGGCGGCGTGCAGAGCTATCAGACTATAGGCGGCATGCCGGTGTATCCGGGAGCACCGATTCCGGGCTACAACCCGAACCAGCCGTATTACGGCGTTCCCAACTCGCAGCCGGTGTACGTTCCCGGTGTCGGCGGCAATCCAGGTTACTACCTGAATCCGAACACGGGAGCGCGAGTGCCGTGAGGCAGATGGGTTATGCGTGACGGGTTAAGAGTTGTGGGGTGCGTGTGTGAAGCACACATAACCTCTAACTCCTAACCTTCCCCCTCACCCCGCGCCTTCGCCTTCTTCGCCTCCGCCTTGTGCTTGAGCACTTCAAACACGATGGGCAGCACGGAGACGACAATGATGAGCAGGAAGACCAGCTTGATGTTGTTTTTGATGATCGGGATGCTGCCGAGGAAATAACCGGCGGCGCTGAAACTCAGCACCCAGATCAACCCGCCGCCGAGGCTGTAGCAAAGGAAGCGGCGGTAGTCCATGCGGCCAAAACCGGCGGTGAATGGCGCGAAGGTGCGCACGATGGGCACGAAGCGCGCGAGGATGATGGCCTTGCCGCCGTGCTTCACGAAGAACGCTTCCGTCTTCGCGAGATAGTCGCGTTTGAACCAGCGCTGGTTCACGATCCAGCCGCCGGCCTTGCGGCCGATCCAGTAGTTCAGATTGTCGCCGATGATCGCGGCGCACATGAGCAGCGGAACGATGTACTCGATGCGCACCAGGTTCTGCGCCGCCAAGGCTCCCACGGCAAACAGCAGCGAGTCGCCGGGCAGGAATGGCATCACCACGAGGCCGGTTTCGCAGAAGATGATGGCAAACAGCAGCCCATATATCAACGCGCCATGCTCCTGCGCAAAGAGTTGCAGGTGTTTATCGACGTGCAGGACGTAATCGAGAAGCTGGGAGATCATGGGCGGCGAATGTCCGGCGTCAGGACGGGGCGGCAAACGAAAAGTCATGTCGATCACGCCAGAGCAAAACAAAATGGCCGGAGCATCACGCTCCGGCCACTGGTAGATTCGACTGGCAGTCGAATTGGTTTGGGTCTGCGGCTTTGATTGCCAATCGAAGCTACTTCAGCTCCACCGTCACCACCTTCTTGCCTTCGATCTTGAGGCCTTCGACTTTGCTAAACTTGGACGCCGCGTCAGCCATGCTCATGCCGCCTTCGGCGGATTCCATGACGCCGACAAAAGCGTCCGCGTTGTCCATGAGCTTGTCGAACTGGATGTCCAGATAGCTGATCGTGCCATCATTCAAATGCGTCGCGTCAGAGCTGGCGATGCCGTTGGCACCCTTCACTTCCACTGCCATGCGCATGCCGGCAAACATCGGCTTCATCATCCCCATCTGCGCCTTCATCTGGGCGATTTCTTCGGCGCTCTTCTTCGGCTTCGCGACATCGCCGCCTTTTTTCTTGTCCGCCTCGGCGTTCGTGATGATGAGCGAGGAACCGGTCAGCGCAAAGGTCATCGGCTCGGATTTGGAGGCGGGTTTGCCTTCCTGTTCCGGCTCAAACGGCACGTACTTCAGCTTCGCGAGATCCGCGACGGCGAAGACGACCTTCACGCCGCTTTTGCCATCCGGGCTTTTGACTTCCTCGTGGGATTTCACGGTAACGCCTTCGCCGAGCTTTTTCGCACGCTCCTCGGCCTTCGCCTTGTCCATGACGAGCCCCTTGAGCTGGTCGCCCTGGCCGCCGCCGGCCTGCATCATCGCTGCGAGCTGCGCACCAAGAAGGACGCTCTCCTCAATGGTGGCGGTGCCGTCTTTGTTGACCAGCACGGTGGATTTGATTTCAAGGCAGGAAGTCAAAATGAATGACGCCGCCGCGAGCAGGAGGAGTTTTGGAATTTTCATGGGCATTAAGATTACGGCAGCGGTGATTCATTGAACAAGCACAAAGAGCATGCAGCGCAACATTTCCGCCGTCTGCGGACATGATGGGGCTTGCCAAACCGTCCTGCTTCTGAAACAAATCGGGCATGGACTCCCATGATGTGATCAGCAAGGCCGTCGAGCGCACCAGTTTCAAGGAGGTGGCGGCGCAGATGGGTGTGTCGCTCTCGCTCGCTTACAAGTGGTCGCAGCCCGACGAACACGAAGGCAGCGGCACCTCGAACCCGCTCGACCGCGTACGCCAGCTTTACGAGATCACGCAGGATCCGCAGCTCATCCACTGGCTGTGTCAGAAGGCCAACGGTGTCTTTGTGCAGAATCCACGCGGCGGCGGTCCGCGCGGCATGGAGCTGATGCCCGCCACGCAGGAAATCGTGCAGCAATTCGCCGATCTCCTCGCCGCCATCAGCAAAGCCGCGTCGGATGACCGCATCAGCACAGACGAGGCGGAACATATCCGCAATGTGTGGGATGAGCTGAAGCGCTTCACCGAAGGCTTCGTGCGCCTTTGCGAGAAGGGCGACTTTGTGCATCTCGCGGAAGAGATCAAAGCTCACCGCGCTGCGAAATAGCCACGTCATGTCCGCCATGGGTCCGCTGCTCGTCCGCCACGAAGGCCACACACCACGTGAACGCAGCACCTGCGGCTGGCGGGATCGTTTGATCAGCCGCGAAGACGTCGATTTGTCCCCCGCCGCCTGGGCGCATGCCGTGGACATCGATGGCGCGAAGCTGCACTACCACCAACGCTCCACCGAACTCTACTACGTCATCGAGGGCGGCGGCTCCGTCATGCTCGACGGTATCGAACAGCCCGTCAGCAAAGGTTCCCTCATCCACATCCCGCCCGGCGTCGTCCATGGTGCCCGTGGCAAGATGCGCGTCCTCGTCGTCGGCATTCCCGACATCGCGGAGGATGATTATTTCGAGGTGGAGGATCCAAGCCAAGCTTAGCGAACAAGACTCACAGGTTAAACGGCACGTCAGTGCCGCGCGGCAAGATGGAACTCACGCGAAAGCCGTTGCGCCTCTGCTAGCTCCTCTTTGGTCAGTTTGTCTTCGTCAACTCCCCCGTAGTAGCGGTAACCAAGGTGGGATTGCGACCAGACGTCGCCACGTTTCGCACCCGTGCGGAGGGATTTAATGTCCGGGGCTGATTGCGGACTTCGGTCCATGAGAGAAGAACTAGGCCAGCCCACCGGCGGCACAACCAGGAACGCGGGAGGCATACACCGGCTTTGACGTGAGACTGCCGAAAACAGGCCAACAAAAAACCCTGTAACTCGTTGAGTTACAGGGCTTTGAGATTGGTTGCGGGAGTAGGATTTGAACCTACGACCTTCAGGTTATGAGCCTGACGAGCTACCGGGCTGCTCCATCCCGCGATTTGAGGGAGCTAGAGTCCGCTCTCTCGCTGGATTGGCAACCTGTTTTTCCCAGAACTTCAGAAGTTGTGCTGCAACATCGCCCACAGCCTCCCGTTTGCTGCTTCCCGCATGAAAAACATTGTTTCCACTCTCTCCTTCGCCCTCATCGGCATCACCGCCATGGCAGAAGACCCCAAGCCTGCTGCTCCGGCGGCTGAAAAGCCCTCGGCCATCGGTTACTCGGACACGCCGGTCATCCCTGGCACGGATTGGAAGGTGCATGACATCGACCGCCCACGTCCGAACGCCGTGGCTCCAGGTGAAAAGCCCGGTGCGCCGCCTGCGGATGCGATCATCATTTTCGACGGCAAGAGCGCGGATGCGCTCCAGGCGAAGGAAAAGGACGCCAAGGGCAAGGAGACCGGCAACATCATCCCCTGCCCGTGGAAGATCGACAGCGATGTGCTCATGATTGCGGGCGGCGACTGCTGGACGAAGCAAGAGTTCGCGAGCTGCCAGCTCCATCTCGAATGGATGAGCGAACCGAACACGAAGGGCAATTCGCAGAAAAAAGGCAACGCGGGCGTCTTCTTCATGGATCGCTACGAGTCACAGATGCTCGATTGCGACAACAACCCGACCTACGCCGACGGCATGACCGGCGGTGTTTACGGCCAGACGCCGCCGCTGGTGAACGCCGTGCGCCCCGCCGGTCAGTGGCAGGTCTATGACATCGTCTTCACCGCACCCAAATTGGATGGCGGCAAGGTCGTGGAACCGGCCTACATCACGACCTTCGTGAATGGCATCTGCGTGCAGAACCACACGAAGATCATGGGCCCGACGAAGCACAAGAACATCACCGACTACAGCGGCGAATTCCCCGAGAAGGCTCCGATCCGCATCCAGGACCACAAAAACGAGCCACCCGTGCGCCTGCGCAACGTCTGGATCAGGCCACTCTGAGGCTCGGCTGACAACATTTTCAACTCGGCAAAGCCGGAGGCCACCCCTCCGGCTTTGCTGTTTTGCAGGCTGAAACTGAAAATTGTGGGAAGCGTCATGTTAATACGGTATTTATGATAATTGTATTGAAGTTAAAGAATCGGCTCCTAGAATACGGTGATTCGTCTTTTATTTTAATTTACCATAACCACAACTGTCGCCAGCCCTTCCCGCTGACGACGCCAAACCATTAACCGCCTCTATACCTATGCCGCTCGCCCTTCATTCGCGCGTCATCAAAGCCGCCGCCCTCGTCGGCAGTGGACTTGCGTCCTTCACACGAAAGCGCCGTGCCACGGAAACTACGATTCTGACGTTTCACGGCCTGTCTGAGAATGTCGGCGACCCAGACATTCTCGATTGGACGCTGCATCTGCCAGTCGAAGCCTTCCGCAGCATCTGCGCCCTGCTGGCCGCCGATTACCGCGTGGTTTCGTTGGCGGATCTCATCGAAGCACGCACCCGTGGCACCAAGCTGCCTGACAACGCCGTCGTCATCACCTTTGATGACGGTTATGCCTCGAACTACGAGCTGGCTCTGCCCATTCTCAAAAGATTCGACCTGCATGCCACGGTCTTCGTCACCACCGGATTCCTCGATGGCGATGACATGCTCTGGTTTCAGCGTGTCGATCTCGCACTCGGTCATTCCCTCAAACAGCTCATCGACTGGAAGATCAACGGCAAAAAGCTGCGCCTTTACCTCGGCACCCGTGAGCTGCGCCAGCAGTCACTGGTGCGCCTGATGCCGGAACTCAAAGCGCTGTCGGACACCGATCTCCTTGGCGAAGTGGACCGTCTTGAAGAAGCACTCGAAGTCGCCACCCCCACGCTTGAAGACCTCCCCAAAGCCATGCGCCCGCTGACCTGGGACATGGCCTGCGACATGGCGCTCAGCGGCCATGTGGACATCGGCGGACACACGCACACGCATCCCATCCTGGCACGCTGCGACTCCATGGCCATGCGCGCGGAGATCTCCACCTGCCGCGACCGCATCCGTGCCGAGATCGGTGAACTGCCCGCCACTTTCGCCTATCCTAACGGCGGCACAGACGATTTCACCCGCGAGACGCTCCTCCTAGTGCGCGAGGCCGGCTTCAAGGCCGCCTGCACCATGATCAACGGCCGCGTCGATGATCAGGCCTCCCTATTCCAGCTTCCGCGCTACGGCTCCCCCGAATCCGTGTGGGAGGCCGAGGCCACGCTCTCAGGAGCCTACGAAACGCTCAAAGACTGGCGGCAGAGCTGCCTGAAAGCGATGTCGATAATATGAAAACGATCACGCTCAGTGCCACGAATACTCCGACACTGCCAGCACGGCAGCGCCAGCGTGCGTTCGTGCCGGCGTCATCGTTCACTGCACTGGCCAAGGATCAGCGCCCCACCGTGCTGCACTTCGCCTACAGCATCGGCGGCGGTGGTGCGGAGGCGATGCTGGTCAATCTCGTCGAGACGCTCGACCCCGCGCAGTTCCGCAGCGTCGTCGTCGCCATCAATGCGAAGCCCTGGCCGCATCATGCGCAACGTCTGCGCGCTGCCGGTGCCGTGCTGCACGATCTGGAAGGCACCGCCTTCCTGCACCGCGAGACACTTGCCAAACTGCGCAACGTCCTGCGCACCGAACGCCCTGACATCGTGCAAACCTGGATGCATCACGCCGATCTCATCGGCGGCTGGGCCGCAAGGCTCGCCGGTGTGCGCAAGATCGTCTGGAGCATCCATTGCCGCGAAATCCACCGCAACCACGGTGAGAGCAACCACAAGACCGCGCTCTTCCGCCGGGCGCTGGCGCTGAGTTCGCGCTTCATCCCATCGCGTATCATTTCGTGCTCCGCCGCCGCCATCGAAGATCACGCCGCCATCGCTTATCCACGCTCCAAGATGCAGTGGATTCCCAACGGCATCGACGCCGATCGCTTCGTGCCCGACACCGACGCCGGACTCGACACGCGGGCAGAACTGCGGCTGCCGCCGAACGCCCCCGTCATCGGCTACGTCGGCCGCTTTCATGAAATGAAGGACCTGCCTACCTTCCTGCGTGCGGCGGCGATTTTGCAAACTCGCATGCCCAAAGCCCACTTCGTCTTCTGCGGCGGTGTCGGTGTCGAATTCAACGCGGCGGAGCGTGAAGCCTTCGCACGCATCCCCCATCGCGATCAAGTGCGCTTCGATTCCTTCCGCCCCGATCCGTGGCGGTTGTATCCGGCGCTGAACGTGTTCTCGCTCTCCTCGCGCACCGAAGCCTGCCCGATGACCATCATCGAAGCGATGTCCTGTGGCGTCCCCTGCGTCACGACCGATGTGGGAGACTGCGCACGCCTGCTCGAAGGCGTTGGCCGCGTCGTGCCACCACATGATCCCGAAGCACTCGCGAACGCCTGGGAGCAGACACTGCGTCTCGATGCTGCGGCACGCGACGGCATCGCTAAACAATCGCGTCAGCGGGTGCTGGAGCGTTTTACCATCGCCAAAGCCGCACACCAGTATGCGGAAACTTACGCGCAACTCATGGAGGTGCGAAAATGAACACGCTGCTCCTCTTCATCACTCTGGCTGCCCAAGCCACCGCCCAACCGGTGAAGGTGTCGTTCTGCGATGGCATGACGCGCATCTCACGTGACGGCACGCCGCCAACGGCGCAGACACACACCCTGCACGCCGCACGCGGCGAATGGGAACCGCTGCAAATCATCGTCACCGGCACGCCGGAGCAGCTCAAAAACATCGCCGTCGGTGCCACCGGTATCGCCAAAACTGATTCCGAGGCGCTGTTACCCGCACCGAAGGTGCTGCGCGAGCATTACGTCCGCGTTGCCAAGCCCACCCCGATGGCTCCTTTGCCACTGGGCGATTATCCCGATGCGCTCGTGCCACTCGACCTGCCTGCGCAGGAATTCAGCGGCGACATCATCAATCAACCATTCTGGATCGACCTCTTCGTGCCTTACACCGCCGCACCGGGCGCTTACTTCGGCGAAGTGCATTTCAAACTCGCCGACGGCTCCGTCCACATCGCCAGCTACACGCTCAACGTGTGGGACTTCGACCTGCCCGTCGTTCCCAAGCTGCGCACCTCGATCATGACCACCGTGCGCCGCATCGCCGAGGTGCATGGCCTTGAGTACAAGGACAACACGCCCTCGCTCACGCACCTCGGCCTGCTCAATGCCTACTACGACCTGCTCGCTGAGCATCGCCTCAGCGTCGATCAAATCCACGGCAGCTATCCCGATGCCAGCACCGGCAAGCTGGATGAAGACAAAGTCGAACGCGCGTTGAGAAAGCACCTGCTGCACCGCCATTGCAGCACCATCGGCCTGCCCATCTGGCCGGAGTGGCCGTTTAACGATCCGCTGGGCAAAGATCGCACTGCCGCCATGAGCTACGTCGCGCAGTGGATGAAGCTGCTCGCGAAAATCCGCTGCGAATCACGCGTCTACGTCATCATGGGTGATCTTGATGAACCCAACAACGCCGACGCTTATGCGAACGTGCGCAAGTGGGGCGAGTTCTTCAACGAAGTCGAAAAAACTCACGGCGTGCGCGTGCCGCTGCTCATCACCGAACAACCGACGCCCGAAAAAGCCGCATGGGGTGCGCTCAACGGCGCCGTGGACATCTGGGTGCCGCATTTCAGCGCCGTGTGGAAGGACATGGAGTGGGCCGGTGGCAAGCACGACATCGCCATGCGCCGCCAGGCCGGTGATGAAGTCTGGGCCTACGCCGCACTCGTGCAGATGCCGGACGAATGGGAAAACCTGCACGGCAAACCCAAGCAGCTCACCAGCAGCTTCCCGCCGGTGTGGGCGCTCGATTATCCCGCCATGGCGCATCGCGTCATCGGCTGGCTGCTGCCCAAGCATGGCATCACCGGCCTGACCTACTGGGACACGCTCTTCGCCGCTGAAGGTGTCGATGTCTGGCAGGACGCCGGCACGTTCAAAACCGCCGACGATGCCGTTTACAACGGCGACGGCTCCTTCATCTACCCCGCCACCGAGAAACGTCATGGTCGTCATGCCCCGGTTGCCTCGATTCGCCTCAAATGGCTGCGCGAAGCCGTCGAAGACTACGATTACCTCATGCTCGCGCGTCAGCTCGGCCTGGATGAAGACGCGCAGCGTCTCGCGGCCAGCTTTGCGCGTGGTTTCGGCGACTGGGACAACAATCCCGGCTCGCTCATGGAGGCCCGCCTCCAACTTGGAACGCTGATCGAAACCGCACACCACCGCAAGCAAACCGCAGCACTTGGGAAAGGAGGCGCCCAATGACCGCCACCTTGACTGCGCCAAAACAGCGCGCCTCCACACGTCGTGGACCGCTCACGATCGACCTCGTGAGTGATGAACCAGGCTTCCATGCACTCGCGCCCTTCTGGGATGCGCTGCTCGAACAGGCCAGCACCCGCACACCGTTCCTGCGCTGGGACTGGGTCAGCCTGTGGTGGGAGGAATGCCGTGGCGATGCCCGGCTCGCCATCGGTGTGCTGCGTGATGCCGAAGGCGTTCCGCAGGCCATCGCCCCGCTCATGCTCGCGCATGAAAACGACCGCGCCCGCCAGCATCTCACCACGCTCACCTTCCTCGGCGGGTTCGGTGAGGCGCATGGTGAACGCTTTGATCTCCTCATTCCCGCAGGCCGTGAAGACGAGCTGGCACCGCAGCTTTGCCAGGTCTTCCATCAACTGCGCAGCCAGTGCGACAACGTGCGGCTCAATCATCTGCCTGAAGAATCCCCCAACACGCCGCATCTGCTGGCGGCGCTGCGGCAGGAATTCGTCCGTATCGGCGTGCTCAACCGTCAGGCCACCCGGTTCATTTCAGTCCCCGCCTCGTGGGATGAATACGAGGCCCGTCACAGCAACAACTGGCGCAGCAACATGCGGCGCTACCGCAAGCAGTTCACCCAACAGCACGCCGGCCGCGCCTCAATGGCGGGAGAACAGGTGCCGCACCAGCAGGCGTACGCCGATCTGTTGCGGCTGCACACCATGAGTTTCCCGGACGGCGTGAGCACGTTCACCACGCCGGTGGCGCAGCGGTTTCACGCACGTCTTGCGGCGAAATGGCTCCCTTCAGAGCGGGCCATTCTGCCGCTGCTGGAGTCACATGACCGTGTGGTCACCGCCATCTATGGCTTCATGGAGCGCGGTGAGTTTTTCCAATACCAGCTCGGCTGGGACAGCGCCCTGGCACGGCTTTCGCCCGGGAAACAGATCATGCGCTGGTGTATCGAGTGTGTCATCCAGCGCGGCGCAAAAGTGCATGACATGCTGCCCGGCGATCACGACTACAAACGCCAGTGGTGCGATGGCGAACGCTGGCTGCTCGATCTCGAAGCCCACAATCCTTCCAGTTGGCGTGCCACCGCCTTTCACTCACTGCGCGCCATGAGCCGCTTGTTCACCCGAGGAGGGCTCGCCACATGAAAATTCTGGTCATTACCGCCGATGCCAACACGCTCGTCTATCATCGCGGCGACTTGATCCGCGACTTCGCCGCGCACGGCTGCGAAGTCGTCACTGCCGCCGCGGAGGATTATCCGCATGTGCATGCCTTTGTCGCCAGTTTCGGCGGTCGTCATCGCGCCATCCGCATGGCGCGCTCCAAAATCAATCCGCTGAAGGATCTCGTGACCATGTGGGACATGTGGCACTTGTTTCGCAGCGAAAAACCGGACGCTCTGTTCGCCTACACCATCAAATCCGTCGTCTATGGCTGCGTGATCGCCCGCCTGGCCGGAATTCGCCGCGTTTACGCCTTGTTGCCCGGTTTGGGCTTCACCTTCGTCAAACCAGTGACGTGGAAGCAGAAAATCGTCGGCTTCATCTCCGAAGCCTTGCATCGCTTCGCCTTGAAGCGTGCGGATGTCATCTTCATGCAGAATCACGATGACGCGAAGCTGTTCACCGACATGAACATGCTGCCGCCAGGCGTCCCCGTGCATGTCACCGCCGGTTCCGGCGTGAACATGGATGAATTCGCCCACGCTCCGCTCGAGAACGACAAAGCCATCGCCTCCGGTCACATCCGTTTCGTGCTCGTGAGCCGTCTGCTCATCAGCAAAGGCGTGCGCGTGTTCGCCGAAGCCGCCCGGCGCATCAAACAACTGTTCCCGCACGCGGAGTTCCATCTCGTCGGCCCGTTTGATCCCAATCCGAACCGTGTCTCGGAACATGAGGTGCATGACTGGGTCGCGGAAGGCACGCTCATTCATCACGGCATGGTCAAGGATGTCGCCACGCTGCTCCAAACCATGCATGTCTTCGTGCTGCCGACCTGGTATCGCGAAGGCGTGCCCCATGCGACGCTCGAAGCGCTGGCGACTGGCAGACCCATCATCACCACCAACTCCGTCGGCGCACGTGAATGCGTCAAACTCACCGCCGAAGGCGAAACGCAGCGCGAAGACGGCGAGATGCTCATGCAGGGCGAAAACGGCTTCCTCACGCAGCCACAAAACGTCGCCGCCGTCGAATGCGCGATGGAATGGTTTCTCACACATCCCGCTCAAATCGCCGTTCAAGGCCATGCGAGCCGCCAGTTGGCCGCCGAGGTCTTCGACGTGCGTTTAGTGAACGAGATCATTCTGCAGGCGATGCATCTGCACGAGACCGCACCACGCGAAACCACGCTCCGCCACGAATCCTCCCTTCCCTTAGCCGCCTAATTTCACGCCTATGGCCATTCCTTACAGCATGCAGCCCGCGAACTCCGCCCCACAAGGCGGTTTCGGTGCCATGCTCGCACTCGCACCTTCACGTGGACTATCGCCGATGGCACCGTCGATGACCATGCCGGCGCATCCGGGCATGTCGCCAGTGTTTGATCCACGTGCCTTCCTGCCGCCGATCAATCCGCATGACTTCGAGGTGCAGTCGCTCATCAGCATCGCGGATGTCATCGGTTACATCCGCAAACGCTGGCTGCGCGGTGCGCTGCTGGGCGTGTTACTGGCCGCTTTCACCTTCTATTACCTCGGCATGGGGGTGAAAATCTATGAAGCGGAGTCACAGCTGCTGCTGCGCATCCAAGACGGCAACCCGTTCAACTTCGAGGCCACGGCTTCGCGTGGCGTCACGGAACTCAGCGCGCCGCAGTTGATCAACAACCACCGCACCGAGCTGCTCTCGCGCCGCTTCCTCAGCCATTGCTACGCTCAGTTCCCGGCGGCGCAGCGCGATGCCTATCTGCAACGCGAAGCGACCTCGCTCAGCCGCAAGGATGAGCTGATGAAGCTCATGGGCCTGTATAAGCCGGGTAAGCCGGGCGATCCGCGTGAACGCTTCATCGATCTGATGATTTCCTCCGTGCGTGTGGAGCCACTCAAGGAATCCCACGTCCTGCGCGTGCAAGTGCGTGACCGCGATCCGCATCTCGCCGCTGATTTTGCCAACCGTTACGTCGAGGAATACATCCACTACGTCGCCGACCAGGAGGGCAAACTCAGCGCTGACGCCTCGACCTATCTCGAAACGAAGTCGCAGGAGCTGCAGAAGCGTCTGCGCGAGTCCGAGCAGAAGCTCGCCGAGTATCGCAAGAGCCAGGGCATCATGGAGGACATCGACACGAAGGATGTCTCCAACGACAAAGTGCGCCAGCTCAACGCCGCGATCACCGAAGCCGATTTGAAGCTCACCAAGGCCAAAAGCGACCTCGACAACCTCGCCGCAGCGCAAAAAGCCGGCCGCGATCTCACCGAACTGAGACTTTTCGCTGACAACGCCGACGTGGCCTACACCCGCAAGCAGTTGGATGCCAAGATCGCCGAGCGTGCGCCGCTGGAAGCCACCTGCGGCCGCAAACATCCGCGCATGGTCGGTCTCGCGAATGAAATCACCACCTTGCGTGCCTCGCTGGACCGCACCGTGAATTCCGTGGTCAGCATGATTCAGGCGGAGGTGGAATCGCAGCAGCGGCAGATCGCCGATTATCGCCGCCAGCTTGACGAGGCACGCGGCGTGGCGCTGGACGTGAACGGCAAGAACGTGCAGCAGAGCCTGCTGCGCGATCAAGTGCGCATGGATCGCGAACTGTATGAAAAAATCGAGATGCGCCGCAGTCAGGCCGCGCTCACCGGCCAGTTCCGCGACAGCGGCCTGCTGCGGGTGGCGGATGTGGCGGTGGTGCCGGAAAAACCGGTGAAACCGAGCAAGCCCATGGCCGCCGTCGCCGCCGCGCTGCTATTTGGCCTCTCCCTGTTCGGCCTGCCGGTATGCTGGGGCATCTTTGACGATCACGTGAAAAAACTGTTCGCGCCGAAAGTCGCCATCCCGGAGCCACAGCAGCACACCGCCTATGGCTACGGTTATCCTGAGCAGCAACCCATGCCTGCGGCACCACCCTGCGCCATCGCCACAATGCCACCGGAGACGCACAATCTGCCCATGATCAAGCCAGCCGACGGTGAGACCGCCATCCTCGCACGGCTGCCCCATGTGAACGGCTCCACGCCGGAGGCGATGCTCTCTGAACTGCTCAAGCCCGAACCGGTCGGTGCTTCCACCGCCTTGCATCAGCTCACCAGCACGCTCGAAAAGCAGGCGATGAACCGCAGCGGCAGCGCCGGCGTCATTCTCATCACCAGCGCGGGTGCAGGCGAAGGCAAAACGCTCGTTTCCGCCGCTCTGGCCGCCGCGTTCTGTCATCAAGGCCGGCGCGTGTTCATGATGGAGTGCAATCCCTCCTCCCCCACGCTGCACCAATGGTTCCCGCGTGCCGTGCAAGGCTACGGTGCCTACGCGCACGACCTCGAAGCCCTGCGCTACGGCCACAGCAATCTGTTCCTGCTCCCCGGCTGCGATCTGCCCGCGCACGCCACCAACGAACTGCTCGACGGCTACCGCAGTTGGATCGAACGCGCCAAGCACGAGGTCGATTGGATCATCCTCGATGCCTCACCGCTGCTCAAGAGCTTCGCCAACGTCGCCCCGCTCGCTCCGCTCGCGAGTGATGTCCTCATCGTCAACAACCCCGCGAATACCACTCCTGCTCAACTACGTGCCGGACTCGCCTTGCTCCAGCCGATGATGTCCTCCAGCGCTTTGCGCGGGATGATCGTCAATGGCGAGTAGTTCTCAGCGAACTGCCTGCTGATGTTTCAATTCGTCAATCAACGCCGCAGGCTCGCTCACGCTGAGCATGACGCTGTAACCTTCCGTCGTCGGAATGCGTGCCACGCGCGTGTTGTCCGTGACAAACAGCAGCGCCTTCTCCCCATTGCGCAGTTTGAACCATCCAGCGGAGTAGCCAGGCAGTCCGGTGCCCAT
The DNA here is from genome assembly GCF_046154365.1 of Prosthecobacter sp. GTDB lineage: Bacteria > Verrucomicrobiota > Verrucomicrobiia > Verrucomicrobiales > Verrucomicrobiaceae > Prosthecobacter. Next base: position 16,173 of record NZ_JBJXFV010000031.1, read on the forward strand.
CGTGCGCGATTTCGGCTGATGATCTCTGTCGGTTTTGAGATTCGTAACCACCGCCTCGTCGAGCTTGAGCGACTTGAGCGGGATCAACCGGCCATAGAGATCACCTTGGAGTCGCAGGCCTTCGTTTGAGACCGTGAAACGCACATGCTGCATGGACCACGCCAGCCAGACCATCAGCACGAGGACGCCGATGAGCACCAGACTGATGATGGCGAAGAACCACAGCGATTTACTCGCGGCGGGAATCATTGGGAAGACTGTGGAGGCGTTCATGGCTGGAGGATGCTGTGTTTAGGTGCTGGTTTTCCCAGCCTTGTTGATCAGCGTTTCCAATTCTGAGACGGGCCTGAAAACTCGTTGTTTGCCTTCAAGTCTGGAAACAAGCAGTCCCTTTTCTTCCAGTATGAGTAGATCGGTTCTTGCCGTCATCATGGAAATACCGTGGCTCCGCTGATGGCTGTCGAAGGTGTATTTTGCCTCAGCATGTTCCAAGGCATGTTCCAGCAACGCTTGTTGCCGTTGATTGACCCAACCAACGTCCCGGATGTGCTCTTGCAGCGCACGACGCTCGGCAGATTTTCGGGCCAGGTAGGCGTGCAAATCCTGGATGGCCGTCTCGATGCAGCGCATCTGATGAAGGATGAAATAGTTGAGGTCGTTGTCGTCCGTCTCGGTGAGCAAAAAGGCGCGGTAGTAGTCGGCAGGAGAGCGCAGGAGGGCTTGAGAGATGGAAATGAACTCGAACAACCAGAAGCCCCCCCGCAACATGGCCCAATAGAACAAGGCGCGGGCAGAGCGCCCGTTGCCATCGACAAACGGATGATCGTAGGCCAGCCAGAAATGCAGGATGATGGCCCGAATGACGGGATGCAGGTAGCCACGCAGTTCCACGTCGTTGGCAAAATCACACATTGCGACGAGGCGCTCCGGCAACTGCGACGCGGCGGGCGGGATGTGGAAGACATTGTCCTCGTCATCACTGATTTCGATATGCTCATCTCAATGTCGTTAAGTTAAGAAGGGATTGCCGCAGATTCAGGGAAGCCGCAGATTTCTCGCCTGAATCGTCTAATCTGTGGTTTTCCTGAATCTGCGGCATTCATTCATGTGCTGTCCTTAACTTAAT
>NZ_JBJXFV010000032.1:0-5572 GCF_046154365.1 Prosthecobacter sp.
CGATAACCATAGCTCATCAGCAGCCGACCATCGCGCAGTCGGAGCAGGTGAGACGGGAGCCCATAGCAGACCGCATGCGGTTCGCTCCAGGTCTTGCCACCGTCGGACGATTCCGTTTGCAGCGTCCAATACTTGTTAGCTTCGTTGTGATTGCGAATGTGAGCGATGATGGTGCCGTTGGCCGCCTCGACGGCATGCAGTTCGTGATAGGCGTTCCTGTCACCCGTGCGGATCGGGATATCAGCCAGCCACTGCCACGTGAGACCGTCGTCTTTGGACTCACAGACCCCGATCTTACGACTGTCGGTCCAGAGTTGTTTGCCTGCATAAAGCAGCCGCCCGTCAGCGAGTTGAACCGGGCCATGTGGGCTGTTAACGATCGTGGGAATCCGAGGAGACCATGATCTGCCTCCATCGGTGGACCGAATGACCCACTCGCCCTGGTCGGCCTTGCGTTCGGCATCGGTGAGTCGCGCGTGAACGGCGTTCCATTTGGACTGCTGCTCTGGCGGCATCGCTTTGGTCCCCCAACCGTTGAGCGACCAATCAGTGTAAGTGATCTTCTCTTTCAAGTGCGATTCATAGGCCAGTGAGGTGAACGTCGAGACCAACAAGGTCCCTTGAGCCGTCTCCAGCACGCCCGAATCCCGATCGTCGGTAGCGCTGTCGAGCAAGACTCGCGGCCAGGTCCAGGTCGCGCCGTCGTCGCGTGAAGTCATCGCCTGCACCTGCCCGAATGGGCAAACATGCGACTCACGACCACCGGACCACGAAAGCCAAAGTTCCCCATTTCGTCGGCGGACAACCGTCGGCCAGCCGTGGTAAAACTCCGGCTGTTGTGAGATAACTTTCGTCTCTAGTATCTTGGCCCTCGGCGTTGCTGCGTGAGAGCGGCTTGGAAAAAATGCCGCGCATGACAAGCCCGCTGCCGCCTGCATGAAACGACGACGAGATACGAATGGATGTGAGCTTGGTTGCATGGTGTGTCGCTATTGCAATGGCTGAATGGTTTGCGTATTCAGAGGCGTTCACCGCCGCATGATGAGATTCCCCATGGCCTTCGGGTCTTTGAACTTCGTGCCGCTCGGGAAGAGCATGTAGAACTCGGGGGCGTTGCCGGCCATGCGTTGGCGGCAGATGTTGACGCCCCAGGGGAAGGCTTTACTGGGCACTTGGCCTTCGATGGGTTTGGCTTCGATGAGGGCTTCGACGAACCAGCGATCTGCGGCCTTTTTCACGGCGATGTTTTTCACGGTGTAGAAGCTGGCGAGGTCTTCGGAGCGCGTGGTGACGCATTCATCGAGCACGGTGCCGTTGGGATTGATGACGATGAATGGGCGGATGCCCTTGGCGGTTTCGAGGCGGAGCTCGACGGTGTCGTCATTGAAGATGGCGTAGCTGTCGCGGTCTTTGCAGTCAGCGCGGAGCTTGTCCATCTTGGGCTCGATGCACTCGATGGCGACGACGAGGCCGCTGTCATCCGGCAGCCAGCGGAAGGCGACTTTGGTGGAAATGTGATGCGGTGTCTCGCCGGTGAACATCTCGCTCAAGGGCGTGAAGACGCGGCCTTCGTCGGTCCAGAAGGGCTTGGTGAAGTCGCCGTCGATCTTGGGCTGAAGATGCGACCAGTAGCCGGCGATTCCGCCGTTGTTGCGCTGGAGATTGGCAAAGAGACCCTTCAGCGGCTGCATCTCAGCTTCGAGCAGCGCGATGCGCTTCGTGTAAATGCTGTTGCCGGTTTTGTCTTTGGCAGCGGTGAGGAGCGCGAAGAATTGGTCGATATCGGCTTGCTTGAGGAAGCCACCGTTGGCGGTGACTTCACGCGCTTCGGGGCGCGACCACACAGCTTCGCCGAACTCATGGAATTGCTTCATCTCGGCCTGCGCGGGGCCGAAGAATACGCGGTAGTATTCGTCCAGCGTGGCCTGCATGTCGAGATTGCGCTCCCACATCATGCGGGCGTGCAGGTAGATCATGAGGTGCGACAAACCTGGGCGACGCAGGTTGTTGGTCGCGTCGGGTTTGATCTCATTGCTGGGAATCCATGGCACTTCGATGTCGTAGCCGACGGCGTGGTCATAGGCGGCTTTGAGATTGGCCTGCATGAACTTGGTAAAGAACACGGGCGCGGGCGGCGCATTGCGGATGTGAGCTTGCTCCAGATAGTGGTCCATGATGAGCAGTTGCTCGCGACCGTCATTCATGCGCTTGAGCCACTCTTGGCGCACTGCGAGATCGCCACTCCACTGTGGCAGCATCCAGCCCGTGCTGTGCTGCATGAGGCCAACGAGCACGCTATCGGGGATCTTGTCCACGGTGGTCGGCGGTATGGTGGTGCCGCTGTAGGCCATGACGGTGAACTTGCGTTCGGGGATCTTGGCGCTGATGCGCTTCACGATGTCGAGATTGAAGTCCCAGGCGTAGTTGCTGAAATTGCCGTAGATGCCGCGCTCCGATTGATCAAAGCCTGCTGCGGCGTCGGCGCTGTCGATAGAAGACCAGCCATCGGGCTGGCCCAGACTATCGTATTCGATGCCGGGATAGACTTGCCGAGTGAAGTTAAGCGAGGTGATGAAATCAGCGCGCAGCTTCTCGCTGGTGAGCTTGGGTGAGTTATAGTTGGGCTTGCCATTGATGATGCCGAAGTAGGCGGGATCAGCCTCTTTGCCAAAGTAGGTGAGGCGGCCCACGGCATGGTAGATCGGGATGACCTTGCTGGTGCCGACGCCCATGGATTTATACCACATCATCTCCTGCCGATAGACACCAGGCTGGTTGTCAGCGAAACGCCGCTGGCCAAACTCCGGCTCCTTCGTCACCGACTGCTCGGCGATGCTGATGCTATCGTGATGCGGGCGGATCAGCCCGAGTGCTTCATCCGGCATATACCAGCGCATGCCTAGCTGCTCCAGCAAGCCAAACACGGCATACAGCGTGCCGGTGGCATCATACAAAATGAAGCCGCACTCCTTGTTGTATCCGCCCCCACCGTAGAACGACGGTGTGCGCCACTTGTGACCGGTCATCGTTTCCCATGTCTTCTGCGAAAGGTCATGCGCGCGGTCGGTGTATGGCGCGAAGTGGTTCTGCGAGTGAAACACGTCGCGCCCGATGAGCACGAGGTGATGTTCCTTCGCGATGATCTTGTAACCATCGAGCTTCACGTCATCGACGCTGATGCCGAGCTTCTGCGTGTGCTCGCTCGCGCCGACATAGATGTGATTCGGCGCATCGCTTGGCTTGTCCACGATGGCGAGTGTCGCGCCCGACATCGCCAGCAAATGGCGCTGGAGTTCCTCGGCACAGGTGCGCGTGGCTTTGATTGCATCCGCAGCGATGACGATGTCCGCAACAGGCTTGCCGTTGGTGACGAGATCGACGGCTTGAGATGGCAGCGCGACAAGGATGCTGATCGCAGTCAGCAGGAAAGTGCGAAGGGTCGTTGGAGAGTGGGTGTGCATGAAGGTGTTCCTCGGTCAGTGATGGTTCAGCGTTTGGCACTCAGCTTGGCCTTCGCCGTGGCGAGCGAGTCCGCAGGCGGATTGCTCGATGCCACGACGGCCTCGTAGCAAGCTCTTGCCTTGTCCGTTTCGCCCAGCGCCTCGTGAGTCGCCGCGCGTGCCATTTGCACCATGGTCCAATGCGGTTGTTTGCTGAGGTCGTTGACCCGATCAAACTCCGCAATGGCGAGCGCACCCTTGCCATCCTGCGCGAGGACACGTGCCCGATTGGCGATGGCCTGATAACGCATCGTGGCACCTGGTTCCTTGAGCTTCATCACCTCATCGAAGCACTCCAAAGCTTGCTGCCCCTTGAACAGCCCCCCAAGACGCAGATGCGCAGTGGCCTTCTTATAATCATTGATGGTGTAACCCAGCGCCGCACGAAAGTCCTTCTCCGCCGCCACCGCATCACGCACGCGGCCCGATGCCTCGCCCCGGATCATGAGCGCCTCGAAGCTCAGCGCATCCGGCCAAAGCGAAAAATCCTCGTCCTTCACCAGCGCCACGACCTCCGCATACTTCGACTGCATCGTCAGCAGTTTCATGCGGCAGAACGTGCGCAGATGCTCTTCCTTGATCTTCGCCACAAGCGCAGCAGCCTTGTCGTGCGCCTTCAGCTGAGTCTCGCAATACGCCGAATGAACGAGGCAGCGGTCAACGGCTTGCGGATTCGGGTTCATGGCGATCAGTCCTTCGAACGCCGTTTTTGACTCAGCGAACTTGCCGCTGTCGTAAAGCTTGAGCGCCGCCTGGTAGTCTTGAGGGAAGGTGGCCCCCTGAGCGATGGCAGCGCAGAGCAAGACAATGGAGAGGATGTTTCTGATCATTTGTTGTGCTAATTGAGAGCAAGCGAGTTTGGCATTCAAAGTAGGTGTGGCTGTCTGCCATTCCGTCTCACTTCCCCTTCCCCCACAGTTTCGCGAACTTCTCCGGCACGTAGAAGTCGTCCTTCCCCGTCGCTGAGAAGGCCGTGCGTTCGATGGTCGTGCCGCGCACGCGTTGGCGGCAGAGGTTGAAATGCCAGGGGAACAAATCCTTGGGCTGGGCTCCGTCGATGCCTTTGAGCGGGTCGATCATGCGGGAGCCTTCGCCGGTGATGGGGAGGCGCATTTCGATGCTCCATTCTTTGTCGCCACGATGCACGGCGAACTGTGCGCCGGAGGTCCATTTCACGCCTTTGCCGTCCTTGCCGTGGTCGATCTCCAGCACGGTGCCGGCGGGATTGATGGCGATCTCGTAGTAGCTGTTGGACGCGGTCTCGATAAGCAGTGTGATGTGATCGCCTTTGAGGAGTTTCGGGTCGTCGGGCGTGGTGGTGGCGCTGTTGACGCCGGGCATGTCGGGTTCCTGGCAGACGATGCCGATGTGCAGGATGCTGCCTTCGCGCTGGATTTGGAACATCGTGTTGGCTGTGGGTCGCGGGGCGTCGGGCGTGAGTTTCACGAGCGGGGCGCTGCGCACGTCGGTCCAGTAGTCTTTGAGCACCTGGCCATCGAAGGCTTTTTCGCGCAGCGGCTTGCCACCGGTCTGATGCGTCTCCAGCACGCGGTAATCGAGCGTGGTGTCGTGCTTGCGGCTGAGCTGCTGTTGCAGCGTGCGCAGCGGCTTCATGAGATCGGCGATTCTTTGAATGCGGCGTCCGGGGAGCGATTGCGGATCGGCGGCTGCTTGCGCGGCGGCGAGCAAGGTGAGGGCCTCGCCGATCTTCGTGCCGTCCTGGCCCATGTGCATCCAGTTGGCCTCGGAGAACTCGGCGAAGGCCTGCATCGGCTTGGCCGCGGGGCCGTAGTAGCTGGCGAAGTAGTCGGCCAGCAGCGCATCGAGATTTTGATCCGCATCCCACCAGAGACGCGAGGTGACGTAGAGATTCAGGTGCTCCAGCGCGAATGGGTCGTAGCCGAAGCTGTTCTCTTTCCCGGCAGGATGATCATAGATTTCGATCATCTCGCCGAGCGTGTGGCCTTTGAGTTCGCGCAGGTCGCTGGCGATTTGCTTCGTGTAAATCACGGGGCGTCCGGCCTGCTCGGGGCGCGCGTTGATGTTGTAGTCCCAGGTGAGGTATCTGCCAG
>NZ_JBJXFV010000050.1:0-2712 GCF_046154365.1 Prosthecobacter sp.
TCCAAAAATGACGCGAAGATGATGAGCGCCGTGTTTTGACCCAAAACTATGTGAAACGACCTGCCGACGGAGCGTGCCATTGCCCGCATCGAAGTCCCCGAGGCCGACGTCTGCGAAATGATCGACAATAAAATGGGCGAGGGGGCGGTTCTGCAAACTTTTTTCGGCAAATGAGGCGGTGACTGGCAACGAGTAAGGTAGTCGCCACCATGCCATCGCCACCGGACCATCCTCAGCATGACCAGTTTCTCCGCCTCTACGCGGAGCATGAGGTGGCGTTGCATACGTTTGTCAGGTCACTGCTGCCGACGCGGCAGGAGGCTTCCGAGGTCATGCAGGAGGTGATTGTGGCCCTTTGGCAGGGTTTCACTTCGGCGGGGGAGTTTCGGCCCTGGGCTTTCGGTGTGGCTCGGAATCAGGTGCGGATGTATCTGCGCCGCCGGGTGAGGGATCGACATTTGTTTGATGACGACCTGGTGAACCGCCTCGCGGACTTGGCCGTGCAGCAGGAGCCGCAGCATGTCAGCGAGCGCGAGGCGCTGGAGCAATGCCTGCAAAAGCTGCCCCGCTCACAACATGAACTGGTGCTCGCCGCTTACACGAAGGGCACGCGCATCGACGATCTCGCCACCCGGCGCGGCCAGACGCCGATGGCACTCTACAAACTGCTCCACCGCATCCGGCAGGCCCTGCTGGACTGCGTGGAGCGCACACTGGCAACGGAGGAACTAATATGAACACAGACTGGCATGATCTCATCCAGCGTCACATCGCCGGACTCACGACGGAGGAGGAAGCCACGCTCCTGCAAGATGCACTCAAGCGGGATGATGCCGTGGCCCGGTTGTATCTCCGTTACATGAATCTCGATGTCGCCTTGGAAGCGCACGCCGCCTCGAACGAGGCAGTGAAGGAATTGCTAACCTCCTCGGATGCATCTACGCTCAGCCGCTCGACACGCTGGCACTTCTGGCGTCCGCTTACCGCTGCGGCGGCTGGGCTGGTGTTCGGGATTTTCGGCGCTTCGATGGTGTGGGCCTATGCGTTGCCGATGGCGAGCCGGGCGGTGGAACGGACGGTTTCCGTGCTCACGGAAGGTTTCGAGAAGGCGGACCTGACTTCGTCCCGAGGTTTTCCGCGTCAGGCGAATGAATGGTCCGGCGATGTGTCGGCTCCGGTGACGGCGGAATCCGGCGTGGCACCCATCGAGGGCGACCGCATGGCGCGGCTGGAGAAGGCAGCGTCGAGCGCGCGCCGATTTTCCTATGCCTGGCGGATTCTGGATTTGGCGGAACATTCCGCGCTGGACCAAGCAGAGACGCGAAAGATGGAGGTGACTGCGGCCTTTAACACAGCGGGCGAGGCACGTCCGCTGCACTATCAAGTCCGGCTGGCGGCCTTCAGTCAGGAGCCGGGTGAGGTGCGCCGGATTTGGAATCACGAGCCTGTGCTTTTCGACACCGTTCTCCAGCATGTGGGGCGCAATGTCATCACCAGCGCGGACCAGCCCGGCTGGCAGACCGTGCAGGCGAGCATGGAGCTTCCGCCGGGCACACGCAGCGTGGTCATCTCGCTGGCCGCGGGTGCGGCGGATGACGAGCAGCCGCCGGGCAGCCATTACCTGGACCATGTCCGCGTGCGATTTGTCCTCGCGCAAGCCTCTGCCGAATAGTTCCCCTCAAATCAGCTTCTTTTGCACCATGACTCCATCACTCCGCCACTCCATTCCACTTGCCCTGCTCATCCTCAGCGCCTTCGCACCCCTGTGCGTAAGAGCTGCTGCGCCCGCGAAGCCCAACGTCGTCTATATCATGGCTGATGATGTGGGCTGGGGTGACTTGAGCGTTCACGGCGGCGGCGTGCCCACGCCGAATATTGACCGGCTCTTCTCGCAGGGCGTGGAACTCACGCAGTTCATGGGCTGGTGCGTGTGCTCGCCGACGCGCGCGATGCTGCTGACGGGGCGGCATCCGATTCGTGTGGGCACCGCGCCCGAGGTGGGCGGCGAACTCGCGCTGGAGGAAACGACCATCGCGGAGGGTTTCAAGGCCAATGGCTATCGCACCGGCGTCTTTGGCAAATGGCACAACGGCGAAGAACCGGACACGCCGGAGTTTCAGGCGGCGTTCAAGGACGCGTTCAAGGCCATGCCAAACAAGACGCACAAGGGCGGCCACGGCGCGAATGCGCACGGCTTCGACGAGTCATGGATTTACTACGGAGGTGGTGCGGATTATTTCAATCGTCGGACGGTGAACGGACGCGGCCCGGTCTCTTGGTGGCACAACACCGAGTTCCGTGGCAACGACGAAGGCTACACCGACGACCTCGTCACGCGACGCGCTATGGAGTTCATCCGGGAGAACAAGGAGCGCCCGTTTTTCTGCTACATCCCATTCCACATCGCCCATGCGCCGTTGCAGGCCAAGGAGGCGGACTTGGCGGCCATTTCATCCGTCGATGTCGCCAAGCTCCCCGCCGCCAACGAAAGAACATCCATCGACGACAAACGCATCCATGCCGCCATGCTCCACTCGATGGACAACAACATCGCCGCTATCCGGGCGGAGCTGGAAAAACTGGGACTGGGCGACAACACCATCTTCGTCTTCACCAGCGACAACGGCGCGATGGCAGCCGGCAGCAGTCTGCCTCTGCGCGGTGCCAAGCACACGATTTACGACGGCGGCGTGAGGCTGCCGACGGCGATTC
>NZ_JBJXFV010000053.1:0-47749 GCF_046154365.1 Prosthecobacter sp.
ATCGAGGCGTCCCGCCTTTGATCCCGAGACAAGGCTGGTTGCGAAGCCGCGAAGCGAACCCTCTGTCCGTTGTCAGGCAGCATGCCTGACCTCCGGGCTTCATTATTTCTTCTGCGGCGGCGGAGCGAAGTCGGCGGCCGTGAGCACGCCGTCCTTGTCTTTGTCATGGGTGTTGAACCACAGGTCCACGCTGCCGGGATCTTTGCCAGCAGGCTGGTGCTGGCGGAATTCTTCCAGCGTCACACTGCCGTTTTTGTCGTCGTCACAGTTCTTGAGAATGCTGTTGAACTCCGTTTTGCCTGAATCGGCACCGGGCTTTTTGATGCCTTGATTCGGTGCTGTACCGGGCTTTTTGACGCGCGGTGGCGTGGCTCCGGCATCGGGCTTTTTGACGACTGGCTTGCTGCCGTCGGGCGCAGGCTTCTTCACGACGGGCTTCGTTGGATCAGCGGCCGGTTTCTTGACCGCAGGCTGGTTTGGGTCAGCGGGGAGCTTCTTGATGGCCGGCTTGGTGCCCTCGGGCGCGAGCTTTGGCTTTTTGACGACCGGCTTGTCAACGGCTTCGGCCTTCTTCACAACTGGTTGGTCGTCTGCGGCAGGTTTCTTGCCCGGTTTGTCCTCGGCCTGGGCGGCAATGCCTGCCACGGCCAGGGTAATGAGCATCATGCGAATCGTTTTCATAGGGTTGGATTGGTTCTGAAATACGGTCGCCTGGGGGCAGGGCGGCCAAGTCAGACGATGAAACGGCTCCGCCATGCTTTCTTTGCCAACTTTCAACCTTGAACTTTGAACCGGGAACCTTGAACTAACGGCTTGGACTGGGAATCACCAAAACTCCTGCTGCTCATCCTGCCGACGCTCGCGTTGCTGCTGTGGATCGAATCGCGCTCATCGCATCCCATGCCTGCCTTGCGCAAGCGGCTGCTGCTTGTCGTGCGTGCTGTTGGCGTGATGCTCGCCCTCGCCGCACTCGCGGGTCCGGCACGTGTGACGCAGACGGGCCGCAAGGCGCTCGGCATCGTCGTCGATGCCAGTCAGAGCATGGGGGAGGAGGGTTTGGCGAAATCTCTCGTCGAAGCCGCCCGAGTGCGTGCCGCGCTCGGCAGCGAGATTGATTCGTTTGTTGTGCAACTCGGCTCCCAGCCAGAACTTCTGCCCGAAGGCAGCACTCCGGCCATGCAGGCCGAATGGCAGCAGAAAAACGGCGGCGACAGCCATTACGCCAATGCCATCGAGTACGCGGAGGCGCTGTTCCCACCGGGCGCGAGCCGCAACATCCTGGTCATCGGTGACGGACATGAGACACGCGGCAGTTTGCTCAATACGGCACGCGAGGCGGCCATTTCGGGCATCAAACTGCATGCGCTGCCGGTTTCCGGGCCGCGCAGGCCGGATGCGCGTATGATTGCGCTCACACCGAACCGCACGCGCTTGTTTGAAGGCGCCAGTTTGAGCCTGACAGCCGTGTTTGAGAGCACCATCGAGGGCGCTGGCACGCTGAAGCTCTATGAGAACGGCATCGAGGTCGAAAAGCGGCCCGTCGTGCTCAAATCCGGTGCTACACAGGAGATCACCTTCACGCGCACGCCCTCGACGCGGAACACGTTTCAATATCGCGCCGTGCTCGAAGGCATCCAAGGCGACACGCTGCCTGGCAACGACAGCGCTCTCGCCATCGTCGATGTGCGCGGGCGCTTGCGGCTGCTTTACATCGAGTCCGATGCCAATGAGGCACGCTACCTGATGCAGGCGATGGAAAAGGAGGGCGTCGAACTCGATCTGCGGCAGCCGGGCAATCTCGCGATCACGTTTGATCAGCTCGGTGGTTATGACGGCGTCATTCTTTCTGACGTTCCCGCGCATCAGCTCGGCGAACCACTCATGAATGCGCTGCGCGATTACGTCGATAAACTTGGCGGTGGCCTGATCATGCTCGGCGGACCGGGTTCCTTCGGTGTCGGCGGCTTTTATCGAACGCCCATCGAGGAAGTGCTGCCCGTGCGATTGAAAGCGCCTGATGAAGAGGAGAAGCAAAGCGCCGCCGTGGCCATCGTGATGGACCGTTCCGGCTCCATGGCTGGCGAGAAACTCGAAATGGCCAAGAGCGCCGCCATTGCGACGGCGGAAGTGCTCGGTCACAACGATTCACTCGGCGTGTGGGCCTTTGACTCCGAAGCACATGTCGTCGCGCCGATGACGCGACTCACCTCAACGAATGCGGTCTCCGGTCAAATCGCCGCTGTGGCTTCCGGTGGTGGCACGAACTTGCAGCCCGCGTTTCAACTCGGGCGCGAGGCGTTGCTGCGCACCAAGGCACGGGTGAAGCACATGATCATCCTCACGGACGGCCAGACCGCAGGCACTGGCTATGAACAACTCGCCACGCAGTGCCGTGGCGAAGGTCTCACCATTTCCACCGTCGCCATCGGCGAAGGTTCGCATGTGGCGCTGCTGCAAGCGATTGCCTCCAGCGGCGGCGGGCAGTCCTACTCCACCATCGACGCCAGCGGCATCACGCGCATCTTCACGCAGGACACGCTCATGCACACGGGCCGCATGATCCGCGAGGACCCGTTCATTCCTGAATTGAAGGAAAAACATCCCATTCTGGCCGGATTCGAGAAGTGGGACTCGCCCACGCTGCTCGGTTATGTGAAAACCACCCGCCGCACTTCCGCGCAAGTGCCGCTCGTCACCGACACCGGCGATCCGCTGCTCGCGCACTGGCGTTTTGGCCTCGGCAAGGCCACCGCATTCACTTCCGATGCCAAAAGCCGCTGGGCCTCGCTGTGGATCGCACGTTGGAGCGGTTATGGCCGCTTCTGGTCGCAGGTGCTGCGTGAAACAGCCCGCGCACCGCAAGGCCGGCTCATGGATCTGTCCGCACGCATGGCAGGCGATGACGCTCACATCAGCGTCGATCTCCTCGCAGATGCGGGCACACGTGCGAACAATGCCGTGGTCGAAGCCGAGGTGTTTCATGTGGCCGCTGATGCGCTCGGTGCGCCGATGAAAGCCGTGCAAAAGCTCTCACTGCGCCAGGACGCGCCCGGCACCTACACCAGCGATTTCAAACCGACACAGGCCGGCGTGTATCTCATCCGCGCGCAATCCGGCGCTGAAATGGTCACCACCGGCCTCATTCACAATCCCTCCACCGAAGCCAGCCTCGGCACCGTGAATGAAACCCTGCTCAAGGAAGCTGTGCGCATCACCGGCGGCGATTATCTTGATACCACGCGCTTACCGAACCTGGAGACCACCAAAGCCGTGCAGCACGAAGAACTCTGGCCGCCACTGCTGCTCGCGCTGCTGCTCATCTTCCTCATCGACACCGCCATCCGCCGCTGGGAGCATGTCGTCGGCCTTTGGCAGCTCGTCCCGATTCGCAAGGCCGTTTAGGCCAGCAGTGGCTCGACGCGTTCACGAATCAGCGCGACCAACTCCGGGTCCATGAACGGGTAATCGTCAGGTATGTCGAGAACGTCGATGCGCAGATCGTGAGCGATGGCTGGGAACTGGTCACGCAGCCGCCGCTTGTGCGCGTGTTCCATCACCAGCACCCGATCCGCCCACAACAGCAACTTCTCCGTGACACGCTGTCGCGCGGCAGCGCTGACTCCCGCACTGCGCACCTCGACACGCGGATCGTTTTGGTAAACGGCCTCCGCAGTCGGGCTGCGCCATTGGTTGCGGGAACAGAGGAAGAGGAGGTGGGTCACTTGCGAACGATCAAACTCTTCCCCGTCATCTCGGCAGACTTCGCCACGCCGAGCATGTCGAGCAGCGTCGGGGCGATGTCGGCGAGTTTGCCGCTGGCGACGGTGTAGTTCGCGGCATCGGCGGCGACGTAGATGCCGTGGACGAGGTTCGTGGTGTGAGCAGTGTGCGGGGTGCCGTCGGGGTTGCGCATGAGTTCGCAGTTGCCGTGATCGGCGGTGATGAAGAGCTTGCCGCCGAGTTCGAGCACTTTTTCGACGATCATGCGCACGCCGAGGTCGATGGTCTCGCAGGCGTGGATGCCAGCCTCAACGACGCCGGTGTGGCCGACCATGTCGGGATTGGCGTAGTTCATGATGACGGCGTCGTATTGTTCCAGACGACGCAGCACTTCAAAGGTGAGGTCGGGGGCGCTCATCTGCGGTTTTTTGTCGTAGGTGGGCACTTCCTTGGGCGAAATGGCGAGGTAGCGGTCTTCGCCGGGATTTGGCTCTTCGACACCACTGTTGAAGAAGAAGGTGACGTGCGGGTATTTCTCCGTTTCAGCAGCGCGGAGCTGCGTGAGGCCGGCGGCGGCGATGATCTGGCCGAGGTTGTTGTGCAGGCTCTCCGAAGCGAAAATGACGCGGGCACCGAAGTCGGTGTAGGTGGCGTCGTATTCGGTGAGCGTGTAGTAGCCGGTCTTCGGCGTGACTTCGCGGTCGAAGCCGGCGAAATCGGCCTTCAGGAAGGCATCGCTGAGCTGTCGAGCGCGGTCGGCACGGAAGTTGAACCACAGGATGACATCGCCATCGCGGATGCGCTGCTCGTTGGCGTTTGAAAAGATCATGGGCTGCATGAACTCATCGCCACGCGGGTCGCTCGGATAGGCGGCCTGCACGGCGGCGCTCGGCAGATCCGTGCGGACTTCGCCACGACCGAGGACAATGGCGTCCCAGGCGAGCTTGTTGCGCTCCCAGCGTGTATCGCGGTCCATGGCGTAATAGCGGCCGATGACGGTGGCGATGTTGGCACCACTGGGTTTCAAATCGGCCTCAAGCTTGGCAAGATAAGCAGCGCCGCCTTTGGGGGAGGTGTCACGGCCATCGGTGATGGCGTGGACCATGAGATCAGTGACGCCAGCGGCTTTTGCGGCATTGCAGAGAGCGGCGAGGTGATCCTGATGCGAATGCACGCCGCCATCGCTGATGAGGCCGAGGAAATGCAGGCGCTTGCCCTTGGCTTTCTCGAAGGCCTCGACGAGCACGGGCATCTTGGCGAGTTCGCCATCACGGATGCTCTTGTTGATGCGGGTGAGATCCTGATAAACGACGCGGCCAGCCCCGAGGTTGAGGTGGCCGACTTCGCTGTTGCCCATCTGGCCGTCGGGCAGGCCGACATCCTCGCCGCTGGCGCTGACGGTGCCGCGCGGGTAGGTGGCGTAGAGGTGATCGTGGAACGGGGTCTTGGCGAGCAGGGTGGCATCGCCATTGGCGGCGGCTTGAGCTTTGCCGCCGGGGTTGATGCCCCAGCCATCACGGATAATCAGAACAACGGGTTTTTTGGCCATAAGGTGTGTTTGTCAGCGCTCCTTGTGCCAAGTCGGGCCGGGAATCAAGGGCGGGAAAGAACCGAGGTGTCAGAACGTTTGCGCTCGGGGCCGACTCGGACTATAAAAGGCCGCCTTTTCCACGTTTTCGCCGTCATTCCCGTCATGACTCCCGGACTGCTCTCCAAACTCCCCCAGATCACCATCGCCACATTCGTTTTCGCGCTGGGATCAGCTGCGTTTGACACCGTGCGTGCTGAAGACAAGCCTGGGTTCTTCAAAAAACTCTTTGGTGGCGGTAGCAAGACCGAGACTCCGCCTGAGCCCGAAAAGAAACCAGCCCCGGCAAGCAAGCCAAAGGCGGAACCGGCCAAAACGACCGCGAAACCAACCGCATCCGCGCCGCCGACCGGCAAACCACCGCGGGTCATCATCACCACGACCGGTGGCGGTTCGAAGAAGAAAGTCGAGATCGGCAAGACCACAACGCCAGCGCCCACCAAAACAGCGGCCAAGACAGAGACACCCAAGGCCGAGCCGAAGCTGGAACCCATCAAAGACGTGACCGCCACAGCCAAACGGGGCGAAGGCGAGTTCAAGGGCGATAATGACGACAAGGCTGCCGCAGCAAAAGCAGAAGCGACGGTGCTGCCCGCCAAAGACGGCTGGGACATCGTGAAGATCGAAGGTCGTGAGTACGTGACGGCCGAGAGCATCCGCAATTTTTATAACCCGGTCTATGGCTTCACGACCTTCCGCCTGCAGGGCAATCATTTCTGGCTCGGTTCCTCGAAGCTCATCCTCAAGGCGCAGATCGGCTCGCAGGAGATGCTGATCAACAACATCAAGTTCATCCTCAGCTTCCCGGTGTTGTCCCATAACGGCAAGGTGCTGTTCTCACGCCTCGATTTGTGCAAGCTGATCGATCCAGTGCTCTATCCGAGCCACATTCAAAATGCCGAGTACTTCGACACCGTGGTCGTCGATGCCGGTCACGGCGGCCATGACGCCGGTGCGCGCGGCATCTATGGCTATGAAAAAGACTTTGCGCTGAAAATGGCGATGTCGGTGCGCACAGCGCTGATGCAGCGCGGCTTCAAGGTCATCCTGACCCGTGCCAACGACACCTTCATCACGCTGGGTGGACGTGTCGCCATCGCCAACCAGACGCCGAAGAGCATTTTCCTGAGCTTCCACTTCAACTCCGGCGGTTCCGCGGCCACAGGCATCGAAACCTGGGCGCTGACGCCGCAGAACGCTTCCGCCACAATGAGCCGCGGTGGCGGCTTCAACTTGAACGGTGTCACCGGCAACAAGCAGGACTCCGCGAACATCGCGCTCGCCACGGCAGTGCATGCAAGTGTCATCAGCCGCTTCAAATTCGTCGATCGTGGCGTCAAGCGTGCGCAGTGGAGCGTGCTCAGCGGCTGCAAACGCCCCGGCATCCTGTTTGAGGGCGGCTTCGTCACCAATGGTGCGGAATGCCTGCTCGTTGCCTCCGACACCTATCGCCAGCAGGTTTCTGCCGCCGTCGCCGACGCCGTGGTGAATTACCGCAAGGCGCTGGAATCCGCGATGGCGTCGAAGCGCTGAATTGGATGCTTGATGCTGGTGGCTAGATGCTAGAACCGGGCACCAGGCATCTGGAGAGCAGTTCCGCAAGCTGCACGGTGCTCTCCAACGTGAATTCCGCTGTCACCTGAGGCTCGTGATGGCTCAGAATGCGAATCGTGCGCGGCACACCGGCATTGATAGCCATTTGAATGTCGCGGTCGTGGTCGCCGACGAGCCAGCTTTGCGTCAGGTCGAGGCCGTGTTCGTCTTTGGCACGCAAAATCATCTCGGGACTCGGTTTGCGGCAGGTGCAGGTGCCGGAGAGATGTGTGCAGGCATAGAGGCCATCGAACGCGGCGGCATGCGGCGCGAGTTCGGCCTGCATGCGGGCATGAATGTCGTCTAAACTGGCCTGCGTCATCAATCCCTTGCCCACGCCCTGCTGGCTGGTGACGAGGATCGTGGCATAGCCGCGTGAACGGCACAGTGCGAGCGCCGCGATAATACCCGGCGAGAAATGAAACTCCTCCCAGCGCAGCACATAGCCCGCGCCGGGCGAGACATTGACGACGCCATCGCGGTCAAAGAATACGGCGGGGCGCAATGCGTTGCTCATGGCTGGGAAGCGCTCATCGCGGGCCACACCGGGAAGCCATGCATCATCACATTATCGCCCATGGGCCGGACGGTGACTTGGTCGAGTTCAATGGACTGTGGCAACGCCGGTCCGGCGAGCGAAGGGCGGCCACCACCGCAGAGGCGCGGGGCGATGTACCAATAGACCTCATCGACGAATTTTTCGCGAAACGCCTGGCCGAGGATGATGCCGCCGCCTTCGATGAGGACGGTGAGGACGCCGCGTTTGCCGAGGTCTTTGAGCACCTCGGGCAGATCCTTGCCGTGCATGATGAGCGTGCGCTCGCGGAACTCGTCGGTGAGGATGTGGGAGTGCGGCGGAATTTCACCACTACGGGTGAGCACCACCCGCCAGGGCTGCAGCTTGCCGCTGCCAACGCTGCCGTCACGCAAGGTGAGCTGCGGGTTGTCCATGCGGATGGTGACGGCACCCACGATGATCGCATCGGCACGCATGCGCAGCCTGCGGCCATGGGCACGGGCGGAGTCATTGGTGATCCACGGGCTCTCGCCGGCAGGACGCGTGATGCGGCCGTCGAGGCTCTGGCCGGCCTTGGCAATGACATAGGGCATGCCGGTGGTGATCCATTTGGTAAAGGGGCGGATCAGCGCTTTACATTCCGCTTCCAGCACCCCGCCGGTCACTTCGATGCCGGCGAGCAGGAAAATGTCGCGGCATTGCATGAGATGCTTGGGATTGGGATCATGCGCGCCATAGACGACACGCTTGATGCCTGCGGCCTTGATCGCCTCGGTGCAGGGCGGCGTGCGGCCCTGGGTGCAGCAGGGTTCGAGCGTGACAAAGATCGTGGCACCCGGCAGCAGCTTCGGATTGGACTGCTGCGCATCCCGAATCGCCTCCACCTCGGCATGCGCTTCACCGGCTTTGTGATGGTACCCCTGACCGATGACTTTGCCCTGCGCGACGATTACGGCACCCACAGGCGGATTCGGACTCGTGAGACCCACGCCGCGCTGTGCTTGATCGAGCGCGAGGTGCATCCAGCGCTGGTCGGGCGTTTCGTTTTTGTCGGTGGGTGGTGGCATGCGAGGCGCGCATCATAAACACTGTGACGACGCTGAGAAGTAAGAAGTTTAAGCTCGCCGCAGATGGTGTGGCGGCGTTACTTTGCCACCACTGATGAAACTCTCCGAAAAAGCCCTGTTGTATCGCGAACTGGCGAAGCTGGTGGGCGCAGATTTCCATCTCGACCGTTCGATTCAGCTCCTGCTGAATCAAAAGCCGTCGCATGCACGCCAAACATGGCTGCTGGGGCTGCAGCAGGGACTCGCCGAAGGAAAGAGCATTGCGGAATCGCTCACTGCGCACTGTGGCGCATTCTCCGGCACGCTGGAGTTTGCCTTGATCGAGGCGGGAGGACGCAGCGGACGGCTCAACGATGCGTTCAGCCATCTATCGCGCTATTTTGAAGCCTGGGACGTGGCGGTGCGGCAGGCGCTGGGTGCTATGATCTACCCGCTGGTGCTCGCGCATCTGGGCATCGTGCTGCCGGAGCTGCCGACGATGGTGACTGCCTCGATGGAGGGAAAAAATTACGCGCTGGGTGGCATGCTCATGCCGCTGGCGATTCTCTGGCTGATCCTGCTGTCGTCGTTTCTGCTCTGGCGCTGGTTGTCGCGGCTGGGTGCAGAATCGGCAGCGGTCGATACCTGGCTCGGGCGCATCCCGCTCATCGGCAGCGTGCGTCGGCATTGGGCGCTGGCTCGGTTTGCACAGGTGTTTCATGCCTGCCTGCTTGCCTCGATGCGCATGACGGAGTGCATGCTGCTCGCCGGTGGTGCCTCGCACAGCGGCCTGCTGCGGCGTGCGGCGCGGGATGCGGCCCAGCGCATCGCCGCCGGAGAAACCATCGCCGGTGCCATGGCGGATGTGCATGGCTTCCCCATCGTGTTTGTGCATGGCACCGCCACGGCGGAGGAAGCCGGCACCTTGGACCATGAAATGAACCGCTGGGCCGCCGCTGAAACCATCGAGGCGAGCGACGCCGTGCAGCGTGCAGCGCAGTGGATCCCCAAATTCGCCTACGGCCTCGTGGTCCTCTATGTGGTCTATCGCATCCTCAGCATGATGGGTGGCTACTTTGGCAGCCTGAAGCAGCTCGAGAATCTTTGAGGACGCTTGGCGG
Organism: Prosthecobacter sp.; assembly: GCF_046154365.1. GTDB lineage: Bacteria > Verrucomicrobiota > Verrucomicrobiia > Verrucomicrobiales > Verrucomicrobiaceae > Prosthecobacter. The sequence continues at coordinate 9,586 of NZ_JBJXFV010000053.1, forward strand.
CTGATATTTTGTGACCAGCGCGTGAAAGTGCTTTACGGCATGTGTGGCATGCGCTTTCTGTTCGACCGAACAGCTTTATTTCCCACCTCACACACTACTACCATGGCCCGCGCACCCAAAGAATCCTCCGAAGCGACCCCCAAGACCGACAAACTCGCCGAAGCACGCGGCCGCAATCTCGATCTCGCCATCCAGCAGATCCAAAAAGACTACGGCGAAGGAGCCATTCTGCGCATGGGCGGCGAAGGCTTGAAATCAGACATCGCCGTCATCCCCACTGGCAATCTCTTGATCGACCAAGCGCTCGGCACCGGTGGTTTCCCGCGTGGTCGTGTGGTGGAAATCTACGGCCCGGAATCTTCCGGTAAAACGACGCTCACACTCACCGTCATCGCCCAAGCGCAGAAAGCGGGCGGTCTCGCGGCTTTCATCGACGTGGAGCATGCGCTCGATCCCGCCTACGCCCGTCGTCTTGGCGTCAAAATGGATGAACTGCTCGTCTCGCAGCCGAGTTCCGGTGAAGAAGCGCTGCGCATCTGCGAAACACTCGTGCGCTCGAATGCACTCGACGTCATCGTCATCGACTCCGTGGCCGCTCTCGTCACCCGCCAGGAACTCGAAGGCGACATCGGCGACTCCACCGTCGGTGCCCAAGCACGTCTCATGAGCGCCGCGTTGCGCAAGCTGACCGCCATCATCGCCAAGGCACGCACCTGCTGCATCTTCACCAATCAGATCCGTGAAAAGATCGGCGTCATGTTCGGCAATCCCGAAACCACCCCCGGCGGCAAAGCGCTCAAGTTCTACGCCAGCGTGCGCGTGGACATCCGCCGCATCGGCGCCATCAAAACCACCGACGGTGTCGTCACCGGCAACCGCACCAAGGTCAAAATCGTCAAAAACAAGCTCGCACCGCCTTACACCGAGGCCGAGTTCGACATCATGTACAACGAAGGCATCTCGAATGTCGGCTCCTTGCTCGATCTCGCGATGGAATACGAGATCCTGCAAAAACGCGGCTCCTGGATCAGCTACAAAGGCACCCAGCTCGCCCAAGGCCGCGACGCCGCGAAGGAAGTCCTCCGCAACGACGCCACCGTCTATGCCGAGATCGAAGCCGCCGTGAAAGCCAAGCAGGCCGAGAAAGGTGCCGCCGCTGACAAAGGTTCGTCCGCCAAAGGTGCGCCAGCATCAGACGCCGATGAGTAAATCTTGATTGGGATGCCGGACTTTCCGGTCCGGCTTCCCGGCCATTCGCCACAGCGGTTGACTTTTCCGGCCCTGTGCGCCTCCTTTCGCGGTCATTCCGCGACTCGTATGGCTAAACACGGCCAGCAACAGCAGGACACCTCCGCGAACGAGAACCAGTCGTCCAGCGGAGGCAGGCAGGCTGTTGTCGAACTCTGTGAAATTTCGGCCTGCGGCTTGGTTTTCTGGTCACGACATCGCTTTGAGATCGGTGCCGAGGTGCAGGTGCGCATCAAACGTTCTGCCCTGCTCGCCGCTTGCCATGTGCTATCGAGTTCGGGATCCAAGTGGGTCATGTTAAAGGGCCTCGTCGTCGCCTGTCCGCCGCAGCGGCGTACCGATGGCTCATCCGGCTTTGAAGTCTCGCTGCTCATGGAGCAGGCGCTCTGCGGTTGCATGCCGCCGCCGAAAATCCCCGCGCCGTTGTGCTGGTTCACGCCACCGCTGCCCGGCCTGCGCCGTTTCGGCCTGAATTGACGGCCTACTCGAACTCGATGCCAAAAAAGTCCAGCATCACCTGGCGATAGACGTGGCGCTTGAACTTCGGCACCCAGTCCATCTGAAACTCGGACGGTTTGATCCACTTGAAGCTCGCGAATTCGCGATGCGTGGCATCCAGATCGAAGTCCTGGTCCTCACCCAGGAAACGGCACAAAAAATACGCCTGTTCCTGGCCGCCGTAGATGCCGTACTTCAGTCGTCCCTTCGTGAAGGCATAGCGGTAGCCGTCACGCCGCTGCACAATCTCCAGCAACTCACGCTTCACGCCGATCTCCTCCGCCAGTTCGCGAAACAGCGCCTGCTCCGCGTCTTCACCCTCATCAATCCCGCCCTGCGGAAACTGCCACGCACCGGGTATGTTGATGCGCTCGGCCACAAAAATGTCGCCATTCGCCCGCTGCAGGATGGCGGCGACATTCGGTCGATAGACGATGGCTTCAGCGGGAATCATAGGCCGGATGGATGCCTCATGGTGTAGCCCTTCGTCGGTCGCGAGCGGCTGCTCCAGCGGGGGCCATCGCTGTCAGCATCACTGTAACCCGTGTCCAGTCGCAATCCCGCCACTTCCAGGAACACATGGCCTTTGCGCGCATACACCGTGATCCACTTGCCCTTGCCGCTGCTGCCGTAGCTGCGAAACGCGGTTGAAGTCGTCGGTTCATCCAGTTTGCCCGCCGCATGTAGCACATACGAAGTCGTGCCCGAGCAATCATACGCGCTGTCTTCAAACCTCGCATGCCCGCCGCCACGCCGATAGGGCTTCGTGCAGATGCGGTTGCCCGCCGTGATGGCTCGCATGACATCCGCCGGCGCATTCGCCGGCGGCACGGCCCGGCCGCCGATGATGACCGCCGTCTTGCCCGGCGCATACTTGTACTCCCAGCGGCTGCCAGCGCTGGAGCCGCATTGGCAGAGCAGCATGCACAGCGGCAGCAGCAGGAGATTGGGTAAAAGACGCAGCATGGCCGCCATCGTATGCAACACTCACGAAATGACAAGGCGCGCAACACTGCCTTGCCATGTTTTCAAAAACCCGCCAGAATCGCCCGCCATGCTGAAAAAACTCATCGCCCCGCTCCTGCTTGCCGCCATCGCCTGCGTCGTTGCCTTCGCCGCACCCGCCGCCAAGCGCAAGATTCTCTTCTTCTCCAAATCGAGCGGCTTTGAGCACAGCGTCATCTCGTGGAAGAATGGTCAGCCCAGCCACGCAGAAAAAGTGCTGCTCGAACTCGGCGCGAAAAACGGCTGGGACTTCGAGTTTTCCAAGGACGGCTCCAAGTTCAGCAAGGACTACCTCGCCCAGTTCGACGCCGTGTTTTTCTACACCACCGGTGATCTGTGCAGCGAGGGCACCGACAAGCAGCCGGCCATGTCGCTTGAGGGCAAGCAGGCGCTGTTTGATTTCGTCAAAGCCGGCAAAGGCTTCATCGGCACGCATTCCGCCAGCGACACCTTCCACACCGACAACGAGTCCAAGAAAGGCCCAGAGCGCTATTTGAACCACGGCGACAAGGCGGATGCGTATGTGCGCTTCATCGGTGGCGAATTCATCAAGCATGGTGCGCAGCAAGTCGCCAAAAACACGGTCACGAACCCGAAATTCCCCGGCTTCGAGAAAGTCGGTGCTGAATTTGGCTTCCAGGAAGAATGGTACTCGCTCAAGGACTTCACGCCTGACATCCATGTGCTCAGCGTGATCGACGCACCGGCCATGACCGGCAAGGAATATGAGCGCCCGGCTTATCCGAGCACTTGGGCACGTAAAGAAGGCCAGGGCCGCGTCTGGTACACCGCCATGGGTCATCGCGAAGACGTTTGGACCAATCCCACCTTCCAAAACATCCTCGTCGGCGGCGTGAAATGGGCACTGGGCGACGCTCAAGCCGACATCTATCCCAACCTCAAAGAAACCGCCCCCGGTGCGCTCACCAACCCGCCCTATGTCGAGCCTCCGCCGCCGAAGCCTGCCAAAAAGTAGCCCAGTTGCTGTGCAACTGGTCCCCTCATTCTAAATCTCCAGTTGCACAGCAACTGGACAACTTTTCCAAACCATGCCCAAAGCCCTTCAAATTCTCATCTGGATCGCCATCTCCGCGCTTGGAGCCGGTTCCGTCGCTTTCTCCGCTCTCCATAAAGGAGAAACCATCAATGCCCTCTGGCTCGTCGTCGCTGGCATGTGTTCGTTCGCGGTCGCCTATCGCTTCTACAGCAAATGGCTCATCACCAAGGTGCTCGTGCTCGACAAGCAGCGTGCGACGCCAGCCCACACGAACAAGGACGGCAAGGACTATGTACCCACGAACAAATGGGTCGTCTTCGGCCATCACTTCGCCGCCATCGCAGGTCCGGGGCCGCTCGTCGGGCCGGTGCTCGCGGCGCAGTTTGGCTATCTCCCGGGCATGTTGTGGATCTTGATCGGTGCCACGCTCGGCGGCGGTGTGCATGATGCCATCGTGATGTTTGCCTCCATCCGCCGTGGCGGTAAATCGGTGGGCCAGATGCTCAAGGAGGAGGTCAATCCGTTTGTCGGTTTTGTGGCGATGATTTCCGTGCTGGCGATCATGACGATCCTCCTCGCCGTGCTCGGCCTCGTGGTGGTCAAAGCGCTCGCGGAAAGCCCCTGGGGCCTGTTCACCATCGCCATGACCATCCCGCTGGCCTTCATCATGGGCTTCGGTCACACGATTTTCAAAGTCAGCGTGCGCGACATCACGATTTTCGGCATCGTCGGCCTCATTGTCAGCGTGTGGGCGGGCAGCCACCTCAAGGACTGGGGCATCGAGCACTTATTTGACTACAAAGGTGAAACCATTGCGTGGTCGATCATGATTTACGGCTTCGCCGCCTCCGTGCTGCCGGTCTGGATGCTCCTCGCGCCGCGTGACTACCTCAGCACCTTCATGAAGATCGGCACGGTCGCCGTTTTGGCCGTCGTGGTGATCTGGGTGGCTCCCGATTTGCAGATGCCGAAGCTCACGAAGTTCATTGACGGCACGGGCCTCGTCTTTTTGGGAACCGTCTTTCCCTTCGTCTTCATCACCATCGCCTGCGGTGCCATCTCTGGCTTCCACGCGCTCATTTCATCCGGCACGACGCCGAAGCTGCTCGACCGCGAGGACCAGATCCGCAGCGTCGCCTATGGCGCGATGATCACGGAAATGCTCGTCGCGCTGATGGCGCTCGTCGCCGCGTGCGCGTTGCAGCCCGGTGAGTACTTCGCCATCAATGCCGGTGCCGCCAAGATCGTTCAAACCGATCCTTCCCAGGCTGCTGCCGTGACCCAGATGATCACCACGGCCGGCTTCCCCGTCACCGTCGCCGGCATGGACAAACTGGCCGCTGACATCGGCGAGAAGACGATGTTTGGCCGCGTCGGCGGTGCGCCGACTTTTGCCGTCGGCATGGCGCAGATGTTTGCACGCGCCTTTGGCCCGTCCTGGATGGCGTTCTGGTATCACTTCGCCATCATGTTTGAGGCATTGTTCATTCTGACCACCATTGATGCGGGCACGCGAGTTGGACGGTTCATACTCCAGGACTTCCTCGGCGGCATCTGGAAGCCGCTCGGCAACACGCGCAGCCTGCCTGCCAATGTCTTCGCCAGCGCCCTGCTCGTCGCCGCCTGGGGCTTCTTCCTTTATCAGGGCGTGGTCGATCCGCTCGGCGGCATCAACACGCTGTGGCCGCTGTTTGGCATCGCCAATCAGCTTCTCGCCGTCATCGCCTTCTGCCTCGGCACCACCATCCTCATCAAGATGGGCAAGGCGCGTTACCTTGCCGTGACCGTCATCCCGCTGCTGTTCCTCATGAGCGTCACGTTCGCCGCCGGTTACATCAAGCTCTTCGACCCCAATCCGAAGATGGGCTTCATCTCCGCCACCAAGTTCTACGCCGGTAAGATCGCCGCCGGCGGCACCGACAAGGAAATGAAGGAATGGGCCGCACAGCAGTTCAACTTCACCGTCGATACCGTCGTCACCGCCTTCTTCCTCCTCGCCGTCGCCATCATCTTCCTCGGCTGCTTGCGCGAGTGGATCAAGCTCCTCAGCGGCTCGAAGCAGATCGTGCTGAATGAGGCGCCGTATGTGGCGCTGCCGGAAGGGACGTGAGCGGCGCGACAGCGTCCTGGAGTGCGCCGGCCCTCCGGCGCTTTCGAGCGTCTTCGAGCCCACGAAAAGCTCCAGAGGACTGGAGCACTCCAAAACGCTGCCGCGATCTTTGCAAACGCCGGTGTCTTCGTTGCGTTCTTTGTGCTCCATGCGCACCACTCTCGCTCTTCTCCTCTCGACATCGTATCTCTTCGCCGCCGACTGGCCCGAATTCCGCGGCAGCGCCGCCCAAGGCCACTCGGACGCGAAAAACCTCCCGCAATACTGGGGTCCATCACAGCATGTGGTGTGGAAGTCCGCCGTTGCAGGCATTGGCTGGTCCTCGCCCGTAGTGATTGGGAATCGCATCTTCCTGACCTCCGCGCTACCCATCGGCGGCGTGGAAGACCCCAAGGCCGACCGCTCGCTGCACGCCCTGGCGCTTGATGTCGCCACCGGAAAGCCGGTGTGGGATGTGGAAATCTTCACGGCCACTGCGCCGCGCATGCATCGCAAAAACAGCCATGCCAGCCCGACGCCCGTTTATGAGGACGGCAGGCTGTACGTCCACTTTGGCCACCTCGGCACCGCCTGTTTGGATGCCGCCACCGGCAAGTCCATCTGGGCCACGCAGGAGTTCGCGTACTCGCCCGTGCATGGCAATGGCAGCAGCCCCGTGCTGTTTGAAGACCTGCTCATCTTCTCCGCCGACGCTGAAACCGACCCGAAAGTCATCGCGCTCGACAAAACCACCGGCAAACAGCGCTGGGCCTTCGCGCGGCAGTCGGAGGCGAAAAAGAAATTCTCCTTCTGCACGCCGCTCATCATTGAGGTGAACGGCCAGAAGCAGCTCATCACCCCCGGCAGCGGCGTGGTGAACGCGCTGAACCCGAAAACCGGCGAGGAAATCTGGCGCTGCAACTACGACCAGGGCTATTCCGTCATCCCTCGCCCGGTTTACGCCCACGGCATGCTCTACATCTCCACCGGCTACGACAAGCCCGTGCTCCTTGCCATCAAGGCCGACGGCAATGGCGATGTCACCGCCACACACCTCGCCTGGACCATCGACAAAGCCGCGCCGCACACTCCGTGCATGGCCGTCATCGGTGATGAACTGTATTTCGTGGCCGACAACGGCATCCTGACCTGCGCCGACGCCAAAACCGGCCAGATCCACTACTCCGAGCGCTGCACCGGCCCCATCTCCAGTTCCCTGCTCGTTGCCGACGGCAAACTCTATCTTCAGGACGAAAAAGGCCTCGGCGTCGTCGTGAAACCCGGCAAGACCTTCCAAATCCTCGCCAAAAACGATCTCGCCGAGCGCAGCCTCGCCTCCTACGCTGTCATCGGCTCCGACCTCCTCATTCGCACCGAGGCCAATCTGTATCGGATCAAGAAGTGATACCCTGCGACTTGCCAGATCATGTCCGAACTCGTCGCCGCCATTCTTGAGCCCCTGTTGGGCCTCTGCTTGAGAATTGGGAGGCTATTCTGCTTTTCTTTCGTGCCGACGACGCCATGAAGCACCCCCTAAAACAGGAGTGACCGGAAAACCGCTTCGGCGGCACCTCTGGAAATCCGAATGACCGAAAAACCCTTGGGGAGGCTCAGACATCCTGCCCTCGGGCGCTTCTCGAACCGTGACAAGGAATGTCAATGAGCCTCTGCGACCGTCCAGCCTCTGCGGTTAAAACCAGGTAACCGCAGAGGATGGACGGTCGCAGAGAAGAACTGGCTCACTGAGTTTCCCCTGGGGTAAGGATGTCGGCGGCTCTTGCACGGCCCCCAGTCTCCGAAAAACGCCAAGATCTCTCAAAGGGCAATCTTTCGACGAGTCGCTCCTTTAGAATCATGATTCAGGCTCTAATTGGCACTTTTTTGGCAAAAGCCCCAACGACAAGCTTCGTCTTTGCCTTCAAAAGCCAAACTTTTAGTTGTGATTTTCGTCTTTAACCCCACTTTGGCCGCCCAAACCGCAATTTTCACCCCAATCATCATGAGTCAGCAAAAAATGGACGGCGCGCAGGCGCTCATCAAAACTCTCGGCGATCTCGGCATCGAGTATGTCTTCGGCTACTCCGGCGGCGCTGCCATCCCGATCTTTGACGCCCTCCAGACGGTGAAGACGGACATGAAGTTCATCCTCGTCCGTCACGAGCAGGGTGCCGTTCACATGGCTGACGGTTACGCCCGTGCCACCGGCAAACCAGCCGTCGTGCTCGTCACCTCCGGCCCCGGCGCTGGTAATACCGTCACCGGCATCATGACCGCGCAGATGGACAGCGTGCCCATGATCATCCTTTGCGGCCAGCAGGTCACCTGGATGCTGGGGAAGGACGCTTTCCAAGAAGCCGACATCTTCAACATCACGGCTCCGGTCGTGAAGCATAACTTCCTGGTCAAAAGCTCGAATGCGCTGCCGCGTATCGCCAGAGAGGCCTACCACATCGCCACCACAGGGCGTCCGGGTCCGGTGCTCATCGATATTCCGAAGGACATCAGCCAAGGTGCCTTCACCGGCACCTTTGACGAGCCGATGGATCTGCCCGGCTACCATCCCGAAGAAAACTTCAAGATTGATCAGGTTGGTATTAAAGAAGCCGCCCGCCTGCTCTCCCAAGCCAAGCGCCCCGTCATTCTCGCCGGTCAAGGCGCCATGATCGCCCGTGCGGACAAGGAACTGATCACGCTGGCCGAAACCCTCGGCTGCCCGGTCACCACGACCCTGCTGGGCAAAGGCGTCTTCCCGGAAACGCATGCGCTTTCCCTCGGCATGCTCGGCATGCACGGTACCGCTTATGCCAACAAAGCCATCTGCGAAGCCGACCTCATCTTCAATGTCGGTTCCCGCTTCGATGACCGCATCATCGGCAAGCCGCACATGTTCGGCCGCAACGCCAAGCTCATCCACATCGACATCGACGCTGCTGAGTTCAACAAGATGATCAAGGTCGATGTCGCCATCAAAGGCGATGCCAAGGCCGCGCTCAGCGACCTGCTGCCACACGTCGAAAAACTGCCGACCGAAGACTGGCTCGCCCATCTTGACGGCTACAAGAAGAAGTTCCCGCTCTCTTATAAGAAGCAGGGCGGTCTGCGCATGCAGCAGGTCATTGATGAGCTGTACAATCTCACCAAGGGCAAGGCCATCGTCTCCACCGATGTGGGCCAACATCAGATGTGGGCCGCACAGTTCTACAAGAACGACAGCAGCTACCACTGGCTCAGCTCCGGCGGTGCCGGCACCATGGGCTTCGGCTTCCCTGCGGCCATCGGTGCCCAGCTCGCCTATCCAAACAAAACCGTCGTCTCCATCTCCGGCGACGGCGGCTTCCAGATGACCCTCTTTGAACTCGCCACCGCCGCGATTCACAAGCTGCCGATCAAGATCCTCATCCTCAACAACAGCTACCTCGGCATGGTCCGCCAGTGGCAGGAACTGTTCTTTGAAAATCGCGAGAGCGGCGTCGATCTCATCGGCAATCCCGACTTCGTGAAGCTTGGCGAAGCCTACGGCATCAAAGGCTGGCACATCCGCCGCCCTGCTGATGTGGAGCGCATCCTGCAGCAGGCGCTCGATTACAACGACGGCCCCTGCATCATCGAAGCCGAGTGCATCAAGCTCGAAAACGTCTTCCCCATGATCCCCGCCGGTGCCGCCCTCGAAGACATGCTCACCGAGGCGCCGAAGCACAAAATGGAAAAGCCCACCGGTTCGACGTGATCGTCTTCCGCGATGATCGGTCTGATCCGACCGATCTGACCGATCTGACCAATGAAAACCAACCAGATCATCCACGGCGACGCCCTCGCGGAGCTCAGCAAACTCCCCGCTGCCGCCGCCCAGGCCATCATCGCCGATCCGCCTTACTTCAACGTGCTCGAAGATGAAGCCTGGGACACCCAATGGAAAACCGCCGCCGACTACCTCGCCTGGTGCGATGCGTGGGTGCGCGAATCCATGCGCGTCCTGCGTGATGACGGCCTCGCCTTCATCTTCGGCCAGCTAGGCAAGCGCGAGCACACCTTCCTGCACCTCATGTCCCGCCTCGCCATGCAGCACCAGTTTCACGATCTCATCATCTGGGATCGTGCGGTCGGCTATGACGAGCGGCGCGACAGCTTCACGCCGCAGTACGAGATGGTGATCGTGCTGCGCAAAGGCGACCGTGTGAAGTTCAACAAAGACGCCGTGCGCATCCCCTACGATGCCAAAACCATCGAGACCTACCTCAAAGACAAGCGCTACAAGGACATGGACGCCCGCCGCGCCCATCTCGACGCCGGCAAATTCGCCACCAACATCCTCCGCGTCCCCAGTTTGAAAGGCATCTCGAAGGAAAAGTGCGGTCACCCCTCGCAGAAGCCCATCGACCTCATCGACAAACTCATCGCCTGTTCGACCGATGAAGGCGACCTCGTCATCGACCCTTTCCTCGGCTCCGGCACCACCGCCGCCGCAGCCAAGCGCCTCGGACGCAAATGGATCGGCATCGAAAAAGACGCCGGGTACGTCCAGATCGCGACCGAACGGCTCAAGGCGGTCGAACGTCATTCATCTAGTGTGAGATCAAGTGCTCAGTGCTCAGTGCCGAGTGCTCAGTCATCAAAAGCGCTGCCCGATCTCTTTGAACTGAGCACTGAGCACTGAGCACTCCCCTCCACCACACCCACCTCTCTCTTTCCACCACCCGCCATGTCCGACCGCATCCCCGCCACCACCGACAAAAAGCCCGCCCCGCAGGCTGACATCATCAACATCCACACGCTCAGCGTCATGGTGAACAACCAGCCCGGCGTCCTCGGTCGCATCTGCGCCGTGTTCAGCCGTCGTGGATTCAACATCGAGTCACTCGTCGTCTCACAGACCCGTGATCCGCGCTTCAGCCGCATGACCATCGGCATCAGCGGTCATCCTGAGGGCCTGCACCAGATCATCATGCAGGTGAACAAGCTCATCGACGTCATCCACTGCATCGAGCACACCGACCGCGACGCCGTTGCCAAGGAACTCGTCCTCATCAAAGTCGCCGCCAGTGCCGCCGAGCGCACCGAGATCCTCCAGATCATCGAGCACTACAACGGCAAGACCGTCGATCTCCAGGAAGACAGCCTCATCGCCTTGATCGCCGGCAACACCGACAAACTCGACGCTGCTGTCCGTCTGCTGAGCAAGTTCGACATCGTCGAGACCGTGCGCACCGGCAAAGTCGTCATGGCCCGCGGTTTGGCCGAAACATAAGCGTTCGCCACCATTCATAGGTCCTATATGACTCACGGGGCCTATGCGTCCTATTGGAAACCCCAATGCGCATCCTTCATCTCACCCCCGGCACCGGCAATTTCCATTGCGGCAGTTGCCTGCGTGACCATGCGCTGATCAAAGCTCTCCGCGTTCGCGGCCATGATGCGCTCATGGCGCCGTTGTATCTACCACTCGTCACCGATCGCGAGTTCGGCACGCAGGAGCTGCCGGTGCAGATCGGCGGCATCTCGCTGTTTTTGCAGCAGAAATTCACCTGGTTTCACAGGCTGCCCAAGTTCGTCCATCGCTGGCTGAACACACCGGATCGTTTGCGCAAAGCGGCGCGCCGCATGGGCATGACCAGCGCCAAATCCCTCGGCGAAATGGCGCTCGGCAGCCTGCTCGGCACCGAAGGCCGTCAGTGGGGCGAGTGGCAAAAACTCATCGAATGGATTCGTAACGAGCCGAAGTTTGACGTGGTTTCTTTCTCGAACAGCCTGCTCTCCGGCCTCGCGCCCACGATTGCCAAAGAACTCGGCATCCCCGTCGTCTGCTCGCTCCAAGGCGAGGACTCCTTCCTCGACACGCTGCCCGAACCTTATCGTGAGCAATGCTGGGACGCCATGCGCACCAACGCCCGCAGCATCCGCCGTTTCATCGCCCCCAGCCAGTATTACGCGGACCTCATGCGCCAGCGGCTCGCTGCCGCTCCCGATCAAATGATAGTCATCCCCAATGGCATTGATGCATCTTCATTTACCACGTCATCGCCGGACCCAAACTGGCCCACCATCGGCTACTTCGCCCGCATGATTCATGGCAAGGGCCTCACCACCCTCGTCGATGCCTTCATCGAACTCGCCAAACGTGGCACCGTGCCACGCGTCAAATTGCGCATCGGCGGCGCGAAAACACCCGTCGATGAAACTTACGTTGCCGGACTCGTGGGCAAGCTCAAGGCCGCCGGTCTCACGAATCGCGTCGAGTTTCATCCCAATGTCAGCTTCAAGGACAAGGTTCACTTCTTCCACGACCTCACCGTCTTCAGCGTTCCTGCCACCTATGGCGAAGCGTTTGGCCTGTATGTCATCGAGGCCGCCGCCAGCGGTGTGCCCGTCGTGCAGCCCGCTCACGGTGCCTTCCCCGAACTCGTCGCCGCCACCGGCGGTGGTGTGCTGTGCCAACCGGATGACGCCAAAGCCCTCGCCGACGCCCTCGAAACGCTGCTCAACGACGACGAACAGCGTGAGAAATTATCCAAAACCGCCATGGCAAAGGTCCGCCAAGAATTCAGCGCCACCCGCATGGCCGAACGTTTTGAAGCCGTGCTGCTTGAAGCCTGTGCAGTCGCCGTTTAAAGCTGCCGCCTGCCCATGACATCCATCAGCTTTGGCGAGGCCGTCCGGCGCTCGATTCATCAAGACCCACGCTACCACCCGGCCGCGTATGAGTTGGTGCGTGATGCACTGCACATCGCCGCGAAGAAATTCCGCGATGAAAATGCCGACGACCAGCACGTCAGCGGCCAGGAACTGCTCGCCGGCTTTCGCGACCACGTTTTGGCCGAATACGGCCCCATGTCCTCCATCCTCCTCGATCAATGGGGCCTCCAGCGCGGCGAAGACGTTGGCAACATCGTTTACAACCTCATCGAAGTCGGCTACTTCGGCCGCAACGACGGCGACAGCCTCGAAGACTTCGCTGGCGGCTACGCTTTCACCACCGCGTTCAGCGAGCCGTTTCTGCCGTCGTCGCAGCGGGCGCTGGCGTGAGCTTCAAACAGCGAGATCAATCTTCGTGCGTCGTGCCGTCTCCTGCAGAATTGCCAGCGGCAGCGGATGAATGATCAAATCAATCGGGACAATCACATCGTTGCTCAGCTTGGTAAAATTGCCTGGCGTGGCGTCTGTGGCGGCGATCTCGTTTTCTGCGTGATACCAAACTGGTGAGCGAAATGCCGCCGGGCGGAGCATTGCCATGGGCAGCTCCTTGAATCCTGCATCCATCATCAGCATGGCGATTTCCTCCAGAGTCGGCATCTCTCCACCAGCATAGGGCTGGGCGGTGACGATCAGCGGATAATCTTCAATGCACGGATTGCTGGCGATGGCTTGCAGGCTGATCGCATCACCAAACACCACATTTTGCAGTCCCAGACGCAATAGATACTCGGACGGCAGGGCTTCACGCAGGCACAGGCGCAAGTCATCCGCCTCGCCCGCCTGATCCACCACATAGCCGTATTTGCGAGCTTCTGGCAGGTTGGTTTTGTACACGATCCCTGCGGCAGGATCGTATTTCGCCACATGTTCACCGCCTTGTCCGATTGCGCTTCCAGGAATCTCAAATGGCACTACGGCCTGCGCTAAACACGCGGTTTGGGCGGGTAAGGCGAAAGCGCGGTTTGTGCGGTGATGCCAGCCTGCGCCCGCTTTTGCGCGTCCTGCAAGGACGGCTTGGGCGACTTCAATCGCGCCTCGAGCAGTTTCTTGGGATTGGTTTGAAAGCGGGGCATGGGTCAGGATGGAGTCGATGGCTTCTTGCAGCAGCGCAGGATTCACTGCCGGAGTGTGCCTGTCGTTCCAGATTCGTCAATACCGGAGTCCAGGCTGGTCGCTCACTCCTTGCGCACGGACCTTTGTTGGAATTCACGAATCGCCTTCGAGTGCGGCTTCAGCTCCGCCAGTTCCTCGATCAGCTTCAAATCAATGCCCGGCAGCACCTGGCTCGTTTTCACCGGTTGGTAGCCCTCACCGCTCAGCACAAAGGCGTGCAGCTTCTGGTTTTGCCAGATCCACACTTCAGCGGCCTTGATCTCGCTCCAGAACTCCAGCTTGTCGATCCCGCCGGAACTCAGCGCCACTTCGATGAACAAATCCGGCTGTGCTTTCAGCTCCGCGCCAAAACTGAACGAGTTATCCGGCTCGCCGCCCATCACGCCCTCGACCCGTTGCGTGGTGCTGCCCCAGGCGTTGTAGTCGATCTCATGACTGTCACACCAGGCGGTCACCATTCGTCCGATGGCAAACTTCAACGACTCATGTGGAAACGAGATGCTCATGATTTCGATGATGCCACGATGAAAGCGCACCCTCATCCCGCGCTTCTCGCACAGTTGATCCAGATTCAGATAGCTGTCCCAGTCTCCAAGTCCCACCATGACGGTCTGCCCCGGCGAGGGTTTCGGAAACGGCAGCGAAACGTGACCGCCATGCCGTGCCGTCGTATGCGCACGACGGCGTGAAACTTTGGGCGCTGGCAGAGTCGCTACTGGCATGGCTCGATCCTAACGCGGCTCAAACTGTCTTTCAATCCTTCTCTCCGCCTTGCCCACGCGCCATCCCTTGCCATGTAAGCGCCCCCACCATGACCCCACGCCGCTCCTCGTCCGCCAAAGCCTCCGCCATCACCGTGCCACCGCTGGATGCCAGCGTGACCACCTTGGACAATGGCCTCGAAGTCATCGTGCGCGAAGACCACGCCCACCCGCTCGTCAGCGTGCAGGTGTGGATCAAGGCGGGCAGCCTGCATGAAGAACAGCACAGCGGCGCCGGCATCGCGCACTGCGTGGAGCACATGCTCTTCAAAGGCACCCAGAAGCGCGAGGCCGCACAGATCTCGCAACACATCCAGGCCCTCGGCGGTTATGTGAACGCCTACACCTCCTTCAACCGCACCGTCTATTGGATCGACGGCCTCGCCGAGCACACGGACGGCTATCTCGACATCCTCGCCGACATGATCCGCCACTCGAAGATCGACGCGGATGAACTCACCCGTGAAAAAGACGTGATCCGCCGTGAGATGGCCATGGATCACGATGATCCCGGCAGCACCATCCAGCATCTGCTGCAAGCCACCGCGTTTCGTCAACATCCGCTGCGTCATCCCATCATCGGTCATCGTGCCGTCTTCGATCAAATCACCCGCGCGGATGTTCATGGCTTCGTGCAGCGCCATTACGTGCCGAACAACGCCTTCATCGTCATCACCGGCGATGTCGAGGCCGCCGCCGTCATCGAAACCATCCGCAGTCACTTCGGTGAATGGCAGCGCCGCGCCTTTGACCCTGTGCAGCTTCCCGATGAGCCGCGCCAGCAGGGCGGCCGCTTCGCCGCGAAAAACTTTGCCACTGAGCTTACGCGTATCGCGCTCGGCTGGCAGATTCCCGGCGAAACCCACGCTGACAAGCCTGCGCTCGACGTGCTGGCCTTCCTGCTCGGCTCTGGCCGCAGTTCACGCCTGTACCAAGAGCTGCGTGAGAAGCGCAGTCTCGCGCACTACGTCTCGGCCGGTGCATGGTGCGCGCCCGAGTGTGGCTTGTTCACCATCGAGGCCGAATGCAATCCCGCCGATGCTGAAAAACTGCAACGCGGCATGCACGAGGTCATCGCGCAGATGCAGCGTACCGGCCCAGGCCGTGCGGAACTCGACAAAGCCGTGTGCGCCACACTCAGCAGCCAGGTGCGCTCCTTGAGCACGGTGAAAGGCCAGGCCGGCACCCTCGGCAACGGCTGGCTGCTCACCGGTTCGCTCGACTACCAGCGCCAGTTCCTCGCCGCCATCATCGCACTCACTCCGGACGTGATTCGTGATGCCGCACGGCGTTATCTGCCGCAAAACGCGTTCAGCACGGTGCTCGTCGGCCCCGAGGTTGAAACCGCGAGCAAAGCCAGTTCCACCACCGACTCCGCACGTCCGGCCATTCAGCGCTTTAAGCTCACCAACGGCCTCATCCTGCTCGTTGGCGAAAATCCACGCCTCCCGCTCGTCAGCGTGCGCACCAACTTCCTCGCTGGAGTTCTCGCCGAAACTGATGCCACCGCCGGTGTGACGATGATCTCCGCGCAGATGCTGCTCAAAGGCACCAAGA
The DNA here is from genome assembly GCF_046154365.1 of Prosthecobacter sp. Taxonomy (GTDB): domain Bacteria; phylum Verrucomicrobiota; class Verrucomicrobiia; order Verrucomicrobiales; family Verrucomicrobiaceae; genus Prosthecobacter. The sequence continues at coordinate 25,544 of NZ_JBJXFV010000053.1, forward strand.
AGCGTACTGCGGCCGAAATTGCCGCCGAACTCGAAAATCGCGGCGGCAGCCTCCAATGCACGGCTGACGCGCACCGCTACATCCTCGGCGCCGATGTCATGCGCGGCGATGAAACTGCCGCGCTCGACCTGCTGGCCGATCTCATCCTCAATCCCGCTTTGCCACAACCGCAGCTCGCTGAAGTGAAGAAGCGCCAGATTGCCAACATCATCGAGGAACAGGAAGACCCGCTCACCGTCGCCATGCGCAAAGCACGCCGCGAGATTTTCGCCGGTCAGCCCTTCCACCGCACCGCGCTCGGCAACGAGCAAACTGTCGCCGTCTTGAAGCTTGCCGACTGCCGCAACATGCTCCGCGCCAGCTTTGCCACTGGCAACGGCGTCATCTCCGTGTTTGGCGACGTGAAAGCAGATGAGGTCAAGCAGCAGGTCGAAAAAGCTTTCGCCAAACTCCCACGTGGCCCGCGTCAGATCGCGCAAGGGCGTGAATACCACGCCAGCGCCAAACCTGCGGCATGGACCCAGCATCTCGACAAAGAACAGGCCGTCATCGTCGTCGGCTTCCGCACCGTCGGCCTCGAAGATCGCGATGTGCATGCGCTCAATCTCATCGACGAAGCCTGTAGCGACATGGGCAGCCGTTTGTTCAACCGCATCCGCGAAGAACTCGGCCTCGCTTATTATGTTGGCGCACAAAACTTCGCCGCCATGGGCGCTGGAGCTTTCTACTTCTACGTCGGCACTGATCCCAAGAAGATGAAGCTCGCCGAGAAAGAGCTCATGGCCCAGATCAACGATCTCGCCGCCAACGGCCTCACCGTCGATGAAATCGACCGTGCGCGAGTGACTTGGCGTTCCTCCTGGCTTCGCGCCCAGCAGGGCAACCCCGGCATGGCTGACATCTGCGCCTGGAATGAAATCAACGGCCTCGGCTGGGACCATTTCCAAAAACTCCCCGGCATCATGGCCGACATCTCTGCCAAAGAGATCCAGCGCGTCGCCGCCAAATACTTCGGCGAGAAGAAAGCCTTCATCGTCCGCGTGACGCCGAAGTAGTGCTGGTGTCGGCATTCCATGCTGCTTCGCTGCTGAAGCAGCATGACGTTTGTGCGTGACAGGCAGGTGTCAGATTTGGTATTGCCTGTTTCATGCACACTCAAAACGAAAGCACCGCGGTTCCCGGCAATGACTCCAAGCTGAGCGCCGAGGTCAAAGAGTGGGCGTTTGGCATTCGCTGCGTCTTCGTGGTGCTGAATATTCTGCCGCTCTACTACTGCACACGTGTGTTGCTGGCAGCGCCCAAGTTTGAGCGGATCTTCGAAGACATGCTGGGATCGAAGGCCAAGCTGCCCGTCCTGACCAGCATGCTGCTTGATTATGCACTGCCGCTGCTGGCGGTGATCTGGTTGTTCACCGCCCTGGCGACGGTTCTGATGTTCACGGTCAAACGCGCCCGGTATGTCTGGGTCACTGCCGTGGTGACAGCACTGACATTGATCGTGACTGGTCATCTCGCCGTCGCCGCGCTCTTTGAACCGCTGGTCAGCGTGATCCAAAATCTCTCCGGTGGCGGAGAAAACTCGCCGTGACTGAAAAATTCTGAAATTCGCCGCCAAACTTGGCCCGGCGGCTGCTCTATCAAGAACTCGGTTGGGGCGCAAGCCACACACAATTTCCCCGGGTTCGCCTGGGGGAAAAACACAACGAGCTGGAGAGTCGCTTCATGGTTGGGGGCTCTCTGGTCACCTAAAGGCCCGGAAGGATTTTGGTTGGGTCCTTCCGGGCCGAGTTGTTTTCAGACAACTCGGTTCCGGCTGACCTGCCGGTGGTGATTTGATCATTGCATATCAAGGACTTAGTGGCTCATTCGCCGCCCTCAACCCAACCATTATGAAATCAATCGCACCGACTCTTGCCGCCATCGCCTTCACGCTTGCTGGCCTGACCGGCACAACCCCAGCACAAACCGTGAGTGATGCCAAACCTGTGAAAATCGTGATGGAGACCTCCAAAGGCACCATCGAACTCGAACTCGACGCCGCCAAGGCACCGATCTCCGTTGCCAACTTTGTCAGCTATGTGAAGAAGGGCTTTTATGACGGCCTGATCTTTCATCGTGTGATCTCCGACTTCATGATTCAGGGCGGCGGCTTCACCCCCGACATGCAGCAGAAGGAAACCGACGCCAAGATCCAGAACGAAGCCAAGAACGGCCTCAAAAATGTGCGTGGTGCCATCGCCATGGCGCGCACGCCGGATCCGCACAGCGCCAGCTCGCAGTTCTTCATCGTCCACAAAGACAGCAGCTTCCTCGACTATCCAGGACAGGATGGCTGGGGCTACTGCGTGTTCGGTAAGGTGACGAAAGGCCTAGACGTGGTCGATGCCATCGCGGCGGTCAAAACCGGGGCCAGAGACGTGCCAGTGGAGCCGGTCATCATCAAGAGCGCCAAGCTCGCGGAATAGTTTCCGATACGACTCGATTCAAAATTCAAAATGCCAGCCGGTCGCTCCGGCTGGCATTTTTTATGATCACATGAACTTCTTCACGCGGTCACGCACATCGGTTTCGAGGCGCTTCACATAATTCACCGCGTACTCGACCGGGCAGAGGCTGTCGTCCTGCGTCAGCGGCGTCAGATCCATCGCGAAGGTGAGCAGGCTGGTGTTGTCCGTCGTGTGCGAGTCGAAGTAAGTCGCATTCGCATGGCGCAGGCCTTCCTCCGCCAGGTCATAGCGTTTGCCGCCGCTGATCTGCGAATCAAACACGCCCAGCAGCGGACGCAGCATGTGCGGGTGCTTGTCCACCCATAGCATCACTTTGTCATCCGAGAGCAGCCAGTCGAGTTTGCGCCAGACCTCGCAGCCATAGACTTTCTCCGGCCGCATTTCCGGCGGCAGTTCGCGAATGGCTTCCAGGCAGCGCAGAAAGGTCGCCACATGCGTGTCATGCCTGTCACAGGGATTGTGAAGATAGAGAATTTTGGGCTGGGCATGCTCCAGCACGAACTTCAAATCCGCCACGGCTGGCTCATGCTTCGGCTTCTTGATTTCCTCGCTCGGATAGCCGAGCTGCGCCATGAAGCTGTACTCGCCTACATAGGCCGCCTTGCGCTGCTCGATGAGGCGCACTTTCTGCATTTCCTCGTCCGTGTATTTGGCATACGGCCCCTTGCGCGGACTGCCTGCGCCATCCGTCACCACCACGCCGCCGAACCATTGGTCTTCACTTTTAAAACACTCGGTGATGCCATGGTAGGCGGCGATTTCGAGGTCATCCTGATGTGAAACGATGCCCAGGTGCGTCACGCGGCGCAGCGCGGTCCAGGGTTCGGTTTCGTCGGGGATGTAGAGGTCGTGTTTGGGATGTCGAAATTGCACAGTGAGCCGATCATGCGCGGCTGGAGAAGCAGCGCAAAGGGCAATCCATCCCATGCTGCCTATCGTCTGGACAAAGCCACCCGCCACGCCATGATCGCGGCCCAGTTCCACCCACCCATCCACTTTTCCATGAGCTTTATCGCCAGCATTTCCGAAGACCTCAAAACCGCCATGCGGGCCAAGGACACCGTGGCCCTCAACGTCATCCGCAACCTCAAGTCCGCCCTCAAGTACGCCGCCATCGAAAAACTCGGCGCTGACGGCGAACTCGGCGACACCGACGCCCTCGCCGTCGTCCGCAAGGAGATCAAGAAGCTGCAGGATTCTGTGGAAGGCGCGGAAAAAGCCGGTCGGCCTGAAGCCGTAGCCGCCGCCAAGGCTGAGATCGCTGTGTTGGAAAAATATCTCCCTGCCGCCATGAGCACGGATGAGCTGGGGAAGCTCGTTGAAGCCGTCATCGCCGAACTCGGCGCCACCTCCAAGAAAGACATGGGCAACGTCATGAAAGCGTTGCAAGAACGCGTCGCCGGTCGTGCTGACAGCAAGTCGATCTCCACGGAGGTGGCGAAACGGCTGGCTTGACGGTCGAGTGCTCAGTGCTCAGTGCTCAGTGCTCAGTGCTCAGTGCTCAGTTACATTTCTATCACCGCTGGCTTCTAACTGAGCACTAAGAACTGAGCACTTCCCCACTTCTTCAAACCATGACCTCCGCCATCATCGTCGCCGCCGGCAGCAGCAGGCGCATGGGTTTCAACAAGCTCATGGCTCCGCTCTGTGGCGAACCGGTGCTGCGGCGCACGCTGGGTGTGTTTCAAACATGCGCGGCCATTGATGAGATCATCGTCGTCACCAGCGACGCGCTGCGCATGGAAATCGACGTCTGGCGCTCCAGCGGCTGCGAGAAGATCACCCAAATCATCACCGGTGGTGCCGAACGGCATCTCTCCGTTCACGCCGGCCTGCAAGCATTGAATCCGGCCTGCGACATCGTCGCCGTGCATGATGGCGCGCGCCCTTTGATCTCGGTGCATCAAATCACGCGCTGCATCGAAGCCGCGCGCACGCGGGCCGCTGTCGCCTGCGCTCGACCGATGACCGAAACGCTCAAGCGCTGTGATAGCGACGGCCGCATCACCGATTCCATCGACCGTGCGAACGCGTGGATCATGGAAACACCGCAGGTGTTCCACCGCGAACTGCTTGTGCGCGCCTACGAGGCCGTCATTCGCGACTCCCTGCTAGTGACCGATGAAGTTTCCGCCGTACAGCACCTCGGCGAACCCGTTTTTGTCGTCGAAAACTCCGAGCCCAACCCCAAGATCACGTTCCCGGCAGACATCGTGCTCGCAGAACGTTTTGTGGATTGAACGACGTCATGCCCGACTCCGACGCACTCGACAACGCCACGCATCTGCCACGCCGGAACTGGGCTTCCATCGTGCTCGTGCTCGTGGTGCAGGCGCTCAACTCGTTCAGCGACAACTTCGTCAAGATGCTGCTGATCGCGCTGTCGATCATCATCGCCAAGGACTCGTGGGTGGGCCGCCACATGGAACTGTGGCTCGGGGCGATCTTTTCGCTGCCCTACATGATCTTCGCGCCGCTTGCCGGTTACTGGTCAGATCGCTTTTCGAAGCGCAACGTCATCATCTGGATGCAGGTGATGCAGATCCTTTGCTTCATCTGGCTGACGATCGCGCTGTGGATGAAGCGCGTGCCTGGCTCGCTGGAAATCTGCCTTGTCGGTTTTTTTTTACTCGCCGTGCAGGCGGCAGTGCTCAGCCCGGCCAAGATGGGCGTGATGAAGGAACTCGCTGGTTCACGCCGCCTCGGCCGTGTCTCCGGCTGGCTGCAGGTCACGATGCTCGCGGGCATTCTCGGTGGCATGTGGGCCGGCGGCACCTGGTATGGCACCGAGTATGAAAAAACCGGCGACGCCTGGATGTCCGCGCTCTGGCCGCTCATCATCATCAGCGTTCTAGGCATCGGCGAGCTGCTCGCCTCGCTCTGCATTCAGAAAACGCCAGCGCATCCTGAGGTTCATTGGCGCAAGTCGATGGCGCTGGAGCATTTCGAGAGCGTGAAGATCGTCTTTCGCCGTCGTTCCATCCGCCTCGCCGCGCTCGGCGTCACCTACTTCTGGTTCATCTCGAACGCGATCAGCTTCATCCTCGTCACGCTCACGAAAGAACTGCATCCCGGCACCACCGGTGGCGACGGGCCGATGGAACTCGCCAAAGTCGCCGGCATCCTCGGCATCGGCGTCATCAGCGGCAGCTTCTTCGCCTCGCATGTCAGCAAGAATCGCATCGAGATGGGCCTCATCCCCCTCGGTGGCTTTGGCCTCGTCGTCGGCCTGCTGTGGTCGGGCCTCGCCACACTCGGCAGCAGTTGGATGTATGCCGGGATCATCTTCACCGGCGCGGCAGGCGGCTGTTTCATGGTGCCGCTCTATGCCTTCGCCCAGGACAAAGCGGAGAAGCACGAGAAAGCCCGCATTCATGCCGGCATGAATTTAATGGACTGCCTCGGCACCCTGGTTGCCGTGGCCATCGTCGGCTTGATGAAATGGCTGGAATTCAGCTCTTCCACGCAATTCCTCCTGCTCGCCATTCCCACGTTTGTCGCCGCCGTCTATATCATGCGCCTGCTGCCGCAGGATCTGGTGAAGTTGCTCCTGCTCGCCGCCGTGCGCCTCATCTACAAAGTGAAGCCCTTTCATGCGGGCTGTGTTCCCGCCACCGGCGGAGTGTTGCTGCTGCCGAACCACGTCAGCTACGTCGATGCCCTCGTGGTTGCCGCATCTTGTCGCAGGCCGGTGCGTTTCGTCATCTGGGACATGTTGTATCGCCTGTGGTGGTTGAACGGCTTCCTGCGTCTCATTGGTACCGTGCCCATCTCACCCACGCGTGCCAAAGACGCCGTTCGCTCCGTCGCCGCTGCGCTCAAAGAAGGCGAAGTCGTCTGCCTCTTCCCCGAAGGCCAGATCACCCGTCATGGCATGATCAACGAGCTGCGCAAAGGCTTCGAGCTCATGGCCCGTCAAGGCGATGCACAGGTCGTCCCTGTGTGTCTCGCCGGCCTTTATGGCAGCATCTTCTCGTTTCAGGGCGGCAAATTTTTCACCAAACGGCCCAAGCACCTGCGCTATCCCGTCGAGGTGCATTTCGGCGAACCCTACACAGCACGCGAAGGCACCGCCGAGGCCGTACGTCATTCTATCCTCGCCATGAGCAGCACAGCGCTGATGTCTCGCTCCATCTGGGACGATGCCGGTGAGGACAAAGTCGCCTTTGCCAATGCCCTGCGTCTTAGCGAAGCCGAATGGCATCGCGCAGGTGATGTCTTCCTCAGCCTCGAACCCGCAGGCACCATCATTCAGCACACCATCAAAGCGCTCACCCAGTTGATTCCCGGCTCCAAATACATTGATCACGCCGACGCAGCCCACGCCACGCACATCATCGCCTTCGGCACACGTGCCAGCCTCGACAAGCTCACCGGCCACGAGCGCCTCGCCTTCTGCTTCGACAGCGATCTCTCGCCTCTGCCCGCCACCACCGCATTGCGCGGCTACATCGACGCCACCACCGGCATTCTCCTCAGCACCGAAGTCCCCGACCCACAGATGGTCACTGGCGATGAAGGCCTGCAACTGGGCAAAAAGCCCGGCTCCCTCGGTCGCCTGCTGCCCGGCTTCAACATCGAATCAACCGCCGACAGCGTGCGCATCAGCGGTTTGATGCCAGAGGACCCCCGTGTGATCACCATCGCCGGAGTGAAGTTCGATGAAGATGGCTTTCTGGTGATCTGAAACCTCACTCCGCCATGAACAGCGCCTGGATGTCGGCTTGAGTGAGCTGGAGTTTGTCGGTGCGACCGGATAGGAGGCCTTCGACGAGGGCGGCTTTCTTTTGCTGCATCTTGAGGATGCGTTCTTCGATGGTGTTCTCGCAGATGAGCTTGTGGACGAAGACGGGGTTCTTTTGGCCGATGCGATGGGCGCGGTCGCTGGCTTGGGCTTCGGCGGCGGGGTTCCACCAGGGGTCGTAGTGGATGACGGTGTCGGCGGTGGTGAGGTTGATGCCTGCGCCGCCGGCTTTGAGGCTGATGAGGAAGACGGGGACTTGGCCGGCTTGGAATTCCTGGATGGGCGTCTCGCGGTCTTTGGTGCTGCCGGTGAGTTTCACATAGCGCGTGCCGTCTTTCTTCAAGCGGGCCTCAATGAGTGCGAGCATCTCGGTGAACTGTGAGAAGATGAGGATGCGGCGGCCTTCTTCGATGAGTTCGGGCAGCAACTCATCCATGAGGAAGGCGGTTTTGGCGGAGTCCTCGACGTTTTGGGCCGTCTCTTGTTTTAGGAGGCGTGGATGGCAGCAGACTTGGCGGAGTTTGAGCAACGCATCGAGCACGATGATCTGCGAGCGATCCAAGCCGTTGACTTCGATGGCTTCACGAACGCGTTTGTCCATGGCGGCGCGAATGGTCTCGTATAAATCGGTCTGCGCCGGGCCGAGTTCGATGCTGTGGAGGATTTCGGTCTTTGGCGGCAGTTCTTTGGCCACGGCGTCCTTGGTGCGGCGCAGGAGCAGCGGCTGAATGCGTGTGGTGAGCTGCTTTTGGCGCTCGGCATCGGCATCGCGCTCGATGGGATTGCGATAATGCTGGCGGAAGGTGTCGGCGTCGCTGAGCAGGCCGGGCATGAGGAAGTTGTAGAGGCTCCACAGCTCGCCGAGGTGGTTTTCCATCGGTGTGCCGGTGAGGCAGAGGCGGTGCTTGGCCTTCAAGCCACTGCAAGTCTGCGCAGCCAGGCTCTTGGGGTTCTTGATGTTCTGCGCTTCATCCAGCGCGACGATGTGCCACTCCTGCGCCTGCATGACATCGGCATCGCGCACGAGCAGCGGGTAGCTGGTGACGACGAGATCGTATTGCTTGAGATGCTTGAAGTCGCTTTTGCGCGATTGGCCACGCAGCAGCAGCAAACTGAGCGTGGGGGTGAATTTAAGCGCTTCGTTGATCCAGTTCTTCAATACGCTCGTCGGGGCCACGATGAGGCAGGGATGCGTCATGCGGCCGCTTTCTTTCTCGATGAGGATGTGGGTCAACGTTTGCAGTGTTTTGCCCAAACCCATGTCATCGGCCAAAATGCCGTGCAGGCCGAACTCGCGCAGGAATTGCATCCACGAGGCGCCTTCGCGCTGATAGTCGCGCAAACTGGCCTTCAGCGTCGCGGGTGGGTCGATGAGGCCGATTTGACGGAAGCTGCCGAGTTGCTGACTGAGCACCGTTAGCTCCGCTGGAGCACGAATGGGCATGCCATCGAGTGTGGCGAGCTGGGCGGCACGCAGTTTGTCGAGTTGGAGCTTGCCGTCTTTGCGCACGGGCCGCGTTGCGAGCAGTTCGTCAAAAAAGCGCAGTAGCACGACGAGGCGCTTCGCGGGAACGGAAAGCACGTCGCCGCTGTCGCCACCGAGCGAGAGCAGGAAGCGCTGGTCGAGATTTTTCTCCAAGACGGACGCGGTGAGGCCCTGATCGATGCAATCGACCAGCAGCGGCACCATGGAGATGCGGCGGCCTTCGATCTCGACGCCAAGATCGAGCGCGAACCAATCTTTGCCACCTTGGTCGCCCGTGAGATCCGAGAACCACGCATCTTCATCTGCCTCATGAATTTGGAAGCCTATGTCCTCCGGCACTTCGACGCGCCAGCCGCTCTCGCGCAGCTTGGGCACCTGATCTTTGAGGAACTGCGACCAAAACAACGCCTGATCGCCCGGCACGGCCATGAAGCCGAGCGTGGACTCAGGCGCTTTCGCTCCAGGCAGTGCCTCAGAGAATGATGTGAAGCCAAGGCTGGTCAAATCGGCCAGCAGCAGGCGCTCGGAGCGTGCATTGCGCAGGAGTGTGTGCCGCTCGCCATCTGCATCTTTCCATTCATGCGCCGGACTGCGCACCAGCATCTCAAAACGCAGCGGGCAGCCTTCATACTCGGCGCAGGGGTGGATGAAGGCGATGCTCTTGTCTGCCCAGCCGCCGATGTTTCGCTTCGCGGTGATCTGCGGCATCTGCACTGTCATGCGACACACGAGGAGCAGCGGCATCGGCTCGGTAGGTGGTAATTCGACCGATTCAGGCTTCGGCACCGCATCATTATCCGGTGCGGGTGAAGCACGCTCCTGTACGCGTGCCATCGCTTGGATGCGGCGTTTGCCTTCATCATGATCGAGCATCAGCATCACTGTGGCCGCATGCTGGCAGAGCGTGCCCACGGCGCAGGTGCAGTGGGAAGTCATGGCCAAACTGTCATCCTCGCGCAGTCGCAGATGCACCGTGACAGATGCCGAATTGAACAAGCCCGTGCCGACTCCGGCGATGATCTCCAACTCGTTTTCCGCACACACATGCACGCCTGCCAGCCCCACATCGCCATGCTTGAGCAAGCGTCCCGCTTCCTCGATGTGCTGCCGTCGAAACAACCACAGCCAGGACTTCGAGCGCACTTGCGCCCAGAGCTTGGGGAATGAGAAGTTGCCGATGATCATGACGAGCCTGCATGCATAGCGTGGCGCTTTGGATTGCCAAACTGGGAGATGAATTTCATCTCGCAAAGACAAGCTCAGGCGATAACTTCCACCATGACAATGACCAAAACCATTCCTGCCGAAAGACTGCAAGGCCTGGACCTCCACCAAGGCGACACGCTCCACATCGTGTCGTTGGTGGATTCGGCGTTTCTCGTGGAGATCAGCCGCGCGGACGATCAGAGCACGCCACCACGCGGCAAGGCCGGCGAATGGCTGCTCAGCGCGCGAGGAAGCGTGAAACTGTCGGCCAACGAGACCGTCGATGATGCACGCATGAGTTACTATGCTGGGAAATACGGCCTGAACGCTTGATCCAGCATGCGTGTCTTTCTCGATACCAACATCCTGCTGGATGTGCTGATGAACCGGACTTTGTTCGTCGTTGACAGCGAGGCGGTGATCACAAGCTGTGAAGCGCGTGGGGATGACCTGTTTGTGGCGTGGCACGGTCTGGCGACCGCCTACTACCTGCTGAAACGCGGCCGCAGTGAGGCAGACACAATGGTGGAAGTGGACAAGATTCTCGCGTGGGCAAGCGTGGCAAAAGCCACGGATGCCGCTGCACGGCGCGCTCGTTCGCTTGGTTTCAGTGATTTTGAGGACGCACTGCAAGCCGCCTCTGCCGAGGCCTGTCATGCTGACTGGATTGTGACTCGCAACGCCGCTGACTTTGGCCTCAGCGCAGTCGCAGCCATCACGCCGCAGGATTTTCTGCTGCGGTTCCCGGTTATGCCCGTTTCGTAGCAGCGGCTTGCTTCACCGCATCCCAGGCCGTGTCCATCTGCTCCAACGAGAGTTTGCCGAGTTCGTGGCCTTGCGCGCGGAGGTGCGTTTCCATGGCGTGGAAGCGGCGGGTGAATTTTTCATTAGCGGCGGCGAGGGCGGGCTCGGATTCGATGCCGAGTTTGCGCGCGAGATTGACGACGCTGAAGAGGAGATCGCCGAGTTCGTCTTCCATGTGCGCTTTGTTGCCGCTGGCGATGGCTTCCTCGAGTTCGGCGGCTTCTTCGCGAATCTTGGCGAAGACGGGCGTGGCGTCCGGCCAGTCGAAACCGACGCGGGCGGCTTTCTTTTGCAGCTTTTGCGCGCGCATGAGTGCTGGGAGGCCGTTTCCCGTGCCGTGCAGCAGACCTTCGTGCTCAGTGCCCTTTTCGGTGCGCTTGATGGCGTCCCATTGGTTGAGCACGGCAGCGGAGGTGTTGGCGGTGGTGTCTCCAAAGACGTGCGGATGGCGGCGGATGAGCTTGTCGGTCAAACCGTTGGCCATTTGGTCGAGATCGAAGGCACCGGTCTCGCTGGCGATCTCGGCGTGGAGCACCGGCTGAAGGAGGATGTCGCCGAGTTCGTCGCAAATCTGGGCGGGATCGCCGCTGCGGATGGCATCGGCCACTTCGTAGGCTTCTTCGATGACATGCGGGATCAGCGACGCGTGCGTCTGCTCCATGTCCCACGGGCAGCCGCCGGGCGCGCGCAGGCGGTGTACGACGTAGCGTAGGCGGGTGAGGGCATCGGGGTGATTGAGCATGGTGGCGTCATCCATGCGTGTTGGTAGCGCGTGGGGGACGCGCTGCGAATCATTTTTCAGCCGAGGATGCGGCGCAGCGCTTCCAGGTTTCGCTTTTCGTCAAAGATGGCATCCACGGGGATCGTGAAGCCGGGGATGACGGTGCTGGTGAAGTCTCCTGAGCTGGATTTTTGCCGCAAACTGTAGCATCCAGCAGCATCGAGCACGAACTGCTCCACATGCTGCGCCACGGGATCAATGATCCAGTATTCGGCGACGCCGTGGGCCTGGTAGTCTTGGAATTTGACGCCACGGTCGCGTTTCTCGGTGGATTCGGAGAGCACCTCGCAGGCGAAGTCCGGCGGCGGGAACTTCATCGTGTCAGGCGTGATCGTGGCGGCCTTGGTGGGGCCGAAAAAGACCACGTCTGGCTCGTAATCGTTGCGAGGGAAGACGCAGAGGGTCTTTTCATCGTGGACGATGCCGAGATCACGACTGATGACGAAAGGATTGAGCAGGGCGGTCAGGTTACGGCGGGTGGCGGTGTGGCGGGCAAGGGCAGGCGAGTGCATGATGACTTCTCCATTGATGAACTCCGCCTTCATGTCCGGCGTGACCTCAGCATAAAAAATGTCCCGCCGCTCGCGCTCGTGGTCGAGGCGGCGTTGGATGATCTGGAACGCCTCCGGCAGTGTCGGTGTGTCCAGAAGCTCTGTCAGAGCGGGGGATACCATGAGCGATGATGCACCAGTGCTCCCGGATTGTCATCCGGGAGATTTTTTTCACCCCGAATGATGAGCACTTGGCAAAACGGACGTTCTCCATGACTATCCCGTAACAACCTTAATCAAACCATGCCGCGCAAACTCAGCCATATCGCACCGGACTGGTGGGACTACACCACTTTAGAAAACGATCTCATCAACGACGCCGCCCGGCTCACGGAACGTGATTTACGGCAGCTCACACGACCCGGCTTCAAGGTGGTGATGTATGACACGCTGGAGGATTTCTATCTGGCTGAGGCGCTGGAATACATCCACGCGTGGAAGCAGGCCACGCCGGACAATCCAGCCGGCATTTGCGGCCCGATTGGGCCCACGGAGCAACTGCCGCTCGTCGCACGTCTGGTGAACGATCTCGGCATCTCGATCAAAGACGGTCACTTCTGGGGCATGGACGAGTGGTATGACGAGGCCACGAAGAAGGAAGTCTCGATGGAGCATCCGCTGTCGTTTGAGAAGGCGGACCGCGAGCTGTGCTTTGACCGCATGCAAAAGAAGCTCTGCATGCCGGACACGCAGCTGCATTTCCCGAAGGCGGATACCGCGAACTACATCAAGAGCTGGCAGAGCGGCGTGCGCTGCGCGGTGATGCAGGGCGGCCAGGGCGACATCAAGCACTGGGCCTTCAATGATCCGCCGAAGCGCACCGGCAAATGGAAAAACGAGCCGCCACCGCCGGCGGAGTATCGCAAACTCACCACGCGCATCGTTGAACTGCATCCCGTGACCCTTATGCAGAACGCCCGCACCTCGGGTGGCGGCAACATCACCATGGTGCCGCAAATGGCGATCACCGTGGGGCCGAAAGAGACGTGGATGGCCGAGAAGATCAGCATCTGGCACGCGGGCATGCATGACAATCCGCTGGGTCAGCGCCTGTCTGCGCTGATGATCTCGAAGCGTCTCGCCGACTCGTCCGTGCCGATGTCGCTGCTGGCCGATCACCCGAATGTGCAGTTCAACTACTTCCGCGGCGGCCTTGGGCAATGTGCGGTGGAGATGCACTGATTTGGTTCAAGGTTCGGAGTTCAAGGTTGTCGCCCCCTTGAAGCGCAGAACGAACCCGACGTCGGAGCGCCGTGGTTGGGCGGCAGGGATGAGGCAATGGTGGCAAACAATCCAAACTAACGTTTGCTAATGCCGCGAAGGCGACGACATACCCGCCGCAAGTTAACCTGATAAAGGCTAAGCTAAGTCGTTCATCAGGTTGTTTCTTTGGTGTTCTTAAATCCGATCTCGGAGCTTACTTCAGCCTCATGCAGGCTGACTGAACCCAAGAAAACGATTATGAATACCAAAATGTATGTGGGCAACCTGCCCTTCACCGCCACCGAAGACGACGTCCGCGCTCTCTTCTCCGACTACGGCACTGTTACTGACATCCACCTGCCTATGGACCGCGACTCCGGTCGTCCACGTGGCTTCGCTTTTGTCACTCTCGACTCCGCAACGGCCATGAACGAAGCCATCCGTGGCTTGAATGAAAAAGACTTCCAAGGTCGCAACCTGACCATCAATGAAGCCCGTCCGAAAGAAGATCGTCCAGCCTATGCAGGCGGCGGCGGTGGTGGCGGCGGATATGGTGGCGGCGGCGGCGGTGGCCGTGGCGGCAAGAGTGGTGGCGGCGGCGGTGGCCGTGGCGGCTACTCCGGCGGTGGCGGCGGCGGTGGTGGCGGTGGGGGCGGTGGTGGCGGTCGCTACTAAGCGCCCCTGACACCCCCCCAATCAATTCACGGCGGCATCCTGGCAACGGGATGCCGCTTTTTATGAGCCTTGAGCGACGGTTGAACTTGGATGGCGCTGCACTGGCAGCCGGGCAAGCTGCCAGGAATGATAGCCGCGATGCAGATGCTGGATGTTCGTGAAGCTCTGCGCTTTCAGCGCCGCCACCGCTTTGCGACTGCGGAAACCGCCCGCGCAATACACCAGCACCGGTTTCGCCATGTCGAGCTTGCCCAGCTTCTCCTGAAATGCGGCGTCGCCGAGTGAGATATGAATGGCCCCCGGCAGCGCCCCGCCGCTGAACTCCGCATCCGAACGCACATCGAGCACTTGCGTGTCGGGATGCGCGTCGAGAAAAACTTTCGCCTCCGTTGGATGCACATTCACGCACACGCGACCCGGCTCGGCTTTGAACAAACGCCGATCCCATCGCCCCTCGAACGCATACCAGCCGAGGACGATAAAGATGAGAATGGCGAGCGTCCAGATCATGACATCATGCCAGCGGTGATCCAGCCCCCCGAGATGTCTCGCGCATCGAAGCCGTTTTGCTGCAACATACGCACTGCATAGTAGGCACGCTGGCCGACACCGCAGTAGGTGTGCAAAGCACGATCTCGTGGCAGTTCGCCAAGGCGGTCGCGGAGTTCGGGCAACGGGATGTTCACGGCTCCGGCCGCATGGCCTTCGGCGAATTCGTCAGCATCACGCACATCCAGCAGGAATGCGTCCGCAGGCAGTGCATTCCATTGCGACAGCGGCAGATCGCCCCGCAGATGATTCGCGGCAATGAAGCCCGCGTAGTTCAGTGCGTCCTTCGCAGCACCAAACTGCGGTGCGTAGCAAAGTTCCGCTTCTTCAAGGTCAAAGACCGTGCCGTTCTTCTGAATCAAGGCGGAGACCACATCAATCTTGCGCGCCACATCCACCGTTCCCACGGCCTGCATGCCGAGAATGCGGCCATCAGGCTTCGCAAAGAGAAGTTTCAGGTGCAGTGTCTGCGCGCCGGGATAGTAGCCGACGTGGTGCTTCGGATGCAGATACACTTTTTCGTAATCGGTGATGCCTGCACGCTTCAACGACTTCTCCGTGGCACCCGTTTGCGCCATGGCGAGGTCAAACACACCGCAAATGGCCGTGCCCTGCACGCCACGGAAACTGCTGTCACGTCCGGCGATGACATCCGCCGCGATGCGGCCCTGGCGATTCGCGGGACCGGCCAGCGCGAGCAGGATGTCCTGATTGGTGAGCAGATCATGCACCTCCACAGCATCACCGATGGCAAAAATGGTCGGATCACTCGTGCGCATGTGTGAATCCACCTTGATGCCGCCCCGCGTACCAAGCGTGAGGCCCGCAGCTTTCGCGAGTCCGGTTTCTGGCCGCACGCCAAGGCCGAGAATGGCCATGTCGGTTTCAATGTCGCCATTCACGACGAGCTTGCCATCACGCTGCGTCACTCCGGTGAGTGGCGTGTTCAAGCGGAGCTGAATGCCGTGCTTTTCGAGATGCGCGTGCAGCGGTGTCACCATCTCAGCATCCATCGTGGACATCACCTGCGGCCCGTTTTGCACCAAAACAACCTCCAGGTCGAGGTGGCGGAGGTTTTCGGCCATTTCGAGTCCGATGAAGCCGCCACCTGCCACCACAGCATGCTTCGCGTTCGTTTTAGCAATCCAGCCGCGAATCTCCCGCGTGTCGGGAATGCTGCGCACGGTAAAAATGCCGGGCAGCTCGAGACCGGGCAGTTCTGGCTTCAGCGGAGCGGCTCCAGGCGAAAGCACGAGTGCATCGTAGCGATCTTCAAACGACTCGCCGCTGAGGAGATTCTTCACGGTGACCGTTTTCGTGTCCCTCTGGATTGAAACGACCTCATGATGCACCTGCACGCCGATGCGGAAGCGGTCATGAAACAACTGCGGCGAAGCGAGCAACAGGCTGGCCTCGTTCGGGATCACGCCGCCGACATGGTAAGGCAGTCCGCAGTTGGCAAAAGACACAAACGGGCCGCGATCATAGATCGTAATCTCCGCACGTTCATCAAGACGGCGCAACCTTGCGGCGCAGGACGCACCACCGGCCACGCCGCCGACGATGATGACTTTTTTGGACTCAGTCATGGCGTTAGGAGCAGCAGGAGGTTTTCGAGCAGGAAGTGTTCTCCACTCGATTCCACGGCATTTTCGCCAAAATCATGGCGAGACCGCAAAAGCCGGACAAACCGGCAAAGAGCAGGCCAGCGCCGAAGAACATCGTCAGATAGGCCCAACGGGGATCGACCAAGGCGGTCAGCAGCGAACCTGTGAGCACGAAAAAGCCGACGGCGATCTGCACCTGGCGCATGAGCGGCATGATGTTGCGAGAACCAGCGGCGCAGGGCATGCCGGCGTCCTTCCAGGCGTTCAGCCCACCGGCGAGATTGCGCACATCGGTGAATCCGTGTGCGCGCAGCTTTTCCGCCGCCGTCTGACCGCGCTTCCCGGCCTGGCACATGACGATGACAGGACGATTGCGGTCAATTTCACCACAACGGCCCTCGATCTCGCCCAGCGGGATGAGTTTGGCACCGGAGACGTGAGCCTCTGCATGCTCGACGGGTTCACGCACATCGACGAGCTGGCAACCGTCCAGCTTGAGGCGCTCGGCAAGCTCGTGCGGGGAGAGGGAAGGGCATTCGGCGGCGGTTTTCATGGGTGGGACGGTTGTTTTTGTTGGATCAACGATGTTGCCATATCGCCATATAACGATATAGAGTCAAACCATAACAGCCTATGCCCAGGAAATCACCCACCACGCGCAATCGAAAGACCGCCACGCCAAACCCCCTGCCGGATTCAGCGCTGGAGATGATCGCCCACCGTTTTCGTGCCCTGTCCGAGCCGGTGCGGCTGCGGCTGCTCAGCACACTGATGGACGGTGAAAAAAATGTGACCCAGCTCGTTGCAGCCGCTGGAACGGGCCAGGCGAACGTCTCCAAGCACCTGTCCATCCTCAAACACGCCGGTATGATCGCCACCCGTCGCGATGGATTGAATACGCTCTGCTCCATCGCCGATCTTTCGATTCACCAGCTCTGTGAGATCATGTGCGCGAAGCTTAAAACCGAGCACGCAGAGCGCATGCGGGCACTGGGGTGATACTCACCACTGGAGTGTTTTCACATCCACCCGCTGCTCGTTGCGGCTTTCTTTGACGATGTGGCCGTCGGAGAGGTGGAGGACGCGGTCGGCCATGGCGGCCATGGCGGCGTTGTGGGTGATGACGACGGTGAGGGTGCCGAGTTCGCGGTTGATGCGCTCGATGGCCTCCAGCACGGTGATGCCGGTGGTGACGTCGAGGGCGCCGGTGGGTTCATCGCACAGCAGCACCTCGGGTTTTTTCGCGATGGCACGGGCGATGGCCACGCGCTGCTGCTCACCGCCGCTGAGCTGCGAGGGAAAATGATCGAGGCGATGGCTGAGACCGACACGGTCGAGCGCCTCCTCCGGTTTCATCGGGTCCGGGGCGATTTCGGTGATGAGGGCGACGTTTTCGCGGGCGGTGAGGCTGGGGATGAGGTTGTAGAACTGAAACACGAAGCCGACGCAGTTGCGGCGGAACTGCGTGAGCGTGCGTTCGCCGCCACCGCTGAGATCCCAGCCTTTGTAGCGCAGCGAACCGGCCGTAGGCACGTCGAGACCGCCGAGAATGTTCAGCAGAGTGGATTTGCCACTGCCAGAAGCGCCGAGCAGCACCACCAGCTCGCTCGAGTGGAAGTCGAGATCGACCCCTTGCAGCGCCACCACGTCGAATTCGCCAGTGTGGTACACCTTGCGCAGGCCCCGCGCCTGAAAGATCGGCGGGGCGGCGGCTGGGGGCTGCTGGGGGGCGTTCATGCGGCTTGGAGTTGCATTTTGCACCGGAGAAGACTTTGCGCCATCCCCATGATCGGTGGTTGCGTCCGGCGTTCCTCGCGCAACAATGGAGGATGCCCATTCTGGTTAGCGACGACGCCCCCGACATTCACACGTCGAAGGTCCGACTGACCCCGCGAGAAGTCACCTGCGGCCGCACCCTGGTCATCGGTGACATCCATGGATGCTCGACGGCGTTGAACCTGATGCTGGAGGAATTGTCCCCGCGCAGTGATGACCTGGTGGTGACCTTGGGGGACTATGTGGACCGTGGCCCGGACACCCGCGGTGTGCTGCATACCCTGCTGGATCTGGAAAAGCGCACCCAGCTCATCCCGCTGCTTGGCAACCACGAAATTCTCATGCTCGACGCCCGCAACAGCATGGTCGATGCCGACTCATGGTATGCCGTGGGCGGCAGGCAAACCATGCAGTCTTATGGCTGCATGGACAGGCCGGACTGGAACGCCGTGCCACAGGAGCACTGGGACTTTCTCAGCCAGCGCCTGCGCCGCTGGCATGCGACGCCGACCCACATCTTCGCCCACGCGAACGTGAACGCCATGCTGCCCATGCCGGACCAAAGCGACGACTGGCTGTTCTGGCGGCGGTTCGATGACTCGCATCCGCATTTCTCCGGCAAAACACTGGTCTGCGGTCATACCGCGCAGAAAGGCGGGCTGCCACGCGTCTGGCCCTCACGCATCTGCCTCGACACCTGGGTGTATGGCGAAGGCTGGCTCACTGCGTACAATGTCGGCGCGGAAACTTTTGTGCAGACCAGCCAGCGTGGCGAGGTGCGGCGCTTCAGCTTTGATGAAGTGCGCATGCTCACCGAGAAAGAGTGATCACTCATCTCCGCCATGACTCGCGCGCGCTGGACCCTTTCCGCAGTCACGCTGTGCGTGCTGTGGCTCATCGGCGCGTTGCTGGTGGTGCCGCGCATGCAGCGTGAGCTTGAAACAGCGGCGCAGCACACCCTCGATCAGCAGTCCACGCTCTTCCAACGGCTCGGCAGGTTGCGCCTCGCCTTCGACGGCCAGCAGGCGCACCTCAGCGGCAGCGTGCGTACGATTCAGGACCGTCTCACCATCGAAACCACCGTGCGCGACCTCGTACGCGCACCCACACCGCTGACCGCCAGCCTCGGTCTGCGGCTCAATCCCGTCAGTGTGGTGTACAATGAGATCGAAGTGGCCCCATATCCGCCTGGCTGGATGCTGCTGGCCGCCACCGGCACCCGCGCACGGCTGTCCGGCACCGCCGCGAACGACTACGAGGCACGCGACCTCACGCGCAGCGTGCAGGAAAGCTGGAGCGTGAAAGGCGGCGTGGCCGAGGGCACGCTCGGCACTGATGGCGACAACCACGATGAAGCCGCCAATGTTTCCACCACGCTACGCGGTCTGCCTAGCCCGCAGCAGACGGTACAGGCGCATCTCGCCCGCATCGGCCAGCCGTGGCGGGAAATCTCGCTGCAGCAACCGGCTGAAACCTTGCAGGACGAAGCACGCGCCCTCGGTGTCAGTGACTCGGAATGGCAGCACCACCTCCTTCCTGCGCTGAACGAACTGCGTGATGCTTGGCAACTGCAAAGCCTTGCCGAAGCCGAAAGCAGCCGCCTCGCCAGACTGCCTCCGGGTCATCTGTTCGTCGCGGTGCGCGATCAGCAGGTCATCATGCGTGGTGAAATCGGCTCCGCCGCGATGAAGCGTGCCATCCTGGATGATGCGCTCCGTGTCTTCGCCCCACGTCGTTTGATCGATGAAATCCGCCTCAGCCCACGGCGGCGTCCCACCGGTGACTTCGGACCCATCACCACCGCCTTGCTGCCCTTGGAGAAAGAACCGAACGGCAAATCCTTCTTCCTTAGTCTGAGCGGCGACGCCTGGAAACCCGTGGACTGGCAGATCGCCAGTGCCGGACAACCTTGGAAAAAAGACCTCCCCGTCGGACTCGATCCCGCCGAACTGCAAGGCGACAGCGCCACGCTCATCGACTGGCTGCAAGGCACCGACAAAGTCATGCCCGTTCCCGCCAAACCCCAGCCCGCCGTCATCACGCTCGCCCTGTTCGGTTCCAAGGCCATCCTCTCCGGTCAAATCGCCGAAGCAGCGCTGCACGCACAGCTCATCGCCGCCGCACGTCAGGCCTATGCGCCGCGCATCCTCGTCCTCAGCGACGAACTACGCATCAACGGCAACTGTCAGCCCGCCAGCAACGCCTTTCATACGCTCAAGAGCCTCCCACCGCCGCCACCCGCCCACAGCGCAGGCAGCTTTGCCATCGCCACTCCCGGCAGCACCTGGACGCTCATTCCCGTCACGAACGAACTTGTCGAAGCCGGCGGCCTCGCGAAATCCAAGCAGCTTCCCGCTGACATCCCCGCCGCCCTCATCGAAGCACTCTCCGCCGAAGCCATCGAGCAGCTCCGCCTCTGGATTTCAAATTTCAAATTTCAAATTTCAAATCACTGATGTCCTCCGCCCTCTGGCTGCTGCTCTACCTCGCCCCACTGCTCGGCCTCACCGCCGCAGTGTTCGCTTGGTTTGGCTGGCAATGGCGTGGCAGCGACATGCAAAAGCGCATGGCAGATCTCCAAACCCAGATCGCCGACACCCAGCAAGCTCTGCACACCGCCGAGACCGAGCGCGAGACTGCGCACAGCCAAATCATCACCACCACCGCCGCTGCCAACACACTGCGAGAGCAGACTGAGGACGAACTCCGCACCCTGCGCGAAGATTTGCAATCCGCACAGCATGAAACCCACCTGCGCGAAGGCGAGGCCGCCAAAGCCCGCGAAGGCAGCCAAGCTCTCGAAACCGAAGTGGCCAGACTGCTGCGTGATCTCGAACTCCTGCGCCATGAACGCGATCAAGCCGCCGCCGCACAAGCCGAACTCAGCAGTCGCCAGGTTCAGCCGCAGGTGCCGGAAGTTGTCGCAGTTACCACTGCAACCGCCACCGAGCCTCCGGCCAAACCGAAGCGCAAGCGCAGCACCCCGGCCAAAGCAAAGCCTGTGGCAGCAACACCGGCCACACTTCGCGAAAAAACCACCGCGCTCGTCAACGATCTTGCCCAGCATCAGTCCACCATCACCACTCTCACCCGAGAACATGACGACTGGCTGCGCCGCGTCGCAAAACTCGAAGAAAAATCACCCAAGGACGCCGCTGGATTGGGTCTCGCACGCCGCAGCCTTGCCGACAGCGAAAAACGCCTCCACACCGCCAGCACTGCCATCGAACGCCTGCAAAGCCAGGCCCGCGTGCTGCATCGCACCCATGAAAAAGCCGCCGCACTCGCAGCCGTGGCCGATGACGACCTCACGCAGATCAAAGGCATCAAAAAAGTCATCAGCGAGCAGCTTCGCGCCCACGGCATCCGCACCTGGAAACAGATCGCGCAGTGGGATGCCGACGAACTCCGTGCCTTCAGCGATCTCCTGGCCTTCAAAAACCGCGCCACGCGTGAAAAATGGCAGGAGCAGGCCCGCAGCCTGCATGAAGCCGCCCATGGTCCGCTTATCTGATTTCTACTTCTCACATGTCAGCCGTTTCACGCCTCGTCTCATTGCTTCTTCCCCTCCTCGTTGCTTCCTGCGTCAATCCCGGCACGCCAGCCGAACATCAGGAAAAAGCTCGTCAGCTCAGCCACGACCTCCAGCAGCTCAGCCCGATGGTTCTGGCCGGTGAAGCCGACAGACTGGCGCTCACCGCCATTGAGGAATCCGCCAAGCTCGCGCACGATTTCAAACCGCTGCGCTTTCCCTGGATGAACAACGGCCTCGTGAACATCGGCCTGCGCAGGCGCGGCCTCTGCTACCAGTGGCGCGATGATTTGTTCCCCCATCTGCACCGCTTGAACCTCAAAACGCTCAACCTCCACCTCACCTCGTCACGCCGTGCCACCATGCGCGAACACAACGCCATCGTCGTCACCGCCAACGGCCAGCGTTTTGAGGATGGCTTGGTCATCGACCCTTGGCGTCAAGGCGGTCGGCTCTGGTGGGGGCGTTTATCTGCGGACAAAAGTCATCCTTGGAAGCCTCTGCCGCGCGATCTCATACCGGTGGTGCTGCGACCGCTGCTGATGCCCGAGCTGTATCCCGCGCGCTGATGGAATGTGACAGCGCCATGCGTCGCGCCTTCGATGTCGTGCAGCGCAAGCTCGCTCAGGAGGGTTGCCAGCAACCTGCCGGTTGGCTCAGCCGTAACCATGCAGTTGGGTTTGCGCTGAGCGCGGCAGCGTCCTGGAGTGCTCCAGCCCTCTGGAGCTTACCGCAGGCCCGGGGACGCTCGAAAGCGCCAGAGGACTGGCGCACTCCAGGACGCT
>NZ_JBJXFV010000059.1:0-48873 GCF_046154365.1 Prosthecobacter sp.
TTGCCAGGGAAAGGCGTTGCGGGGGCGGGCGAAATCGAAGGGAGAGAAGTAGGGGACACCCGCCTATAGATAGCCACTGTAGCCAGTGTACAATTTATATTTTCTATCTTGTGGGTAAAGCTCAGAGAGGACTGGCGCACTCCAGGACGCTGCCGCGAGCCTTCACCTGCGGGTGTTTGAGTCTGTCTTCGTGCACTGCCTTTGACTGCATCGTTACGGCTAAGGGAAGGACAAGTGCCCGCCGAAGCCGGAACCGGGGGCGATTTGTCTCGCTATCGGTCTGGCGCTCTCGCTTGTAGGCGTATGACCGCTCTCCTCAATGCCATGGACCTGAATGGCTGGGCGTCGATGCCGGGGTTTGTGGACGCTGCGGCTTCACGTTGCTTGAGGCAGGAGTGTGTGGATGCCTGCGAGCAGGGCGAGTTCAAGCCTGCCGGCGTGGGACAAGGAATCAACCTGCGAGTGCGCGAGGACATCCGCAGTGATCAGATGATGTGGCTGCAACCTGGAGACACCTCGGTGGAGCAGGGTATCTATCTGGCGAAGCTGGAACTCCTGCGACTGGCGTTGAACGAACGGTTCTTTCTCGGTCTGTTCGAGTTTGAGGGCCACTTTGCCATTTACCCTGAAGGTGCCTTTTACAAAGCGCATCTGGATCGTCATGCGGGCACGAGTGATCGGATCGTGACGACGATCCTTTACCTGAATCCCGATTGGCAACCCGGCGACGGCGGTGAGTTGAAACTATGGACGACGGCTGGCGACAAGGCGGGCGACTTTGTCTTGATCGAACCGCGCATGGACACCCTGGTCTGTTTTCTGGCCGGAGAGTTCTGGCATGAGGTGCTGCCTGCGAAGAAGACACGCATGAGCATCACCGGCTGGTTCCGCCAGCGGTGAGCGGCGCAGCGATGCTCAGCCAATGAGTTCAAACATACCGAACGAGCCTGGCACATGGAAGTCTGGGCGCTCGGTCAGTGGATTCACCCACGGCATCCAGCCGGAGTGGATGGTGCCATCGGGCTTGCGGGAGAACTCGGCGCGATAGATGCCGATGAAAAATTCTTGTGAACCGGGCTTGAGGACGTTCCCGGCACGCAGCGTGTCGAGCGGGATGCTGCCGGTGACGGTGTAGTGGTCGTTGTCGATGTGTGCGGCGATTTGCAGTCCTTCGCATTGCCAGCTCCAATTGATCTCCCGATAAAACCTAGCCTCGTAAGCCAGCACATCGCCACGAGGGGACATTTCGAGGCAAAAATACGGCTTCAGGCTCAGATCCGGCGCGAAGAAGGTCTCCACGCGATCAGAGCCGAGGACGCGATCTTTGACGGTGGGGCCGTCGGGGAGCACGAGATCGTCATCCTGGCAGTCGAAGCGGAAATGGAGGTGGGTTTCATTCCAGAGCGCCCGGAATTTGGTTTTGGGCGCAGCACGATTTTCCCAGGGGAAGGTGAAGTCGGTCAGAGCTTCGGCCTGGGACCAATCGAGGCTGGAACTGGCGGTGTGGAGTACTCGATAGCGCTTCATGGAGGGTAAGGTGGCCGTCATCGCTCCGCGTGACGAGCTTTGGGTGCGGCCAGCAGGAGGTGCGTGGCATGACTTGGCGCGTTGTGCTGCTGGCGCAAGCGCTGTGCGCATCACGCGGAGCGATGATGGCTACTGTCATTCGATGTAGATGAACTCGCTGCTGTTGAGCAGGACGTGAGCGAGATCGGTGAGCGCTTGATCGCGTGTGCTGGCGGCTTCGCGGGTTTTCACGAAGTCGAGGGACTGCTGAAGCCGCCGCATGTCGGCTGGGTGCGAGAGCGTGAGCATGAACATGCGCTGGATGGTCTGTTCGAGTGTGTTAGCGGTGGCACGCTGAGCGAGAAACGCGGCCTGCTCCTCGACGAATTCGTCATTCATGAGCACGAGCGCCTGCGTGGGCACGGTGCTGCTCATGCGGGCGGCGCAACTGTCGGTGGTGGTGGGCGCGTCGAAGAGTTCCATGCTGGGCATGAGAAGCTGGCGCTTGATGTAGATGTAAATGCTGCGCCGCCATTGCTCCGGCCCTTCTTGTTTGAGCAGTGGCCACTTGTTGCGCTGGCTGGTGGGCAGGAGATCGGGCCGCATGCGTGGTTTGATGCCGGGGCCGCCGAGTTTGGGATTGAGCTTGCCACTGGCGGTGAGGATGGAGTCGCGGAGGACTTCGGCTTCCATGCGTTGAAGCTGAGGGCGAAGAGCCAAGGGCGAAGAGTTCTCAGTGCTCAGTGCTGAGTGCTCAGTTTTGCCGGACTGAGCACTGAGAACTGAGCACTTGCTACTTTGCCGGTAGGCGGCCGACATGACGATCAGCTTGTGCAACGGTTTGAAGTGCCCGCCGTTTTGAATGAGCTGCTGTGCGAGGTAATCGAGCAGTTCGGGATGTGTTGGCGTGGCACCAGTGAAGCCGAAGTTGCTGGGGGAGGCGACGATGCCTTGGCCGAAGTGATGCTGCCAGAGGCGATTGGCGATGACACGCCAGGCGAGAGCGTTGTCGGGCGCAGTGATCCATGCGGCGAGGGTTTTGCGGCGCAGGGAAGTCTTGGCGGCAGGTGTGGGGAAGGGGATGGGTTTGAAGAGCGTGGGAATGGCGGGGCCGACTTCGTCTCCGAGGTTCAAGGCGCTGCCGCGCAGCATGATGTGGGTCTTGGGCACGACAGGCTTTGTTTCGATGAGGGCGTGGACTTGTGCGGTCTCGTCGATCTTGACGCGCTTGTCGTTCTTGTCCTGCGTGCCGGGGACGAGGCCGTATTTTTCGGTGCCGTTGAAGATGGCGAGCAGGCTGTAGTAATCGCGTTGCAGCAGCGGATCGGTTTTGTGATCGTGACAGCGGGCGCAGCCGACGGTGAGGCCGAGGAAGACACTGCTGGTGGTGGCGATGACGTCGTCGAGCTGGTCGGCGCGGTATTGGGCCAGGGCGTCGTCGTTTTTGCCCATGTTGTCGTCGTTGCTGGTGCCGTTGCGGCAGAAGCCGGTGGCGATGAGGCTGTCTTCGTTCGCACCGTTGATTTCATCGCCCGCGATCTGCTCGGCGACGAAGCGGGCGTAGGGTTTGTCGTCGTTGAAGCTGCGGATGACGTAGTCGCGGTATTTCCAGGCGTGAGGGCGGTCGAGGTCGTTGTGCGTGCCGCTGGTGTCGGCGTAGCGAGCGAGATCGAGCCAGTGGCGGGCCTGGCGTTCGCCGTAGTGCGGCGAAGAGAGAAGGCGGTCGATGAGGAACTCGTAGGCCTGGCTGTGTGCGGGAGAGGAAGTGCTCAGTGCCGAGTGCTCAGTGCTCAGTTTCCGGGACTGAGAACTGAGCACTGAGAACTGAGCACTCTTTTCTTTCTCCATGGCGCTCACAAACGCTTCCACCTCCTCCGGCGAAGGAAGCAGCCCGGTGAGATCGAGAGTCACACGGCGAATCAAAGTGGCGGGGTCAGCCTCGGCGGAGGGATTCAGCCCGTTTGCCTCCAGCTTCGCGAGGATGAAGCGGTCGATGTCATTCTTCGGCCACGCGGTGTTTTGCACGGCGGGCGGCTTCGCATCGCTCAAAGGCTGAAACGCCCAGTGCTTCCGGCCTGCCTCGATGGCGGGAGGTTTGGCGAGGAGTTGGGTGCTGAGGGCGATGAACAGGAAGAAACGCATGTGAGGCATGGCTACCAACGACTGGCGGAGAGGGTTCTTGTAACGGGAGATGGAGCGTTGACAGTCCGCAGCCGGAAGGGCAAACTCGTCCGCATGAGTGCTGCCACCCTGACTTTCACCTCACAAGACCTCGTTTCCGAGGCCAGCAGAGTGTTTGATGCCGTGCGGCGCTTTGGTAGTGCGAAAATCTGCACGCTGGAGGGAGAAATTTTTGTGATGGCGAAACCAGATGATGCCGTAGCTCGGGAAACCGCGCGTGCGACAGTTCTGGCGCGAATGGATGGCCATGCACAAAAGCTCAAAGCGCTCGGCCATGTGCCGCCGCCGCCTGCTGAACTGGAGCACATCAATCGGATCATCGCAGGCGAGATATGAGTGTCTATGCGGATGCCAACGTGCTGATCCGTTACTTTTTGGATCTCGACAACAGCGAATCCCGCTTCTGAGTTTTGACAAGAATGCACTCATGCTGGCCCGTTTGGAAGGTCTGCAAACCAATTGACCCATCATGGACACTCCCGCCTCTTCCAACGACCTGAAACGCCGTTCCTTCCTCCGCGCTGCTTTTTCGGGCGCGCTCGTCACGCCGGGCGTGATGTCGGCAGCGGAGGTGGAGAAGGCGATTGCGGGCCAGTTTCATGAACCGGCGAAGGATTTGCCGTTGGTGGAAGATGCGGACGTGATTGTGTGTGGTGCGGGACCGGCGGGCATTGCGGCGGCGATTACGGCGGCGCGGGCGGGAGCGAAGGTGCGGGTGTTTGAATGGCGTGGATGCCTCGGTGGCGTGTGGACGGCGGGTTTGCTGGGCTATCTGCTGGATTTTGATAAGCCAGGCTTCAATCAGGAGCTGCTGAAGCGTCTCAATGAACGCGACCTGCGCCGTGGCACGAGCATGAAAAGCATCTGCTATGAGCCGGAGGGCATGAAGCTGCTGCTGGAGGAGATGTTTGTGGAGGCAGGCGTGAAATTTCAACTGCACACGCGGGTGGCGGCGGCGTATCGCGAAGGCCGCAGGCTGACGACGATCGTGACGGAATCGAAGTCGGGCCGCCAGGCGTGGCGTGCGCCGGTTTTCATCGACACCACGGGCGATGGCGATCTCGGCGCGCTGGCGGGCTGTGCCTTTGAGTTTGGTGAGTCAGATTCGTGCCCGTGTCAGCCGATGTCGCTCAATGCGCTGCTGGTTTGCAAAGATGCGGCGGCGCTGGCGGCGTTCATTCACAAATCGGACCCGAGCAAGGCCGACAATGTCGCTAAAGACACGCTCAAGGCCGAGATCGAGCGCACGGGGCATTTTCCGTCGTATGCGAAACCGACGCTGTTTCAGGTGCGGGACAATTTGCTGCTGGTGATGATGAACCATCAATACGGCGTGCCGTGTTTCGACGCCGCGAAGATCACTGAGGCCACCGTGATGGCACGCGCGGAGATGCACAAGATCGTGAACGGCCTGCGCAAGCTCGGCGGGCCATGGGAGGGCCTGCAAATCGCCGCGACGGCGGAGCAGATCGGCGTGCGCGATGGGCGGCGCATCGCGGGACGTTACACGGTGAACAAGGACGATCTCATCGCGGGTGCGCGTTATGACGATGCGGTCGTGCGCCCGACTTTCCCGGTGGACATTCACGCGCTGAGCAAGGAGGCGAACAAAACGGCCGCCTATCACAATGCGGGGGTGAAAGTGAAGCCATATGACATCCCACTGAGGGCGCTGATCGCTAAGGATGTGGATGGCCTGATGATGGCCGGGCGCTGCATCAGCGGGGATTTCATCGCGCATGCGAGCTATCGCGTGACCGGCAACGCCGTGGCGATGGGCGAGGCGGCGGGCGTGACGGCGGCATTGGCAGCAATGACCAAACGAATGCCGCATGAGGTGCCGTGGAGCGAGGGCGAGGCGAAGCTGAAGGTGCTGGGACAGCGCGTGTAGCCGCATTCGCCAGAATGCGGACGATGGGTGTTGGCGGAGCGTTTCTCCACGCTCTGGCGAGCGTGGCTACTTGCCGAGGCGCTTGCGTTTGGCTTCTTGTTTGATGAACAGCGGCTCCAAGGTGTCGCGAATCCATGCGAAGGCGGCTTCGAGGCCTTCGCGTTGGTAGGTGACGCCGATCTCCGCCTCGACGGCGGTGGGATTGCCGTGACAGGAGAGGAATTGATTGCAGGTGAAGCGTGTTTTCATCTCGGCATCGACTTTGCCTTGCTGGCGCAGGATGAGACTGCGGACGTAGAGTTCGAGCACGGCGTCGCCGATCCAGGCGTTTTCGCGCAGGCGCAGGGTGAGGTCAGATGTCGTCATTGGAGGCTGCTTTGGAGCTGGAGCAGACCCAATGCAACGCCAGGCTCACTTCACCGGCGCGATGATGAATGTATTTCCTTCGGTGGTGAGCTTATGACCAGCTAGCTCAGCGATGTAGCGAAGGGCCTCGCTGACCGGAACATTTTTCAAAGAGAGCGTGAGCTTGGCGTCGGTGATACCGCCGGGTTTGACGACAATATTGACGACCTTTTTTGTCGGATCGAGATCGCGGGACTTGATGCGGATGAATTCGACGGCCTCGGCAAGTGTGGCGTCGCGGAATTCCACTCTGGGGAAGATGATCTCGTTCTTGGCGGCTGTGGGTGGCGCAGTTCCGGCTGGTTTAACCTCCGGTTCGTCGCTGGATGTGACGAGAATGGCAAAGGGGGCCACCTGGAACTTAGTCTGGCTGAGTTCGGTGACGTAGCGGAGCAGTTCGCTCATCGGAACGTCTTTGAGGTTGAGCGTGATGCGGGCAGTTTTGCTTTGAGCGGAAGCTTTGAGGATGATGTTCACTCCTTTTTGGTTTGGGTCCGTCGTGGCGGTGTCTAGATCGGCGCTTTTCTGACGGAGGAAGGCCACGGCCTCCTCAAGTGTGGCGTCGCTGAACTGGATCTGTGGGATCACAATCGTATCTAGCTTCGTCTGGAGCGGGCTTTTCTTCGCCGCAGGTTTGGGATCAACCGGTTTGCCGGTGGCGGGATCGACGAGACGCGCCGTGACGAAGACCATCGTGTTCATGGTGACGTTTTCCGTCTTTGTGGTGACGCGCCCTGCCGAGCGATCTTCGATGGTTTGCAACGTGGAGGTGGAAGGCAATCCGAGGACGATGGTCTGCCCGGACATCATCGTGACGCTGGCCGACGCTTTACGTTCGCTGAAGACAGGTTGCTCCACTCCGCTCTTTGCATCCTTGATCATGCTTTTCAGCTCCATGATTTGCGGTGTCAGCTCAAGATCGATGTCGTTCTCTCCCCCCTTCGTGGCAATCACCGTGAGCGTGGTGCCGAGTTGTTTCGTGGCCGGCTTGCCTTCGGCGTCCTTGTAGGCGAATTCGCGACCGATTTCGATTTTGGCTTCCTGACCGGATCGGGTGGTCATTCGTGGCGTGGAGAGCACGTCCACACCTTTGGCTTGTTCGATCTTCTTCCATAGGGCGCTGAGTTGACCGTCATTGAGGACTCCGGCGATACTCGGTGACGCAGCACTGGTAGCGAAGGGTGTCAGCAAGTCCTTCGCGCCATCACTGACCTCGATGAACTTGGCTTCGATCAATACCTGGGGAGCGTTGTTGTCCGGCGGGGCGGCTTTGGTGACGCCAAGGAAGGTCATCAAAAGCATGCATATGACGAGGATGGTTTTCATGATGGGATGGGGTTGATGGTGGTTGACGATGGACTGAATGCGTGAGCGCAGCGCGCTGCCGCGCTGGAAGATGCCGACAAAGCCGAGGCTGAGGCCGCGTGGGCAGAAGGCGGTTTCGACTTTGAGCAAAGCGTGGCCGTATTCACGGCGGCGGTCGGCGCTGTCGTGTTGCAGCACCTGGGCGTCGCAGGCGGCTTCGCGGTCGAGGCGGGCTTTGAAGAAGGCGAGCCAGAGCAGGGGATTGAACCAATGCAGGGCCATCAGAACGCAGAGCAGGGCATTGAGCGGAAGATCGTGGCGCTTCAGGTGCATGAGTTCGTGCTTGAGGACGAGGCGGATTTCCGCAGGCGTGAAGGCGTGATGCCAATGCGCAGGCAGGAGCAGCGTGGGCCGCAGCAGGCCGGTGACGGCAGGACTGCTGATGGTGGAGGCGATCCAAATGCATGGGATGTGGCGCAGGCGGACTTCGCGGGCGATTTGAGTGAGCGTGGCGTCGAGTGCTTCGCTCACAGGCTGACGTGATTGTTTGAAACGACGCAGCGTGATCATGTAGGAGAGACTGCCGAAGAGGAGAATGCCCGAGGCCCCGATAAGCCAGGTGATGAAGAGGATGCGCTGCCAGTCGATGGGTGCTGGCGTGGGCAGTGGCGGGCTGAGATCGAGCGGAAGGCTAACGAGGGCGTGATCAATGGGCGCCGGTGTGATTTGAACAGGCTGCGGTGGTGCGGCGAAGACGGTTTCGATGCTCCAACTGCTCTGGGGGAAGACCGGCATGAGCAGCACGATGAGCACCGGCAGCCAGAGGGCGTAACGCATGCGTGCGGTCAGGTGGCGATGCAAAGCCGCCTGCAGCAGGAAAACGACGATGGTGAGCAACGCGGCACGGAGACTGGTGGCAATGAGCCATGCAAAGAGGTCGGACAGTGTGTTCATGGTGTGTCAGGCGTTGAGATTTTGGTCGAGGATCTTCTTCAGCTCCTTCACCTCCTCGGCGGTGAGCTTGCTGTTTTGCGCGAAGTGGACGAGCAGGGGCTTCGCCGCGCCGCCGAACATGCGCTGCATGAAGGACTCGCCCTCGGCGCGGACGCAGGCTTCGCGCTTCACGGCGGGGAGGAAGGTGCGCGTGCCGCTGGTGTTCTCGCCGGTCTTGAGCGCTCCCTTTTCAACCAGACGCGTCAGCAGTGTGCGGACGGTGTTTTCCGCCCAGTTCGTGATGGGGCGCAGGGTTTTGGTGACTTCAGAGGCAGTCTGTGGTGACGATTCCCAGAGCGCTTCCATGATGGACCATTCGGATTCGGCGATGTCGGGTGCGGCAGGCATGATTTTTTTGAATTACCCGCATTTCACTACATTTGTCGTGAAATGACAACTACAAATGTAGTGGCGTGGTGGTGCCAGCAGGCAGAAGGCGCGTTGCAAGGTCGTCTGCTGCGGCTATTTTCAGCGCATGAACAAGAACAACCCCTTTCCGGGCATGAATCCTTTTCTGGAGCGGTTCTGGCCGGATGTGCATACCACCCTGATCAGCTACATTCGTGATGCTATCGCGGAAAACCTGCCGCTCGGACTGAAGGCTCGCTCAGAGGAGCAGGTGACCTTGGCTGAGGAGGATGTTGACGGAAAAAATGCGCGGGCGGATGTCGCGGTGGTGGAAGCGTGGAAGCATGGCATCGCTCCACGCTGGGAGCCAGCGCAGGAGGCTGCGGGCGGTGTGATCGCGACGGAGCCGGCCTATGTCATCGTCAATGAGGAGGTCGAGCGCTGGATCGAAATTTTGGATCCGCATGGTCGGGTCATCACCGTCATTGAAATCCTCAGTCCGGTGAACAAGAGCGATGGCTGGCAGCGCTATGTGGCGAAACGGCAAAGTTACCTCGCAGGAGGTGTGAACGTCGTCGAAATCGACCTGCTGCGCGGCGGCAGCCACGCGGTGGCCGTGCCAGCGGACTGTTTGAAATCGGTGTCGGTCGCACGCACGCTCGTCTGCGTCACGCGTGCCGCCAATCCGGCGCGCAAGGAGGTGTATGAGACGCCGTTGCGCGAGATGCTGCCGAACGTCCGCATTCCGCTGCGCCAGAGCGATGCCGATGTCATTCTCGCCTTGCAGCCGCTGGTGGACCGCTGCTACCGCATGGGCGGCTATTTCAATGAGAACCATCGCCTTGTGCCCGGCCCGCAGCTTGGTGTCGAAGACCAGGCGTGGGTGGCGGAGCAGGTGCAGGCAGCGGGATTGAGCTGAGCCTGTTTCATGGCCTGCATCCTGCTGGCAACGGGGTTGACACCCCCCCTCGGGCGGGGTAAGCCTGCCGCCCTCAAAAATCCAAACTCCCTCAAATAACATGGTCAAAATCGGCATCAATGGTTTCGGGCGCATCGGCCGCCTCGTCTTTCGCGCAATCTGTGATCAGGGCCTCCTGGGCAAAGAGATCGACGTCGTCGCTGTGAACGACCTCGTGTCCGCAGACAACCTCGCATACCTCGTCAAATACGACTCCACGCAGGGCAAGGCCCGCGAGAACGTTTCCTCGAAGAAAAGCAGCCCTGAGCTGGCTGAGGACGACGTGCTCGTCGTCGATGGTCATGAGATCAAATGCCTCGCGGTGCGTGCAGGTCCGTCCGCGCTGCCTTGGAAGGAACTCGGCGTGGACATCGTGATCGAGTCCACCGGCCTCTTCACCGAGCGCAGCAAGGCGCAGGGCCACATCGACGCTGGCGCGAAGAAGGTCATCATTTCCGCTCCTGGCAAGGAAGAGGACATCACCATCGTCATGGGTGTGAATCATGAGAAGTATGATGCTGCCAATCACCACGTCATTTCCAATGCATCCTGCACCACGAACTGCCTCGCCCCGGTGGTGCATGTGCTGCTGAAGGAAGGATTCGGCGTCGCTGAAGGCCTCATGACCACCATTCACAGCTACACCGCCACGCAGAAGACCGTGGACGGCCCGAGCGCCAAGGATTGGAAAGGTGGACGCAGCGCTGCCATCAACATCATTCCTTCCGGCACCGGCGCTGCGAAGGCCGTGGGTCTCGCCATTCCAGAAGTGAAGGGCAAGCTCACCGGCATGTC
This sequence comes from Prosthecobacter sp., assembly GCF_046154365.1. Lineage (GTDB taxonomy): Bacteria > Verrucomicrobiota > Verrucomicrobiia > Verrucomicrobiales > Verrucomicrobiaceae > Prosthecobacter. The sequence continues at coordinate 10,383 of NZ_JBJXFV010000059.1, forward strand.
CTTCCGCGTGCCGACGCCGACGGTTTCCGTGGTCGATCTCACCGTGAAGACGGAGAAGGAAACCAGCTACAAGGAAATCAGCGCCGCCATGAAGAAGGCCAGCGAGACCTACATGAAGGGCATCCTCAACTGGACCGCCGACGAAGTGGTCAGCACCGACTTCATTCATGATCAGCACAGCTCCATCTTCGATCACGGCTCAGGCCTCGAACTGAACAGCAAGTTCTTCAAGCTCGTGAGCTGGTACGACAATGAGTGGGGTTACTCCAACCGCGTCGTCGATCTCGTGAAATACATCGTGAGCAAAGGCCTGTAACCTTCCAGAACACAGCAGCCTTTCCCTGAACGGGCCGACTCACGCGAGTCGGCCCGTTTTGCGTTCCAGCTCATCTCTCCACTTTCCATGAACCTCTTTTTCTGTTTCCAACCATGTCTCTGTTTTCTCAACTCCATCTCCTGCCACGGCCCTTCTGGGTTCTCGTAGGAGCCACGTTCGTCAACCGCTTCGGCGTGTTCGTGGTGCCGTTTCTGGCACTCTTCATCACGCGGAATGGCAACACCGCTGCACAAGCCGGTTTGGCGGTGGCGGCCTACTCGCTGGGCGGCTTCGTCGCCGCATGGCTGGGTGGCTGGCTGGCGGACCGTTTTGGCCGGAATGTGACGATGGCGGTCTCATCCCTTGCTGGTGCTGCGTGCATGATCGCCATGTCGCAGGCGGTCGATTGGCGTGCCCTGGCCGCACTCGCATTTCTCACAGGAGCGATTACGGAGGCCGGGCATCCGGCCAGTGCGGCACTGGTGCAGGACATTGTGCCACCGGAGCATCGCGTCATCGCTTTCGCGGTGCAACGGTTCGCCGTGAATCTGGCGTGGTCGCTGGGGCCGGCGACGGCGGGTTTCCTGGCCGAGCACTCGTTTTTCTGGCTGTTTGCCGTCGATGCGGCCACCTCGGTGGTTTTTGGCATCATCGCATGGCTCTTCCTGCCGCGTGGAAACCGCACCGCACGTGAGCACGCGGGCTGGGGTCACGCATGGCGGTCCATTCGGGCCAACAAGCCGTTTCTGGCGCTGTTCGGTGCGTGCGTGTGCATTGCGTGGATCTTCCGGCAGACGAACACGACTTTTCCGCTGCATTTCGAACGCAACGGCCTGCCGCTGCATTACTGCGGCCTCGTGCTGGCGCTCAATGGCGTGATGATCTGCCTCATGGAAGTGCCGCTGGCAGCCGGGTTGCGTCAATGGTCGGTGAAACAGGTGCTCGCGCTTGGCTACATCCTCATGGGCGCAAGTTTCCTCATCTTCCTCGTCAGCGGGTCGCTCACGGCGTTCGTGACGATGATGGTGCTGTTCACGTTCGGCGAGATGGCCGCGTTCTCGCGCCAGCAGGCGTATTCGGCCAGTCTTGCGCCCGATGACATGCGCGGGCGCTATGTCGGCTTTCTCAGCTTTGCCTGGTGCGCGGGCAACACCGCCAGCTCCGCGCTGGGGATGCCGCTGTACGATCATCATCCGGTGATCTTGTGGACGATCAATGCCGTGCTCGGCATCGTGGCCGCCGGGCTGATTCTCTCCAGCCGTCGATCAAAAGCCGCATGAGCCAGCCACGACCACCCACCAACGCCGTACTGAGTGCTGTCATTGCCTTCGGGCTGTGGGGCGTGCTGCCGGTGTATTGGAAGCAGATCGTTCATCTCGGCAGCGATGTGGCACTGGCGCAGCGCGTGGTGTGGACGATGGCCACCGTGCTGCCGCTGCTCATGCTGCGCGGTGAGTGGAAAGACTTTCTGAAGTCATTGCGGGACGTGGTCTTGCTCAAGGCGCATGCGTGGTCGGCGTTTTTGCTGGCGATCAACTGGGGTGTGTTCGTGTGGGCCGCGCAGCATGGGCGCATCATTGATTGCAGCCTCGGTTACTTCATCAATCCACTGCTGAACGTGCTTATCGGCAGCCGGTTGCTCGGTGAACGGCTGTCGCGGCTGCAACAGCTCAGCATCGCCTCCGCCGCATGCGGTGTGGTGATGCAGATCGTGCTGGTGGGCCGCTTTCCGTGGATCGGGCTGCTGCTGGCGGGCACTTTTGCGCTCTATGGCCTCGCACGACGGCGTTCGCCGCTCGGATCACTGCCGGGACTCGGCGTGGAAACCATCGTCGGCATTCCGGTTGCCGCCGCATATCTGATGTGGAGCCAGCATAGCGGTGCGTCCATCTGGGGAACGGCGTCCACGCATGATCTGCTGCTCATCACCGGTCTCGGCATCGTCACCACCATTCCGCTGCTCGGCTTCGCGCATGGTGCGCGACAGCTTCCGTTTGCGCTGCTCGGCGTGCTGCAATTCCTCGCGCCCACCGGCCAGTTCATCGTCGGGGCCTTCATTTATCATGAACCCATCAGTGCAGCGGCGCTGGTGTCGTTTGGTCTGATCTGGACCGGCGTGCTGCTATTTTGCGGCGATTTGTGGCACAAACGATGACTTGGCAGCCGCCACGTTCACTTCTATCTCGCACCATGCCCCAGCCTGTAATTCTCTCCGACGTTGGCAAAGTTCTCATCGACTTCGACTTCAGCATCGCCGCCCGGCGACTGGCGGAGCAGTGCGATCATCCGGCGGAGACGGTGCTGACGCTGTTTGATGAAATTAAGGGGCCGTATGAGGACGGCCGCATGGATGACGCGGCCTTTGTGCGCGAGGCGATGGCGGTGACCGGCTTTCGCGGTACGGCGGCGGAGTTTGCGGCGATTTGGTGCGAAATTTTTGCCCAGAACGAGCTGATGCATGACACGCTCGGTGCGCTGGCTGGCAAACTGCGCATGTATCTGCTCTCAAACACGAACGGCCTGCATAAAAACTACTTTCTGAGCGAGTTCCCGATCTTCCAGCACTTCCAGGGCGGCGTTTATTCGCATGAGGCCGGCCATGCGAAGCCGGGCGAGGAGATTTTCCACCACACCATCGCACAGCTCGATCTCGACCCGGCCCGCACGTTCTACATCGACGATCTGCTGCCGAATATCGAGATCGCCTCCCGGCTGGGTTTTCGGACATTTCACTACAGCTTTGTGAAGCACCCGCAGTTGCAGGCGGAACTCGATGAATGGCTGGCGATGCAGGGCATCGGTTGACGCGGGGAAATACCTGTCATAACCAGTACGCGTTGCCGTCCGTATCATCCCATGTGAGGCGACAGCATCACAGCTTGAACCCATGAAATGCGACGTTTGCGAGAATGAGGCCTCGGTCTTCCTCACCCAGATCATCAACGGTCAGATGACCACGGTGAATCTGTGTGAGACCTGCTCGAAGGCCAAAGGCGTGACCGAGGAGACCGGCTTCGGTCTGGCCGAAGCGTTTCTAACGCCTTCGCAACGCGTGGACTCGGAAACGATGGAGGTGGTGTGCAATGCCTGCGGCTTCACCGCGTCCCAGCTTAAAAAAATCGGCCGCATGGGCTGCCCCGAGTGTTACAGCGCCTTCAGCGAAGGGTTGGACGGTCTGCTGCGCAACATGCACAAAGGCACGCGCCACATTGGCAAGCGCCCGAATCGCAAGATCGCCACTGCGCCGCAACCGCTGCCGCGTGCCCGTTCCATGGTTCAAGAGGCTCCTCCGCCTGCGCCACCCGCTCCGCCGCCGCTTGATGCGGCTAAGCTGCGTGAGGATCTTGATCTGGCGGTGCGTGAGGAACGCTATGAAGATGCGGCTCGTTTGAAGGCCGAGATCGAGCGTCTCCAGCCCAAAGCCCCCTCGAAATGAACGTGACGGGGCAGAAAGCACGACTGCTGGCATTTCCAGAGCCGTCCTTGCGTGGCATTCAACAAGTATGCATCTTTGTACGTCGATTTTACGTCTCCCTATGATGCGCTTTGCCACACTGATCAAAAACCCCGCCGACTGGATGAAGGGCGCAGGCCCGCATTCCGAGATCGTCATGACTTCGCGGGTGCGCCTCGCACGCAATCTACGCGGACACCCGTTTCCCGGCTTCAGCCAGGAACGCCAGCGGGTCGAGTTGCTCGAACGCGCACGGCCTGTCGTCGAAAACCTGCCTGAGATGCGCGACGGCTACAGCGAGGACTACACCGACCTCAGCAAGATCCGCAAACAGGTGCTGGTGGAGCGCCATCTCGTCAGCCGTGAGCATGCGGCACGTTCTTCCGGCTGCGCGGTCGTGGTGGATCGCAAGCAGAGCATCTCCATCATGATCAATGAGGAAGATCATTTCCGTATTCAGGGCATCCGGCCTGGTTTGAATCTTGGCAGCGCCTATGAGCTGGTGGATCGCGTGGACACGGAACTGGAAGGCTCGCTGCCCTATGCGTTTGATCAAAAACTCGGCTACCTCACCGCCTGCCCGACGAATCTCGGCACCGGCATGCGTGCCTCCGTCATGCTGCATCTGCCAGCGCTCGTGCTGACCGACCAGATCAATCCCGTCATCAAGGCCGTGGGCAAGATCGGCCTCGCCGTGCGTGGTCTTTATGGCGAAGGCACCGAGGCGCTCGGCAATTTGTTCCAAATCTCAAATCAACATACGCTGGGCGAGGCGGAGCCTGAAATCATCGCCCAGATCGAAAAAGTCATCGAAGGCGTCGTGCGTTCCGAGCAAACCGCCCGTGCCAAGCTCAAGGAAGACCATGAGACCATGCTGAGCGACCAAGTCGGCCGCGCCTTTGCCATCCTGCGCTACGCCCACATTCTCGCCTCCAAAGAGGCGTTGAACCTGCTTTCCATGCTCCGCCTCGGTGCTGATCTCGATCTCGTCGGCAACTGTGACCGCAGCTTGCTCGACATGCTGCTGCTCGAGATCCAACCGGCGCATTTGCAACTCAATGCGGCGCGTGAATTGTCACCCGAGGAGCGTGACGGCATGCGCGCTGAAATAACTCGTGCAAGGTTGCAATCCATCGACGGCCCGGGTAATTTTCCACCATCTCAATCAACCCCCGGAGGCGCTCCCTCCACCCCCAATGATGAATAATTTCACCCCACGCGCCCAGCAGGTTCTCGCGCTCGCCCGCAAAGAGGCGGACCGCTTCAATCACAACTACGTCGGCACCGAGCACCTGCTCCTCGGTCTGATCAAGCTCGGCCAGGGTGTTGCCGTCAACGTTTTGACCAAACTCGGCCTCGATCTTGAAACCGTGCGCATGCAGGTCGAACAGCAGGTCGGTTCCGGCCCGGAAACGAAAATGGTCGGCAACATTCCTTACACCCCGAGGGTGAAAAAGGTGCTCGCCCTCGCCTCCAAGGAAGCCAAGGCTCTCAATCACAGCTACGTCGGCACGGAGCACATCCTACTCGGCCTGCTGCGTGAAGGTGAAGGCGTCGCCGCCCAAGTGCTGCGTAATCTCGATGTGAACCTCGATAAGGCCCGCAGCGAGATCCTCAAGGAACTTGATCCGAACTTTTCCTCCCAGAACGAAGAGGAAGAAGAGGATGGTGAATCCGTGACTCCCAGCGGCAACACGCCGGCGAGCGACAAGAAAAAGAACGAGAAAACCCCGGCCCTCAAAGCCTTCGGCCGCGATCTCACGGAACTCGCCGTCAAAGGCGAGATGGATCCTGTCATCGGCCGCTCGGAAGAAATCGCCCGCGTGATTCAAATTCTCTGCCGCCGCACGAAAAACAACCCGGTGCTCATCGGCGAAGCCGGTGTCGGCAAGACCGCCATCGTTGAAGGTCTCGCGCAGGAAATCGCGGCGGGCAACGTGCCGGAACTGCTGCGCGACAAGCGTGTCATCACCCTCGACCTCGCGTTGATGGTCGCTGGTACGAAGTATCGCGGCCAGTTTGAAGAGCGCATCAAGGCGGTCATGGATGAAATCCGCCGCAACAAGAACGTCATTCTCTTCATCGACGAACTGCACACCATCGTCGGTGCCGGCGGTGCTGAGGGGGCGATGGACGCCAGCAACATCATCAAGCCCGCGCTCAGCCGTGGGGAACTGCAATGCGTCGGCGCGACCACGTTGAACGAGTATCGCAAATACATCGAGAAGGACTCCGCGCTCGAACGCCGCTTCCAGAGCGTGAAGATTGAGGAACCCTCGGTTGAGGACGCCATCAAGATTCTCTTTGGCTTGCGCGGCAAATACGAGCTGCACCACAAGGCGAAGTACAGCGAAGACGCCCTCAAGGCCGCCGTGAACCTCAGTTCGCGCTACCTGCCCGCCCGTTTCCTGCCTGACAAGGCCATCGACATCATGGACGAAGCCGGTTCCAAGGCCCGCATCGGTGCCATGACGCGTCCGGTCGAATTGAAGGTCATCGAGGCCGAGATCGAAGAGATTCGCGTCGAAAAAGAAGGCTCCATCAAGGAACAGGACTTCGAAAAAGCCGCGCACCTGCGTGATCGCGAGAAAAACGCCAAGAAGCGTTTTGATGACGTGCTTGAGCGCTGGCGCTCCAACAATCAAGAGCGCATCGTCGATGTCACCGAGGACGACATCATGTCCGTCGTCTCCAAATGGACCGGCGTCCCGCTTCAGCGCATGGAGCAGGCCGAAGCCGAGAAGCTCCTGAAGATGGAAGCCGAACTCAAAGGCAAGGTCATCGGTCAGGACGAGGCCGTCATCGCCATCAGCAAGGCGCTGCGTCGTTCCCGTGCCGACTTGAAGGACCCACGTCGTCCGATTGGCTCCTTCCTGTTCCTCGGCCCGACCGGCGTTGGCAAATCCTTCCTCGCGAAGAACCTCGCCGAGTTCATGTTTGGCACCGCTGAGGCGCTGATCCAGATCGACATGTCCGAATACATGGAGAAGCACACCGCCAGCCGTCTGATCGGTGCGCCTCCCGGCTATGTCGGCTATGAAGAAGGCGGTCAGCTCTCCGAAGCCGTGCGCCGTCGCCCGTATTCCGTGATCTTGTTCGACGAAGTCGAAAAAGCGCACCCGGATGTGATGCATCTGCTGCTGCAGATCCTCGAAGAAGGCCAGGTGACCGACAACTTCGGTCGCAAGATCGACTTCCGTAACACCATCGTCATCCTCACCTCGAACATCGGTGCCGAGCAGATCAAAAAGCAGAGCAGCCTCGGCTTCATTGCCATGCAGCAGGACGTTGCCGACAACGCCGGCATCAAGAGCAAGATCACCGAGTCCGCGAAGAAGTTCTTCAAGCCTGAGTTCCTCAACCGTCTCGACGACATCGTCATTTTCCGCATGCTCGAGAAGGAGCAGCTCAACGTGATCGTCGATCTCGAAGTCGCCAAGGTCGTCGCCCGCCTCAAGAAGAAGAACATCCACATCACGCTCGATACCAGCGCCCGCGAATTCCTCATGAAAGAGGGCTTTGATCCGCAGTATGGCGCGCGTCCGATGCGCCGTGCCGTGGAAAAGAACATCGAAGACCCGCTGGCTGAGCATCTCCTGCGTGGCGACATCCGCGATGGCGACATCGTCAAAGTCTCCCACGACGAAGAACTCAAGCGCCTCAAATTTGCCGCTGATGCGCGTGAGGATGCGGTCGCTCCTGCAGATGTGGCCGCCGCATGATCCGCGCCCTCGTTCTCATCCTCCTGCTCGCCAGTCTCGGCTGGTGGCTGGAGCGTGAGCATCAGGCCGGACGGTTTCAGCGCGTGGACGAGTTGTTCCTCGACTTCCTCGTCGCGAATGCCCGGGATCGTTTTGCCACAGCGGCGCCGCAGGCTTCGCCATCCGTCGTGTGGGTGAAGATGCGCAACGCCAGCAAGGCCGAGTACGCTGGCTGGCCGCCGCGTCCGCTCGACTGGCAGATGGTGCTCAAAGGTTTGCAGCCCTTCGATCCTGCGGTGCTCGTGATCCCCGAAACGCTGATGTGGGGCAAACCTCCACCCGAGTTCGTGCGTGAAGCCGCCGAGGCTCTGGTGCCGTTTCCCAGCACGATTCTTGGCGTCGAAGCCCAGCTTGCCGCCAGTCCCGATGCCCCTGCATTCATGGGTGGACTCGAAGACTCGCTGCCACGCTTTCAAAAAGCGCAGGGTGACATCGCTGCCGTGCCGCCTCTCGGTGCTTTGATCGCCGCGCCGGATGATCTGCTGCGCCGTCAGGCAGAGCTTGGTGTCGCCGTCACGCGCAATGCCGAGGACGTCATGCTGCTGCCGTATGCCTTGCAGGAAAGCGGCAATCTGCGGCCCAGCGTGCTCACGCAGGCACTCGCCCGCATCACACAGACGCCGTATGCCACGCATCGGCTGCTGTTGGGACCAGGAGCAGGTGCCTATCTATCCAACGGCGCGTTTGTGCCGCTCACCACTGCCGGTGAGTTCGCCGTCGATGCCAAACAAACCGTCCCCGAGGTCGATGCGCTCAATTTGATGAGCGACGGACTCGCTGACGCTCTGTCTGCGCAGGACAAAGCCAATCTCTCCGGCGGTAAAGTCATCGTCATAGGCACCGATGATGCTGGACTGGTCCAGGCTCATGCGCAGGCGCTCGCGCAGATCCTCGCCATGCCACGTTTGAAGCTGCTGCCGTCGTATGCGCAGTGGCTGATCTGGTCGGCGGCTGTGCTCGCCGGTTTCTGGCTCGTGTTTCGTGTTCCCAAGGAAAAAGCGCTGCTCCGCGGCCTGCTGTTCATCTTCGCCGCCTTGGTCGTCTGCTTCCTCGCCTTCCAGTCCAACCTCATCTGGTCTCCGCCCACCATGCCGGCGGCCCTGATTGCTGCTTCGGCTTTGTTTGCCCGCATCGCCGGCCGTCGCCAGGTCTGAGGGGCAAGTTCCTCCTTGTGGAAGGGCCTCAAGCCCCTAGTATCGCCCTCCCCCTCCCCCAAAATACATGCGCTTTCGCAACCTGACGCGCCGACGTGAGATCGGTGCCAATTCCTACCTCCTCGAAGCCGGGGATCATCGTGTCGTGCTGGATTCCGGCATGCACCCCAAACGTGCGGGCTTTGACGCCCTGCCTGATTTCGGCCCGCTGCCGCACCAGTCCGCGAAGGCCGTCATCATCACGCACGCGCATCACGATCACATCGGCTCCATGCCCGTGTTGCAGCGCAAGCAGCCGAACACCCCGGTACTGATGACCGAGATCACCGGCGAGCTGTCCTCCGCCATGCTGCACAACTCCGTCAACGTCATGACGAAGCAGCGCGAGGAGGAAAGTATCTCCGAGTATCCGCTCTTCACCCATCGCGAACTCGATGAAATCCGCGCCAGGTGGATTTACCGCGACATCGACCGCCCCTTTGAGATTCCCGACACCAATCTGGAAGCCACGATGTTTGATGCCGGCCACATCCTCGGTTCCACCGGTGTTTTGATCCGCGAAGGCAGCAACACGCTCTTTTACACCGGCGACGTGAACTTCGAGGCGCAGACCATCTGCCGTGCCGCCGATTTCCCCACCAGCGGCATCGACGTGATGATCACCGAGACCACGCGTGGCGATTATGCCCGGCCGGAAGGGTTTTCCCGCAAAGCCGAAAAGGAACGCCTCGCTGGCGTGATTCGCGACACCCATGAGGCCGGTGGAGCGGTGATGATTCCCGTCTTTGCCCTCGGCAAGACACAGGAGGTCATGCTCATGCTGCACGAACTGCTTCAGGAAGGGCTGATCCCTGAAATGCCGCTCTACATCGGCGGTCTGAGCACCAAGATCACCGTCCTTTACGATCACTACGCTTCACGCAGCCGTCGCAGCTATCCCGGCTTCCGCCTGCTGGAGGACATGAAGATGCTCGTGGCCCGCAAGAATAAAAAGCGCCAGGAAATTGTCACCAGCCCACGCACGCTCTTTGCACTCTCCAGCGGCATGATGACGGAGCACACTGTCTCCAACACGTTTGCCCAAAAGTTCCTCGATAACCCGCGCAACACCGTTTGCTTCGTCGGTTACACCGATCCCGAGTCCCCTGGCTACAAGATTCGCAATGCCAAACCCGGCGAGATGATCAAACTCTCCCGCGATCTGCCCGCCGTGGCCTTGCACGCCCGCGTTGAGAGCTTTGACCTCAGCGCCCATGCCTCGCGCGAGCAGATCGCCGAGTACATCGAGAAAGTGAAGCCCAAGAAGCTCCTGCTCGTCCACGGCGAAGAACCTGCGCAGTTGTGGTTCACCCGCCGCTTCAACGAGACCATCCCCGGCACGGAAATCATCCGTCCCGAGCCGCACCAGCCTATTGATCTCTGGTAAACTTCGGCCAGCCATGCCGCGTCTCATCGCCATCGTCGCCATGTCCAGCAATCGCGTCATCGGACGCGCGGGCACGCTGCCGTGGCACTTCCCCGAAGACCTGAAGTTTTTCAAACGCACCACTCTCGGCCATCCCATCCTCATGGGCCGAGCCACCTTTGATTCCATTGGCCGACCGCTTCCCGGCCGCCAGAACATCGTTCTGAGCACGACGATGTCTGTCCGCGAAGGCGTCACCGTCATCCGCAGCGCTGCCGAACTGCCCCAGGTTTGCGGCGACGCTGAAACTGTCTTTGTCATCGGTGGTGCCCGCGTTTTTGCAGAACTGCTGCCGCAGTGTGATGGTCTCTACCTCACCTGGATTGCCGAGCCCTACGAAGGCGATGTTTTACTCCCACCCTTCGAGAATCTCTTCCAGCTCAAAGAAATCATCGGGCAGTCGGAAGGTCTGGAGTTTCGCTATTACGCAAAAATCGAATCCGTTGGATAACGACATGCCGGTGACAGAGCCTCTCTGGAAGTTCGGCTCATGGTGTTGATCGGTGGACTAAATCAAGCTGCGTTATAGACGGCGGCATCTTCAGCAAGCCAGCATTTTTGATCCCCTCGCCATTCTTCTGATGATGCCTTGCCTTCCAAGGCTGATTTCAGCGAACGTGCCACCGCTTCGCTCAAGGCAGGAGGGACCGAGTTGCCGATCTGGCGAAATTTTGTGCATTGGCTGCCAGCGAAGCTCATTCCAATCGGGAACCCCTGCAAACAGGCCGCTTCCTGCACGGTTAGCCGACGCAGACGTTTTGGGACACGCGAGGTGATTTCTCCGCCCGACATCAGATTCGCATGATAGGAGGCCACCCACGGCTCGGAGTCTTTTTCCAGGCTCTCTTGGTCGAGGATAGGAGTGCGATTGCCGCCCATGGATGCTGGGAGTGTCGGAGCTGTCGCCTCTAGGTCGATGGGGCGTCCCTGGCCGTTGAAGAGCATCCCGGCAAAAGGACTTTTCCGCAGCACTGGTGTCTTAGCCGCTGTGACGACGGCCTTGCAAACCGCGTCATTTCCCGGTTCGCCATACGCGGGTAGTTGCTTCAAAGCCTGCCTTACCGTTTTACGCCGTTTTTTTCCTGCCGGTGTCGGCATCAGCGCATCCTTGATGCCAACGAGAAACATCCGCTCGCGTAGCTGTGCTACGCCGTAGTCCGCCGCGTTGAGAATCAGAAGCCGTGTGCGATAGCCGAGTTCCTCTCCTTTGGCTTCGAGAGCCTGGATCGTACCCTTCCACCGCGAGTTTGTGGCGAGCGCCTTCACGTTTTCCATGACGAAGGCGCGAGGACGGACATGCTTCACCACGCGAAAAAATTCCCAAACCTGCCTGCTGCGAGGATCGTTCGGGTCCATTCTGCCCGCCACAGAAAATCCCTGGCAAGGCGGTCCACCGATGACGACCTCGGCGGAGCAGGGGGAGGGGAGAGGTTTACTGGAAATGTCTCCGCAGTGAATCTCAGGCAATGGAGAGCCTTTGCGGCGCAGTTCGTTGGCGTAGGTCTCAAGTGCATACGGGTCGATGTCATTGGCCCAGATCGTCGAGAAGCCTGCTGCATGGAACCCGAGGTCCAGTCCGCCGCATCCGGTGTAGAGGGAGATGCATTTCATTATGCTTAATTGGCCTGAGCCCGCTTTTTGTCAACACACGGCTGGCATTTTCTGCAAGGTGCCGATGTGACCCAAAAAGCATTCGATGAAGAACTTGGGCGAAGACTCGCGGAACACCGGAAGAGTCTTGCTCTTTCGCAGGACTTCCTGGGCACCATGCTCCGAAGAGACCAGACCTACGTCTCCAAAATCGAAAAAGGGAAGCGAACGCTGTCAGTTTATGAGCTTGCCCGCTGGGCGAAGGCTCTCAACCTCACAGCCTCTGATGTGACTGAACTTGTTTCCCAAGGAGAATCTGATGTCGAATAGCCTTTCCATCCTGCCATTGACTCCCGTGCAGTTGAATGCCGCGAGCGATGCTGCGCTTGCTCATCTGGCAACAGAGGGGCTGTCTGTTGACGAGGCTGTTTTGAAGCTGGGGTTCGAGTTTGATGCCTGGCTTGATGACGCCTCGCCTGGGCGTTCTTGTCCGCCAGTGGTGGAGATTCTGCTCAGCGAGGCCGACTGGACGGCTCCTGATGGGAAGACTCGAGGGAAAAGTTACGCGTCCCTGCTGTTGAAACTTGTCGGGCGTTTCCAGATGCAGCGGCGAGAGGCCGCCATGGTGCTGTCCCATCTGCCGCTCGTTTTGCTGCTGGCACGGGATTTTCGTGCCTCGCCTGCCAGAATAGCCGGGCTTCTTCATCAAAGTGACGGTCGTGCGTCGGTGAGCTGGCGCGTCGTCGATGTCATTCTGCGGGAGTTTGGCATCCAATGTGATCTCGACGCTAGAGCAGTGACCGAACTCCTTGCCAAAGACCGGCAGGACTCGGCTGCTGAGCTGGGTGATGCCACCATCGCATCCATGGTGGAAGACCTCTCCTCGCAGGCTTCGGCGCTCGGGTTTGATAATCGCTTCCAGCATGCGTTACGCCTGCTTTTCTCACCCGACGACAGGGTTCACTTTGTCCCTTATCTCCAAATTCTGTTGTACATCTCGGTCATCGATCACTTCTTCGATCACCCGCCAGAGTTCATCTACACCTTCAAGCCTCGGGGTGATGTTGGGAACATCATTTTCGGCACTTTTCCTCCGGCGCTGGCTCCCGGTGGTAGTCCGATGTTGAACAACTTCAAGGCAGTGGACCGGCTCTCGTATGACTGGGCAGAATCGCGGGAAGCGCAGGCCAAGTCGCTCGCTGAGGTCGTGGGATGCCTGACATCGCTGGCCTATGCGCCGAGAAACCAGATGACTGGCTCGATCCGTCGCGCTGTCATGCGCTACATCGAGATTCAGACGCCTGCCGAGGTCAGGCTGGAACCCCAGGCTGATCTCGCTGTCATCAAACGATTCCTGCAACGGGTAGGTGAGGCTGAAACCGGAACACGCGGAGTCATTGAGCAGCGCGTTGGCGATTTTTTCGGAATGCTCGAGCATCCGCTGCCTGACTGGCGCTCTCGTGGGCTGGGAGATCCTGTGAATGCGAGCAACTCTTCTTCGGGAAAGCTGGGGGACTGCGATTTTCAAAATGTCAGTGCTCGGGAATGCGTGGCCATCGAAGCACACGCCGGTCGGCTGACCGATGTTTATGTGCGTGAGCACTTGCGCACTCTGAGGCTCAATCTGCCATCGCGACTCGAAGAATGGTCCCGCATCTCGGACGTAGATGACTGGGAGCTGCGCATTCTCTTCTTTGCGCACGAGGATGCGCGTTCTGCACATCCTCTCCAGGTGCCTCAGCGGGTCGAGTCGCTTGTGGTTGCCACTTATCGCGAACATTACGAGTCCTTGCTGCCTTGGATGGACAAGAACCAGGAACGGGTTGTCGAGTTGTTTAACCAATGGATTATCGCCCCTCTGGATGCCCCCAATACCCCCGTGGCTACCAAGCAGAAGGCATGTTCGCTATTGCTGTTGTGAGTTGAGCGGGTGCATTTACCTGCACTCCAAAGATTGATCCCGCCGCATTTACATCCTCCTTACAACTCATTTACGAGCGTCTGACGCTTTGTTTTGGAGCTGTGGGAGAATACCACCAGACAACGAACCGGCGACGGTTCAGTCAAACATTTCAAATAGTGGTTCCTTCTGGCTGTTGGACTCTATCAAGCGACGGGGCGGATCGGGTGATCCGCCCCGTTTGCTTTTCAAAAACAGGGGGGCGGGCTCAGGAAATCTGCCCAATCAGGGTTTGGCTGCCGAAAAGCTTGATTTCCCGGCGCATGTCTCGAAGGTGCGTCCTCGCCGCCAACCTAGACGATGAAATTCGCCATCTTTGGAGACATCCACGCCAACCTGGAAGCCCTGCAGACCGTTCTGTGGGACGCTCAGGAGCAGGGTTGTGCCAATTACGTTTGCCTCGGTGACATCGTCGGCTACGCGGCCAATCCGGTGGAATGCCTGCAAGCCGTGCAAGACTTGGGCTGCCCCGTGGTGCGTGGAAATCACGATGAAGGTGCCGCCAGCGAGAGTTCGCTCGAAGAATTGAACCCTTTGGCCCAAAACGCCCTGCTCTGGACCCGCCAGCAGCTCAGTGAGGAGCAGCGCCAGTGGCTGCGCGACCTCAAACTTGTGCGTCAGGTGCGCGATTTCACCATCGTGCATGCCACGCTCGATTCCCCCGGCAACTGGGGCTACGTGACCAACCGCTTCGATGCGATGGCCAGCTTCAGCTATCAGTTCACGCAGGTCTGCTTCTACGGCCACACTCATGTGCCGCGCATCTTTGAAAAGGACGACGCCGTGCGTGCCGCCCGTGGCACCGATGTCACCCTGCAACGCGGCGTGAAGTATTTCGTCAATGTCGGCAGCGTCGGCCAGCCGCGTGACGGCGACTGGCGTGCCGCCTACGCTATCTACGACATTCAGGCGCAGACGATCACGATTCGCCGCCTCGAATACGACATCGAGACCGCGCAGGCAAAAATCCGTGCCGCTGGCCTCCCCTCTCTGCTCGCCGATCGACTTGCCTTGGGCAAATGAGCGCCGCCACGCGCCAGCTCCAAAGCCTGCGCGACTTCGAATCCGCGCTCATCGTCAAACCAAGCTCACTGGGCGACATCGTTCACACTCTGCCTGCTGTGAAGGCGCTGCGGCAAGCGCATCCACATCTCAAGATTCGCTGGCTCGCCAACACCGAATGGATGCCCATCCTCCAAGGCAGCCCGCTCATCGACGAAGTCATACCCTTCCCACGCAAAACCTTCCGTGGTCTCGCCGGACTCCTGCGCTTCTGGAACTGGCGGCGCACCTGGATGTGCCTGCCGCGCGAGGAACCGGAGATCGTCCTCGATTTCCAGGGCCTGCTGCGCAGCGGGCTCTCCAGCAGTTGGCGGGGATCGGAGTGCGTCATCGGTCTTTCCGATGCGCGTGAAGGCGCGCACTGGTTTTACAACCACGCCGTGCCCGTCAATGCCGGGGCGCATGCCGTGGACCGCTACCTGGAGCTTCCACGTGCCCTAGGCATCCAGATCGACGCGCAGGACATCACGTTTGAACTCACGCCTGGTCATCCACCTGCTGGCTGGCCGGAATCACTGCCGAATTTCATCGCGCTGCATCCGTGGTCACGCGGCGAGGGCAAATCGCTCTCCAATTCGGCCTTGCAGGCTATCTGCGATGCCCTGGCACCGCATCCCGTCGTCCTCGTCGGCATGACGAACGACAAAACGCGTCCAACCGGCAGTCACATTTACGACTGGAGCCATCGCACCACGCTGCCCGAACTCATCTGGGTCATGCGGCAGGCCAAATTCTGCATCAGCGTCGATAGCGGTCCAATGCACATCGCCGCTGCGGTCAATCCACGCACGCTCGGCATCCACACCTGGAGCGATCCCCGCAAAGTCGGCCCCTATCCGCCCGACGTTCATGTTTGGAAGGCCGGACGCATCGCCAAACGTGGTGAATTCACTGCTGCGGAGTGCTTGGGTGATGTCAGCGTGGACGAAGCTGCCGCGCAGGACATCGGCGCATGGGTGCATGTTGCACTGCGTTAAACCAGCCCGCGCATCGTACCTGTGCTGGTCGCAAACTTCTCCGTCTCAATCCCCATGCGCTGCGCGATGCTGACGAAGAGATTGGGCAGCGGGTAATTGTTTTTGGCATCAAACGCGAGGTGCTGGCCATGCTGGTAGCCGCCACCCGCGAGGAGCATGGGCAGGTTGGTAGTGAGATGGCCGCTGGCGTTGCCCAGATTGCTGCCCAGCAGCACCTGCGTGTGATCGAGCAGGTTTGACTGGCTCTCTTGCAGGCTCGTGAGGAAGTCGAAGAACGCCTGGATGGTCGCCTGTTCGATGAGTTCGAGCTGGCGCAGCATGTCGGGGTTCTTGCCGTGATGCGAGAGGCCGTGATAGCCGAGCTGCACGCCGGGAATCCGTGGTACGTTGCCATAGCCGGTGCTGCCGAGCGTGATCAGGCGCGTGCTATCCGTTTCCAGCGCCAGACGCATGACTTCAAAGTGAGCGCGCAGCGTGCCAACAAGGTCAATGGACGAAATTTCAGCCGGCGGTTTGGCTTTCACCTCAGGCTTGGGTGTTTGGCTCCACTGCGCTGCCTTGGCGAGTTGCTGCTCGGTTTCACGCACGGCGGTGAAGAATTGATCAAGCTTGTCACGATCCACAGCGCTGACTTTACGCTCCATGGCCTTCGCGTCATCCAACACTGCGTCCATGATGCTGCGTCCATCTCGCAGGTCGCGCTGCTGTGCCGCGACCTCATTGGCCGAGCCAGTGAGGAAAAGTTTGGCAAAGGCTTTGGCGGCAGATTGCTCCGGTGGAATGGCAACACCATTCGCCGACCACGAGAGCGTCTTCTCACCGAGCGTGAGTGAGGCGAAGCGGGTTTGGTCGCCAATCTTCGCTGCGATGAATTGGTCGAGTGAGATGGTGTTCTTAAACGTGCGCGCACCAGGAAAGGGAGCGGCAGTGAGGAAGGATTTCTCAGCCGAGTGGCCTCCATCGACGCTCGGATGACTGGTGCCGGAGAAGATGGTGAATTTTTTGCGCAACGCCTCACCGGGCTGCAAATAACGGCTCAGCGCATAGTCGGCTCCGGCTTGCTCTGGGAAAAAATTGGCCGGAATGAAGCCGAGCGGGATGTTGATGGCGACGAAGCGACGTGGTGCGGCCTCAGCCGCGGCACGCAGACGAAATGGCAGCATGGCTTCGAGCAGCGGCAGCGCCAAGCTGACGCCGGAGCCACGGAGAAAAGTGCGACGAGAGAGCGGTTTCATAAAGAGGCTAAGTTAGCGGGTGGCGAAGGTTTCACTCTGCACAATGGCGTGAACCAGCGTGCGCAGGCCATTGCCGCCTGCTTGCGCTTGCTCGACGATCTTGGTGATGGCCGCACGGTCGCTGAAGCCCATCTCGCGGCCCAGGGCATAGCTCAGCAGCTTCTCTGTGAGGCAACGAGCAAATTCGGCCCGACGTGCAAGCAGCAGCTTCTTGAACTCGCGAATGTCAGCAAAGGCTTCACCGCTCGCCGTTTGGCCGCTGCTATCCACTGGGGCACCTTTCACCACGCCACCCCAGTTGTGCTCCACGTTGGTCACATTCCAGCGCAGGTAGTTTTCACGAAATTCGCCGATGGGATCAAAGCTCTCCAGTGCGAAGCCCGGCGGATCAATCTGGCGGTGGCACACGTTGCAGCTCTCCACGTTGCGGTGCTTCGCCAGTTGCTCGCGCACCGTCTCAGCACCGCGAATGTCCGGCTCAATGCCCGCCGTGTTAGGTGGTGGTGGTGGCGTGGGTTGGCCGAGGATGTTCTCCAGCACCCACACACCGCGCAGCACGGGTGAGGTCGTGGTGCCGTTCGCTGTGACCTTCAGCACCGCCGCTTGCGTCAGCACCCCGCCGCGCACGCTGTTGGCGGGCAGCGTCACTTTGCGCAAATCAAGTCCCGTGATGCCTGCGATGCCGTAGTGCTCGGCCAGACGTTGATTGAGCATCGCCCACTTGGCATCCAGCATGTCTTCGATGGGCACATCCGCCTTCAGCATCTCGCGGAAGTAGCCCTCGCTCTCCCACAGCATGCTCACTTGCAGCAGCTCATCGAACTTCTTGTACAGCTTCTCGTCAGGCGTGGTGTCATTGAGCTGACGCAGGTGCAGCCATTGCCCGGTGAAATTCTTCACGAAAGACTCACTCTTGGGGCTGTTCAGCAGGCGCTCGACCTGCACACGCAGCACGGCTGGTGTGCTGAGTTGCTTCTTCGCAGCCGAAGTCAGCAACTCATCATCCGGCGGGGCGCTCTGGAGAAAATACGACAAGCGCACGGCTAACTCCGCTTCCGTGATGCGCGTGGTGTCAGGCTGCGGTGCTTCACGGAGATAAATGAAATTGGGCGAGCACAGCACGCTGATCAAACCTGCGCGCAAACTCTCCTCAAAGCCGCGCCCAGACTCCAGCAGTGACTTAGTGAGCGACACAAAACGAGCCGCCTCACCGTCCTCGGACACACGGCGAAACGCCCGTGACACAAAGCCGCGCAGAATGCGCTCCGCATCGGCCAGCGTGCCGGTTTTGAGGTCTGTGGTGCCGAGGAGTCGCGTGTGACTCTCCGGTGGCCATTGCTCAATGAGCGGCCCCGTGATTTCCACCTCGCCGAACCCAACGCCGGGATACATCACGCCGGGCTTTTTCTTGAGATAGCTCGGCAAACCGAGCGCGAAGAACTGAATGGCCGATTTCGCCTCCAGCAGCGCCTCGATCTCGAACATCTTCGGCTCCGCACTCACCTCGTAGTAACCCAGATTCTTGTGTGTCGCCTCCAGCCCGGCAAAACTCGATCCTGAGACAGTGAACCACAGACGATCCGCCGCATCATGCGCCGCCGCTTGAAAGCGGAAGCGATAACGCCCGCGCACAGGAATGCGGCGATCACGCGTGGAGATTTTGGAATACGACGAGTTGTCCGATGAAGTGAAGATCACCACCCGGCCATCCACGAGGCTGTATGAGCCGTCCGCAAAATACTGTTTCACCTCCCTGATCGAGTCCACCTTGAAGGTCTCCGTCTTCGGCCGCTCACCCGTGACGATGGCCGCATCAATCGCCCGCCGTGCCGCCGCCAGATAGCCCTGCATCTGCTCCGTCGAAACCGCCAGCGCCTCACCATTGTTATCAAAACCATCCGCCTGCTGATCCTCCGGCAGCAAGTCCTTCAAATCCAACTCCACGGCCAGCAGATCATTGATCGTGTTCTGATACTCACTGCGATTCAACCGCCGCTGCACCACCTCACGCTCCGCACGATCCGCCGTGATGAGCGCTGGCCGGATAACCGCCAGCACCTGCTCCAGCGCCGCTTTTGACGGCTGCGCTTGCTTCGCTGGCGGCATCTCGCCTTTCGCCATGCGATCATGAATGCTCGTCCACAGATTAGTCTGCACCCGGCCCACCATGCCGTAGTCCACCCGCTCCAGATTCAGCCCCCCCTTCTTCGTCTCCGCGTCATGACACTCCAGGCAGTGCTTGTCGAAAAAAGCGCCGGCCTGTTGTTTCATCGCCAACACCGTATCAGCCGACCACAAACTGCCTGCGCTGAGCAGGCAGGTCGTCAGCACCGCTTGGCGCATCGAAAAGAAGGGCAAAAGCCGCAGGGTGTGATCGTTCATCTGGCTCACCGACTCTGCCGGGAGAATCGCGGTCTTCAATGATTTAAGCTGCTGTCGCACCTTTGCCAAACCGCGCATACAGCGCCGGGAGCAGGAACAAATTCAGCAGCGTGCTGGTCACAAGACCGCCGAGAATCACCAGCGCCATCGGGCGTTCGATTTCATTGCCCGGCACATCGCCTTTGAGCACGAGCGGCAGTAAGGCGAGCGCGGCGGTGGCGGCTGTCATCAGGATGGGCACGAGTCGTTCCTCGCTGCCTTGCAGGACGGTCGGCAAACCGAAGGCGTGGCCTTCCTCCTGCTCCAAATGGCGGTAATGACTCACCAGCAGGATGCCATTGCGTGCTGCGATGCCGAGCACGGTGACAAAACCAACGAGTGAACCGAGTGAAAGCACACCACCACCAAGCCACGCGGCCATCACGCCGCCGATGAGTGCAAACGGCAGCGTGAGCGCGACGAGCAGCGTCAATCGCACGCTCTGGAAGTCGGCGAGCAGCAAGACGAGGATGCCTGCGAGTGAGCCGAGTGCCAGCCAACCGAGTTGGCTCTGTGCGGCTTGTCGTTCGGCCCATTCGCCGAGGATTTCGGGATGGTGGCCGGGTTTGAAGGTGAGCTTGGCGATGGCGGCCTCGATCTCGGGAACGACATCGCCCAAAGCGCGGCCTGAGACGTTGCAGGTCACGTCGATGCGGCGGGAGGCACCTTCGCGTTTGATGGCATTCGGTGTCGGCACGATGACGACATCGGCGACATCCGCGAGTCGTGTGTGACCGCCGCTGGGCGTCTCGATGAGAAGATCACGCAGCGTGGTGAAATCAGCACGAGCACTCGGCACGCTCCAAACCTGCACGTCATGCACGCGCTGGTCTTGATACACCTCGCCCACTTTGCGTCCGCTGATGAGTGTGGTCACGGCTTGGCGGATTTGGCCTGCGGTGAGGCCGTGCAGCGCGGCGGTCTCTGGCTTCACTTTGACTGTGATTTGCGGCACGAGGCTCAGCGATTCGACTTTGAGAGCGCTGATGCCGGGAATGTCCTTCACAGCAGCGCTGACCTCGGCGGCGTGTGTGCGCAGCGTGTCGAGGTCGGGACCGAAGATGCGCACCACGACGCTCGCACTCGCTCCGGTGAGCACTTCTTTGATTCGCTCGCGCAAAAACGTCAGCAAGTCACGCGTGAGGCCCGGATAGCCATCGACGACGCCTTGCACCTTCTTGATGGTCGCGTCGTAATCGGCATCGGGGTCGATGCTGATCCACAATTCGGTGAAGTCCGGCCCCACGACCTCATCTGCGACTTCCGCACGGCCAATGTGCGAGCCTTGATTGCGCACGCCTTTCACTTTCATCAAATCCGTCGCCGCAGCGATGGTGATACGCTTGCTGGCTTCGACGCTGGTGTTTGGCTTTTCGAGCCAGTGCATGAGGAAGTCGCGTTCTTTGAAGTTCGGCAGAAATTCCTCCTTCATCTGCGTCTGCCAAACCCAACCCGTGCCCGCAAAGGCCGCGATGAGCACCAGCACGGCCAACCAAGCACTGCGGGCAAAAAAGGGCAGCACGCCGCGATAGAGTGCCTTCATGCCGCGAGCCAAAAAGGCATCGCGATGCGCACCAGGCTTCACTTTGAGCAGCATGAGGCTCAAAGCGGGCGTGACGGTCAATGCGACGAGCAACGACGCGGTGATCGCCAAAATGTAACTCAGCGCCAAAGGCCGGAAAAACGTGCCCGCAAGCCCTGGAAGGAAGAACACGGGCACAAATACCAACACGATGATCACGCTGGCATAGACGACGGCGCTGCGAACTTCGAGCGAGGCCTCCAAAACAACGGCGAAGCGCGATTTCGTCGGGTTTTGTCTCAAACGACGCAGAATGTTCTCCACGTCGATGATCGCATCATCCACGACCTCGCCGAGGGCGATGATGAGGCCTGCGAGGATCATCGTGTTGATCGTCTGGCCACTCCACGCGAGCAGCAGCAGCGCCATGGCGAGCGAAAGCGGGATCGCCGTGATGCTGATGACCGTCGTGCGCCAATCTCCGAGAAACAACGCCAGCACGACCACCACGAGCAAACAACCAAGCCACAGCGCCTCCGTGAGATGATGGATCGAAATCTCGATGAAGCTCGCAGGTCGGAAGATGGTGCTGTCGATCGTCATGCCCGGCAGCGCCGGTTTGAGCTCTTCGAGCATCTTCTCGACGCCTTTCGTGACATCCAGCGTGTTTCCCCACGGCTGCTTCTCCACAATAAGCAGAATGCCATCGCCATCATTGATGACCGCGTCGCCGATGGGCGCTGGATGACCAATTTTCACCTCGGCCACATCGCCAAGCCGGATCGGTGCACCATTGCGAAACTCCACGACCGTCCTCGCCAAGTCTTCCGGCGTGGTGATGAGAGCGAGCTGAGCCACGCTAAGCCGCTGATTCGGTGTATCGACAAATCCACCCGCGCTGATCACCGCCGCATCGCCAGCGGCCTTCGTGATGGCATCGAGCGTCACTCCAGCCGCGCGGAGCTTCTGCGGATCGACGAGGACTTGGAACTGCTTGTCCCGCTGCCCCCAGATCGCGACATTTGCCACACCTTTGACCGACATGAGGCGCGGGCGCATCGTCCAGCGAGCCAGTTCGCTCATCTCCATCTGCGTGAGCGTGTCGGACTTGAGCCCGACCTTCAACACACGGCTCAACGACGAATACGGAGCCATGAGCACCGGCGGCTTCACGACCGCAGGCAGTCGGTTTTGCGCGAGATTCAGCCGCTCCTGCACGAGTTGCCGCGCTTTGAGGATGTCCGTGCCCGTGTCGAAGATCATCACCACCGACGACAAACCCAGCACCGACTTCGAACGCAGCGTCTTGAGGAACGGTAGCCCATTGAGCGAGTTCTCCAGCGGCACGGTGACCAGTGCATCCACTTCCTCCGTCGAAAGTCCCGGCGCTTCTGTCTGCACCTCCACCAATGGCGGCGCAAACTCAGGAAACACATCCAGCGGCGCATGCCGCGTGGCGTTGATGCCCACCACGAGTAACGCAGCCGCCGCAGCGACCACGAGCACGCGCATGTTCAGCGCCCAGGAGACGATGGAGCTCAGCATGGCGGATTTTGGGGCTGGAAATCGAGGGCGTGGGGTTTAGAATCGGGCGTTATGACACTCGCACCACCCGTTCCAAAGAACTTGCGCCAACAGATGATGAATCGTGTTGCCGAAATGGATGAAGACACGCTGGTGCGTCTCCATGATTTGGACCTTCTAGCCGAGTCGATCAGACTTCGCACGCTTATCTCCGAACAAGCCGAGGCAGAACGCGCTGCTGGCAAGTGGGATGACCTGCCTGAGGTCATTCGGGCGTATCGGAACCGTAATCGGCAGTCATGACGGTCTGCGTCGATACCAACGTGCTTTTGCAAGCTCGTGCGACGAGTCATCCCTATGGTGTGATCCTCGACGCATTTATCTTCGGCAGTATGCGATGGGCTGTGTCTCCCTCGGTTATGGAAGAATATCGCGAGATCATCCTCCAAAAATGTGGGACCGCGGCCTGGCGTGCGATGGATGCGCTTTTTGAAGTGCTGGAACGGCGTTCCATCGTGGTAATCGTGAATCCCCACTTCCAGTTTCAAGTCATCGCGAACGACCCCGATGACAACAAGTTCACCGACTGCGCCATCACAACGGGAGCGGACTACGTCATCACATCGGATCGCGACTTCGCGTCGTTGGCGAATGCGGGCTACAAGCCGCAGCCGATCACGCCGGAGGCGTTCATTGAGCGGTATCGCGGGGTGTATGTGTAATGCAGTCATCATCGCTCCGCGTGATGACAGAGCGGCGTTGATGTCAGGTTTGAGGTGGAATTTCATGTGGAAAGTGTTGGAGGAGCGTCTGGCTCGTCACGCGGAGCGATGACGGCTACTTTCCCGTCATGAATTCCGTGCCGAACAGCTCCGCGCTGCCGTCGGTGACGATTTTGGTGCCGACGGCGGGGCCGGTGGCCAATACGGCATCGGTGCCGGCGAGGCGGGCGACTTGGATGCGTTTGCGGGTGTAGGTGTGCTCAGTGGTCTGCGCATAGACCCACTGGCCACCGTGGATGTCGTGCAGCACGGCGTTGAAGGGGATGACGAGGGCTTCGAGCTTGCTGTCGAGCGTGGGGATTTCGACGGCGACGCGTTCGCCTGCTCGCAGCGAGGTGTCAGCGGGCAGTTGAAAATACCAGTCGATGGTATTGGTCAAAGCGTTGGCGGTGGGCGGGCCGGTGACGGGTTTGGCACTGCTCGGTTTGTTGGAACTGAGGGTGCGGATGCTGGCCTCCGCTTTGGCATCGAGCAGCGAGGATTCGCCGCTGTAAATGGCGACGCGGGCCCATTTGCGCGGGCTTTGACCGAGCGTGCCGCCGAGGAGATCACGCTGGGCTTTGGCGGTGGTCATGGCGGCTTCGGCGAGGGAAAGCGTGGCCTTGGCTTCATCGACACCGCGCACGCTGCCGGCTTCGGCGCTGAGCATCTTTTGTGCGCGATCGACGGCGATCTTTGCGGCGTCGATCTGCACCTGCGCCTGCAGGATGCGGCCATCGGCGGCGACTTGGAGATCGGCGAGGCGCAGCACTTCATCCAAGGTGCCACCGAGCACGGGCGCGACGGGTTTGCCTTCGGCAGCAAGCGGCGTGACGACTTCGCCGGAGAAAAGTCGCGTCGCGGGAATCGTGCGCTTCTCGATGGCGACGACTTTCAAGCGCAAGGCCTGCTCAGCTTCCGGTTTGAGCGTGAGGATGATGAGATCGCCCTCCTTCGTGATGGTGGCGGGTGCGGTGCCGCCGGCATCGGCGGCGTGGAGCGCAACTTGGAGCGCGAGTATGGCGAAGCCTACTCGCCACGCTGGGGTGATGCGTGAGCGCTGAGATAAAAAGTGGCGAGTGGTCTGCGACACACTCGCGCTCCGTGGTTCGGGTGAGTTCATGGCTTCAGAGTGGCCTGCATGGCGTCTTCGAGGGCACCGGCGGCGGTTTGGGCTTCGATGTTGGCGGCCATGAGCGCGACTTTCGCCGCGCTGGCCTCGAGCTGGCGGCGGGTGAGTTCGAGCGCGGAGACATTGCCCGCGTCCACCATCTTCCTGGTGGTATCAGAGGCCGCGTCGGCTTCCTGCGCGAGTTGCGCGGCGGTGGTGGCTTTGGCGCGTGAGGCCTGGTAAGCGGCGAGGGCGATGTCGAGCTCGCCTTGGATCGTGGCTTGCTGCGCGAGGAACTTTTTCTCGGCGGTGACTCGTTTTGCCTCGGCCTGTGCGATGGGGCCGCGATTGCGATTGAGCGGCAGCGCGAGATTGAGGCCAAGCTGCCAGCGGTTCTGGCCGGAGTTGTAATCGTAGCCGGGGCTGACGTTGATGTCAGGATACTGCTTCGCGAGTTCGAGCTTGAGCGCGGATTCGCTGGCGGCGTATTCGGCGAGCAGGGCCATCAAATCCGCGCGCTGCGTGAGTGCGCGGCGTCGGCTGTTGCCGGGATCAGCGAGGCGATGGAAGGCGGAGAAGTCGAGCGTCACCGCCTTGATCGCATGCAACGGCACGCCGACAGCGGCGGCGAGTCTGGCTTCACCGGTGGCGGCGGTGCGCTGGGCGTCTTGCAGCGCGAGGCGGGTGCGATTGAGCATCAAACGCGCCTGCGTGAGTTCAAAGGGGGAGACATCGCCCGCGTCCATCTGCGCGGTGAGTTTCTTGATGGCTTCGTCATGCAGCGTTTGCTCGGTTTCGAGCAGGCGGATGTTTTCGCGCGCGCCGTGCAGCTCCAGCATCGCGGTGCGGAGTCGCGAGCGAGCGGCCCAGGCACGCGATGACACACGCCAGCGCGCAGCTTCGGCGGCGGCGAGCGCTTGTTCGGTGCGTTTGGAGCGCTTGCCTGCCGTTTCGATAGGAATGGAGAGGCTGGGGCCGAAGAACCACGGCGTGGGAGCTGGCGCACGGAAGCTGGCATACTGCGGGGAGAAGGTGAATACCGGATTCGGCCGCATCTGCGCGGTCTTGATGGTCGCAGCCACTTCATCGGCCTCTGCGCGGGCCAGGACGACATCGGGGTGAAAATACGCCGCCGCCAGTGCGAGGCGGTTCACTGACCACGTGCCGGTGCCGGCTTTTTGTTCAGCTAAAAAGCTGTGCAGGGCAGGATCGGCCAAAGTGCGCGTGTTGAAGTCTGCGCTGGTTTTATCCGCCGAGATCGGGCGTGATTGGAACGCCACGCAGCAGCTAAGCAGGATTGGCAGGATTGGCAGTATGAGGATCGTTGCGAAGGGCAGCTTCATGTGAAAGCGGAAATGAGACACACGCTACTAATGCCGACTCTGCGAGGAAGTATCATGAAATAGCTGTCATTACTTCCCACCCGTCAGAACAAGTAATCCGGTGAGGATGAGCGCGGCACCTCCAGCAATGCGCCAAGTAAAGGGCTCGCCGAGCAGCAGCACAGAAAGGGCAAGCGTGACGATGATGCTGCCTTTGTCGATGAGGGAGACATAGGTGACGGTTCCTTCCTTCATGGCGCGGTAATAGCAGATCCATGAGAGCGTGGTGGTGAGTGCTGAGAGGGCGAGAAGGGTGATGGAGCGCCAGCCTGCGCTTTGCAAAGCCACTGCGGCTTTCGATGTGCCGGTCCACAGCCAGGTGTTTAGCATGATGAAGACAAAGACGAAGGCCGTTCGCACAGCGAGTCCGACATCAGCGCCGAGTGTTTTGAGTCCAGCTTTGGCGATGACGGAGGTCAGCCCGGCGAAGACGGCGGCGGCGAAGGCGTAGAGTTTCCAGCGTTCCATAAAGTTATTTTTGGATGAGCGGCAGGCGCAGTGTGATGCAGGTGCGGCCATCGCTCGTGGCCGCCATGACGATGCTGCCGCCGTGTGCCTGGGTGATGGATTCGGCGATGCTCAAGCCTAAGCCGCTGCCTTCGACGGTGGTGCCGTGTGCGGCATCGCCACGGAAGAAGCGCTCGAAGACACGCGCTCGAAGCTCAGGTGGGAGCACGGGGCCGGTGTTGGTGATTTGAAAGACAGCGTGTTGATCTTGGGCGCAAAGGCTGAGGGTGATGCTGCCACATGGCTGGTTATGCTTCACCGCGTTGTCGGCTAGATTGAGCAGGAGCTGGCGCAGCCGCATGCGGTCACCGCTGACTTGGACGGGCTCACAGGCATCGAGCTTGACGGTGATGTTGGCACTGGCGGCGAGCATTGTGGTGTCCTCGGTGAGATCGCGCACCAGTTCGTCGAGCGCGACGGTTTCGTTGGCAAAGGTAAGCAGTCCGGCATCTGCCTTGGCCAGAAAAGCGAGTTGACCGACGATGCTGGAGAGGCGCTGCACTTCTTCGAGCATGGAGGCGACGCGCTCGCGGTGTGGTGCGGGCGTGATGGCATCTCCGAGCATCTGCTCCAGCGTGCTGTGCATGATGGTGAGTGGTGTTTTGAGTTCGTGCGAGGCATGCAGGGTGAACTCACGCGCTTGTGTGAAGGACACGCCTAGGCGCTGCTTCATGCCGTTGAACACGGCGGCCATGCGGTCGAGTTCATCGCCATTGCCGCTGCCCTGGACAGGTTCAGCGAGATTTGAGGCATCCGTTTTCTCCAGGACCACCGTCAGATCCTCAATCGGGCGCAAAGCACGACGCATGAGCAGTCCTCCACCGATGATACCGAGCAATATGGCCGGTAGTCCGCCGAACAGGATGATCTCCGCAGTCTCTAGCAAAGGATCATGCTTCAGTGCGGCTTCGACACCACCATGCAGCGCGACATTACGCTGTTCATGGAATTCAAACCAACTCCAGTAACCCACAATCACCAGCGAGAGGCTGAGTGTGATGGAATAATACAGCAGAATGCGGTGGCGCAGAGTCATGGCTGAAGGCGGAGTGCATAGCCGAGGCCGCGCACGGTTTGAATGAGGGCAGGGGAGTGATCCCGGTCGATCTTCTCGCGCAAACGGCGCACATAGACATCGACGAGATTGGTGCCTGGATCGAAATCATACTCCCATACGGCGCTGATGATGTCGCGGCGGCTGACGACGGCGCTTTCTGCACGCATCAGGCACTCCAGCAGTAAAGTCTCACGCGATGACAGATCGATGCGCTTGCCCGCACGCCGCGCCTCGCGTTTGATGGTATCGAAGGTCAGATCGGCCAGCGTCAGCACAGGCGGCTTGAGCTGCGTGTTGCGCCGCACCAGTGAGCGCAAACGAGCCAGCAACTCGGACATGGCGAAAGGTTTGGGTAGGTAGTCATCCGCGCCAGCATCCAGTCCCTCGATACGCTGCTCCACCTCGCCGCGAGCAGAGAGCATGATGACGGGGGTGGTGTGGCCTTGGCCACGCAACGCACGCACGAGGCTGAGGCCATCGAGCTTCGGCAGCATGATGTCCACCAGCAGCGCATCGCAGCCACCTTTCAGCGCCTCCTTCAGCCCGACCTCGCCATTGGCGGCGCATGACACCTCAAAGCCTTCCTGCTTCAGCGTGGTGCTGAGCAGGGCGGCGGTTTTGCGGTCATCTTCGATGATAAGGATGTGCATCACGGTGTCTCGACGGCAGGGCAACGTCTGCAAATGAAAGGGTAGTCATGTCAGCGGGACATCTTCAAGGGGCCACCACTGCGCACCTCGGTAAGCTTGCCATCGCGGATCACCACGCCGCCGTTCACGATGACGTTGCTGAAGCCTTCGGCGTAGTGGTGCGGATCGTTGAAGGTGGAGGGATCGTTCACCTTGGCGGGATCGAAGATGACGATGTCGGCAAAGGCTCCTGCTTTGAGCAGGCCGCGATCTTTGAGTCGAAACGTCTGCGCGGGCAGCGAGGTCATGCGGCGCACGGCTTCTGCGATGCTGAGCAGCTTCAACTCGCGCACATAGCGGCCTAGCACGCGGGCGTTGTTGCCGTAGCTGCGTGGATGCGGCACGTCTTCGCCGAGACGACGCGGGCCGCCGTCGCTGGCGATCATGGTGAGCGGATGTTTCAGGAAGGTCTGCAAATCATCTTCGCTCATGCCGTGGAAGATGGCGCTGGCACCACCCTGGGCTTCGAGATCGAGGATGAACTCGATTTGATCGTCCAGCGTGTCCGCGCCGCGTTTCAGCTTCGCGGCTTCGGGAACTGTCTTGCCATTGAGCGAGGGATCGGCCTTGCAGCGGGCGATCACGGCATAGCTGTAGTCCTTGCGGCCCTGCCGTGCGCGCATCTCGGCCATCTGGGCGATGATTTCGGCCTTTTGCTTCGGATCGGCGATGCGGGCGATGAAATCTTCGCGTTCGCCCTCAAGTGCGCTATCCGGCAAGGTCTGGCGCAGGCCGGTGCTGGAGGCGGTGTAGGCGTATTGATCGTGCGTGATCTTCAAACCGGATGCGCGTGCTTTGTCGAGCACGGCGAGCACCTCGGCGGCCTTTCCCCATGCCGTGGGGCCGGAAAGCTTGAGGTGGGAGACTTCGGCGCGGATTTGGGCCGCTTTGGCGATGCGGATGATCTCATCGAGCGCTTCAAAGATGCGCACGGTCTCGTAGCGCATGTGGCTGACGTAGATGCCGTCGTGCGCGGCGGCGGATTTCGCCAGTTCGATGAGTTCCTCGGTCTTGGCGAAGGAGCCGGGCACATAGATCAAGCCAGTGCTCAATCCCACCGCGCCGTCCTGCATTGCCTGATCGACGAGTCCTTTCATCACCACGAGCTGTTCGGCATTCGGCGCACGGATGAAGCTGCCGCCCATGGCTTGCTCACGCACGGTGCCGTGGCCGATGAGCGTGGCGACGTTGATGGCGACCTTGGATTCCTCGATTTCCTGGAAGAACTTCGCCACATCCGTGCGCGAGTGGCCGCAGTTGCCGGTGATGATGGTCGTCACGCCCATGCGCAGAAAATTCTCCGCCGCCGGGATCTGGCAGATGTCCTCCGAATGCGTGTGAACGTCGATGAAACCCGGCGCAGCCACTTTGCCACCCGCGTCGATGACCGCATCGGCCGTGCCATCGATTTTGCCGACGCCGACGATCTTCCCGCCCTTCACGGCGATGCTGCCCCGAAACAGCGGTGCGCCACTGCCATCGGCGATCTCTGCATTCGTGATGAGGAGGTCAAAATCCGCCGGAAAGGCTGCTTGGGCGAACAGCAAGGCGGCAAACAGGAGCTGGCACGATTTCATGGCATGAAGTCTGCCAGGATTCCTTTGCCAATCCAGCCGCCACATTCCATATCTGCGCACCATGCTCGACCTCACGAACAAGAAAATCGCCCTCCTGATGGGCGGACCCGGCTCTGAACGCAAAGTCTCACTCAAAACAGCGGAAAGCGTCGCCGAGGCGCTGCGCAGCAAGGGCGCGAGCATCACCGAGATCGACGTGACCGGACCGGATTTTGATGTCCCTGCGGACACCTTCATCGCCATGAACCTGATTCACGGCACCTTCGGCGAGGACGGACAGATTCAGGCGATTTTGGAGCGGCGCGGCGTCCGCTACACCGGCGCGGGGGTGAAAAGCAGCCATTTGGCCTTCGACAAACTGCTGAGCAAACTGCGCTTCATCGCCGCCGGTGCGCCGACACCACGCTCGCAGACTTATCCGCTCGATGGCAGCCAGCCGCTCGCGATTGGCTTCCCGCTCGTCGTCAAACCGCCGCGTGAAGGCTCCAGCGTCGGCGTTCACATCTGCCATCATCAAGCCGAGTTCGACGCTGCCATCGAAGACGCGAAAAAATTCGGCACGGAGACGCTGATCGAGGACTATGTGGCCGGCAAGGAGCTGACGGTGGGCATTCTTGGCGATCAAGTGCTGCCTATCATCCACATCGAGCCGGTCGAAGGCTTCTACGACATCAACAACAAGTACCCGTGGATGGGCGGCACTGGCAAAACGAATTACAACTGCCCCGCCGACCTCAGCCCCGAGGTGACGAAGGCCGTGCAGGACGCTGCGCTGAAGGCCTTCCGCTCCTGCGGCACCGAGGTCTATGGCCGCGTTGATGTCATGCTGCGCGACAGCGATCAGGCTCCCTTCGTGCTCGAGATCAACACCATCCCCGGCATGACCAGCAGCAGCCTGCTGCCGAAAGCCGCGAAGGCCGTGGGCATTGAGTTTCCTGATTTGTGCGCACGGATTATCGAGCTGTCGATTGCGGCACGCGGTTGATAAGGAGGACTGCCTTCCAGGCTGTCAGCGGATTGAGGCTTCCAGCCTTATCCCAGAAAGGCTGGAAGCCTCAATCCATCGACAGGCCGGAGGCCCATCCTCCGTGCGCTCAGAGCGTCTGTATAAAGCGGTCCGCCTCGGCGATGGAGCGGTTCATCTGCGCCAGCAGGCGCTGGATGTCGCCCTGGATGTTGTCCGCCTTGCCACGCAACGAGCCGACGGCTGCGGCGTTCAGGTTGTGCTTCAAATAGAGCACCTGATCGCGAAACTGACGCAGCACAGGTTCCATCGTCGATTCAGCCGCATGCAGCGAGCTAGAGAGTTGCTCGAAGCGGCTGCGTGTGTCAGCGAGCTTGCGACGGCTGTCAGCGGCAAGCGATGGGTTTTGATACTCGCGGATTTCGCGTTCCCATTCACGGAACAGATCCCGTGCCACCGTGTCCACCTCGCGGATTTGGCTGCGGACTGCCGTAGCCTGGGCTTCGCAGTCCTCGTATTCGCCCTTGAAGCGGTTGTAGGCCGTTTCGAGATTGCCGCCGTGATAGCCGGTCAGCTTTTGAAGCTGCGTTAGCGCGTCCTGAAACTCCTCGCCCGCCTCCTTCTGCTCGCCACGCGCGGCTTTGACCGCGCTCTTGAGCAGATCGCGCTTCTCGTAGCCCAGTTTTTCCCAGGCGGAGTAATAGATCGAGCTGCAGGCGCTGAGCGTGAGCGAAAATGTGGCAACGAAGAGAAGGCGCGTGGTCATGGCGGGGAGATTGGCAGGATGGTGGCGGTCAAATCGTAGGCTGGGTGTGTTCGGCGGCATGGCGCACATTTTTCAAGCAACGACCTTCGCCGAACTGCCCGGCTTTGAGGGCGTCGTGGGCGTTTCCGTGACCGTCAAACAGACGGGCGGGCTGTCGCCACACCCGTCCTACGTTGCAGCATCGGTTCAGCCCACAAACTTCAGCGTGCCGACCTGGCCTGCGGCCATCGCGGCATGCTGGGCGTCGGTGCAGGCGGAATTCGTTGGGGCGTCAGCCGGAGCGTCACTGAGGTTGAGCAGGCTGTTTTCCGTCATCCAGCGTTCGACTTCTTCGCCGCTGATGTCCGCCAGCATGGTGCCGTTCACTTCCACGCAGGGGGACAGCGGTTGGCCGCTCTTTTGTTCCATCTCCCAGCGGAAGGCGGGATTCTTGATGATGTCCTTCTCCTCAAAGGCGAGGTCGTATTTGCGGAAGATGGCGCGGACGCCTTCGCTCCAGCCACAGT
The DNA here is from genome assembly GCF_046154365.1 of Prosthecobacter sp. Lineage (GTDB taxonomy): Bacteria > Verrucomicrobiota > Verrucomicrobiia > Verrucomicrobiales > Verrucomicrobiaceae > Prosthecobacter. Next base: position 42,144 of record NZ_JBJXFV010000059.1, read on the forward strand.
AGGTTTTCAGGTAGGCGGTGATTTTGGGGGCTTGCATGGTGGTATGGGGGTTTACGCGCCGAGAGTAGCGGACGATGCGGGGATTGCAACGGCAGCTCCATAACCGAGGCCGTGCTTGCCACCGCCGGACGTGAGGGTAGTATCCTCCCTCGTGAACCAAGACGACACATCCACCGCATGCCTCCAGGAGACTCCGGCGACCTACCAAGCGAACAGCCCGGATTCACCCCGGCCCGTGACGCCGTGGATGAGCTTCGAGGAAGCAGCCGCCATCTACTCCAAGATGCCCAGGCATTCTTACAGCGAAGCTTATGCGTCGATTCGACGCAATCTTGGTCAGGTGACGAGCGAGAGCAACAGCGCCGCGATGAGATAGCCTGTTTGGAGGAGTTCGCAGAGAGCCGTGGCATGTGGCTGCCTGCTGATGCCATTCAGGGCCTGAGCGTGGGAGGGCAGGAGCACGATTACAAGCTCCTTGGCGATCCCGATCCGCTGTGGATTCGGCGCGTGACCAAAGACGGCTATGGCTTCTATCCTCAGGCCAGTCCCATCCTGCACATTTCTCCCGGCACTCCGCTTCAATACTTCACACGCATGCTCCTCATGGAACGGCTCCATTCATTCCTGCGTTGTGAATTGGAAGGCTTTGTCCGCCAGCATGGGCAGATCAGCATCGTCACCAGACAGATCTACATCCCTGGCCGCCCGCTCACCGAAGAAGTCTGCGACGACAGCCCCAAGCGTGCCTTGCGCCTCATTGAGATCTGGTTCCAGCGACGCGGCTTTGAGAAACTCTACCTCAGCCAGTCGATCGGGCCGTCGATGGCCTGGTATCATCGCGAGCAAAACATTGCCGTCTTCGATGCCAAGCCGCAGAATTTACTCATCTGGGAAGACACGCTCTTTCCGGTCGATGTGATCCCGGTGCAGCCGACCGGCCTGCTGTTGAAGAAAATTCTCGCAGCGTTGTGAGCGTCACTTCACGCCCAGCTTCTCCTTCAAGAACTCAAACGTCCCCACGCCGTGGATGGTGTGCGGGCCGTCGAAGTGCTCGATGGTGGTGCGGTCGCCGATGCGGAGCTTGTTGTAGAGGCGGCGGACCTTGGCGAACTCGTAGTTCACCCATTCGTCGATGCCGACGCCGTCGTTGTGGCCGCGTTCGACCATGAAGGGACGCGGGGCGATCAACGCGGCCATCTCGGCGTAGTTGAAGGTGCGGCCCATGTTCCATTCCCAGATTTCATACTCGCCGGTGGCGACGTAGCTCATCGGCATGTCGGTGCTCACGCACTTGCGCACCCATTCGTTGAAATCGCCGCTGCAAATGCTCAGGCAGTAGTCTTTGAGCACGGCGGGTGTGCGCATGGCGGATTTGCCGCCGTAGCTGAGGCCGTAGAAGGCGATCTTGTCCGGCTGCGTGAAAGGCTGCGCCTTCAACCATTCGAGAATGCGCTGATGCTGGCCGTTGATGACGCTGTAGAGCGTGAGGCCGAGCGGATTGAGCTTTCGTTGCAGCGTGCGGAAGGCGTCCTTGCCGCGATACAAGTTGTGTGGAGCGAAGGTGACGAAACCTTGCTCGGCAAGGCGTAGCGCGAAGGCGTGGTAGTAGCCGACGGCACGATTCGCTGGATCGTCGGTGATGGTGTCTTCGGGGATGCCTTCCAAGCCATGCTGGCAGACGACGACGGGGCGTTTGGTGGCCACGCTCGCCAGAGCGTGGTTAGCGCGCCCATCCAAGCTCTGGCGAGCTTGGCTACGGTCTTGCGGCAGACACAGCCAGCCCCAGGCGAAAACATCCTCCCAGACATCGAGCGTGATCTCGTAGATGGCGACTTTGTCCGTCTCGCGCACGAAGCGGCTCCTGGCGTTCATCGGCAGATTCGGATCAGGCAAACGACCGATGACCTCGTTCCAAAAACGGTCGCGTTCGTTTGCTGTGTGCTTTTCAAAATCGGCGACGGACGTCAGCGGCAGCTTCTTCCAGAACTGCTCGTTGCGTTCGATCTCGGTGCTCACGAGCAGGCGCTGCGTGAAGGCTTCGAGTTCGCGCACCATGCGTTTCTGGCGTGTGGCATCCGGTTTGAGGCCGATGGCGGCACCCGTGACCTTCAAGGCCTTCAACGCCGCGTCCGCCGTCGCCTGCGGGAAGAGATGGCGAATGATCTGGTCGTTCATCGTCTCCATCGTGCAGGTCAGGATGCGGCTGCTGGGCGCGAGTTGCTTCGCACGCTCGATCTCGGCCTTGAAGCGCTCCAATTCCGGTGCGGTGAGCTTTCCAGGCGCGGCGATGGCACGCTCACCCTGTTTGGCCTCAGGCGGGCCGGCGAGTTTCGGATAAAACAAGTGCTGCAAGGCCAGCGGACGCGGCGCGATGAGGCTGGCGATCTCCGCATCGCCAAAATCACGCAGCAGGCCGAAGACATTGCGGTAGATCGGCTCCGCCCACACGCCATCGCGTGGCGCGAAGTAGCCGGAGGAATAGACGCTGTCGATGCGTTCGTCGATGGCGGCGGCGTGCAGCGCCAGCATGCCGCCTTCGCCGACACCGGCGATGAGCAGCGGCACCTGCTCCGGCTGCGCCTTGAACCAATCGACGAGCGCCAGCGCCTTCTGCACCTCGTATCCGATGATGTGGCGTCCCAGTTCATACGACTGGCGGTAAATCCACTCGCGGTGCGGGATGTTCGTCTTCACGCCGAACTTGTCGTTCGTGCTGAACTCCGAATCGCGGCTCACGAGCGTTGGAATAACGATCTCACAGCCGGTGGTGAGCAAAAACTCATCCACCAGCTTCTCCGGCGTGCCGCCGGCATCAGGCAGGTAAATCACGCGTGCATGCGGTTTCGACTTCGGCTGCACATAGATGCCCTCGCCATGCACGCCGTCGAGCACGGGCCAGCGCACACGGAAGACACGGCACAGCTCCGTTTCCATGAGCAGCGCCGGTGATTCCGTGTCACCGACGAATTCGAGCGCCTTGATCGGCAGACGCTCGTCCACCACACCGATGATCGCCTTCAGCTTCTCGCGCGTCGGTTTGCGATTGGCCTTGGATTGTTCAATGAGCCGCAGCGCGAATTTATCGACGCCCGCGACCATCGTGGCGGAGAAATCGAGATTTGGTTCCAGCGCTTGCGTGCCGGGGAGAGTCTGACCGTGGGTCAAGGTGGTCAAGACAACGGTCAAGAGGGGCAAGACGTGGGCGGGCAGGTGAATCGAAAGGCGCATGAGCTTCATACGCGGCCAGGCGCGGCAATTCTCGCCATCCACACCCGCTTTAAGCAGGTGCCAGCAGCGCGTGAAACCCAGCCTGGCTGAAATGGTGATCCGTAGTCAGCGCCTCAGTGAGTCTGTGCTCCTGCATCACCACAAAGGAGATACAGTCCGTCAAAGACCACGCCTTGTCCGGCCGGGTCGCGAAGAGGTCGCGACCGCGTTGGAGGAGGCCGGAGGTGGCGGGGATCAATAGCACATCGTCTCTCGTTCGAACCATGCGGTCGATGAGCAGAAAGTCGGATCGGTCGTCGGGTTGGCTGAACGTGGAGCCCAGTTCCAACAGCATAAATTCGGTGGTGACGAGCAGCGACCAAGGCAGGCGCGAGGCGGCAGTGGCGGCCTCATGATGCTGATCACGGGTGCTGAGGATGGCCTGGAACCAGGAAGTGTCGGCAAATCCCCTCATCGCTTGGGAAGGCCATGAAGGTAGTGATCGTGGTTGAGCGCCATGTCCGTCGGCCAGTCACGCGGTCGGGAGAGCTTCAAGAGTTCCTGCGCGAAATCGGCAATGGGAGCCTCCTCACGCAGTTCCACATCCACCACCACGCTTGCGCCTTCCGGCAGCACGGCGTCGGGCGGCAGCTTGATCTGGCCGTTTTGGATGGTGCCCTTGTAGCTCATGCGGCGAAGTGTAACCACCGCACCTCCGATGACAAGCACCCGTTCCCTCACCTCGCCGTCGAGTTTCTTCGTGTCAGGGCAGCGGTGGCGGCGTGGTCTGCTTTTTCGGCCAGATGGCGCGGATGAGACCGATGAGGAGCAGAATGAGGCCCACCAGGGCGATGCACGCTCCCACCACGATGACGAGGATGGGCCCACCGATGGCGATGAGCCCCTTGATGAGATACCACGGCAGTGCGAACACCGGATTGTCCGTCTGCGTGCTCGGTGCCTCGACCGTCTGAATGTTGTCCATCAAGCCGGGGCCGGTGTAGCAGGCCAGATAACCACCTCCCAAGGTGAAGATGAGTCCGAGGATGAAGGTCCAGTTGAAGAGGCGTTTCACAGTTGTGGGCGGTAACAGAGCTCTGGTTGTTAGCCTCAGTAGCGCAAACGTGTCAACCGCACCTTGCTGATTGTACTGTCACAGCCGCTTCTGCTCGAAGAGCCACTGCCAGAACTCCGGGTTGGCATACGTCTGCGTCCACGAATCGTGACCGACGCCGGGATAGATCGTGAGTTTGACCGGAGCGTCGATTTTTTTGAGGGCGTCGTGGATTTTGTGGCTGTTTTCGACGGGGACAGCGCCGTCTTTGTCGCCGTGAAAAATCCAGCAGGGCAGATGCTTGAGGCGCTCTGCCGTGACCCAGCGCACGCCGGCACCGCCGCAGATCGGGGCGATGGCCGCATAGGTGTCGGGATACTCAAACGCGGTCTCCCAGGTGCCGAAGCCGCCCATGCTGATGCCGGTGAGATACACGCGAGTTGGATCGATGCGCAGAGTTTTGACCAGATGATCCGTCACTGCTTTCACGCCGTGCGGGTTCCACAAGTTGCCCGACTCACACTGCAAACTGGCGATGACAGCGGGGAACTTCTGCCCGGCGGCGACCAATTTGGGCGGCCCATGCTTTTTGATCAGTTCAAGGTCGTTGCCACGCTCGCCGGAGCCGTGCAGGAAGATGACGAGTGGCCATTTCTTTGTCGTATCGGCCTCGTAGCCCTCCGGTTTGCTCAGCAGGTAGTGGTAGTTGACCTTGATGACGAAATCGCCGCTGTAGGAGCCGGGTGTTTGCGTGTCGGCGAGAGCAAAGGAGGCGGCGAGGAGGAAGGCGAACGTTTTGACCATGTGAGCATAACGTGAGGCAGGAAAGACCCTTGCAGCATGGGGCGAACGACGTGCCATGCTACTCGTAGGCCGGATGTGTTGGGCGGAGTCAACACCGCCTCGTCTATTGTATCCATCGCCCAACTATCCGGCTTGGGAGGCTTACGAAAGTTACAAGACGCTCGAACGCTCCCCAAACCCAGCCGGATAGTTCGGCGATGTCACCCCGCGTGTCAGTCACACGTCACGCGCCGAACACATCCGGCCTACATCAACCAGGTCGCATCTTCCCCGTGCCGGGCAGGGCGCTGAGGAAGAAATAACGCGGTGAACGCAGCAGGTCGCCGATCTCGCGGATCGCCATGCAGAACAGCAGCTCATCCAGGCGAGTATGCGCCTGTTCGTGATCTTTGAGATGTTCGTCGAGAAAGCGGCGCAGGCGTTTGTTGGCGTTGAACTCCAGGGGCACGCTGCCGAGGTTCAACAGCAGCAGGAGCGTGAACACGCCCGCAGCGACAAACAAGGCGTTCTTGGCGATGAGGATGCGGGCGATCATGAGGCCGACGATGACGAAAACGCTGGCGGTGGGCAGGTAGCGGCTCATGCGGATGCAGCTTTGACGCCATTTGAGTTCGCCGAGGCTGTTGCCGGTTTGCAGCGCGTGCGCGGCTTCATGCAGGGCGATGGCCCAGGCGGCCAGCGTGGTTCCCTGCGCCACGTCCTTGCGCAGGAACAGGCGGCGGCGGGTGGGATCGAAGTAATCGGTGACGACGGCGTTGTGCTCGACGACCTGCACATCCTCGACGCCTTCGGCTTTCAGAAACATGAGGGCGATCTCGCTGCCGGTGTGCGCGGTGGGGGAACTGGCGCGAAAGCCTTTGAGCATCATGGCTTCGTGGCGTGCCAGCGCCCAGCGGCTGAGACCGATGCCGAGGACGAGAACCGCGATGAGAAGAAGAAAGACCATGTGAGGAAGGAATTGGACCCTCGTAGCAATACGTTCGCTGGCAAACTGTCCGTGCGTTGATCTTGCGTGGCACCGGAGAGCATGATTGCATGGCGGCATGATTCACCGCGTTGTTTTCTTTGTCGCCTGCCTGCTCACCGCCATTCCTGCCTGCGCGGAAGATGCGCTGGGGCAGGGCGAGTTTCGTTATCGCATCGTGCCGGGCTGGGGGCGCGAGGCGCTGGCACAGGTGAGCGTGAAGAATGGTCACGCCGTGGCCATCGACGGCCAGGGGCGGCTGCTGTTCCTCACGGACGACGCGAAGAACAATGTGATCATCCTCGACGCGAAGACGGGCGCTTTGATCAAGCAGTGGACGGCCCGTATGCCAGGCGCGCATGGCATGAGCCTGGTGCGTGAAGGAGAACGCGAGGTTTTGTTCATCACGGACACGCAACTGCATGAGGTGCGCAAGCTGACGCTTGATGGCGAGGAGCTGGCGGTGTTTCCCTGGCCTGAAAAGGCGAAGCTGCATGCCGATGCGAAGGAATACCGACCTTCGAAGACGATTCACTTTCCGAACGGCGAGTTCGCCGTCTTCGACGGTTATGGGAAGACGAGAGCGCAAAAATGATTTCGGATTTGGAACCTGGCGGGCATTGTTGGGCGGCGATTAATACTGGAGGGCAGGGCGAGGGTTCATCAGCGCTCTAGTTCGGGCGGTGCTGGCCAGCAGGTGG
>NZ_JBJXFV010000061.1:0-6347 GCF_046154365.1 Prosthecobacter sp.
GGTCCATGGTGGTTATAGTCGCTCGAATCCCCTGAAATCAAGGCTTCCAGCGCTTCTCTATCTGGCCCATCATCCCGGCTTTTCAATCCCTTTGTCTTGCCTCTGCCTTAACTTAACGACATTGACTCTTGATCCGTTTTGGGGCTGCGGCGGCTTTTTGCATGGCGCAAGAATAGGCTCCTCGGGCATGCCCGACAATCACAAAGTTACCTAACGCCCAACTGCGCCAAGTGCCACGCCAACTGTGCCATCTCTGGCACTTTGGCACCAAGGCCGAGTTCCTGGCTCATCACCCCTGACACGCTGGAACCTCGCAAAATCAAGGCCTCCAGCGTGGCTGACCCCACTTGGCACGCGTCTAGCCAAGGAAGGAGCACCAAAACCCCACCTCAAACCCTTTCCCCCAACACACATATCATGAGCAAAATCCTCGGCATTGACCTCGGCACCACGAATTCCTGCATGGCCGTCCTTGAAGGCGGTAAGGCGATGGTGCTCGAAAATTCAGAAGGCGCACGCACCACGCCGTCCGTCGTCGCCTTCACCAAGAGCGGCGAGCGTGTCGTCGGCCAGGCCGCAAAGCGTCAGGCGGTGACCAATCCCCGCAACACCGTCTTCTCCGTGAAGCGCCTCATGGGCCGCAAATTCGTCGAGCTGACCGAAGCCGACAAGCGCATGCCCTACAAGATCGTGGCCGCTGCCAATGGCGACGCCCATGTGCAGGTCGAAGTCGGCGGCGAAACGAAGACTTACAGCCCGCAGGAAGTCAGCGCGATGATTCTCGCGAAGCTGAAGGCCGACGCCGAAGCCAAGCTCGGCGAAACGATCACCGAAGCCGTCATCACGGTGCCCGCTTACTTCAATGACAGCCAGCGCAACGCCACGAAGGCCGCGGGTGAGATCGCCGGCCTCAATGTGCGCCGCATCATCAATGAACCGACCGCCGCAGCCCTTGCCTACGGCCTGGACAGCAAGTCCGATGAAAAAGTCGCCGTGTATGACCTTGGCGGCGGCACCTTCGACATCAGCGTGCTCGAAATCGGCGACGGCGTCTTCGAAGTGCTCGCCACGGATGGCGACACGCACCTCGGTGGCGACGACTGGGACAACACCCTCATTCAGTGGATCATCAGCGAATTCAAAACGGACAGCGGCATCGACCTCAGCGGCCAGCCAGACGCGCTTCAGCGCATCAAGGAAGAAGCCGAGAAGGCCAAGATCGCCCTCAGCTCCAGCCAGAGCTACGATTTGAACCTCCCCTTCGTCACTGCCGACGCCACCGGGCCGAAGCACATCATGAAGACGCTCACGCGTGCGAAGATGGAGCAGCTCACGGACAGCCTGTTCGAGCGCACCATCAAGCCGGTGAAGGATTGCCTTGCCGCTGCCAAACTGGACGCCAGCAAGATCGACGAACTCGTGCTTGTCGGCGGTATGACCCGCATGCCGAAGGTCGTCGAGACCGCCCGCAAGCTCGCCGGCAAAGACCCGCATCAGGGCGTGAACCCGGACGAAGTCGTCGCCATCGGCGCTGCCATCCAAGGCGGTGTGCTCAAAGGCGACGTCAAAGACGTGCTCCTGCTCGACGTGACTCCGCTCACGCTGTCCATCGAAACCGCTGGCGGTGTCGCCACGCCGATGATCCCGCGCAACACGACCATTCCGAAGAAGCACTCCCAAGTCTTCTCCACCTACAGTGACAACCAGCCCGGCGTCGAAATCGTCGTCCTCCAGGGCGAGCGCCCGATGTCCCGCGACAACAAAACGCTCGGCACCTTCAAGCTCGACGGCATCCCACCGGCTCCCCGCGGTGTCCCGCAAGTGGAAGTCACCTTTGACATCGACGCCAACGGCATCCTGCACGTCAGTGCCAAGGAAAAAGTCTCCGGCAAAGAGCAAAAGATCTCCATCCAGGGCAGCTCCGGCCTCAGCCAGGATGAAATCGAAAAAGCCAAGCGTGACGCCGAAGAACACGCCGACGAAGACCTCAAGCGCAAGGAAGCCGTCGAAGTGAAGAACAAGGCCGAAGCCCTCAGCTTTGAGATCGAGAAGCAGCTCAAGGAATGGGAAGAAAAAGTCCCCGCTGACCAACTCACCCCGATCAAGGACAAGCTCACCAGCCTCAAGTCCGCCATTGAATCCGGCGACACCGACAAGATGAAGGCCCAGACCGAAGAACTCGAAAAACTCTTCGCCGCCGCCTACCAAGCCGCCGCTGCCGCAACCGCCGGAGCCCCCGGTGGCATGCCCGACATGGGCGGCATGGCTGGCGCAGGCCCAGATGTCGCCGCTGCTGAGACGAAGAGCCAAGACAAGGGTAAAGTCGTCGATGCTGACTTTGAGGTCGTGGACAAGGACAAGTGAGAGTCGCGCCATGCTAAAACTCACACCAGAACAGCAAAAGCTGCTTGAGGCCGAAAGACACTTGGCTCAAGCGCGATTTGAGACGGCTTCAGCTTGTCTGAGCCGCGCTACAAATCACTTCGAGAAGCTTGACGCTAAAGCAAGCTTCCTAAGCACTGCTATTGGCGTCATGCTGACCGTTGTTCTGACCGTAGCGACGAATGTTTTCAAGGACGGAAAGTTTTGCGCTGGCTACTGCTGTGCCGCTCAAGTCTTTTATGTTATTGGTACCTTAATCGTCGGTGCTTCATTCGTCTACTGTTTGAGAGCTCTTAGGTTGCGAACGGTGGACGACTTGCCACCAGCACAAGCGATGGATTGGACTGCTAAAAACTACCCAGTCTCTATATCGAACGACCTCAATTTTCGCATTACTTTTGCAGAAGCAGCATCCCGTGCTGCCGATAGCTACAGCCTGCAATCAATTCATAAACAGGATCAACTTAATGTAACTACCCGATTACTTTCTTGGGGATTCGTCATGCTCGCTGCTTCTGGCGCATTATTTATTAATCACATTCTTAGCACTCAACTTTATGGCCAAGTCATCAACAAATAACCAACCCTCGCAAGGGCAAAGTAGCTCTAACACTCAATCGAATCAGGCGTTTGTGAATCAACTTCGCACATCGACTGGTTTTCAAAATGCACCAGCACAGGTGATTCAGAAAACGGAGGCAAGCCAGCAATACAATTTCTCCAAGCAAGCCAACGATAAGAGTGACGGGCAATAAAGTATGGCTTTCGATTTCCAGTCGTTGCCGTCCAGGCAACTGCATCCTCACCCCACGGCCTCCGACACTCAAGATGACTCGGAAGATGGCGAAATCCTCGCTGAAGTGCGCCGGATTAAACGCAAGCTCTCGGCCCAATACGGCGGTGACATTCATCGCATGTTTGAAGCTCTTCGTGCTCGTGAGGCAACATCTGATCGGCCACGAATCACCCGCGTAAGGAAGAGCATGTCCTCTGCGTTCTCCCAATCTCTGCGGTGCCAAGCCAGTGCGTTGCTGATGCTGTCATGCTCACTGCTCGCCGCATGTGGCAAAAAGACGGAAGAAGCACCCAAAGCAGCAGCCGCTGCCCCAAAAGCGGCCGTGATGTCGGGCACGCGTCTCGATGCTGCCATCGCGGATGCTTTGTCTTCACCAGCGCCTGCTCCGGCATCCCCAGCAGACTTGGCGATCGAGGCGCACTCGATCCTGACCAAATATCCCGGCAAGAATGCTGCTGAACTGCTTGGCGTGCCTGAAGTGAGCGAGAAACTGCGCAACGCACTCACCAAGCTCTCTCAGGACAAGGATTTACAAGCGCGCATCAACTCCACCGTCGATCTCGCCGCGCAAATCAAAGGTCTCGACGGCACCCCCGGCTCCGCCAAGCTCGATCTCGACATGAAGGGCTACGACCAGCCCCGCACGGCCCGCATGCTGCAATCCGTGCTTTCTGAAGACCCCAAGCAGCTCGTCGCCTTCCTCGTCGATGAAATCGGCGAGGCCGCGCCCGATCTCAGTTACGGCGGCAAAGACCGCGCCCCCAACGGCGTCTCCATCGTCCCCAATCCCGCGGCCACGCCGCCCAAAACCGACCTGCCCGACTGATTTCCCCATTTTCCGAACGACCACCGTCCACGCTTCACAGCATTGCCGGTGGTCGATCAGACAAACCAAACCACAACATAAACCTCTAAAGCACCAACCAGACACACATTATGGCTACCGCAATTACACCGCTCGGACGTCGCGTCCTCGTGAAGCGCTCCAACAGCGAAGAAAAAACCGCTGGCGGAATCTTCCTCCCCGACACCGCCAAAGAAAAACCGCAGGAAGCTGAAGTGCTCGCACTCGGCACCGGCAAAGACGACGAAGGCAAAGACGTGTCCACCCTCTTCACCGTGAAGAAGGGCGACAAAGTTCTCATCTCCAAATACGGCGGCACGGAAGTGAAGCTCGCTGGTGATGACGTCCTCATCATCAACGAAACCGACATCCTCGGCATCATCACCGCTTAATCCACCCCTCAACCCCTAACTCACTACTTACACTGATATGGCTAAACAACTGCACTTCGACGAATCCGCACGTCAGGCCCTCCTGCGCGGCGTCACCAAACTGGCTCGCGCCGTCAAGGCCACTCTCGGCCCGGCCGGTCGCAACGTCATCCTCGACAAGAAATTCGGCTCCCCCACGATCACCAAAGACGGTGTCACCGTGGCCAAGGAAATCGAACTTCCATGTCCTTATGAAAACATGGGCGCCCAGCTCATCAAGGAAGTCTCCTCCAAGACCTCCGACATCGCTGGCGACGGCACTACGACCGCCACGGTCCTGGCCGAAGCCATCTATGCTGAAGGTCTCCGCAACGTGACCGCCGGCGCCAACCCGATCTCGCTCCAGCGCGGCATCATGAAGGCCACTGAGGCCATCGTCGCCAAGCTCAAGGAAATCAGCACCCCCGTGAAGGACAGCAAGGAAGTGGCCCAGGTCGCCACCGTGTCCGCCAATTGGGACGTCGCCATCGGCAACATCATCGCCGAAGCCATGGACAAAGTGGGCAAGGAAGGCACCATCACCGTCGAAGAAGCCAAGAGCATCGAAACGACCCTCGAAGTCGTCGAAGGCATGCAGTTCGACAAGGGTTACCTCTCCCCTTACTTCGTCACCGATCCTGAGTCCATGGAAGCGAACCTTGAGTCCGCTTACATCCTCATCAACGAGAAGAAGATCAGCAGCCTCAAGGACATGCTGCCTCTGCTTGAGAAGGTTGCTCGCTCCGGCAAGCCCCTCCTCATCATCGCCGAAGACGTCGAAGGTGAAGCCCTTGCCACCCTCGTGGTGAACAAGCTGCGCGGCACCCTCAACATCGTGGCCGTCAAGGCTCCTGGCTTTGGCGACCGCCGCAAGGCCATGCTCGAAGACATCGCCATCCTCACCGGCGGCCGCTGCATCACCGAAGACCTCGGCCTCAAGCTCGAAAACATCGAGCTTGCCGACCTCGGCAAAGCCAAGCGCATCACCATCGGCAAGGAAAACACCATCATCGTTGAAGGTGAAGGCGGCAGCGATGCCATCGCCGGACGCGTGTCCCAGATCAAGCGTCAGATCGACGAAACCACCAGCGATTACGACCGTGAGAAGCTCCAGGAGCGCCTCGCCAAGCTCGCCGGCGGTGTTGCCGTCATCAACGTCGGTGCTGCCACCGAAACCGAGATGAAGGAAAAGAAAGCCCGCGTCGAAGACGCCCTGCACGCCACCCGTGCGGCCGTTGAAGAAGGCATCGTCCCTGGGGGCGGTGTTGCTCTGATCCGTGCTCAGGCCTCCATCGGTGACCTCGGTCTCGTCGGTGACGAAAAGACCGGCGCCGAAATCGTCGCTCGTGCCATCGAAGCCCCTCTCCGTCAGCTTGCAGCCAATGCAGGCGTCGAAGGCGCTCTCATCGTTGCCGAAGTCAAGAAAGGCACCGGCAACCACGGCTACAACGTCGCCACCGCCAAGTATGAAGACCTCATCAAGGCCGGCGTCGTCGATCCAGCCAAGGTGACCCGCAGCGCTCTCCAGAACGCCGCCTCCATCTCCGGCCTCCTCCTCACCACCGAATGTCTCATCGCCGACATTCCGAAGGAAGAAGCCGCCGAAGCCGGTCACGGCCACGACCACGGCGGCATGATGTAAGCCGTAGCCTGGCTCTCCAGAGCCGGGTTCCAGCTCCCCACTTTGACCGCGCTAAGACCCAACCCTCAGCGCGAATCAAAACCCAAAACCTCCACGCGGCCCGGAAGCAATTCCGGGCCGCTTTTTTGTGGAGCGCGGCATGCTAAACCCAATGCCGTTAAGCAATCCTGCAACGAACGCCGAACTGGCCCCTCACCTAACCTTTCGCTTCGCGGCGCTTCGCTAGCCCCGAAGCTCGCCTGTTTGCGCAACACGTTTCTCGCGGGGAGAGGG
>NZ_JBJXFV010000065.1:0-89330 GCF_046154365.1 Prosthecobacter sp.
CTATCTTTCAGCGGCTTGATGTTCAGCTCCATTCTCACTCTAAGGCATAGAATAACCATAGGGTACAGTGGTATTTTTGAGAATCTACAGCCCTCTAATCTACATCATTCCGGCGACGCACCCGTCACATCAGCGGCCGCCTCATCCGGGAACAAAACGTCGTTCCTTTGCAGTGACCAGAAGCGACCTGTTTGAAGCTGGCGCAGGATTGCCGCGATCTCCGCCACCCACGTCGGGGCATCTGCCAGAGGCTCCAGCCAGATGTCCACGTCCTTCGTTTTGCGTTCAAGACCGTGAGCAATGACCGCGAGGCCGCCGAGCAGCATCACACGATGCCGCCGTGCTAGCTCCCGGACGAAAAGGTTCGCGGATAGTTGTTCTTCCATTGCTCGATCTCCTCGGTGATCTGATCGGAAATCCACATGCACTCCGCCACGGTGCGCGGCGGGTGCGGCAGCCAGGACACTGCATTGTCAGGTGTTCTGGGCGCGTTCAGGATTTCAGGCCGTTCCGCGCGATGACCTTCCAGCATCTTTTTCCGCATCAGGTCGCGGGAATAGCGCAGTTGGAGTGCTTCGATGCTGGGCCGGATTGTTTTCACAACGGCAGAAGCATAACCTCGTCGTCTGCATCGGCCAAGAGCGAATATTCATTCGGCACACCGCCGCGACCTGCGCTAAACCTGTTTCATGTCACAGCCCCCGCCCACCCGCACCGGACTCGCCCGCGCCATGTCGAAGCTCGGCTTCTGCTCGCGCAGCCGTGCCACAGAACTGATCCGCATGGGCAAGGTGAAGGTGAACCTCACCGTGCGGAAGAATCCCGAGTTCCCCGTGGTGCTCAAAAAGGATGTCATCATCATGGATGACATCAGCATCAATCAAGCCCCGCGCATGTACGTCATGCTCAACAAGCCGCGCGGCCTTGTCACCAGCGCTTCGGACGAACTTGGGCGCGAGACGGTGTTTTCGTGCTTTGAAAACTCCAAACTGCCGCATCTCTCGCCCGTGGGCCGACTCGACAAGGCCAGCGAGGGCATGCTGCTGTTCACCAACGACAACGTCTGGGCCGACACGATCACCAATCCCGACACGCACCTCGATAAAACCTACCACGTCCAGATCAGCGGCGAAGTGGATGCGCAGCGCCTCGCTCAGCTCAAAAAAGGTGTGGAAGACGAAGGTGAGCACCTCGCCGCCAAGGACGTGAAAATCCTCCGCACCGGCGAAAAGAACACCTGGCTCGAATTTACCCTCGACGAAGGCCGCAACCGCCACATCCGCCGCCTGCTCGAAGCCTTCGGCATCGAAGTCCTGCGCCTCGTGCGCGTGAAGATCGGCATGCTCGTGCTCGGCAACCTCGTGAAAGGCCAGTGGCGTGAATTGACGAAGTATGAAGTCTTGAAATCACGTGAACCGCAGGTGGTGAGGCCGGGGTAACCGAGCGCTCCGCGCTCCGCATGAAAGCCTAACGGGCTTTCGTCATGCAGCCCAGGGTTGGAACAATCCTGGGGCACAAGCATCCCTGAGGAAGTGGCGTCGCTTCGATGCGCGAACAAACTCGCTGCGCGAAAAGGTGGATCTGCTGGCGCGGCGTATCTTCGGCAAAAGCAGTGAGCCGATGGATGGCGGCTGCTCATGCTGCAGCAGGGAGATGACGGCGCAAAAAATGCTCCCGCCGCCGTAACTATTCAGTACCTGATGCGAGGCACTGAGGGTTTCCAAGCACGGCGTTCCGTTACATCACGCGAAGATTGTTGCGCCGCTGCAAATCACTCCGCCTGCCTGGAGGCGGAGAATTTATCCAGATTCCAAATGCGCATGGAACGATCGCCGGAGAGGCAGGCAAGACGGCGGCCATTGGGGCTGAAGACGAGTTGTCTGGGCGGGCCGACCGGGCCGCTGAGTTCTTCGAGGAGTTTGCCGTCCGCCAAGTTCCAGAGCTTGATGGTGAGATCTTCGGAGGCAGTGGCGAGAATCGGCCGCGTGGGATGAAAGGCGAGCGCCATAATGGGAGCGTCATGGGCGCGCAACTCCTGTTTGACCGCCAATGTCTGTGGATCACGCAGGCGTACCATGCGGTCGGCGCCGCCTTCGGCGAGCAGGGTGCCATCGGCCGAGGTGGCGATGGCGTTGATGACGCTGCCGTTGATGACGGAGTGTACCCTCACGCCCGAACCGGCATCATACAGCACCAGCCGGTCTTCCGAGCCTGGCAGGCTGCGCGACGCCTTGGCGGCGAGGAGCGCGATGATGCGCGGTGAGGATCCGACCCACTCCGCCTCGCGGATGGAAAATGTCTTGTCCCACGCGACGGTGGTGCTGTGGCCGGTCTGGGTATCGACCACATAAAAAGCGCTGGCAGCGCGGATGAGCAGGCGGTCCCCCGGGGGATTGAAGTGCATGAAGGTAAGCCCGCCGGGTGCAGTCAGGAGTCGCACCTCCACGACGTGATCTAGGTCACGACGCAGCAGTTGAATGTTGGAGACAGATTTATTGACGGCTGCCACGGCTGCCATGACGCCATTCGCGCTGGCGGTGACGATGCGCGCTGCTTTGTCGGATGCCTGCCAGACCGGCGGGCTCGCCGCGCTCTCAAGTTGTAGATCGATGAGATCGATGCCGGAGGTTGCGCCGTGGGTGAAGATCAGGTCGTCGCTGCTCCAGAAGCAGGTGTTGGCAAATTCACGTGCCGTCAGGTGGAAATCTTCACTTATGCCTTTGAGCCGCCAGGCTTTGGCAGTGAGGCCCGTGGCAAGAATTTCTCCGGAGAGCGGATGCACGCACAGATCCCTGCCGGTGCTGCTGGCATTGAGCAGCGGCTGGAGAAAGACACCGGTGGGCGCATCCCAGACCTGGATGGACTGGCGGCCGCCTGAAAGATTGGAGAGAGTGACGAAACGCTTCCCGTCCAGCGCATAGGCCAGGGAGGACACCGCGCGGTCATTGGCGCGGAACTCGTAGCGGAGGTTGCCGGTTTTGAGTTCCAGACAGCGCACAAAGCCGCGCTGATCGCCAGTCAAGGCGTAACGGCCGTCAGGACTGATCGTGAGCGCGGTGAGGCGCATGCGCGGAATGCTCAACTCGCGCAGCACATCGCCGCTGAAGGCGTTGATGATCTGGAGCCTCTGGCCGTTTGTCGCTTTGTTGCAGACTATTTGACGCCCGGTGCGGTCAAAGGCGGCGTGCATTAATGACTCCGTCCCTGCGGCAGTCCAGAGTATCTCCCCATTAAGCGCCAGGCGCATGTGGGCTGGCCCGTTGCGCGATATTTCCAAAAGACGCCGACCATCGGGGCTGTAAATCAGCGCGTCCGTGTCAGAGCTGGCCCAGCGGGTGATGACACTGCCGTCCTGCAGGTTATGAATGACGGTGCCACCGCCGCTGAGCTTCGCGACCGCGAGCCGTTCTCCATCTGGCGAAACAGACAGGCAAAAGTCAGGCGCAGAGCGATCTTCAAAATCGAGCTGGAAGTGCAGCAGAGTCGATTCAGTGCCGAGTTTGGTGATCGACACCCAATGGTCTGAGGAGACGGTAATAAACACGCCCGCCCGGGTGGGGTGCGGCAGCACCCGCTCTACCGCAGCACCACCGGGCACCTGGATGCTGGCCATCGAGGTGTCTGATTTTCCCATCAGATAGCGCCAGTTCGAGTCACGCAGCTCCATTGGGACCGCCTGAAGCGCGGCCTGCATCGCACTGCCGTCCTGATCGCGATACGCGGCGTCTGCCAGGGCGATTTGTGCCTTGGCCAGAGATCTTCTGGCGGCTTCCTTTTCCTCATGCGCGCTGAGCTCACTCAGTTCGGCCAAACTACGCAGCCGGTTGTGTTCGCGCTCGGCCTGCGTGATGCGCCAAGTCTGCATGCCACTGACACTAATGCCGATAAGAAGCGCTACGGCCACCAGGGTGCCCATGATGTAAACCAGCCGGTTGCGGTTCACCAGTTTTCGTAGTCGGTAACGATTGTTGTGCGGGCGGGCGACCAAGGGCTCGCACATCAGATACCGCTCCACGTCCATGGCTAGGCCATTCGCTGTTTCATAGCGCAGGTTGCGATCTTTCTGCATGGCCTTCATCACGATCCAGTCCAGGTCCTCACGCAAAGCAGCGGTCAGCAAGGCCAGTGTGCTCTGTTGACGTGCCGCCACCTTGGCGGCGGCGTCTTTTGGCACCAAAGCGAGCGCAGCCGAAGGCTTTGGGGGAATCTCCTCGCAAATCACCCGGCGGATTTCTTGTTCGCCAGCAGCCAGCAGTTTTTTCTTATCAAAGGGGGTGCGCCCGGTGAGCAGTTCATACAGGAGAACACCCAGGGCATACACATCGCAGCGGGTGTCGATGTCGATGTTCCCCGCCGCCTGCTCCGGGCTCATGTAAACCGGTGTGCCGATCATCTGCTCGCATGGCGGGTGGGTCTTCACGCCGTTCGGCATCGGGCGGGTGGCCCTAGCAATGCCAAAATCAATCACCTTAGGCAGCGGTTGTCCGTCGCTCCTGCTGACGAGAATATTGCTGGGCTTGATGTCACGATGGCTGACGCCCTTTTGATGCGCATGCTGCAAGGCTTTGCAGACGTCAATGAAGAGGCGCAGGCGCTCTGTAGTACGCAGTTGATGTTCATCGCAGAATCGCGTGATGGGAATCCCGCCCACCAGCTCCATCACAAAGTAGGGCAGCCCCTCGTCGGTCGCCCCCGCATCATAAACCTTCGCGATGCAAGGGTGGTCCATCAATGCCAGCAGTTGCCGCTCGGCTTCGAACTGCGCGATGATTTCGCGTGTATCCATGCCCAGTTTGACGACTTTCAGCGCCACCCGGCGTGGAATCGGTCCTTTTTGCTCGGCGTGCCACACGCAGCCGAAACCTCCGGAGCCGATCACTTTCAGCAGCCGGTAACGGTCGATATGGGCATGTTGTTGATGGTCTTCCTGCTGCGCCAGATGCAAGGTTTCCTCATCCTCATCTGCCTCGTTATGTCCTGGTTCGTGTGCCGCACTGCCATTCCGAGCCGCAAGTCGTTCCTCGATACGACGCCTCAAGGCATCGTCATCACCACATTCCCGCTTCAGGTAGGAATTACGCTGAGCCATCGGTCGCTTTAAAACGGCCTGAAAAAGAGCTTCCTCAGCAGGGTGTGAAGCACTCATGGTTAGCGAACATTCTGACGAGTTCGCCCAATGAGGCAATCGCTCACTTCAAAAGTTATTAGAAATGGAATGGCTGCGTTTATCAGCTTCCGACTGCTGAATCCCGGCGATAAAATCAGTCCAACAGCTTCTCCCCACCAGTGTATTTCTTCACTGCATCGGGGTCGAGTTCGAGGCCGAGGCCGGGCGTCGTCGGAATTGCCAGCATGCCATCCGCATCAAGCTTCCAGCCACCGACGGTGATTTCGTCGATGAAGGGCGAGCCGGTGAGATACTCGACGAGATCCGTACCGGGGAATGCCGATGCGAGATGCAGATCAGCCGCGAGACCGACCGCCGTGTTCCAGCCATGCGGGATGAACTGCACACCGTGCTCCTGCGCCATCCAGGCGATGCGGCGCTCCTCGCTGATGCCGCCGACTTTGGTCACATCGGGCTGGATGATGTCGAAGGCGCGCGCTTCCAGGAAGGGCTGGAATGCCTGACGACGTGTGAGCACCTCGCCGCCGGAGATCGGCACGGGCGAGTGCTCGCGAAGTTTGGGGAAGTCTTCGAGCGAGTCGGGCGTGAGCGCTTCTTCAAACCAATGCACATCGTAGTCGGCGAGCATCTTTGCGGTGTTCAGCGCCCACTTGTACCCGTTCGTCCAATGTGCGTCGCTGCCACCGGCATCGACCATGAGCTTGTTATCCGGTCCCACGGCTTCGCGTGCTGCTTTGACGATGGCTTCATCCGTCGCCGCATTGCGCCGACCAAACGGCCCCCAGCCGATCTTGAAGGCGCGGAAGCCCTGCGCTTTCACTTTGAGCAGGTGGTCGCGCAGTTTTTCAGGCTCATCCATCAGCAGCGAGGCATAAGGCTGCACACGTTCGCGATACCGACCGCCAAGCAAGCGTCCGACGGGCTGCCCAGTCGCCTTGCCAAGCAAATCCCACAGCGCGATGTCGATGCCGCTGATCGTATGCGTGATCGAGCCGCCGCGCCCGAGCCAGAACATGTTCTGCTGCAGCTTCTCACTCACGCGTTCGGGTTCGAGTGCGTTCTCGCCGCGATACAGTGGCTCCAACACGGCCAGCGAAGCGCGCACCAGCGCATCGTTGGTGAACACACTGCCGAGTCCAACAGCGCCTTCATCGGTGTGGACGGCGATGAGCGTGTGGACGCAGTCATCAGGCCGGAGTTCGTTGCTCCAGCCGCCTTCAGGTGTGGCTCCGCGCAAACCTGCGCAGCGGATTTCTCGGATTTTCATGGGCGCAAAAAAAGTTTGGGATTGGGAGTGAAGGTGACATCCGCATCGAGCGGGAAAATCGGTCGTGAGCAACGGGTGTGTCCGAGATACGGCAAATTGGCGCTGGAGGAGCCGGGCGCATCCACATTCACCATCCGCACGCACCACGCTGCGTACATGTGGTGCTGACAGTGTGGCGACTTGATCACCACGGCGTCGAATCGCTCTGGGTTCTGACCGTGCGCGTAAAAGAACGAGCGGTCGTAGAGATTCACAGCGCGGCTGCTGACGACGAGCGTGAAGTTTTCAGTCTCCAGCACCGCCGTCGGACCAGCGAGCCACTCTTCGCCGAAGGATTCGCTGCGGAATCGACCGTCGGCGAGCAAACGCACCTTGGCGGTGATTTGCAGCGGTTTGAAACGCTGCGGATCCAGTGTGCCGCCGATCGTCGTCGTGAGCGTAGCCCCGATGCCCGCCGCGAAGGCCATCTTCACGACCGGTTCATCGACGATGGGCAACAGCGTGCGCAAGGCGCAGCCGGATTCCATGAGCGCACGCAGGATGGCGTTGCTATCGCCCGAAGCTCCGGAGCTGGTCGCATCTGCGGCATCGACAAGCGCGAGCGTGCCGCTGGTGAGTGCATTGGCGATGCGCGCCATCTCCTCCAGGCTCACCAGCGGCACCTGCATCTTCTCGTGATGCTCCCAGAACAAGTTCGCGATGCGAAGCGCCTCGCGCTCGGCCAGCACCGGGTCGTTATCGGTCACCACAAAGGCACAGGAGGCGAGTTCCGGCACATCGGTAAACGGATTGCCCCACATCATCGCCGCAGACAATCCGCCAGCACTTTGCTCGATCTCCTTCGCCGCATTCACCGCATGGTGTATCGAGCCACTGGCCGTGATCAGCTCGTCACCGCGCACGAGCGCTGGCACAGTGACTTTGGCAGTCACCGGCTTCACCTCGCCTGCAACGATCCGCAGTAGCAACCGCGCTGCGCGCTGGCCCGTCTCAAAGAAATCAACATGCGGGTAGGTGTGATACGCCACGATGGCATCGCTGTGCTGTAGCATGCGATCCGTCAAAATACCGTGCAGATCGAGCGACACGACGATGGGAATGCGCTCGCCGAGAATCTTCCGCGTCTCCGCCAGCAGCCAGCCTTCGGGATCAAGCTCCACCTCGCTCGCCATCGCCCCGTGCATGCAGAAATACACGCCATCCACCGGCGGTGCCGTGCGGATGGAATCGAGAAACTCCGCCGCGATGCGCTCCCAGTCCGCCTTTGCCAATGTGCCGCCCGAGGTGATGAAGAACGCGCTGTAAGTCGGCACCAGTTCGGCGTCAGGAGTCGAATCGAAAACGCTGAGCGCTCCGCCGATCTCATTCCGCACGGAGCGGTGATAACTCAGCAACTCCCCACCACGCCGAATACCGAAGTCCGTGTAGCCGCTAAGGTGCGGATTGAAGGTGGAGACCTCCTGTTTGCATTCGGCGATGAGGATGCGCGGCATGATTGAGAAAGTAGTGCTGGCCTTTAGCTCGCATCAGTTACGCATGACGTTAATGACAGCTTCCAGGAGAACGATGTTTTCACGGGCTAAAGCCCATGACTACATAAATTGGTTCTTCATGGAAGCACGGGCGGGTCGTTCATTACCTGCGCCTCGATGTCCATGCCCACACGGTGACTCCACGCGCCGATCATCTTCTTGAACAACGGCCCCGGTTTGCCATCGCCGATGGGGATGTTGTTGTTCTTCGTGCAGGGAGCGAGGCAGTAGGGCGTGGTGGTCAGCCAGGCTTCGTCGGCGTTGATCACGTCGTAGGGCTGGAAGTCCTTTTCGATGAACTCCATGCCGATCTGTGGCGCGAGTTCCTTCACGGTTTGCAGGCTGATGCCCCAGAGGATGTTGCGCGTTGTCGGTGAGATGATCGTGCGGCCTTTGATGATGACGAAATTCGAGCCGGAGCACTCAGTGACATTGCCATCAAGGTCGAGCAGCAGCGTGATCGCGCGCGGGTCCACGGCTTGCGCTTGTTTCTCCGCGAGGAACCAGTGCAGGCGGCTGCGGTTCTTCATCTTGGGCTCAATGCACTGCGGCGGAATGTGGCGAATGGACGGCGTGACGACATGCGCGCCATCGACAAACAAATGCCGCCACATGCTGAAGCGCAGCGGGAACGAGTGGATGCAAATGGTCGGCGTCATCGGACCTGAATCTCCAGCGCTGCCAGCGTAGAGCGCGTTCTCGCCAGGTGTGACGAAATGCACGATGCCGATGTCTTCTTCGGGTCGCAACAGCTTGCAGTTGGCTTCGGCCAGTTCGCTGGTTCTCGCCAGCATCTCATCCTGCGACAATGGCACCGCGATGTCGGAATACTTCAGCGACCGATACAGCCGCGCCACGTGATCCGCTGCTCGATACGGCTGATGACGAAACGTGCGCGTCATCTCGGTGAGCGTTGCACCGAGCACGATGCCGAGGTCGTAGATGTTCAGCTTCGCCTGTGAGGCGGAAACGAAGCCGGTGTTCAGATAGACGATGGGTTCGCTCATTGGGCGTGCGGGCTTTGTTTGATGCGGTCGAAGATGTTTGACGTGATGCGTTGCGCTCGCGCATCGACTCCTTTCGGTTCGGTATAAACCTTGGGTCGCACATAGCCTGGAGGCTCGGACAAAGCGTCGGCCCACCAACAGGTGGCGGCGTTGAAGACGAGGTTCTTCTTCGGGCCGGGATACATCGTCGCAGTGTAAACGCCTTCGCCCTTGGGCCCTTTGGTGCCGTTGCGGGTCTTGCCGGTGGACATGACTTCGAGTCCTGGAATGTCTGCAGGCATGCCCATCCACTCCCAACCGACCAAGCCGGGAATGTCATCGCCTTGTTTCATGCCGATGAGCGGCGGGGACAAAGCCAGCGCACTGGACTGGGCGATGAAGTTTCTGCGGTTCATGCGGCGATCAATTGGCAGAGGTGGTCTCATCCTGTGCTGGCTACTTCTACGCGGGCCGCGCCGTTGCATTGCAAGGCAGCGACCAGGTGCCGTGGTTTTATGTGAGCAGCCACTGCCACGCCGTTTGCACTTCGATCTTTGCGGGCGGGGATGTCTTTGGGAAACCCGTCTGGTGCAGTGTGAGCAGCGTTCGTTTGGCACGGGGAAAGCTCGTCGTCGCATCGGCCAGGGCTCGGAACTCACGCTCCGCCGTCGCAGGATCGCTTGCATCTGCGCATACTTGGATCAGCTCCTGCCGTCCATCTGCGTGCCGCGCCAGGAAGTCGATCTCGTAACCGGCAGGCGTGCGCACCCACGTCACTGCCGCCCGGCGGCGCTCAAGCTCCAGGAGCACCAGCGTTTCCAGCATATGGCCGGTGTTCGCGCGGCCCGAACGATCATAGAGCGCCATGAGCGCAGGATCGATGGGATAGGCCTTGCGCGGGTTCACCATGCGCTGCCGCTCCGACGCGGATTCCATCCACACGGTACGCACGAGGAAGGCCTCCTCGAGATGGGCGAGCAGATCATGCAGCGTGTTCTTCGCCACCGGCATGCCCTGCGTCGTGAGGAAGTTGTGAATCTTCTGCACGCTGAACGGGCTGCCCGCATTAGCGAGCAGATGCCGCACGAGGAACCGCAGCGCGCTCACGTTGGCCACTTGATGCCGCTCCACCACGTCGCGCAGCAGCGCCACATCGACATAGCTCTGCAGAAGCCGCGCGCGCGCATCCGGCGGCAGCCCGATGGTCTCTGGAAACCCGCCGCCGACAAGATAATCGGTCAGCGCCTTCTCCATGCGCGAGCGCTTGGCTGGCGTCAGCACGGCCACGTCATCGGGCACCGGCAGTCCCTGGTGCGTGAGCACCTCGCGAAAGCTGAACGGATGAATGACAACCTCCAGCGCGCGGCCCCGCATCGAGGTCGCCACTTCCTGGCTCAGCATCCGTGCCGACGAACCGCTCACAAAAACCTCCACCTTCTCCGTGTCGAGAATGCGTCTGACGAACGACTCCCAGCCCTTCACCAACTGCACCTCGTCGAGACACCACAGCACCTTCTGCTTCGACCGGGTGGCGGGATGTGTGCGGTAGTATTCGTCGAGCACAAAGGTCAGCGCCTCCGCCTCCAGGGAGGGCAAGCGCTCGTCCTCGAAGTTCAGGTAGATCAACTGCTCGCGCCGCGCACCCTGCGCCAGCCGCTCCTGCATCTGTTGATAAAGAAAGCAGGTCTTGCCCGCGCGCCTCATGCCGATCACCGCCTGGGCCTTGCCGGGCAGCAAGGTCATCACCACCTGTCGTGGCGTCAGCACCGGCAGTTCCTGGCTCATGCCGAGGGCGAGCTTTTCCTGGAGAACCGCTTTCTGACTGGCTGTCATTTGTCTTTTAAAATGGGATAACTTTGGCCGCATCTATCTCTCATAGAAAGATAAATGGCAAATGCTCCCTCGACATCACTACAGGAAGCGCGGCGACGATGCTTCGTCTTCGGGCCAATCGCCGGGTTCTTCAGCTTCCAGTCGCGCGTGCCAAGCCGCGCATTCCCCTTCTGGATCACCTCGGATGCTCCCGATGCATTCGCCTCCTTTCTAATCTGTGCAGCCTCGTCTGCTTGAAACAAAATACAGCGAAGCGCGAGGTTGGACTTCACCTTGTCCGCCGGCGGCGGGTAGCTGATGTGCCTGGTGAACTTTGCCACCTCGCCATCAAGTTGCCTCGGCAGCGGCGCGGTGTCATTGCGATTGAAGAAGCCATCGGCCCAGGAATAGCCACCGCGTCGCTCGACGCCGAAGAACACCACGCTCCTGAGTTTGTTTTAACCACAGATTATTTCTACTCTAAAAATCTGTGGGTTTTCTGAATCTGCGGCAATCAGGTTCCTGAGAGCTGCAAGTTTTGGTGCGTAAGCCCTGCATTGTTTCGAGTGAATCTGAAACATGGCTGCCGGGGACGCGTTGTCGCGCCTCATCATGCGTTCCCTCACTCTCGTCCTGCTCTTGGCCCTTGGCTCTACGCTCTACTTGCCCTCCGTAGCCTTGGCGAAGGATGGTGCGGCCAAACCCAACGTGCTCGCCATCATCGCCGATGATCTTGGCTACAATGATGTCGGGTTTCAAGGCTCGAAGGAGATTCCAACGCCGCATCTCGACAAACTGGCCACGCAGAGCCTGCGCTGCACGAATGGCTATGTCTCCCATCCGTTTTGCAGCCCGACTCGGGCGGGCATCATGACCGGGCGCTATCAGCATCGCTTCGGGCATGAGAACAACCCGGCCTGGCTGCCGGAGAGCACCACAGCGGGGCTGTCGCTGAACGAGACGACGTTTCCATCGCTCATGCAGCAGGCGGGTTACACGACCGGCGCAGTCGGCAAGTGGCATCTCGGCGCGCATCCGCAGTTTCATCCGCTGAAGCGTGGCTTTGATGAGTACTTCGGTGCGCTGGGCGGCGGGCATGTGTATTTCCCCGGTGTAGGCGGCGGCGCGGAGTACAACATCCCGCTGAACCGCAACGGGAAGGACGAACCGCAGACGAAATACCTCACCGATCAGTTTGGCGACGAGGCGGCAGCGTTTGTGGGCCGTCATGCAGACAAAGCGAAGCCGTGGATGCTCTATCTGGCCTTCAACGCGCCACACACACCGCTGCAAGCGCCGAAGGAGTGGCTGGAACAGCTCAAGCACATCGAAAACGACAGCCGCCGCACTTACGCGGCGATGGTCTGCGCGCTGGATGCTGCCATCGGCGGTGTGCTGGTGAAGCTGGACGAAACGAAGCAGCGCGAGAACACCCTGATCTACTTCGTCAGCGACAACGGCGGCCCGAATCTGGCGGCGAAGAGCGGCACCAACTTCACCGACAATTCGCCGCTGCGTGGTGCGAAGGGCATGGTCTATGAAGGCGGCATGCGCGTGCCGTTTCTGGTGAGCTGGCCCGCGAAGATCAAGCCTGGAACGTATGATCAACCTGTCATCGCGTTGGATTTCCTGCCCACCGCGCTCGCGGCGGCTGGTGCTGCCGAATTGACGCCGAAGAATCTCGATGGCGCGAATCTGCTGCCGTTTTTGACCGGCGAGAAGACGGGAGCGCCGCATGAGCTGCTGTTCTGGCGCTCCGGCGGACCGGGCGGGAACAATGCGGTGCGTAATGGCAATATGAAGCTCGTGCGCAACGGTTCAGCCGCACCTGAATTGTATGATCTGGCCGCTGATGTCGGCGAAACGAAGAACCTCGCAGCAGAAAAGCCCGAAGTGGTGAAGGAATTCGTCACAGCCATAGCCGAATGGGAAAAGGGCACCATCGCACCGACATTTCAGAGTCCGAAGGCCGGGAAGCCGACAGTGAAGAAGCACAAGTAGCTCGGTATTCCGATACCGAGATTTGGAGCGCTGGGTGATGCGGTGATGTCGCGGAATCGGAATTCCGCGCTACGATCTGCCCATGATTTTACCCCGCATCATTTTACCTTTGCTGTTCTGTGGCGTTGTTCACGCGGACGAATTCGACGCGCTGCGCGAAGTCGTACACAAGGCGGTGGCGAAGGGGAATCCGCCAGGGGCGGTGCTTCACTTTGAAAGCGGTGAGAAGAAGCTGACGCTGGTGGAGGGACAGCGGGCAGTTTCACCAGCAAAGGAGGCGATGACGGCGGATACCGTGTTCGATGCGGCATCACTGACGAAGGTGGTGGCGACGTTGCCGTGTGTTTTGATCCTGATGGAGCAGGGGAAGATCGAGCTGGAGGCGGAAGTGCGGCGGTATGTGCCGGAGTTTCGCGCTGGGATCACGGTGCGGCATCTGCTGACGCATACTTCGGGCCTGAGGCCGGGCATTCCGAAGGAGCCGGAGTGGACGGGCTATGAGGCGGGTATTCGACGTGCGGTCGAATTGGAGCCAGATGGGCCGCCAGATCGCTTTTTCCGCTATTCGGACATCAATTTCATCCTGCTGGGCGAAATCGTGCGCCGCGTGAGCGGTGTGGCTTTGAATGAGTTCGCGGCAAAACACGTGTTTGAGCCGCTGAAGATGGATTCGACGCGGTTTCTGCCTCCAGACGACTGGAAGCCGCGCATCGCGCCCACGGAGAAGGATGAGAATGGCGTGATGCTGCGCGGCGTGGTGCATGATCCGACCTCGCGCAAGATGGGCGGCGTCACGGGGCACGCGGGCTTGTTCACGACGGCTTCCGATTTGGCGAAGTATGCGCGGATGATTCTGACTGAGGGTGCGGGTGTGCTGAAGCCGACAACGGTGAAGATCATGACGACACCGCAGACGATTACGACGGTGTTTGAGCGGCGTGGACTCGGCTGGGACATTGATTCGCCTTTTAGCAGGCCGCGTGGGAAGGTGTTTCCGATTGGATCATTCGGCCACACGGGTTTCACCGGCACGAGTTTATGGATCGAGCCGCAGACGAAGACGTTCATCATTTTCATGAGTTCACGTCTGCATCCGAATGGCAGAGGCAGTGTGCGCGAGTTGTATGAACAGATCGGCACCGTGGCAGCACAAGGGATGAAGTTTGCGGCGAACGGGCCGCCGTGGCCGCGTGATGAGAAGGAAGTGCCGACGGTGCTCAACGGCATCGACGTGTTGGTGCGGCGCAAGTTTGCCGATTTGAAAGGCCTGCGGATCGGTTTGATCACGAATCAGACCGGCATCGACGCGCAACGACGCAGCACGATTGATCTGCTGGCGAACGCGACCGAGGTGAAGCTGAAAAAACTCTTCAGTCCCGAGCACGGCATTCGTGGAGAGCTGGATCAGGAGAAGATCAGCAACTCGAAGGACGCAAAGACCGGCCTACCCGTGCTGAGCTTGTATGGCGAGCAGCGTGCGCCGACGGCGGAGCAACTCGCAGACGTGGATGCGCTGGTGTTCGACATCCAGGACATCGGCTGCCGGTTCTACACCTACATCTCGACGTTGCGGGTGTGCATGGAGGCGGCGGCGAAGGCGAAGAAGGCGTTCTATGTGCTCGACCGTGTGAACCCCATCGGCGGCAACGCCGTGGAAGGCCCGGCGGTGCCGGACAAGGAGACGTTCACCGCCACGCATGCGATGCCGCTGCGCCACGGCATGACCGCAGGCGAACTGGCGGCGATGATGAACGCGGAGCGCAATATCGGCTGCGATTTGAAGGTCATTCCGGTCGAAGGCTGGCGACGCGGCATGCTGTTTGATCAAACCGGACTGCCGTGGATCAACCCGTCGCCGAACATGCGTTCGCTGAATGCCGCGCAGCTTTATCCGGGCATTGGCTTGCTCGAATTCAGCGTCAGCGTCGGCCGTGGCACCGATTCGCCGTTTGAAGTGCTCGGGGCGCCGTATGTGAATGATCTGCGGCTGGCGCATGAGCTGAACAAACTGGGCCTGCCAGGCGTGCAGTTCACGCCGGTGCGCTTCACGCCGACGACGAGCGTGTTCAAGAACGAGGCCTGCGGCGGCGTGCGGATTCAAATCACAGATCGCAACATGCTGCGGCCCGTGCAGACCGGCATCGCCATCGCAACGGTGTTGCAGCGCCTGCACCCGAATTCGTTCGCGCTGGCGAAGGTGAACACGCTGCTGAATCGCGACGAGAGCGTGAAGGCGATCCGCGCGGGAGAACCGTGGAAGAAGGTGATGGAAGCTTGGAGCGAAGAGACAAGTGGGTTTGAGGCGAGGCGGAAGGAGTTTTTGAGGTATGCCAAGGAATGATCTGGCAAGGGGCCAGGCTTTCGGTGATCCACCGGCATGAAATCGAATGCCCCATCACTGCATGGCGAGGCTGAGGTCTTCCAGGACTTGCAGGCGGATGCGCTGGCGATCCACTCCGCCTGGTTGCGGAGCCGAGTCTCAAATGGATCAAAGGATATTTTCCATTACGCGCTTCAAACCATGCCATTTACCACGTTTTCGAGTGGCTGGCCGGTCACGGCGGCAAGTGCGATCCGCGCCGAGGTGCTGCGCATTTCGATCTTCGACTCCACGCTGCAAAAGGCTGCGTGACAGGTGGCGATGAGGTTAGGCGTGGCGGCCTCTTCGGTGGTGCGCAGCGGTTCGTCTTCGATGACATCGAGGCCCGCGCCTGCGAGGCGGTTTTCACGCAGCGCGGCGAGAATCGCGGTTTTTTCGATGATGGCTCCGCGAGCTGTGTTCACGATGAAGGAAGTCGGTTTGAGCAGCGAAAGCTCGCGCTCGGCGATGAGGTGACGTGT
This sequence comes from Prosthecobacter sp., assembly GCF_046154365.1. Lineage (GTDB taxonomy): Bacteria > Verrucomicrobiota > Verrucomicrobiia > Verrucomicrobiales > Verrucomicrobiaceae > Prosthecobacter. The sequence continues at coordinate 15,568 of NZ_JBJXFV010000065.1, forward strand.
TTCAGCATTCAGCGGGCAGTGCAGTGACAAAACATCGGTTTGAGTGAGCAATTCATCGAGCGAGCGCACGCGTGTGATGCCCACCGCTTTGTCCGCGCCGTTGGGAAGATACGGATCGTGGAAAATGACACGGAAGCCGAGGGCTTTGGCTCGCAGCGCTGTCGCGGTGCCGATGCGGCCGAGTCCGACGATGCCGAAGGTGAGCGTACTGAGGCGGCGGAGCTTGGGGCCGACTTTGATGTTCCAGCCGAGTGCTTTGGCTTCTTGATCGAGTGGCAGGATTTGGCGGCACAGGACCATGGCGAGCGCGATGGCATGATCCGCGACCTCTTCGGTGCCGTAGTCCGGCACGTTGCACACGGCAATGCCACGTTCACGGGCTGCGGCGACGTCCACGCTGTCGAAGCCGACGCCATTGCGGATGATGGCGCGGCAGTTTTTGAGTTTCGCGATGCCCTGCGCCGTCAGCGGCATGTTGTGCCAGATGATGATGGCGTTGGCGCTGGCGATCTCGTCATCCAAATCGGCATCGGTGTCGCAGAGATGTCGTGTGACTTTCGCGGCGCTGCCGATGATGGCTTTTTCGATGGCGGACTCCGCATCGCCTTGCGGTGCGGTGCGCCAGTCGATGATGGCAATGTGTGAGTTGGGTGGCATGCAGATGGGACAAATAGGACTGATGGGAGGAATGCGACGAATGCTTTTTACGCGAGCAGTTCTTTGATCACGCCGTGGCCTTCGAGGCCGGTGAGGCGTTGTTGGAGGCCGTTGTGGTAGAAGGTCAGCTTTTCGTGGTCGATGCCGAGCAGGTGAAGGGCGGTGGCGTGCAGTTCGTAGCTGTGGGTGATTTTTTCGACGGCTTTGAAGCCGAGTTCATCCGTGCTGCCGTAGCCGGTGCCGCCCTTGATGCCGCCGCCTGCCATCCAGGCAGTGAAGGCTCCGGCGTTGTGGTCGCGGCCTTTGCCTGCGCCTTGCGCGGAGGGTTGGCGGCCAAACTCAGTGGTGCAGATGACGAGCGTCTCATCCAGCAGGCCGCGTGATTTGAGATCAGCGAGCAACGCACTCGCACCAGTGTCGAGAACGCCCCCCCAGTAGCCATGATCGCGCACCAGATCTTCATGGCTGTCCCAGTTCGGGCGGATTTTTTTCGCCGTGGTGTTTTCAGCGCCGCAGTAGATTTGAATGAAGCGCACACCGCGCTCCGCGAGTCGGCGTGCCATCAGGCACTGTCGGCCAAAGGGGCCGCGCTCGGGATCGTCGAGCGCGTAGAGTTTGTTGGTGAGTTCGGTTTCTCCAGAGAGGTTGGTGACTTCGGGCGCGCTGAGTTGGAGTCGTGCGGCCATCTCATACGCAGCGATGCGCGCATCGAGTTCGGTGTTGGCGGCGCGTGTTGCGCGGTGCTGCACATTGAGTTTTTGCAGGAAGGCCAGCGTCTGCTGATCTTGCTGCCGAGTGGTAAAATCCTTCGGCGGGAAGAGATCTGCGATGGGTTGCTCGGCGTTCGTGGCATCGAGCGTGGTGGCCTGATGCACGGCGGGAAGAAAGCCCGCGCCCCAGTTGATCGGACCGCCGGGCGGGAGTCCACGTGGATCAGGCAGCACGACGAATGACGGCAGATTGTCGCTCTCACTGCCGAGTCCGTAGGTGACCCATGCGCCCATGCTGGGGAAGCCGGGCAGCGTCTGACCCGTGTTCATCATGAAGCAGCCGGGGCCGTGCAGCGCGGTCTTGCTCTGCATGGAGTAGATGAACGCCATGTTATCGACCTGCGTGGCGAGTTTTGGGAAGAGATTGCTCACCCAGCGCCCGCTCTCGCCGTGTTGTTTGAAGGGATAATAGCTCGGCTGGCAGTTGCCTGGCTTCGACGCAAAGAACTGCATCTTCCCATCGGGATCGAAGGGTTTGCCCGCGCGTTTGATCAGCTCTGGCTTGAAATCAAAGGTGTCCACGTGGCTCATGCCACCTGGGCAGAAGATCTGGATGACGCGCTTCGCTCTCGCCGTGTGATGCGGCTGCGCGCCGCGAGCGAGCATGGAGGTCAACGCGAGTCCGCCAAGGCCACCAGCGGCGGTTTGGAGGAAGGATCGGCGTGAGTGAATGGCATTCATGGAAATGAAATGGAGAGTTGATGCCGCACACAATTCTGTGCTAGCCTGCCAGCATGAAAATGCTTCTCGAAAAAGACATCGTCAGCCTCACCGACTTCGCCCGGCAGACGCGCAAGCACACCGCTGAGCTGAAGAAGCACAACCGGCCGCGTGTTTTGACTCACAACGGGAAAGCGACTGCGGTGGTGCTTTCGGTCAGTGCCTTCGACAAGCTGATGCACGCGGCGGAGGAATATCGGCTGGATATGGAGCTGAAGGCGGCGCTGGAGGCCTATGATCGTGGGGATCGTGGCACACCTGGTGAAATAGCGTTTGAGCGCATTCGCAGCAAAGCCAACCTCCGTCAGGCGAAACAATGAGCTTTCTCTGGAGCCTCGCAGACACTGGTGAGGACGATATTGACCGTCAGATGATCTGGTATGAGTCGGATGAGTCTCACGGCGGAGCTGTGCTGGCGAACCGGTGGAGTGATCTATTGAGATTGGCACTCGATAAGCTGGCGCTTTCACCACATCGTCATGGGTTCGCCCCTGAGAGCGGTAAATGGATGCCACAATACGAAATCCGCCAGATGCTCTTTCGCCCCTGGAAGACAGGCGTTGGTTGGCGCGTGCTCTATACCATCGACGAAGCCAGGAAACTCGTGACGATCCTCCAAATCCGTCACGAGCACCGGCGGTGGCTGTTCGAGGCTGAGGATGACGAAAGCTAGTCCACATACACAAACTCGTTGGCGTTAAACAGTGATCGGCAGAAGGCAAAGAGTTCGTTGGCCTTGATGAACTCGGTGGCGAGCTGCTGTTCCTCGGCGGTGGGTTCGCGGGAAAAGGCGAGGGCGTAGGCTTGGTGGATTTGTTTCGCGAGATCGGTGCCGGCTTCGTGTTGCAGGCGCTCGGCGAAGTAACGGGACTGGCGGAGGATGAAGTCGTTGTTGAAGAGGGCGAGGGATTGCAGCGCGGTCGTCGTGGTCATGCGCGCGGGCGTGAGATTCGCGGGGTCGGGACAGTCGAGCGTGGTGAGGAATTTCTGCGGCGTGCTGCGCACGACGAAGCGGTAGATGCTGCGCCGCCATAGCTCGGGTGTGTCGGCGGTGATGTGCTGATACACGGGCGCGTAGCCTTCGGTGTAGGTGAAGTCGGTGAAGCCGGGGCCGCCGGTTTGCTGGAGGTTGAGCTTACCGGAAATGGCGAGGACGAAATCACGCGTGGCTTCGGCTTCGATGCGGCGCGGGTTTTGTCGCCAGAGGAATCTGTTTGATCCGTCTGATCCGACAGCTCGGTCGGATCTTTGTCGATAGGCTTGGCTCGTCACGATCAGCTTGTGCATGTGCTTGAGCGACCAGCCGCTTTTTAGCAGTTCATCAGCGAGATAATCGAGCAGCTCGGGATGCGAAGGCTGACCGCCGCCGAGGCCGAAGTCGCTGGGGGTGTTCACGATGCCTTGGCCAAAATGCCAGTGCCAGAGGCGGTTGACGATGACGCGCCTCGTCAATGGATTGCGCGGATCGGTGATCCACGCTGCGAGGGCTTTACGGCGGTCGCCTTCGGGCGCGTCGAGGGTGCCGAGAGCGGGCTTGAGGTCGCGCAGAAGGCTCAGCGTGCCGGGCGGGATGGATTCGTCGGCGGGAGACTCGGGATCGCCGCGTTTGAGAATCTGAACGGCGGGCGGTTTGTCGGCGATGACGGCGTAAACCTTGTCGGTGGTGACTTTGGCGTTCAGTTTGGCACTGAGTTGCTTCTCTTCGGCTCGCAGCGCGTTGACGCGGGCTTTGTCAGCGGCGGAGAGCGGCTGGGATTCGATGTCGAGCGTGAGTTTGGCATCGCCGAGGAAGAGGAGATCGTTGCTGATGCCGTCGCCGCCATCGGTGGCTATCAATGTGATCGTCGGCGCGTCAGTGGGGATGCTGAGATCGAGGTGCGCGGACTCATCTTTACGCATTTTGAGCCGCTGGAACTTTTGTTCGCTGCCGATGAACACCGTGAAGTCCGCGAGGCTCCTGGCGGCTTGTTGGTTGGCTCCAAAGCCAAGCATCGCGGTGAAGCGCATCTTCGCGTAGCCACTGACTTTGCGAATCTCTTTGAGGTCGAAGGTGACGGCGCTGTTCGCGTGCAGGCCGAGGATGCTGTGGCCGTCTTTCGCATAGTCCGTGCCGTCGATGGTGGTGGAGACTTGAGCGTTGAGTGGTCCGTTGCGGATGGCGTCCCAGGTGTGCCCGGAGGTGGCGGGGATGCCGGAGGGCAGGTCGTTGGGGACTGAGACAAATAGGACTGATGGGACGGATGGGACCAATGTCTGGCGATTGCTTTTGATGTCGCGGTGGTAGCCGAGTTTGGCAATCGTGAGGCTGCCGTTGCGTAGGTCGATGCCGGTGCCTTTTTTGCCGATCATATCGGCGAGATCAAGGCCTTCACCGGTGAGTTTGGCGAGTTCGGTGGTGACCTGGCGGAGGCGCGTTTGTGTTTTGGCACGCTCGGCAGTGAGGCGGGCGGACTCGGCGGTGTCGAGATCGCGATCACCGCGCTTCAAGCCGGCGAACACGGACCACAGCGAGTAATACTCGCGCTGCGAGATGGGATCGAGCTTGTGATCGTGGCAGCGCGCGCAATTCACCGTGACGCCGCATGCAGCAGTCATGACCTGCGTGACCATGTCGTCGAGATCGAGGGTGCGAGCACTGCGGCGCAGCACATCGCTCTTTGTTTCGACCTGCCCGACGAAGTCATAGGGTCCGGCTGCGAGGAAACCGGTCGCCACGATGGATGGCTGATTCAACACATCGCCAGCGATCTGCTCGCGCAGGAACTGGTCGTAGGGTTTGTCGGCGTTCAGCGCATGGATGACGTAATCGCGGTAACGCCAGGCATTGTCGCGGCGCTGATCGCGCTCAAAGCCGTGCGTGTCGGCGTAATGCGCGATGTCGAGCCAGTGGCGGGCGTAACGCTCGCCGTAGCGCGGTGAGGCAAGCAAGCGGTCGATGAGCTTTTCATACGCCTTCGGGTCTTTGTCTTGGCGGAAAGCTTCCACCTCAGCCGGTGTCGGCGGAAGACCATGGAGATTAAAAGTGAGGCGACGAATGAGCGAGCGGCGATCCGCTTCGGGCGAGGGCTGTAGTTTGTTCTCGGCAAGTTTTGCTTGGATGATCGAGTCGATGCTCTGAGGCATGCCGAACTTCGTCAACGGCTGCCAAGCCCAGTGCGAGAGACGTTTGTCAGCCAGTGCGGCTTTGTCGGCGGCGTTCTCCGGCCACACCGCACCGGATTCGATCCACGTTTTAATCGCGGCGATCTGTGACGGCGACAACGCGTCGCCTTTCGGCGGCATGCGCTCCTTGTCATCCGTATTGGTGATGCGCTGGTAGAGCGGCGACTTGTCGGGCTTGCCAGCGACGATAGCGGGGCCGTCGTGACCACCTTTGAAAGCGAATGGCTTCGCATCGAGGCGCAGCTCGCCTTTGTGCTTCTTTTCGCCATGACATTCGATGCAGCTCTCCTGAAGCAATGGACGAATCTCACGGTCGAAATCGACGGCGAGAGCTGGAACAGCCGCCAAGAGAATGAAGATCGTGGTTCTCATCGTTTTGCCTTCGTTTTGGCGGCGAGATCGCGAGCTGCTTCGTCCATGTGATGTTTCATTGCTTTGGCGGCAGCGGGGGCATCGTGCGCGGCCACGGCACTCAAAATAGCGGTGTGGTGATCAATCGCCCGCTGCCTGCCGACGTTGCTGATGGTGATGCGACGACTTTCACGACCGAGATCGGCGAGGGATTCAAGCATGAGCTTCAAAATCTCGTTGCTGGCGATGCGGGCGAGCGTGCGGTGGAAGTCGATGTCGGCCTCGACGGCTTCATCATGCGTCTCAGCGGCCACCAAGCGCTCATGAATGCTGCGGAGTTGCTTCACATCGGCCGTTTTGGCTTTCAACGCGGCTTGTTTCGCGATTTCAGGCTCGATGGCAGCGCGAGCTTCGTTCAACTGTCGCAGACGTTCGGACAATTCGGGTAGAAGCAGTGACAAAGAGCCGCTCAGGGGCTTGTGGAGTCGATTCACGGCTCGAATGCCGCTGCCGTGCCGAATTTCGAGCAGGCCTTGCAGTTCGAGGCGTTTGGTGGCCTCGCGAAGAACAGTGCGGCTCACCCCAAGGCGCTCGGCCATGAGACGTTCTGGCGGCAGCCTGCCATTGCCAGACTCAACTTCGTCGCGCAATTGGCGCGCGAGGCGCGAACAGACCTGATCGACAAGCGACGGGGCGGATTTGAGCGGGGAGAGAGTCATCAATAATTGGTAGGAGGTCATACCAATCGTGATTTGAGCGGTGAATTCTTTCATCCTGTCGAAAAAATGATCATGCATTGCCACCCATGACCTTTGTGTCACTTGCGGCTTGAGCCTGCCCGCGATCACGGGACAGTGCGCGCCAACTTCTGCCGCCTCCGAAATGCCCCTTCGTGACACCTTGCTCAATCTCGCCATCACCTGCGTGCTGGTGCTGATCATCGTGCTGGCGGCGATTCTGCTGAAGGAGAGCCGGCCGGTGCCGCTGGCGGCGCTGCCGATTCCGGTGGCGCAGGTGGTGCCGGGGCAGGCCACGAACGACACCGGGCGCACGTCGCTGCCAGAGTTTAAAATTTTCCCGAAAGCACGCCTCATTGAGAGCCGCACGAACGAGGCGGACACGCTGCGCATCAAGGTGAGCGACACGGAGGACGAGCACATCTTTGTGCTCTACTTCGTGGATGCGCTGGATGCCTCGTGGACACATCCGCAGCGGGTGCAGGAGCAAGGACGCTATTTTGGCGTGAGCAGCCAGCGCATCGTGGATGAAGGCGTGAAGGCGGGGCAATACGTGACGCAACTGCTCAAAGAACATGCGTTTTCGGTGATGACACGCTGGGAGGAGGTGCCGGACCGCAGCCGCTTTTATGCGCTGATCCTGGTGGAGATCAGTCCCGGCAAGCCGGTGTATCTGGCCGATCTGCTGGTGCAGCAGGGCTATGCACGGCTGGCGGGTGTCACGACGACGCTGCCGGCGGATGCACGGACGGCGGACGAGTATGCGCTGGAGCTGCAAGCGCTGCGGCGGCAGGCGCAGCAGAAGAAAGCGGGCATTTGGGCGGCATCGAAGCTGTGAGATGGTTGATGGTGAATGGTTGATAGTTTCAGAATCCGGCCATCAACTATCAACTCACGACCATCAACGGCTCGGCAAACTCCGGTATTGATGAACCATGATGCGTTGATACGATGGGTTTGCCTTGGCATCCATTCTCAAATCTCTAAGCCTTATCGCTGACCCGACGCGGGTGCGGCTGCTGCTGCTGCTGAAGCAGGAGGAGCTAAGCGTGGCGGAGCTGCAGGAGGTGCTGTCGCTGCCGCAGTCGAACATTTCGGCCCAGCTCGCGAAACTGAAGGCTGCCGGTTTGGTGAACGACCGCCGCAGTGGCAAAAACCGGCTGTATCAGCTCGATGAACCCGGCACAAAGGACCAGCCGACCCATGAACACTTTCTGGCGCTCATCGAGGCGGCCGGAGCAGAACTGCGCGAAGTCACCAAGGATGCCGAGGCGCTGCAAGTCGTGCTGCGGAAGCGGGCGCAGACAGCGCAGGCCTACTTCGATGCGCTGGCGGGTAAGTTTGGCCGACATTACATCCCCGGACGTTCGTGGAAGGGCTTGGGAGAGACTTTGCTCAAACTGCTGCCGCCGCTGATCATTGCTGATCTTGGTGCGGGCGAGGGAACGCTGTCGCAGTTGCTCGCACAGCGGGCGAAGAAGGTTATCGCTGTCGATAACAGCGAGAAGATGGTCGCCTACGGTTCGGAGTTGGCGCTGAAGCATGGCTTCACGAACCTCGAATACCGTCTGGGTGACCTCGAAGCACCGCCGATCCCGCCGTTGAGTGTGGACCTCGTGTTTCTGAGTCAGGCGCTGCATCATGCGCAGAATCCAGAGAAGGCGCTCAAGGCGGCGTATGCCATTCTCAAACCCGGCGGGCGCATCGTGCTGCTGGACCTGCTCAAGCACCAGTTTGAGAAGGCACGCGACCTCTATGCGGATGTGTGGCTGGGTTTCTCCGAAAGCGAGCTGCATGAGATGCTGGGCAAGGCTGGCTTCAAAAGCATCGAGACCAGCGTGGTGTATCGCGAGGGCAAAAGCCCGCATTTCCAGACGATCCTGGCGCTGGCCGAGAAGGAGAACCGCTTCACTTCGACAGGTCACTGGTCTGGCTCGTAACGCGTGCGGCAGGCAGGGCGAGTCCGTTTTGCAGCAACGTGAGGCCGTTGATCTGTTGTTTATCGTCACGCGTGAAGACGAGCGTGGCCTTGACGACATCATATTCAAAACGGTCTGGGGTGGTTTCAAACACGGGAACCGAAGGCTGGCCTTCAAGCTGGGCGAAGAGCGTGTTCGCCTGCACGGTGACTTTGAGTTTTTTCAAGCCCATGAGGGCATACTCACCCGCGTAGGGCTGGAGTTCTTTCGAGGTGCGCAGTTGGTACTCAGGCGGCGCGGCGCTGCTGCGCTTGGCGGTGAGTTCACGCCCGTTTTGAAACAGGGTGAGTGATTGAATCACGCCCTTGTCGCGATTGAAGGCGATTTCCGCTGTCACCGCCTTGTAGAAGAAACGATCCGGCACTTTGGCAAAGGCGTGTAGGAAGGCCTGGCCAGTGAGGTTCACCCACAACTTCCCGTCACGCAGCAGCACGGTGAAGCGGGCGTCGCGGTCGAGTTCATAGACGCCGGGATACTGCGTCAGCATCTCCACCGGGAGTGAAATCTCCTTCTGCTTTTGTGGCGTGGCCGATTTGGCATCTGACATCGCGGCGATGACCGCCGAGCCGCTGAGGCTGTTGTTGTTGATCAAGGCGATAAGCACGGTCTCTTTCGACGGGATGACTTGCAGCGACGCGCTGTAGCCGCCTGTGCCGCCATCGTGGCTGAAGATCATTTCACCCTCGTGCTTGCCCAAAAACAAACCGAGGCCGATCTGGCCGCCCATGGCCGGCGCTTCCGCCTGCGCTTGCAGAGCAAAGGCAAAGGCGTCTTTGAGCGGTGTTTTTTCAGGATGCAGCATCGCCTCGCCAAACTTCATCAGATCCGCCGCCGTGCTGCGTAGCGCCCCGGCTCCGGCCACGGCGTCGAAATTCCATGGCTTCACCCCTTTTTCACCGGCATGCGGTGTCGCCAGCGGCAGCTTCGGCTCAGGATGAACCGCCGTGTCCTTCAATCCGAGCGGCAGGCAGATTTTTGCCACCACCGCCTTCTCCCAGCCCGTCTCCCAAAGTTTTCCAAGCAGATGACCCAACAGACCGACACCCAGATTCGAGTAGCTGCATGAGTATGGCCCCTCGCCTTCCAGTTTGGCGCTGATGAGAAAGGCCAGCAGCAGCTTCTCATCGTAGTTCGCGTACGGATCATCCTCGATCGAGCCGACAGCAAGATTCGCCGGCAGCCGTGGCAGGCCGCTCGTGTGCGTGGAGAGCTGCTTCAGCGTGATCGCGGCGATGCGTGGATCGGCAAACTTGAGCTTCGGATCGAGCAAGCTGCCAATGGTCGTCTCCAGCGTCACTTTTTTCTCCACCACCGCCTGCGCCAGCAACAGACCGGTGAAGACCTTCGTGATCGAGCCGATTTCGAACACGATCTGCTCTGGCGGTGCGTTCTTCGCCTCTGGAGCCTTGCCAGAGATGGTAAAACGCACGTCATCGCCGATGCGTTCGCCGGTCACGATACAGCCGGCTTTCAGCTCCTTGGCCTGTTGAGCGGCCGCCGCCGCCAGAGTGCGGGCGTGCAACGATTGGACCGTGATCAAAAGGCTCAGGAGAACGAATTTCATGCACACAGGCTACGAAACCCGACCGCAAACATCAAGGCGTCTCATTGACGCGGCACGCTTCCCCGCCTCCAATGCCGCGCCGTGAGAGAGAGCCTGGAAGACTTGGAGAATTTCATCATCGACGTCGTCATCAACAACCGTCGCGGGATTCGCGCGGCCATGCTGCGGGGCGTCTTCCGCGGGCTTTCAGGCATCTATTCGGCGGTGGTGCGGACCCGGCTCTACTTGTACCGCCATCGCTACATTCACGACCATCACCTCGGCGTGCCGGTCATCAGCGTCGGGAATCTCACTGTCGGTGGGACGGGCAAGACGCCGGTCGTGGAGATGCTGGCGAAGGCCTTGCAGGAGCATGGCCGGCGCGTGTGCATCCTGAGCCGCGGGTACAAGAGCAAGCGACAGAGAAAGGTACCGTTCTCGAAAAAAATGGCCGCGCGCTTCGGCTTTATTCCGAAACCGCCGCAACCGCTGCCGCGCATCGTCTCTGATGGCGAAAACGTCCTGCTCGACTCACACAACGCGGGCGATGAGCCCTTCATGCTGGCGAAGAACTGCCCCGGCATCCCGGTCGTGGTGGACAAAAATCGCGTGAAAGCCGGGGCGCATGCCATTCAGCGCTTCGGTGCCGACGTGCTCGTGCTCGACGACGGCTTGCAATACCTCAAGCTCAAGCACCGCCACGACATTGTGCTCATCGACAAGACCGCCCCGTTCGGCAACAACGGCTTCATGCTGCCACGCGGCACGCTGCGCGAGCCACCACGCAGCCTGCTGCGCGCCAGCTACATCTTCATCACCAAATCTGATGGCGACAGCGAGGAGATCATCGCCCAGATCCGCCGCTACAACCGTGCCGCCGAGATCATTGAGTGCCGCCATCGGGCGATGCATTTTGAAGACATCCACACTGGCGAACGTCTGCCGATGGACGGGTTGAAAGGCCAGTTTGTCGGCGCTTTGTCGGGAATTGCCGTGCCGGAGAGTTTTGAGAATGGTTTGCGCAAACTTGGAGCGAAGGTGGAGGTCATCGCCCGCTTCGCCGACCACCACCGCTTCCACGGCCCGGAACTGAAGCAGTTCGTCGAGCGCTGTGTGCGGCGTGACGTGCATTGCATGGTCACGACCGAGAAGGATTACGTGCGCTTCCCCAAACTGCCCGTCGCCGACATTCCGTTCTACTTCATGCGCGTCGAGATCGAGATCATTCGCGGCCGCGATGTCTTCGACAAGATGGTGCGCTTGATCGCGGAGCCACGCCGCGTGCCTGCGGGCGTGCTGCCGGCGGATTTCATGGAGGCTTCGTGATGAGCGCGGATAATCCAGCCATCGCCGAGGTCCGCATGGTCAAGGTGAACGTCACCGGCGTGCAAAGCGAAGTCAGCGATGTCACCGCACGCGAAGAGCCGCTGGAAATCCGCGTCGAAGGCCGCTCCGTGGCTGTGGTGATGCGCACGCCGGGTCACGATGAAGAACTCGCCGCCGGCTTCCTCGTCAGCGAAGGCGTAGTGCAGCGTCCGCGTGACATTTTGGAGATCTCGCAATGCCCCAGCACCGGCAACAACAAGGGCAACATCGTCGATGTGCTGCTCGGTGGTGCGGTGGTGAACTGGGACTCGCTCACGCGCCACGTCTTCAGCGCTTCAAGCTGCGGCCTGTGCGGCAAGACCAGCATCGAAAGCGTGTTTCAACAATTCCCTCCCGTGAAAGGCGACTGGCAGGTCACACCGGCCTTGATCGCGAGTTTGCCGGACAAACTGCGTGCCGCGCAGGAAACCTTTTCCAAAACCGGCGGCCTGCATGCGAGCGGCATTTTTGACCTCGAAGGTAATCTTGTCGTGTTGCGCGAGGATGTGGGCCGTCACAACGCGCTCGACAAGATTCTCGGCTACGCCTTGCAGCGTGATCTGCTGCCGCTGGATCGCCACATCCTGCTCGTCAGCGGTCGTGTGTCGTTTGAGATCATTCAGAAGGCTCTCGCCGCAGGCATTCCACTGCTCGCCGCGATCTCGGCACCGAGCAGTCTCGCGGTCGAATTCGCCCAAGCAGCCAATCAAACGCTCATCGGCTTCCTGCGGGGCGAAACGATGAATGTTTACACGCATCCGAGACGGGTCCGGTAGCTGAGCTGTCGCACTCCACGGCGTCGTACTCAGTCCAGCCAGTTCTCCACCCGCAGGCCTGGCAGGCAAGTGAAGTCCTCGTCATTGCGCGTGAGCAGCGTGGCATCATGTGCCAGGCAGATGGCGGCGATTTTCAGATCCATGGTGCCGCCCCTGCGAAAGGCACGGCGCAAGCCGGAATAAATCTGCGCGGCATCGTCATCAAAAGGCAGCATCCCGAGCTTCACAACGATTTCCAAGGACTCCTGCATCCGCGCATACGTCTCCACCTGCGCGGGTCCGGCGGTGTGGCGTTGGAGCAGCGCCAGCCAACCTCGCACATCCTCCTCCACGGTCACGATGCAGGCAAAGACGGCGGCTTTCTCCGCAGGAATGCGCTCTCGGAGCCTGCGTCCCGCAGCGGAAGTGCGGCTCACGAGTTTCCGCAGGTGGTTCGTGTCTAAGATGGCGAACATCAGCGGCGGGCATTCTCGGCTTTGCGCCAGGCCTCGCCCAGCCGTGCGGCTTCGCGGAACAGGGCATCATCCTTCACCGTCCCCGCCACCGCTGTCCAGTTTGACTTGGGCAAGGGCTTCCCCTGCGCCGCACGTCGCGCCCGCACGGACGTCACCAGAGTTTCCAATGCCTCCACGGGTTCATTTTTTGTCTTCATGCCCACGATCTTAACTCGTCAGCCAACCCTGACCACCAAAAATCTCTCCCTCTCATCTCTGACTTCTGTCCCTGCACTCATCCATCCACGAACCATCAATGTCGAATTCGCCCAAGCAGCCAATCAAACACTCATCGGTTTCCTGCGGGGTGAAACGATGAATGTTTACACGCACCCGCAACGACTTACGCTTTAACCATGAAACCGATCCAACCTGTTGTCCTCATCATCTGGGCGGCGCTGTGCTTCGCTCTCATCGCTTATGCGGTGATGCTGAGCGCCATCACATTCGTGCCGGCCAAGGCGGTGCAACCGTTGCTGACGAACATTTTTGCGCTGGTGGCCGGATGCTCCGCCGCGCTGAGTTTTTTCCTGCGCAAGCTGCTGCTGGGCGGATTCATTGACGGAACGCAGAGTGTGGATGATCCGGCCAGCCGGGGGCGTTTTCTTGCCGGGCACATCGTGATTTTTGCGCTCAGCGAAGGCGTGGGGGTGCTGGGATTGGTGAACGGCTTGAACTCGAAGGGCGTGGGCGATGCCTGGGTGCCGTTTATCGGCGGGGCGCTGATCCTGATGCTGCTGCACATCCCGCTGCGGTCGCGTTTCAAGTCTCTCGCATGAACGGCTACTTCGATCACAACGCCACTACGCCGCTGCATCCCGCCGCACGCGAAGCATGGCTGCGGGCGAGCGAGAAGCACTGGCACAATCCTTCGAGCTTGTATCGCGATGCAGGCATTGCCAGCCAGCAGCTTGAGTCTGCGCGGGAACGGCTCGGCACACTATTAGGGGCCGAAGCGGAGCGCATCGTGTTCACCTCGGGTGCGACGGAGTCGAACAACGCTTTGATGGCGTCCTTTGAACGTGTGGCAATCTCCGCCATCGAGCATCCGAGTGTGCGCATGGCACGCAAGGCGCTGGAGCTGCCGGTCAATGCCAACGGTGTCGTGGAACCGGAGGCAGTGAAGCAGATGATCGAAGCGAAACGACCCGCACTCGTGTCCGTAATGGCGGCGAACAACGAAAGCGGCGCGTTGCAGCCCTGGCGTGAGATTGCGGCGATCTGCCGTGAGCATGACGTGTTGTTTCACACGGATGCAGCGCAGTGGCTCGGCAAACTCGACGCCGCCAACCTCGGGGAATGCGATTTCATCACCGGCAGCGCTCACAAATTAGGCGGCACCAAAGGCTGCGGTTTTCTGGTTCTGCCTGCTGAGGATTCGCGGCTGAATTTCATGCGTGGAGGGCCACAGGAAGGCGGCAGACGTGCGGGAACGGAGAATTATCCGGCGGTGGAGGCGATGGTGACGGCTTTGGAGGCGATCACGCCTCGGCTTGATGAGGTTGAACGCGTGCAGACACAGTTGCGTGATGATTTCATCACAGCGATACGCGCACGCTTTGAAAACTTGCGTGTGATCAGCGAGTCCGCATCCCGACTTTGGAACACGGTGCTGATGGTGATGCCTGCCCAGCAAAATTTGAAATGGCTGACGGCCCTTTCGCGGCGTGGCTTCAGCATCTCGACGGGTTCGGCGTGCAGTTCGGGCAAAGAGGGATCATCGGTCGTGGTCTCGGCGCTCGGAGCGAGCGCGGAGGAGCTGCGACGCGTCGTACGCATCAGCGGCGGCTGGGAGACGATGGCGGAGGACTGGCTGGCGCTGGCTGCGGCCTTCGGTGATGCGTTCGAGGAGCTGAGCCGGGGCGGTAGGCCGCAATAGGCAGTTGCTCAGCGTGGGATCTCACCTACTCTCGCCGCCATGAACTGGCGGAATTTTTTGCTCGTCGTTGTCATGTCGGGCGCATCTGCTCCGGCGCGTGAATGGCGCAGCGCGGACGGTGCGCGCACGGTGGAGGCGCAGTTTGCGGGATTGCAGGAAGGAAAACTGCTGCTGAAGTCCAAGGACGGCAAGGTGGCGTCCTATCCGGTAAGTGCGTTCTCCAAAGAGGACCAGCAGTTCGCACAGCAGGCACAGGTGACGCTGGCGGCGGCGGTGAAGGCCAGGCCGTTGAATTTTGAGGTGAACCAGATGCTGCCAGAGGGCCTCCTCTGCCGCGTGGTGAGTGAGCTGCCCACACAGAAGGGCCTGTGGATGGCTTCGGGGGCCTCGTTTCTAGTGCTGCCCGGCGGCGAACTCACGGTGGAGCGCGGCTCGAAGGTGCTGGCGCAGACGCTGTACCATGCGGGCACCCGCACCTACCAGGCGCTGGATGGCACGACCTCGCTGATCAGCGCCTACAGTCTGACGCTCGATGAGGCGGTGAACACGGCGCTGCTAATCCAGACCGCGAGCGGTGGTGATCCGGCGAAGCAGGCACCGCTGATCGTGGAGCCGCTGATGGAAAAGGTCGTGGTGCGCGGTCTGGGCCTGCCGATTGGGAAAGGGTTTTTCATCACCGATGCCGCCTTCGCCGAAGGCAAGCATCCCGTGGCGCTTCATTATGAGGGGAAGGACGTGCCGGCGAACGTCGTCAAACTGGACAGCAAACGCGGCCTGGCCGTGCTGCAATGCACCGCCGTCGTGGTGCCGGCGGGCGCGTTCATCGCGCGTGAGGAGGCGGTGTTCGGGCAGGGCATCTTAGTGGCATCGCTCACGCTGAACTCGACGCGCAAGGCCTTCGAGCCGGTGACGCTGACGACCGGGATCGTGGGCCGTCTCATTGACACCACGCGGTTTCAACACGATGCGCCGCTGGTGCCGGATGCGGTGGGCGGCTTTGTGCTGAGCGACCGGATGGAGGTGCTGGGGGTGTTTTTTGCACCTGAAACCCGCAGCGTGGGGAAGGGCTCGTCATCTTCCAAAGCGTCCAGCAGCCCGCCTGAACCGCGTGGCATCACCGAATGCCATCGCAGTGAAATTTTGGAGCAATTGCTCGGCGACAGCAGCAAGGGCAAGCGGCTGCCCGGCGTGCCGGAGTTGAAACGCGGCAGCCTCGGCAGCGACAAACAGAGCGCCGCCGACCTGCTGCGCAAATCCTGTGTCCTGGTGGTTTCCACTCGTGAGATCGCGAAGACTCCGCCTGCCACTGCCGCCACCAGCCAACCGCCGGGTGGTGGCGGCCCAGGCCCAGGCCCAGGCCCAGGCCCAGGCGCGGGCGCGGGCGCCGGACCTGGAGCTGGCAAGAGCCTGAGCGCCTCCGGTATCCGCCACAATGCCGGCTGCCGATATTACAATGCCGCCAAGCCCTGCCAGGCCGGGGAAGGGACGCCGTGCAAGATCTGCGGCGGGTGAGGTGCCTTTCGCAGCCTCCAGGGTGCGAGGGGCTCAGACTGTTTTTTGGCGCCACTACTGAAGTGCTCAGTGCTCAGTCGGAGTGACTTTACGCGGTGATAAACTGAGCACTGGGCACTTCATCTGATCAGGTGTGAGATTCCGCCTTGGGCCGGATCATGAGCACGATCAGCAGCGAAACCACGCAGATGAGGGCGAAGACGCCGAAGATCAGGTTCAGCGGCACATGGCGGTCGGTCATCACGCCGAAGCCCCAGTCGGCGACACCGCCGCACATCATGCTGACGAAGTTCATGATGCCGTAGCCGGTGGCGCGCAGCTCGGGGCGCACGAGCTGGCTGAGGATCGGCATGTTGTTGCAGTCAAAGAAACCCCAGCCGATGCCAAACAAGATCAACGACGCGATGGCGAGCGCGAACGAGTTCAATGCGGGGGCGTTGCCCACGCCGAACATCGCCGGGACGATGAGCATCATGCCGAGCGCACTGACGTAAATGCGGCCGCGTGCGCTGCGCCGCATCCAGCGGTCGGCCAGCCAGCCACCGAGAATCGCGGAGAGCAGCGCCGCGCCCTGCCAGTAGAGCGCGGCAGACACGCCAGCCTTGCCCTGGCTGATGTTGAAGGCTTTTTGCAAGATCGCAGGCATCCAATCGCGCACCACCCATGCGGCGAGGGCGGGGAGCGTGAAATACAGCACCAGCAGGATGAAGTTGCGGTTCGTCAGCAGCTCGGTGATTGCGGTGCCGACGGATGGCTTCGCGGAAACGGCGCCGGAGCTGTCCGGGCTGGTTTGACGCGGCGCGTCACGTAGCAGGAGCAGCAGCGGAATGGCGTAGAGGATTCCCGCCAGCCCGGTGAAGTCGAACATGGAGCGCCAGCCGAGCGTCGGCGCATCGGCAACGAAGCCGGCGAAGCCACCGACCATCACGCCGCAGTAAATACCCATCTGATGCACCCCCACCGCCCGCGACCGCGTGCCGCCGGTGTGGTAGTCCGCGATCAGGGCCAGCGCCGCCGGAATGTAGAATGCCTCGCTGATGCCCATCGCCGTGCGTGCCCAGTACAGCTCGTTGAAGCTGCCGACATGTCCGGTCAGCCAAGTGATGAGCGACCAGACGAACAGACTGCCGCAGATCGTGAGTTTGCGGCTGAAACGGTCGGCGATGTAGCCGCCGATGGGACTGAAGATAGCATACACCCACTTGAAGGACGCCAGCATGTGCCCCCAGTTTTCCTCGCTGCCAATGTCCTTGATGTCGCCCATCACGGAGACCTTCATCGAGGCGATCATCTGCCGGTCCAGGTAGTTCAACAGCGCCACGGGAAAGAGCAGCGCCACGATCAGCCAGGCGCGTCGCATGAAGGTTGGCGAGTCAGAAGCTGCGGACGGCGAGGAAGACATCCCGCCATTAATCACAGCCAGCCGTGAACGAAAAGCCTGAATTCATGCCCAGGCTTGATGCGGGCATGATGGAACCGGGTTTCAGGGCATGCGGAGTTGTATCATGACCTGATCCTCGCACTTGTGGAAGTTCTTGTTCTGGGCATGGATGCCGCCATGACCCTTCAAACCTACCACATTCTTCATCTCGTCGGCCTGATCCTCGTGTTCATCGGCTTTGGCAGCCTGCTTTCCGTCGAAGGCGCGAAGTCGGCCATGAAATGGCACGGCACCGGCCTGCTCATCAGCCTCATCTCCGGTTTCGGCATGCTGGCGAAAATGGGCATCATGGGGGCGATGCCGAAATGGGTTTGGATCAAGCTCGGCCTCTGGCTCGTGCTCGGGGTGCTGCCGGTGCTGGCCAAGCGGCGCGTCATCGCCGCTCCGCTCGTGGTGCTGATGGCCGTGATCGTCGGCGCAGGCATGGCCACCCTCGGCTACCTCAAGCCGGTGTTTTAAGCTGCATCAGCGATAGATCGCGTGAGTGCCGATGTCCACACTCACGACATCGGCACCATCCAAATAGAACACAGCTCGCAGATTCCCTTCGATCCAAACGGAATGAATGGTGCGGCCAAAACGCGCGGAAAGACTGGCGATCCGGTGTGTTTTAAGCCTTGGATCAAAAGGATCCTCCTTGAAGATGAACCACGCGCGGCGTGCCGACGACTGCTGACTTTCCGTGAGCCTGGCATAGGACCGCCAGAACTGTGGCGTGGCACGGTAACGACGGTCCATCACACCGGGGGAAATTGGAAATGTTGGTCTTCCATGTCCAGCAATTCACCACGCCGCGCCTCCGCCATGCCTTGCAGGAACGATTCGGGAATCAGCGTCTCTTCCAGCTCATGAACATGCATGAACACCTGCTCCTTTTCTTCCTGAGGGAGTCGGTCGATTTCAGCAATAAGCTGCGTGGCGGTCATGACAGGAAGAATAATGTTACAATGTAAATTGGGCAACTGCGATGTCGGGATGTGCGGCCTGACAGCTCAAGCGCCCAGCGCCTTGCTCTTTTCCGACGCTGCACGCACGGCTTGGATCAGGGCATTTCGCAAACCGTGCTGCTCCAGCCTTTCGAGGCCAGCAATCGTCGTTCCGCCGGGGCTGGTGACTTCATCGCGTAATGAAGCGGGATGCTTGCCAGTCTCGAGCACCATTTCGGCGGCTCCGGCCACGGTTTGCGCGGCGAGACGCAGTGCAATAGCACGCGGCAGGCCCATGAGCACGCCGCCATCGGCCAGCGCCTCGATCACGGTGTAAATGTAGGCCGGACCGCTGCCGGAGAGACCCGTGACGGCATCGAGCAGCTTTTCAGCGACTTCATCCGCCGTACCAACGGCACCGAGGATCTTCGTGGCGAGTGCGGCGTCTTTCGTGGTGGCTTTGCTGCCGCGTGTGAAGGCGGCGGCACCCTGGCCCACGAGCGCGGGCGTGTTCGGCATGCTGCGGATGACACGCTGTCTGCTACCGAGCCATGCTTCGAGATTTGTCAGCGAGATGCCGGCGGCGATGCTGAGATAAAGCCGCGAGCCTTTGACCTCGGCGAGTGTTTCACACAGCGCCCGTATGTCGCCGGGTTTCACCGCGAGGATGATCACATCCGCCGCCGCCGCCACTTCGGCGGGCGTGCCGGTGATGGATTTGCATGAGAGGCATTTCCGCAGCGAGTTCACCGCCTCTGGCACCACATCGCTGAGCGCCACCTGCAGGCCACCTTTGCCAAGCGCCTGCTCCACGCCGCGCAGCAGCGCGCCGCCCATTTTTCCACAGCCGATGAGTCCGAGTTTCAACATGCCCGCGACTGTGCGGCGGAAGTGCCATCGTGCAAGTGCGCCAATCTTTCCTTGCGCACAGGGGAGGGTCTTTGCCATGCTGCGGTTAATTGCTCGCAAAAAATGTACACCGACGACTTCCAGCCTGAAAAACTCCTCGCCATAGGACCGGCGGCGAAGGTGTATCGCGGTATCGAAACGGCGACCGGACGCAAGGTGCTGCTTAAAGTGCTGCTGAACGATTACGAGGCCCCGCACCCGCTGGATCGCGAAAAATTGCAGCTCCTCGCGCCCTTGCTCATGCAGGTGCGTCATCCGCAGATCGCCGGACTCATCACCCTGCTGCCTACGGAGGACGAGTTCGCACTGGTCTATGAATTCATGCCGGGAGTGAACGCCCGGGACTTCGCCGCCGAGCGCCAGCCCGGGCCTGCGGATGTGCGTGCGCTCGCGGTGCAGTTGATGCAGGCGCTGCTCGTCGGCGAGCATCTGCGCCAGCCACATGGCGACCCCAAACCGAGCAACCTCATCATCGCTGATCATCCCGGCGGCGGCTTGTTCCTCCAAGTGCAGGACTGGGGTCTGTCGCTGGCACGCACGACGCTGCCACCGGAAACACTGTGGTTCCGTGCGCCGGAACTGCACGCCGGCGGCCGGCCGACATCGCAAAGCGATCTGTTCACCGCCGCCGCGAGTTTGTTCTGCATCGCCACTAACACCGCTCCGGCTCAAGGCGAAACCGTGGAGCAAGTCATGGCCGACTGGCATGCCTTCACCACCAATCAGGTTCTAAAGCAGGTGCGGCTGGATTTGGATCAGCCGCTGCGTGACTGGCTGGCTTGGCTGCTCAACATGATGCCGCAGCAGCGGCCGCAGTCGGTGGCACAGGCGCTCGATGTGCTGATGGCGGGGATGCACCCCGGCTTCACTTACATGCCGCAGGAGGCACCAGCCATGGCGCCCGGCACGCAGACTGCACAACTCGCCGCCGCCTCACATCCCAACGCGCCGAAGCCAAGGCCGATCATAGCGAAAGCCGCGCCCACAACATCGCACGGGATGAAACAATCCAACACGCCTGCTGCGACAGCGGCACCTGTGGTGAAGCAGCGTTCTGTCGGTCGCATTTTGGCCATGGTGCTGTTGAACGTCGCTGCCTTGGGCATCGCCGGCTTTTTCCTGTGGCCCATGCTCCGCAGCACCGAGGAGCAGACATCATCCAGTGTGAAAAGTACTGGCAAAACAGCGCCGAGCGCCGGTCTGCGGGGGCGTTATGTGCGCGTCGAGATATGGCGCAAAGACGTCCTCAACCTCGCGGAAGTCCAGGTCTTCAGCGGTATGGTGAACCTTGCCCGCCAAGGCACCGCCACCCAGAGCAGTGTGGAATGGGGAGGCGTGCCGGAGTTTGCCATCGACGGCAACACCGACGGCGTGATGGATCACCATAGCGTCTCACACACTCACAGAGATACGACAAACCCGTGGTGGCAGCTTGACCTGAAAAGCGAAGTGAGCCTGAACACCATCATCATCTGGAACCGCACGGACGCGAAGTATGCAGGTCATCTGGAAAACTTTACCGTCAAGGTCTTGAACGAGCAGCAGAAAGTGGTCTGGGAGACGAAAGTGGTGCAACCGCCCACGCCCAGTGTCACGCTGCCGGTGGGCGGATAAGGCAAGGCGCATGCTTTCCCATGTGGCTGGCGGCGGCTTTCGTGCCGCCAATCTTCGCTTGCACAACGCGCATGGTTCTTGCGATGCTGCTGCAAATCGCCGCCCAAAATGCCCGCCGACCACTTTCAGCCCGAAAAACTCATCGCCGCCGGACCTTCGGCGAAGGTGTATCGCGGCATGGAACCAGCCACTGGGCGCAAGGTGCTGATCAAAGCGCTGCTGCACGATCATGAGACCGCGCAGCCGCTGGATCGCGAGCAGTTGCAACTGCTCGCCCCATCGCTCATGCAGCTGCGCCATCCGCAGATCGCGGGACTCATCACCCTGCTGCCCACGGAGGATGAGTTTGCGCTCATCTATGAATTCATGCCGGGATTGAACGCGCGCGCCTTTGCAGCGGAGCGCAAACCGACGCCGACCGATCTCCGTGCGCTCGCGGTGCAGCTCATGCATGCGCTGCTGGTGGGCGAGCATCTGCGCCAGCCGCATGGCGATCTGAAACCGAGCAACCTCATCATCGCCGACCACCCTGGCGGCGGCTTGTTCCTCCAGGTGCAGGACTGGGGCCAGTCGCTGGCACGCAGGGAGCATCCGCCGGAGACGCTATGGTTTCGCGCACCCGAACTCCACGCGGGCGGCACACCGACGACGCAAAGCGATCTGTTCACCGCCGCCGCGAGCCTGTTCTGCATCGCCACCAACACCGCACCTGCCCAAGGTGACACCGTGGAGCAGGTCATGACAGACTGGCGGGCATTCAACGCCGGACAGGTGCTCAGCCACATGCGTCCTGATTTGGACCAGCCGTTGCGCGACTGGCTGGGCTGGCTGCTCAATCTCGCCCCACAACAGCGTCCACACTCAGTGGCGCAGGCACTGGATGCCTTGATGCTCAGCATGCAGACCGGCTTCACCTACATGCAGCAGCAGGCACCGGCCATGGCGCCCGGTACGATGACCGGACCATTGGTCTCGGCTGTGCATCCCAATACGCCCAAGCCGAAACCGATTGTGCCCAAGTCATCGCCCGCAGCAGCCGCACAGCCAGAAGCGGCGGCGAAACAAGGTTCCGGCAGCCGTTTCTTGATCGCCGTGGTGCTCAATCTCGCCGCCTTCGTGCTGAGCGGCATTTTCCTCTGGCCGTTCATTCGTGAAGCGATCTCTGATTGGAAATTCACCACCACTGCAAGCAGCACGGTCAAAGCCGCCGCCATGGCTCCGCCATCCGCACCGGACCACGCTGGCAAACCAACGCCCACGGTTACGCAAGCCAAGTCTGCTGTGACCACCAGCGTCGCGAAACCGCCGGTGGCTCCCGCTGCGAGCGGTCCCGGCTTGAACGGGCGTTTTGTGCGCATCGAGATCCCCGTCAGCCGCGGTATTCTCAACCTCGCTGAAGTGCAGGTCTTCAGCGGTGGCGAGAATCTCTCTCTCAAAGGCACCGCCACGCAGAGCAGCGTCAGTGGCGAAGGAAGGCCCGAACTAGCCATCGACGGCAACACGGATGGCGACAAGACCAAGAACAAAAGCGTCATGCACACCAATGGCAACGCACGCGGCGCGCCGTGGTGGGAGGTCGATCTCGGTCGCGATGCGCCGGTGCAGACCATCGTCATCTGGAATCGCACTGACGCGGAATACGGTGACCGCACCGTGAACCTCACAGTGCAGGTGCTCGACGCGGAAAAGCAGGTTGTTTGGCAGAAAAAGGGCCTCCCAAAGCCCGACCCGTCGCTCGAACTCGCTGTCGGCCAATGAAGCGGCCCAACAGCATTTTCCATGCGGCGGGCACTGATTTCGCATGTGAGTCCGGCGTATGAATCTCCAATCGTGAAAAGCTCCCCAGCCCTTCTTTTGTTCCTGCTCGCGTCGCCCGCCGCCGCTATCGACTTCGTTCGGGACATCCAACCGATCTTCAGTGAGCACTGCTACCAGTGCCACGGCCCGCACAAGCAGGAAGCCGCGTTCCGTCTCGATCACAAGCCCAGCACTCTTAAAGGCGGCGACTTCGGCATCGCCATCGTTCCCGGCAAGGCCGAGGAGAGCCGCCTCATGCACGCCGTGCTTGGCACGAATCCAAAAATTCGCATGCCACGCAAAGGCGGTCCGCTCACCGCCGATCAAATCGCGAAGCTCAAAATCTGGATCGATACCGGAGCCATTTGGCCGGACAGCGCGAGCGTGAAGCTCGAGCAAAAAACTGATCATTGGGCTTTCAAGCCGCCCGTGAAGCCGAAAGTGCCCGCGAATGCCAAGCATCCCATTGATGCGTTCATCCGTGAGCGCCTCGAAAAAGAAGGCCTCCAACCTTCACCAAGAGCCGCGCCGGAAACCCTGCGTCGTCGCTTGCACCTTGATCTCGTGGGCCTGCCGCCGGATCCGTCCGACCTGTCAGACCCGTCAGACTTGTCCGACAAACTTCTGCAGTCCCCCCACTTCGGCGAACGCTGGGCACGTCACTGGCTCGACGCCGCACATTATGCCGACAGCAACGGCTATGAGAAAGACCCCATGCGCTTCATCTGGTTCTATCGTGACTGGGTCATCAGCGCCTTCAACCGCGACCTGCCCTACGACCAGTTCATCATCCAGCAGCTTGCCGGCGATCAGCTTCCCAAGCCCACGCAGGATCAAATCGTCGCCACCGGCTTTCTGCGCAACACCATGGTCAACGAAGAAGGCGGCGTCGATCCCGAGCAGTTCCGCATGGAGGCCATGTTCGACCGCATGGACACCATCGGCAAAAGCATCCTCGGCCTCACCATCGGCTGCACGCAGTGCCACAACCACAAGTACGATCCCATCACGCAGGAGGAGTACTACCGCATGTTCGCCTTCCTCAACAACGACAACGAGCCATGGCGCGTCGTGTACACCGCCAGCGAGCAGATGCAGCGCTCCACATTGCTTGCTCGCATCGCCGAACTCGAAGCCAAGCTCAAACACGATCATCCCGACTGGCAGCAGCGCATGAACGCCTGGTCCACCGGCATCAAGACCGCGCAGCCGAAATGGCGCACGCTCAGTTTTGAAGACGATCCCTCCGGCGGCGAAAAAGCACTGCGTCAGGCGGATGGCAGCATCCTTGCACAAGGCTACGCGCCGACGAAATCCGAGGTGAAGTTCGTGGTGAAGCTCGAAACGCCCGTCACTATCAGCGCTTTCCGGCTCGAACTCATGAACGACCCCAATCTGCCCGCCTACGGCCCCGGACGTTCGCAGAAAGGCACCGCCGCCCTCACCGAGTTCAACGTGGAGATGAAGATCGACGGCAAGATGACGAAGCTGAAGTTTGTCAAAGCCAGCGCCGACTTTGGCGAGCCGGAGAACACGCCGCTCGCGCCGTTTGCCCGCGATCAAGACGCCGCGAAAGACAAACGTGTCACCGGACCAGTGAGCTACGCCATCGACGGCAACGACAAAACCGCCTGGGGCATCAATGCCGGTCCCGGCCGCCGCAACGTGCCGCGCAACGCCGTCTTCGTGCTCGAAAAACCCGTCGAGGTGAAACCTGACGTCGAACTCACCGTCGGCCTCAGCATGAAACACGGCGGCTGGAACAGTGATGACCTGCAAACCATGAATCTCGGCCGCTATCGCATCAGCAGCACCGAAGCGCCCAATGCGGAGGCCGATCCACTGTATGGCAAGAAGTCCGAGTTCACCGCCTTCCGCACCACCGTCCCCGAGTGGAAATCCATCAATGACGAAATCGAAGCCGCATGGCAGCAGCACCCTGAAGGCACCACCACGCTCGTGCTCGATGCACGCGACCAGCCGCGCATGACCGCGCTGCTAAAACGCGGTGACTTTACCAAACCCGGCGGTTCAGTCACCGCTGGCGTGCCCGCCATCCTCAATCCACTCCCGCAGAACGCGGATGGCAGCCGTTTGACCTTCGCGAAGTGGCTGGTGAGCAAACAATCGCCCACCACGGCCCGTGCTTTCGTCAATCGAGTGTGGCAGACCGTTTTCGGCACCGGTTTGGTCGAAACCGCCGAAGACTTCGGCACGCAGGGCAGCCCCCCGAGTCATCCTGAACTGCTCGACTGGCTCGCCGCCGACTTCATGGAGCACAACTGGAGCACCAAGCATCTGCTGAAGCTGATCATCACCAGCGAAACCTATCAGCAGTCCAGCAACGTCACGCCGCAACTCCTCGAACGCGATCCCTACAACCGCCTCCTCGCTCGCGGACCGCGATTCCGCGTCGAGGGTGAAGTCGTGCGCGACATCCAACTCGCCGCCAGCGGCCTGCTCAATTCCGAAGTCGGCGGACGTCCTGTCATGCCGCCAGCACCCGCGCATCTCTTCGAAAAACCCGCCAGCTACGCGCCCTTCCCGTGGAAAGTCGAGGACGGTGCTGAGAAGTATCGCCGCAGCGTTTATGTCTTCCGCCGCCGCAGCACGCCGTATCCGTTTTTGAGCACCTTCGACGTGCCCAACGGCGAATCCTCCTGCATTCGTCGCTCCAAGAGCAACACACCATTGCAGGCGCTCATGACGCTCAATGAAACCATGAGCATGGAGACCGCCAAGGCCCTCGGTGAACGCATGTGGCTGGAAGGTGGCGCTAATGATGCCTCTCGCATCGCCCACGGCTTCAAACTCTGCACCGGTCGTGCTCCGAGCACCAAAGAAGCCGCCGTCCTCCTTGCGATGCTGAAACGCCACCAGTCCCAGCCCGGCGAGATTGACCCACACACCCTCGTCGCCCGCGTCCTGCTTAATCTCGACGAGACGATCACGAAGGAGTGACCCAGTGGGATGGGTGTGGCGACAGCCCGCCCGTCCATCTGGCGCACACGCAAGGTCCACCACCCCAAACAGTCGGGCGGTGCTGCGATGTTGATTCTGATCGCATGCGGGAGACGATTGCGGAGTTGCTTCGGGCAAAGTGACTTGGTAACGATGGCACCTTATGATTCTCGACACCCTCGACCACGCCGCCCGCTATGAATCGCTGAATTCGCGCTTTGCGAAGGCTTTCGCTTTCCTCCGCACGGTGGATGGCACGCAAGCGCTCGGACGGCATGATCTTGATGGCGACCACTGCTTCGCGTTGGTGCAGACGTATGAGACGAAGCCGATAGAGAAGGCCAAATTTGAGGCGCATCGCAAATACATCGACGTGCAGTTCATTTACAGCGGGCGTGAGACGATCCTGTGGGCACCGCTGACGGCGATGCGGGAGGAGACGATGGCCTACACCGAAGAAAAAGAGGCGGCGCTGTGGAAGTTGGTGGCTGATATGACGCCGTTGCACATGAGCGCCGGTCAATTCGCAATTCTGGCTCCCCAAGACGCCCACGCGCCGTGCGTGGAATGGGATAAGCCGGAACAGGTGTTCAAGGTGGTGGTGAAGGTGGCGGTGGAGTAAGTTTCAGCCCCACAGGCTCTGCAACACTTCGGCTTCCTTCAAGCCGAGCGGGAATTTCTTGCTGAACGGATGATCGACGATGCCCGCGAACTGACGCAGCGCGTGATAGATGTGTTCGGGGCGGACGCGGACGCCTTTGGCTTTGTCGGTGGCGAGTGTGTGCGGATTGAGCGGCACATGGAGCTGACCGTCGTCGGTGGCACCAAGGACGCGGTTGCCTTTGATGCCGGGGCCAATGAACATGATGGAGCCGACGGACCAGTGGTCTTTGCCATTGCCTTTGTTGTAGTCCGGCGTGCGGCCCATTTCGCTTTGAATGATGACGACGAGCTTGTCGCGGATCTTGAGTTCCTCCGCGCGGCGGATGAAATAGGCGATGCCAGCGAGGAACTCGGGGATGAGCTTCATTTGATCGACATCGTTGTTCGCGTGGCTGTCGAACTGGCCAATGCTGAGATTTGCGGAGACACAGACGCCCGCCTTGAAGGAAGCGAGTGCGATCTCGGCCTGTTGTGAGAGACGTTCCTTCGGGATGCTCTTCGGAATGAACGGCGTGACACGTTGCAGGGCCTTGGAGTTCACCTGCGCGGCATAGAGCATGCTTTGCGCACGTTCCTGACGCGGGAGACGGATTTGAGAAGTACGGGCGGCATTTTGCTCCTCCAGCGCCCGCTCGATGCGGTCGAGAGCGAAGTCGTCGTGGTAGGGTGAACGCGGATTGCCTTCAACGAAGTCAGCGTTGGCGATGCGCTGGAGCGATTGCGGATACGGCACACGCGACATGGCGACGACGTTGCCAGTGTTAGAGTAATTGCCGAAGGTGAGGAACGAGATCGGGCACGTCGGGCCTTTGCACGCGGCGACGAGGGCGGCGAAGGTCGGGTAGGCGAGGCTGTCGAGCTTGCCGGTGGCCATGTAGCGTGCGCCGGGCGAGTGATTATTCACCGAGTAGTCGAGGCCATTGAGCGTGAGCAGCTCGCTGCCGAACTCCTTATAGAAGTCCTCGTTGCTCATGCCGGCCTGGATGTGTTTCGCGTTGGGCGCGAACTTGTGCGTGCCGTGCGTGAGGATGTCGCCCTCTTTGTAGAGGCGGTTGATTTCGTTGATACCCTTCGGGTCCATCAGGTAGGTGGTGTCCCAGCCGCCGGAGGCATTGAACACGACGTAATATGGCCCCTCGTAAGCCGGGTTTTCCTTTGACGCAGCGCATAGGGCACGCGGAATCGAAAGACCGAGTCCGGCGAGCGTGCAGCATTTGATGAAGTCGCGTCTCATGATGGTTTACTCGTAGAGGAAGTCGTGCTGGCGGAGGAGGTAGGTCACCACGCCACGCCAGGCACGCACGGTGTAATGCGGATCGGGGGAGGGTTTTTGATCAGGTGCCGGACGGCAGTAATAGCTCTCTTGTTTCTCCACGCCCTTGCGTTCATGCGCATCAGCGAGGATGTCCGAGAAGAGCTGGAAGGTGCGTTCGACCTCCGCTGCCTCGACGCGTCCAAGAATGCGCTGATGCAGATGCTCGATGGCTTTGCGGAGTTGCGCGTTCTTCTCGGTGGTTCCGGGCTGCACATCAGGCTCGATATGTGGAAACAGCACGCGTTCTGCGGCTGGTCGGCTGAAATCGAGCGCGGTTGCCTTGCAGGCGACATCGTTGGACAAAAGACGCTGGATCGCACCCATCGCACCGCTGGGATCGAGAGCGCGTTCGGTGACTTCCTTGGAATCGATGCCGCCGTAAAGCATTCCGAGCCCGCCATCGTTGCTATGCAGGCGGCCCCAGCCTTTGCCGAAGATCGCCGCAAGTTTTCGCTCAACTTGCTCGGGTGCGAGCATTCGCACGATGCCGAGGTCGTCGAGTTCGGCCTCTCGCTCTGGATTGATCGCGACAGTGGTGAGTCCGTCGGCGCGATAGAAGTCGGAGGTGACCCAGTCTTTGAACACATGCTTCAAATTGAAGCCGCTTTTGGCAAATTTTGCCGCGACGGTCTCGATGAGTGCGCGCTGCTCCTGCTGCGCGCGGTGCCGGGCCGTGAAAAGCGGATCATCGAGATCTTTTGGCGACAGCAGCACTTTGCGGCCGGTGAGGATGTAATAAACATGCTCGACCATCGCGACGGCGAAGCGCGGATCTTTCGCCGTTCGCTCACCGAGCCATTGCAGCGAGCGCCAGCGCTCGGCGGGGGCCAAGTCTTCACCTTCATAGCCAGGACCGAACATGTCAGTAAACCAGCCTTCCTTGCGCTTGCCATACACGCCTTGCTCCGCGAAGCGCCAGTAGTCCTGAAACAGTCCAGCAACAGGATCGAGCGTTTTGTGGCACACGACGCACTCGGCGGCCTCCATGGTCGGCACTTTGTATTTCGCGGTCGCTGCTGCCGCATCCGACACACGCGCGGCGAGTTCCAGCACATCCACACCGAGAAAGTGTTGGTAATACATGCGCGCCCGCAGCCGGTTGCGGTTCGTCTCCGTCGTCGGATAGCGGCACAGGTACTGGAAGGTGCTGAGCAAGCCTGCGTGCGGATAGAAACCCGTCGCCGACTCCTGATCCTGCTGTTTGCTGCGGCCCTTCAAGGCCTTGAGCTTCACCGGCACATACTCAAAGGGATCGTCCACGTTTTTGAACTGCGCTTTGATCTCCACAAAGACACCGTAGCCGCGTGCGGAATAGGGCGTGACCATGATGTAGTCCGCCGTGACGATCTCGGTGAAGGGCTTGTCGTTGCGCACGATGTGCTCAATGAGCCGCATGGGTTCGCCGTGGATGGCTTCGCGATACTGGTTGGCGAGCTTGTAACCGGCCAGCCTGCGTTCCTTCTCGTCTTTGATGTGGCTGAGGTCGTGCTTCTGATACCACAGCCGCGTGTTCTGGAAGTGATCATACGACAAGAACGTCTCCGCATTGCCATCAGCGCCGACGGTGAGGAAGATGTCGTTAAACCCCTCACGCAGTCGGTCGTAGAAGGCGTCTTCCTTCATCAACGCATCGAGCACTTTCGACAAAGCATTCGGCTTGCCGAGAGATTTCAGTTCCGCATCACTCGGCAGGCGACCTGCGAGCGACAAGGCCACGCGCCGCAGCAGGCGCTGATCATCGAGCATCGAAACGCCATCGAAGAACGGTGGTGCGTTCTTGGCGGCAGCCGCAGGTGGTGACTGCGGGCTGTCGAGCCGGCGCACGAAGTCGGACAGGATGCGATAGCCGGTGGAATCAGGTTTAAGCACCTCCTCGCCCTCATGATCGAGCTTGCCCGTGGCTTTGAGCAGCAGACGCGATTGATCGTCCTTCAGCGATTTCGCCATGCGCGTGAAGGCTGCGTGATTGTGAATCTGTGACACATGACGGCCTGGAGTTTGATCACGCGCCGGGTCCTGGAGCACAAAATTGCTGTCCTCCGCATCACCGCCGTTCTTGTGGCACTTCAAACACGAGTGCGCGCCGACTTTGGGCCAGACTTCCTCGGTGAAATACGAGTCAGCGCCTGCTGCATGGATCGTGACCGTGATCAGCAGGGTCAGTGCTGGCAGGAGGCTGGTGGGTCGTTTCATCGGGCAGTGATTCAAACGTGAACGACTGGAGTTACTTTCCTCGGCAACAGGCCGCCGCTTCATCCCGTAGGTTTGTGCCCCCTGATGAAGCTGACGCCTGCTGTTTTCCTTTGCTCCCTCGCCGTGACTGCTCACGGCGCAGACGCCGTGCTCACATTTGAAAAGGACGTGCGGCCGATCTTAAAGACGCACTGCACGCATTGCCATGGCGAGGAGGAGAAGCCCAAGGGCGGACTCGATCTGCGGTTGCGGCGGTTCATGGACAAGGTGCTCGATGAGGGCAAGCATGTCCTTGTACCGGGACAGCCGGAGAAAAGTGAGATGGTGCAGCTCATTCGCAGCGGCGAGATGCCGCAGAAGGGCGCGAAGATGTCGGCGGCGGAACTGGCGGTGATTGAGAAATGGATCGCGCAAGGTGCGAAGACGGCGAAGACGGAGCCGCTAGTGCTTGCGCCGGGACCGCTGATTTCCGATGAGGATCGTGAGTATTGGGCCTTCCAGCCGGTGAAACGGCCTGCAGTTCCTCAAATCGTAAATCATAAATCAAGAATCATAAATCCGATTGATGCGTTCCTGCTGCACACGATGCGCGAGAAGGGGCTCGACTTTGCGCCTGAAGCAGATCGGCGAACGTTGATCCGGCGTGTGACGCTCGATTTGACCGGTCTGCTGCCGACGCCGGAGGAAGTGGAGGCATTTGTCGCGGATCAGTCGCCGGCGGCCTATGAGCAGCTCGTGGAGCGCCTGCTGGCGTCAAAAACTTATGGCGAGCGTTGGGCGCGGCATTGGCTGGATGTGGTCGGCTATGCGGACTCGAATGGTTACTCGGAGGCGGATTCGGTGCGCCCGCAGGCATGGCGTTATCGTGACTATGTGATTCGCTCGATGAACGAGGACAAGCCGTGGAGCGAGTTCATTCAAGAGCAGCTCGCGGGTGATGAACTCGCCGGTGCCACGCATGGCGATTATCAGCAGGCGGTGCTCGATCCGAAGCGTCGGGATGACCTCACGGCCACTGCTTTCCTGCGCATGGCCCCCGATGGCACAGGCGATGGCGCGGATGATCCAAAGCTCGCGAAGAATCAAGTCATTGCCGAGCAGATGAAAATCGTGACCTCGTCGCTCATGGGCATGACGGTGGCGTGCGCGCAATGTCACGATCATCGCTACGATCCGATCACGCAGGCCGACTATTACCGGCTGCGTGCGATCTTTGATCCTGGCTACAACTGGGAGGCGTGGCGTGCACCGGCGCAGCGGCTTTACTCGCTTTACACGCCGGAGGAACGAGCGAGGGCGAATGAGATCGAAAAGCGCGTGGGCGACATCAATCGTGAAGCGCAGGCAATGAGCAAAAAGTTTCTCGACGAAATCTTCGAGGTCGAAATTCTCAAGCTCCCGGAAGCCGAACGCGCATCGTTCCGCGTCGCACGCGCCACGCCGAAGGACAAGCAAACACCGGAGCAGAAGGCGCTCATCAAGAAGTATCCGTCAGCACTCGCGACCTATTCGCTTGATCTCTACGACAAGAAGAAACAGGATTTGGTGCTCGCCAAGATGGCGGAGGGCGAAAAGCTGCGCGAGACGAGGCCAGCCGAGGGCTTCGTGATGGCGCTCACGGAAATGAAAGGTCAGACCCCGGCTAGCAAACTCTTCAATCGCGGGGATCACGATCAGCCGAAGCAAGTCGTGACTCCTGGCGAGTTGAGCGTCATCGCGAAACCGGAGATCGAGCCGTTCAAACCGGCCACGGTGAGCACGGGATCCTCCGGTCGTCGTCTCGCGTATGCGCAGTGGCTCACGTGCGGCAAGCATCCGCTCGTCGCCCGCGTGCTGGTGAACCGCTTTTGGTTGAATCACATGGGTCGCGGCATCGTGAACACACCCGGCGATTTCGGCAGGCAGGGTGAATTGCCCACGCATCCCGAACTGCTCGACTGGCTCGCCGATGAGTTTATGAAGGGCGGCTGGGAATTGAAACCGCTGCACCGGCTCATCCTGCTGAGCACCGCGTATCGGCAGTCGTCATCGTCCGATGCCTCGCTGCGTGCCGATCCGGAGAACAGGCTTTACGCCCGCTTCAAAATGCACCGCCTTGATGCCGAGACGCTGCGCGACTCGATGCTCGCGGCGACGGGTTCTTTGATTCAGGCGAGCTACGGACCGCCGAGCGGCATCGGACGCGATCCGTCGGGACGCGTCGTTGTCGGCATCGACAAAGGCACCATCACCGCCAACAAAGTGGAGAGCGCTGGCGCGGATGACTTCCGCCGCTCCATCTATGTGCAGGTGCGCCGCAGCCGGCCGGTCACCGTGCTCGACACCTTCGATGCGCCCACCATGGTGCCGAACTGCGAGATGCGCGCCCAGACCACCGTCGCTCCGCAGTCGTTGCTGCTGATGAACGACACCTTCATCCTCGATAACGCACGCCGTCTCGCCGACCACTTGCAGGCGCAGGCGCCGGATGATCGCCGCACGCAGCTTCAGCGCGCCTGGAATCTGCTCTACAGCAAGCCGCCGACCGAAGCCGACCTCGTGCGCAGTCTGTCGTATCTCGATGAGCAGACGAAAGCGCTCACGCAATACCATCACGACATCCAACACGCGAAGGGCGTGCCCAAGCCCAATCCACCGCAGGAGGCGATGGCCAGCCTGTGTCAGATCTTGTGCAGCTCGAACCGGTTTTTGTATGTGGAGTGATCGCTTTGGCTATTCGCCAAGAAGAAACTTGGCTGCTGTCACAAGTTCTTCGCGCACACGGCGTTGATCGCTCGCGGTGCCGCGCAGGAACTCGGCGGCACGGACAGGTGCATCCGAGTCGATGTGGCAGAAGTCTCGCCTCAGTTCCTCAACGGCCGCGTTGTAAGCTGTGTTGTTGTGTCTGGCCTCGGCATGAAATGCCGTCAGCGCCGCCTGCGGGCCGTCGATTTGTCCGTAACGCGATTGGTGTGGCGCGCCACAGCGGTTGACAGCGAAAGCCCGCCCGCCTACTCTCCGCCGCTTTCGAGCGTGGCGAGGTAGCAAAGTGGTAATGCACTGGTCTGCAAAACCGGTATGCGCGGGTTCAATTCCCGCCCTCGCCTCCACTTTGAAATTCAATGGTTTACGTAGTGAAGTTCGGAAAGTAAGAACACGTTCGGCCACCTCCCATGATGTTTGAGGAGAGTCAGAGGCTTTGATCAAGTTTGGCCAACATTTTGAGTTTCCGGGCGTGCCCTAGAGTGAAACTTCGCAACAGTGGATTTCATCGGCTTGCTTCGAGGAAGGCGCTCTGTTAGCCGTGCCATGCCAGATGCCACCATTTCGCGCGTATAAATTTCATCGAATGAACCGCCCGCATCTCTGCTCACGCCGTCACTTTCTTCATGCTAATGGCTTCGGCCTTGGCACGCTCGGGCTTGCTTCGTTGCTGGAACGCGACGGGCTTCTCGCCGCACCGGTGAAGCCGGAGTTGTTTGGTGCGGCGCGTTACGATCTGACGCCGAAGAAGCCGCACTTTGAGCCGCGGGCGAAGGCGATGATCTCGATGTTCATGATGGGCGGTCCGTCGCAGATGGATCTGTTCGATCCGAAGCCGATGCTGACGAAGTATGACGGCCAGAAGTTCCCCGGTGAGATCAAATACGACAACCTAGCGCAGGCGTCGTCGAAGTGCTTCGGCTCGCCGTGGAAGTTCGCGAAGCAGGGGCAGTGTGGCATGGAGTTGAGCGAGTTGCTGCCGAATCTGAGCAAGGTGGTGGATGACATCACGCTGATTCGTTCGATGACCTCCGGCGTGAGCAATCACGCGCAGGGCCTCTACGCGATGAATGCGGGACGCAGCGTGGCGGGGCGTCCGGCGCTGGGCTCGTGGCTCACCTATGGCCTCGGCAGCGAGACGGACAATCTGCCTGCCTACATGGTGCTCTCGCATCCCGGCGGTCTGCCCACTTTCCAGGGCGAGCATTTCACCAACGGCTGGCTGCCCTCGCTGTTCCAGGGTACGCTAATCCGGCCTACCGAGCCGCGCATTTTGAATCTCGATCCGCCGCCATCGCTCGCTGGTGCTCCGCAGGATCGCCAGCTCGCGTTGTTGAAGGCCTTCAACGAAGAACATCTCGCGCAGCATCCTGGCGAACTCGACTTGCAGGCACGCATTTCCAGCTACGAACTCGCGGCGAACATGCAGACCGCTGCGAAGGAGGCGCTCGACATCTCGAAGGAGCCGGAGCACATCAAGAAACTCTACGGCGTGGACAATCCGGCGACGAAAGATTACGCCACGCGCTGCATCATCGCGCGTCGTCTTGTCGAGCGCGGCGTACGCTATGTGCAGGTGCTCAATGCAGGCCAGTCGTGGGATCAACACGGCGGTCTCATCACGGCGCTGCCAAAGAATTGCGAAGCCACCGACCAGCCGAGCGCCGCACTGCTCATTGATTTGAAACAACGCGGCCTGCTCGACACCACTGTCGTGCATTGGGGCGGCGAAATGGGTCGTCTGCCCGTGCTGCAAAACGACGCGGGCCGCGAGAAATGGGGCCGCGATCACAACACCTACGGCTTCAGCATGTGGGTCGCCGGTGGCGGCTTTAAAAAAGGCCATATCCACGGCGAAACCGACGAGTTCGGCCACAAGGCCATCATCGACGAGGTAAAGCACTTCGATTATCACGCCACGCTGCTCAAACTCTTCGGCCTCGACCACAGCAAGCTCACCTACAAGCGCAACGGCCTCGCTGCGAGCCTCACGGACAATCAGGGCGCGAAGGTGGTGGAGCAACTCATCGCATAACTCGCAGTCATCTCACCGCGCGGCATCAGGGCAAGATCACCGGCATCGCAGGTGTCGTCGCGTGGGTGCTGCCCGCGCCGAAGGAATCGACTTTCTGGCGCGACTGAGTCAACACTTCCGGCAGCGCCAACGCACACTCGTTTCATTCCCGTGACAGCACGGACGACACGATGAGCGCAGAGATGATTTTGAAAATGACCGCATCCCTTCCGACCTCTGCGGTCATTGTGGCTCGCTTCGCGGCTTCGCAACTGCGGCTCCATGCAGAACCATCAATTCGTCAGCAAGCCTTCGAGTTTGGCCAGCGCGATGGCCTTCGCGTCAAAGCTCAGGAAGCGCGTGCAGCCAAGATGCAGCGCCGAGGCGACGTGCATGATGTCGTAAGTGCGGAAGCCATGCTTCGCGGTGTGGCGGCCGACGAGGGAGTCGAACTGCGCATCAATGTTGATCGGCGTGAGGGACGTGCGTTTCAGAAAACAGCCCGCATCCAGGTCGGCCTCAAAACTAGATTTTGCGGCATAAGCATGCTCTTGCGTGACACGCCATTGGCCGCCCGTGCGGCTCTCGAAGACCATGCGCTGGAATCCATTCGTGACCTCTTGCCTGAGCAAATCTGTCACTGCTATCGGCATGACGGCCTTGATGTCAGGCCTCGTGACCCATTGATAGGCTTCACCGCTGCCATCAAAATCAAGATAGAGGCGGATCAGCAAATTGGCATCGACATAAACGCTCATATCTCGCCGGCGATGATGCGGTTGATGCCATCATTCTCCGCAGCCGGTGGAGGGATTAATCCCATCTCCCGCAGACGTTTCCAGCGCGCAGGGAAATCTGGCACGATGTCATCCGCAACCTCATCAACGACTGGTTTGGCCGCCGGCTTCTTGGTGACCTCAAACGTCTCGCCTCCGCTGGTGCGCACGCTCGCGCTGCCGAAGCGGCGGGCCGCGTCGAAAACCTTCGCCACATCGGGCGCGAAGTCCTGGATCGTGAAGGTGGCTGCCTGGGTGCTCATGCGCCAAGGGTGCTCTCCCGGCCCCGATCTGTCAACGCTCCAAACCACGGAGAAACCATAGAGAGACCCGTCACCGACAGCGTTTGTTTCACCGCATGTTGATTTGCCGCGTTCTCCAAGCCTCACTCGTCTGCGTCATCGCCTCGGTGACGAGTGCGGGCGCGCAGGACGTGGCTTTTTTTGAAGCAAAGGTGCTGCCAGTGTTGAAGGCGCGCTGCTATGAGTGCCATTCGCATGAGAAGAAGATGAAAGGCGGGTTGACGCTCGATTCAAAACCCGGCTGGGAGGAAGGCGGCGAGAATGGGCCGGCAATCATGGTGGGGAAGCCGGAGGAGAGTCTCATCATCAAAATGGTGCGCTGGACGGGCAAGGACCATCAGATGCCACCGAAGGAAAAACTGCCGGCTGCGGAGATTGCGGTGTTGGAGGAATGGGTGAAGCGCGGCGCACCTGATCCGCGCGTGCTGGTGACGCGGCCGACTTCGACAGACTGGTGGTCGCTAAAACCGCTGCCAAGGAAGGGCGCTTTGCAAGCGCCCAAGGCGGTTGAAAACCGCCTCTCCTTGAATCCGATTGATGCCTTCATCGGTGCGCGGCTTGCGGAAAGAAAGATCACGTTATCGGCAGAGGCGGATCGCCGCACTTTGATACGGCGTGTGATGTTCGATCTGCACGGACTGCCGCCGACGCTGGCGGAAGTGGAGGCGTTTGCGCGTGAAGGTGATTATGAGGCGTTGGTGGATCGTTTGCTCGCGTCGCCGCGCTATGGCGAGCGATGGGCGCGGCACTGGCTGGACACGATTCACTTCGCGGAGACGCACGGCTGCGGTCACGATCTGCCGCGTGATCATGCGTGGCGGTATCGCGACTACGTCATCGAGTCGCTGAACAACGACAAGCCGTGGCCGCGCTTTGTGCGTGAGCAATTGGCGGCGGATCGCTTGTTCCCGGAAGAGCCGCAACTCATCACGGCGCTCGGTTTTCTCGGTGCGGGCGTATTTGATCACAGCGCATATCAGACGGCGCCGACGAACTTCGATTACCTCGACCGCGATGACCTGGTCACACAAACGATGGCCGCTTTCACCAGCACCACGGCGAACTGCGCCCGCTGCCACGCGCATAAGTTCGATCCGATCACGCAGGAGGACTACTACGCGTTGCAATCGGTCTTCGCGGGTATCATCGAGGGCGATGTGGCCTTTGATGAAAGCGTGAGTGTTTCGCAACAGCGTAAGCGCTGGCAGTCGCTCATCACCGCAGCAGATGCGCAGGACAAAGCAGTGCTGCTGACACCGGAGAATGCGGCGCTCGTCGCCGCATGGGAGAAACTACAGGGGCCGCCGGTGAAGTGGACGACACTGAGCTATGAGAGCTTCATCAGCACCGAAGGCTCGGCGCTTTCACGCAGTGGAGATGTCATCATCTCCGGCGGAGGGAAGCCAGACAAAGACACCTATGTCATCACCACCGCCGTGCCACTCGGCAAGGTGACGGCTTTGCAGATCGACACGCTCGCTGACAAATCATTGCCCATGAACGGGCCGGGCAGACAGGACAATGGCAATCTGACGCTCAGTGAAATCGAGGCGCAGCTTTTTGAGCCGGGCACGGCGCAACCGGTGAAGCTGAAGTTCTCGCGTGCCACCGCTGACTTCGATCAACAAGGCTGGACGTCGTCGATGGCGATGGATGGCAATCCCGCCACAGGCTGGGGCATTCATCCGGCGGTCGGGCAATCACATCATGCGGTGTTTGAACTGGCGCAGCCGCTCACATTGAAGCTCGGCGCAAAGCTCACGATCTCGCTGAGGCAGTTGTCGGGGAAATCTCATCTCATCGGCCGCTTCAAGCTCTCCGCGACCGGCGAATCGGCTGCACATGCCGCAGCCATGCCAGTTCTTGCCTCCGAATCGCTCGCCATCCCGGTGGAGAAGCGCAGTGTGCCGCAGCGCCTCGCTCTCGCTGCTCATGCGTTACGCATTCACGCCAATGAAGAAGCGGACAAACTGCCTGCGCCATCGCTCGTGTATGCCGCAGGCAAGAAGGCGGGGGTGTTGCTCGCCGTGAGCAAAGGTACGCCCACCACGATCGCGAAGCCGAAGGTCGTGCAGTTGCTGAAGCGTGGCGAGTTCGGCAAGCCGATGGCCGAGGTGCCCAGCGGTTCGCTCAGCGCCGTGGCTGCATTGCCTGCTCGATTCACTGCCGCACACGGGGGCGATGAATCGGAGCGCCGTGCCGCGCTCGCGGATTGGATTGCCGATGACAAAAACCCGCTCACCTGGCGCAGCATCGCGAACCGTGTGTGGCACTATCATTTCGGTCGCGGCATCTGCGATACGCCGAGCGATTTCGGGCGCATGGGCGGCGTGCCTTCGCATCCCGAACTGCTCGACTGGCTCGCGTGTGAACTGCGCGACAGCGGCGGCTCTTTGAAGCATCTGCATCGCCTCATCGTCACCAGCGCCGCGTATCGCCAGAGCAGCGAGCACCGCGACGATGCCGCGAAGCTCGACGGCGACAATCGCCTGCTCTGGCGCATGAACCGCCTGCGACTCGATGCGGACAGCTACCGCGACTTCGTCCTCGCCGCCGCGGACAAACTCGACCTCACCGTCGGCGGTCCCAGCGAGCGGCAATTCATCACCGGCCCGCCCGTGCAACTCACGCCCACGCTCGACTACGCCGCCTACGACTGGTCCGCGTTGCCGAAACATCGCCGCAGCATCTACCGCTTCGTCTGGCGCGGTGTGCCCGACCCTTTCATGGACACGCTCGATTTCCCCGACCTCGGATTGCTCGCCCCGAGCCGCAGTTTCTCCGCGTCCTCGCTGCAATCCCTCGCGCTCTACAACAACAGCTTCGTCCTGCACTTCAGCAGCGAACTGGCCAAACAAATCACCACGCCCGCCGATGCCATCCGCCGCATCCTGTTGCGCGAACCGACGGCGGATGAACTCCGCGACTTCACCACCTACGCACAGAAGAACGGCCTCGCCGCCCTCTGCCGCGTGCTCATCAACAGCAACGAGTTTCTCTTTGTGAACTGAGTCCATGAATCATGAAATACATCCTTAACTTCCATCCCGTCTTTCGTTTGGCGATAACAGCCTGCGCCGCGTCATTGATGAGCACCTCCGCCGTTGCCGATGATTCGCCACTGTGGGATTTGTCGCGAAATGATATTCTCCCCGCGCTGCGGTCGGGAGCCGTCGAGAAGGTGGAGGGCGCGGTCAAGTTGCGCGACGGCGCGGCGTTCGCTGTGCCACCGGAGGCATTTCCCGACCAGGCGAACTTCACCGTGCAGGTCACCCTTTCACTCGATGCGCTGGTGCAGGATGCGGTCTTTACCGCGATGCGAAAACAGAGCGAGCAGGACGACGGATTTTCCTTCTACTTCAACTACCGCGACAACCCGTATTACGCACGACAGGTCAACTCCGTGGTGAACAACATCCTCATGACTGGCGGCTCGCTGAACGGTCGTCTGGAGCCAAAGCTCGACACGCCCTATACCCTCACCATCGCAGTCCGCAAAGGCCTCGCGACGTTCTACCTCGACGACATTCCGTGCAAGACGTGCTTCATGGAACTCATCCCCAATCGCGAACCGATGTGGATTGGCCGCAACGCGAACCCGAAGGCGAAGACCATGCCCGTGACGATTCGCGGCGTGAAAGTGTTCGGTCCTTCCTTCAGCTATGTCTCGAAGCGCGAGTCCAAGCCCGAGTTCCCACGCGGCGCAGTCGCGGGCAAAGGCTGGGCGCTCGACGTTCCCAAGCTCGACCACCCCGATTGGCCGAAGGTGCTCATCTACGGGGACTCCATCTCCATGGGCTACAGCGGTTCCTTCATCCCGGAGATGTTGAAGCAGAAAGTCTATGTGTTTCACTGCGTGCATTTCGTTGGCGGTGACGTGCCCGAAGCCGCACTCACCGAGATGGCCGCGCGCTACAAGTTCGACGTGGTCGTCTTCAACAACGGTCTCCATTCCCTGAGTTGGACTCCCGACAAAGTCTCCGACACCGTCGTTCTGGAGCGCATGCAAAAGCTGACGCGTTGCTTCAAAAAAGGCGCACCACAGGCGAAGATTTACTATCTTCTCACCACGCCTCACACCGCCGCCAAATCGGCTCCAGACAAACCGGTCACTAGCCTCGGTGACAAGAACGATGTGGTCATCCGGCTGAACACGCTGTCGAGCCAAGTGATGAAAGAGGAAGGCATCGAGGTCATCGACGCCTATGCCCTCCTGGCCTCACACCTCGAACTCGCCGCAGGCGACAACTTCCACTGGCAAGGCCCCGCCTACCAGTTGCTCACCCAGGAAATCAGCAAGCGAGTCATGTCCACGCTGGAGAAATGCAAGTGATGAACACCATCAAGCTCACTCTCCTTTCCGCCCTGCTGCTCGCGCCGCAGGCCGCGCTCCACGCGGCCGATGCGCCTGCCACGGAATGGAAGAAATGAATCCCAACACAAAGCGCACCCTCACCGTTCCCAGCTACTTTTGGAAATCAGCTTGGCAGGTTGTTTGCCGAGTCGCTTGCAGGAACTCCGGGAAGCGATGGGTTTGAGCTACGTCTGCCCAGGCTCGTGAGCGTGGCATTAGCCGGGAATCCATCGGTAGGAGCAACGGTGGCTGCGTCAGACTGACCGCAGAGGAACCAGCGATTCGGGAATTGTGGACGAGGGGCTGAGGCCGCTCGCGAGGCATCTGCAGGACATCACGGTCGTGCAGGGCTGCTCGAATAAGTTTGCCAACGAAGGGCACTGGTGCTGCACATTCTGACTCACGGGCGCGAATCGGTATGCGGAGCCGGAGCAGAGCTTCCACAATGGCATCGGTGCCGATCAGGTGGCGGCGGCGCATTTGCGTAAGGAGACGCGCTTTGCCTCGATCCAGCTCAACACTCCAGACGTGGCGGAACTTCGAGCAAGTCTAT
Organism: Prosthecobacter sp.; assembly: GCF_046154365.1. Taxonomy (GTDB): domain Bacteria; phylum Verrucomicrobiota; class Verrucomicrobiia; order Verrucomicrobiales; family Verrucomicrobiaceae; genus Prosthecobacter. Next base: position 56,073 of record NZ_JBJXFV010000065.1, read on the forward strand.
TTCCTTTGTTAAAAAGCGCACTGAAACACACGTATTCGATGACTCATGAAAACCCGCCGCCAATTTCTTCGCAATGCCAGCACGCTCATCGCTCTGCCGATGCTGGAGTCTTTTTCGCCGCGTGGTGTCGCTGCGGACGCGACGGGCCAAGTCTCTGCCAACGCGCGAGCGAAGCGGCTTGTGTGCGTGGGTGCGTATCTCGGGCTTCATGCGCCGGCCATTTATCCGAAGGGCACCGGCTCAGACTACGAACTGACTCCGCTGCTGCAGCCGCTAGCGCATCTGCGGGGCGATTTCACGCTGTTCTCCGGGCTGGATCATCGCGCGCCGGGCGGGCACGGAAACTGGCCGAACTTTCTTTGCGGCAAGAAGATCAGAGCGGTGACGCTCGACCAGCAGGTCGCCGCGAAGATCGGGGGCGCGACGCGCTTTGCCTCGCTGGTGCTCGCGGCCGGGAGTTCTGAGGGCGGCGTGGCGATGAGTTACGGCGAGGGGGGCGTGGCGCTGCCGAGCATCAATCGCCCGAGCGTGCTCTACAAAAAGATGTTTGCCTCCGATGCGGACCGGCAGCGCACGGAGTATCTGCTGAAGAGCGGCCACAGCGCGCTGGACCGCGTGCTCGATGAAGCGCGCGCGATGCAGAAGCGCGTGAGCAGCAGCGACCGCGTGAAGCTCGACGAGTATTTCACCTCCATCCGCGAAGTGGAGACGCGCATGGGCCGGCAGCTCGAGCATTTGCACGACGTGGTGCCGGTGCCGGATTACACGATGCCGGAGGCCGACCCGGTGGCGATGAATCAGATGCTCGAATGCGAAGCGGTGATGCTCGACCTGATGGCCATCGCGTTGCAGACGGACTCGTGCCGCGTGCTCGGGCTGCGTCTGCCGGGTGAAAGCCAGGTCTTCACCATCGACGGGCAGATGCTGAAGTTCAGCTATCACTCCATGTCGCATCATGGAAACGACCCCGTCAAAGTCGGCGAGTTGATCAAGGTGGACACGCAGCACATGCGGCTCTTTGCGCGCTTCATCGAGCAGCTCAAAACGAAGACCGACGCCGAGGGCCGCGCCCTGCTCGACAGCACTATCGTGATGTGGGGCAGCGGCATGGGCGACGCGAGCCTCCACGGGAACACCAACATCCCCACGCTCGTGGCCGGTGGCGGGCTGAAACACGGACGCCATCTCGCCCTTGCCAGAAGGAAGCCGTCGGACAAGGAAATCCTGCTCGGTGATTTGTTCATCACGCTGCAGCGGCAGCTCGGCATCGAGTGCAACCGCTTCTGCGAGGCGCGGAACGGCATGGATGAGTTGCTGGCATGAACTTGCTCCGCATCAGTTTGATGAGCGGGCTGGTGCTCGCGTCGCCGGGCTTTTGCCCAGCGGAACCGCTGCCAGCGCCGTTGGCGTCGTTTCTCTCCGCGCACTGTCTCGACTGCCACGATGCGGCGATGACGAAGGGCGAGGTGAATCTCGACTTCCGTGAAGTGAACTGGAACGACGCGGCGAGCGTGCTGCTGCTGGAGCGCGCGCACCGCGCCGTGACGCGCGGTGAGATGCCGCCGAAAAAGAAGGCGCGCCCTGCGACGGAGGAAACCGCGGCCTTTCTCGCGTGGCTGGATGACGGACTCATGCACAAGGTCCCGCAGCACGGCACCACGTTCCGACGCCTGAGCCGCGTGGAATACGCGCGCACCGTCGAGCAGGTGTTCGGCACTCGTTTCGAGCTGCCGACGAGTTTTCCCGAGGACACTCGCGCGCATGGTTTCGATAGCGTCGCCGAGGCTCTTACGCTCTCGCCCGCGCTGCTGGAATCGTATGCCGAATGCGCGTCGATGATTGCCGATGATTTCTTCGCGCCGCCGAAGCCAACGCTGCCGCCGGCAAAGAAATTCACCGCGCGCATGAGAGACATGTCGTCGTCGAACAACAGCTACGGCCCCACCACGCTGCTAGTCGGGGATGTGATGCGGCTCGCGCTGCGCAAGGAATCCTCCTTTCCGACGAAGTTCGAGGCGAAGGTTTCCGCGATGTATCGCGTCCGCGTGAAGGCCCGCGCGGTGAAGCCGGAGCCCGGTCGCGCCATCACGCTCGCCGTCACCGGCAACGGCCGGGAAATCAAAAAAATCAGCGTGCCGGAAACCGGCGAGATTGATGAGACCATCGAGGTCGCCATTTTCGCGGGGCGCAGCGCCGAGTTCACCTACGCCGATGCGCCGAACGCGAACATCAACTCCAACTTCCCGCATCCGCAGACCGAGGAGGACATCCTGCATCGCTTCCAGCAGCAGCCGCGACTGCTCGCCGCGTGGCTCTCCATCCATGAGGAAGTGACGGACAAGGATGGCAAGCTGCGCACGAGAGCCAAAGGCACGCTCTTCGAGAACTTGGAAACCTCCAAGGTCGCGATTCTCAAAAACATCGACGAGGCGGTGAAGCGCACGGACCTCGACCTCAACACGGCCACGCCGGATGCCGCGCGGCATTTGTATAAGGTGATGGTCGGCACCGACCAGGGCGCGCCGAATATCAACAAAGGGTTCTTCCAGCGCTACACCGAGGCGATCAATCGGCAGGCTTTCACCGAGTGCGCCGCCATCGACCTGCTCGCCGTGGAAATTGAAGGCCCTCTCCAAGCGGTGGAGGATGACACCGATGCGCAGCGCACGCGGATGCGCGCACAGTTGCTCAACAACGAGATTCCCGCTGACGCGAAGGACGTCGCAGCCATGAAAAAGGCTGCGGCCATCATGTTGACGAAACTTTTCCGCCGTCCGGCCAAGGACGAAGAAGCCGCCGCCTACGCTGCCATCGGCGTCGAGCACGCCAGCGCAGGACGCAGCCTGAATGAAGCGCTGCATCTCATGCTGCGCACCGCGTTGATCTCGCCGCAGTTCATCTACCGCGAGCAGCCGCATGAGAGACTCGATGCACACGATCTCGCCACGAGGCTCGCCTACATGCTCACCGTGCGACCGCCGGACAAAAACCTGCTCGCCGCAGCCGCGAACGACAGCCTCACCAAGCCAGAAACGCTTCGCGCCGAAGCAGAGCGTTTGCTCAAGACGAAGGAGGCGAAGTTTGCCCTCATGCACTTCGCCCATCAGTGGCTCGGCACGCGCATGCTGCCGAAAATCTCGCCCGATCCGCTGCTCGGGCCATTCACCGAGAAACACCTCGCGGGTCTGAGTGAGGAAATCGAGATGACGCTGGGTGAAGCGCTCGAAAAGAACCTTCCGGTCGGCGAGCTCATCGATCCCGACTTCACTTTCACCAACACCCGCGTGGGCCGCGACATCTACGCGCTCGGCAAGGACTGGCTCACGCAAGTCGCGAGCAAAAGCGACAAATCATCCGACGGCAGCGGCCCCACCTTTCGGATCGAAGTCCCGCGAGGCGGTCGCATGGGCGGCCTGCTCGGCATGGCCGGCATCATGATGGCCACCGCCAATGGCGTGGACACGCAGCCCGTGGTGCGTGGCAAATGGGTGCTCGAAAACATCTTCGGCGATCCGCCACCACCTCCACCGGCCTCCGTCCCCGCCATCACGCCCGACACGCGCAACGCCAAAACCATCCGCGACCTCATGGCAGCACACACGGCGGATGCAAAGTGCGCTGGCTGCCACAAGAAACTCGATCCCCCCGGCTTCGTCCTGGAAAACTATGACGCCATCGGCAAATGGCGCGATACGTATCCCGTGCATCTCACCGGCCCCGACGGCAAAATCACCAGCAAGCCTGGCCCCGCCGTCAACTCTGCCTCCGTGATGCCCGATGGCACTGCGCTCAAAGACGTCACCGACCTCAAGCGATACGTCCGCCAACATCTCGACCAGTTCGCCGGTTGCCTCGCCGAGAAACTTTTCACCTACGGCACCGGCCGCACGCCCAGCTACGCCGAGCGCCAGGAACTCCACACCTCCGCCGACCGCATCCTCGCCGACCACGGCGGCTTCCGCGACCTGCTGCTCGCTGTGATCGCAAGCGAAGCATTCAGGCTGCGGTGAACGGAACGCTTTCCAAAAAGCATTTCCATGAAATACATCCTCCTCACCGCCCTGTTGCTCGCGCCGCTGGCCGCGCTGCACGCAGCCGACGCACCCGTTTCTCACCGCGTCCTGTGCACCGACTACAAGGGCAACCGCGTGGTCATTCTCTCGGCCAAGGGCGAGATCGAATGGGAGTTTCCGGCGAAGACGCCGCAGGATTGCTGGTTGCTGCCAAATGGGAACGTGCTCTTCAGCCAGATTACCGGAGCGGCGGAGGTGACGATGGATAAGAAGGTGGTGGAACTCGATGCCGACGGTGCGCAGTTGCGCGAGGTTGCCTTCGACGGCCAACCGGGTGCAGTCGTGAAGCTGCCGAATGGGCATCTCATCGTCAGTCTTTGGGACAAGACGAGCATCGTCGAACTCGACGAAAACTTGAAGACCGTCTGGCAGATTGCGGAGAACGAAATCCCCGGCAATCCACTGCGCATCCCGATGGGCATCCATCGCCTGCCCAATGGCAACACCGTCATCGGCAACTACATCGGTCACGGTTTCGAGGGCAAGCAGCCGATGGTCTTCGAGGTCACGCGCGACAAGAAAGTCGTGTGGGAATTCGCCGACCACGCACGTTTCAAAACCGTGTGCCAGATGCAGGTGCTCGATGTGCCTGCCGACGCGACAAAAGGCGAAGTGCTTCGCTGAATGCCTCCACCATTGAACCCCATGAACACACTTCCACTTCACACCCGACGCGATTTTCTCGCCGGCATCAGCAGCGGATTCGCGGGAGTCGCGCTTTCGCAAATGCTCGCTCGCGATGCCTTCGCCAGCGTCCCAGTGCCGAGGCCGGAGTTCAATGGCGGCATTCATCATCCGGCCAAAGTGAAGCGCGTCATTCAGCTCTTCATGAACGGCGGCGCGAGCCCGATGGACCTCTGGGATTACAAGCCGATGCTCACGAAACAGCACGGGCAGAAGCTCGGCTCGAAGGTGAAAATCGAAGGCGCGACCGGCATGCAGGGGCCGCTGATGAAGAGCCCGTTCGAGTTCAAGCAGCATGGTCAAAGCGGACGCTGGGCGAGCAGTCTATTTCCCGAGCAGGCGAAGCTCGTGGACGAGATGGCCTTTCTCATGGCGATGCAGGGCCGGTCCAATGTGCATGGCCAGAGCGCCTACCTCATGAACAACGGCTTCCTTCTACCCGGCTTCCCGTGCATGGGCGCATGGATTTCCTACGCGCTCGGCAATCTCACCGACAACCTGCCCACCTTCATCGTGCTGCCCGATGCGCGCGGCCTGCCTTACAACGGACGCGGTTGCTTCACCTCCGGCTTCCTGCCCGCGGTGCATCAAGGCACCGTGATCAAAGCAGGCGCGTCGCAACCCATCCCCGACCTCTTTGCCAGTGACAAGTTCGCCTTCGCCACGCGCCAGGCCGATGGCGACGGTCTCGCCTTGCTGAACCAAATGAATCATGCGCACGCCGCGCAGCATCCCGGTGATTCACGACTCGATGCCCGCGTTGCCGGCTATCAACTCGCCGCGAAACTTCAGCTCAGTGCGCCGGAAGCCTTCGACGTGATGCGCGAGCCCGAGTCCGCCCGCAAAGCCTATTGCCTCGACAGCGCCGACAAACCCACCGCCGACTTCGGCAAACGCTGCCTGCTCGCCACGCGACTCATCGAGCGCGGCGTGCGTTTTGTCCAAGTCTGGAGTGGCCCCGAGGGCGCGGTGAACAACTGGGACAACCACGGTGACATTCCCAAACAGCTCCCGCCCATGGCTGCGAGCATCGACAAGCCCATCGCCGCGCTGCTTCAAGACCTCCGCCAGCGCGGCCTCGCCGAAGACACGCTCGTGATCTGGACCACCGAGTTCGGCCGCACGCCGTTTTCACAAGGCTCACTCGGTCGCGACCACAACTGCGGCAGCTTCGTGAGCTGGCTCTGGGGCGCTGGTGTGAAGCCCGGCATTGCCCACGGAGAAAGCGATGACTGGTGCTATCAAGCCCGGCACGACATCACCACCGGCTACGACATGCATGCCACCATCTTGCACCTGCTCGGCATCGATCACGAGAAACTCACTGTCCGCACGAATGGCGTCGATCGACGTCTCACGGATGTGCATGGGCGGGTGGTGGCCGAGTTGCTTGCATAGTTTGGCGGCAGCGCGGCGTTTATGCGGCTATGAAACGTGTTATCGCTCTCGCTTGTCTGCTCGCTGTTCGTTGTCTGGCGGATGATCCCGTCGCCGTGTGGTCCAAGGACGTGACCATCAAGCCGATGTCGTCGATTGAAGGACGGCATTCAATTCACAGCTACTACGTGGCCAATCCTGAGAGTCCAGATGGCAAGCATGTGCTGTTCTTCACCTCAACGCATGCTGCAGGTTATGTCGGCGAGGTGCGTATCATGGAACGAGCTACGGGCAAAGAAATCGTGCTGGCGGAGAATGTGCATACCGAGGACGCGCACCGCGTGGCATGTCAGCAGTGGCTCTCAGGCGGCAAGCGCGTGGCGTTCCATGAGGTGATCGACAAAAAATGGCGTGTGGTCGTGGTCGATGTGGCGACGCTGGAGAAGACAATCGTCGCGGAAGATCATCAAGTCGGCTTTGGCAGACCGGAAGGCGATTTGCTGCCGATGTATGGCTGCCATTGGAAGCCGGGGCCGTATCGCGATCTCGAGGTGTGGGATGCGGCGACCGGCAAAACAACCACACGGGCCAAAATCGCCGAGGTGGAGGCGAAATACGGCGAATGGCTCGCCAAGGAGTTTGCGGGCAAGCCATGCTCGATCTTTTTTCCAGTCCTCAGCCCGGATTTGAAGCGGGTGTTCTTCAAAATCGCGGCGGGCAATGGCGGCGACAATTTCATGGCGAAGAACGCGAGTCATCGGCAGGGCATCGTCTGTTACGACTTTGAAAAAGCCGCATGCATCTGGCAGCGCGGCCAGTGGGGTCATCCAGGCTGGACGCCGGACTCTCATCACATCTTCGAGGTCGGTAATATCACGATGGACACCGACAAGCCGGTCTTCACTTACACGAAACTGAAGGACATCCCGAATCTGCGCGGCTCGCATCCTTCCGTCAGCCCCGATGGCAAGCTGATGGTCACCGACGGCATGACGGAGCCCGTGGGCGGCAAGCCGAACGAGTGGGGCATCATGGTGGCCGACATGAACGGCGGGAAATGGGTGCTGCTGCACAGCTTCGAGCAAAATCGCGGCGCACGCTCCTGGCGGCGCAACGATCCGCATCCCGCCTTCAGCGCGGACGGCAAACGCATTTACTACAACACGAGCGACGGCCAGTTCACGCGGTTGATGGTGGCGGAGCGTCCGTAACTTGCACGCAGATGAAAAGCCTTGTTGCGTTGCTGTTGCTGTCCGCGAGCGCTTTCGCCGCGAAGCCGAATATTGTCTTCATCTTCGTCGATAACTTTGGGAATGGCGATCTCGGCTGCTTTGGCTCCAAACTGCACCGCACGCCGAATGTGGACCGGCTGGCGGCGGCGGGGACGAAGTTCACGAGCTTTTATGTGGCGAGTGGTGTCTGCACGCCGAGCCGAGCGGCGTTCATGACGGGCTGTTACCCGCGTCGGGTGAACTTACATGTGAGCGACACGGGTGGTGCCGTGTTACAGCCGGTGGCGCGCAAGGGGCTGAATCCTGCCGAGGTCACGATGGCGGAAGTTTTGAAGAGCGCGGGTTATGCGACGATGTGCATCGGCAAATGGCATCTGGGTGATCAGCCGGGCTTTTTGCCGACGAAGCAGGGCTTCGATGAATTTTTCGGCATTCCCTACAGCGATGACATGATGAAGGAGAAAAAGCCGGACGTGTGGCCGGAACTGCCGCTGATTCGTGGTGAAAAGGTCATCGAAGCACCGGCGGATCGCGATCATCTGGTGCAACGCTGCACCGAGGCGGCGATTCGATTCATCGAGAAGCACGCGGCGGCGCCGTTCTTCCTCTATCTGCCGCACACGATGCCGGGATCGACGCCGCGGCCGTTTTCGAGCGAGAATTTCCGTGGCAAGAGCACGAATGGCGATTACGGCGATGCGGTGGAGGAACTGGACTGGAGCACGGGTGAGATCATGGCGGCGTTGCAACGGCTGAAGCTCGAGGACAGCACGCTGATCGTCTGGACCTCGGACAATGGTGCCGTGAAACGCCATCCGCCGCAGGGCAGCAATGCGCCGTATCGCGGCTCAGGCTACGACACGTCCGAGGGCGCGATGCGCATGCCCTGTGTGATGCGTTGGCCGGGGAAAATCGCCGCCGGCGCGGTGAATGATGCGTTGTGCTCGACGATGGACATGCTGCCGACGTTTGCGGCGCTCGCGGACGCGAAGCTGCCGCTGCAGAAGATCGACGGGCATGACATTCGTTCGATCTTGTTCGATGCGAGCAGCACGAAGTCGCCGTGGGATGACGATGGCTACTTCTTCTACCGCATGGAACAGCTCCAGGCCGTGCGGGCGGGTGATTGGAAGCTCTATCTGCCGCTGGAAGGCAAATTTGCGAACCTGCAGCGCAAGCGTGAGCCAGCCAGGCTCGAACTCTACGACGTGCGCCACGACGTGAGCGAGCAGCAGGAAGTCTCCGCGCAGCATCCTGAGATCGTGCAGCGCCTCGCGGCTCTCGCCGAGAAAGCGCGTGCTGACATTGGTGACGTGGACCGGCCTGGGACCGGCCAGCGTGAGGCGGGAATGGTCGAGCAAGCAGTGCCGCTCTTGCCGTGAGACGGATTGCCTGCTGTGTTGGCAGCATGCACCCAGGCAGCCGCTCGCTCATCCTCCTGATCCTCGTCATTTTTGCGGGCATCGTCGTGCCGTTTGTGATCTGGGGAGCGCAGTTTGATGCGGCGCTCAGTCTCGAAGGGGCGCGGCAGTGGATGGCAGGCTATGGCGCGTGGGCCTGGGCGGCGGGGATCGTGCTGTTGATCGCGGACATCGTGCTGCCGGTGCCTTCGACGGTGGTAATGTCAGCGCTGGGCTGGATGTATGGCTGGTGGCTCGGCGGTTTGATCTGCGCTGCGGGATCGATGCTGTCGGGCATCATCGCGTATGCAGGCTGCCGCTGGCTGGGACGTGGTGCGGCGCTCTGGATTGCGGGTGAGGCAGGTTTGCGCAGAGGCGAAGAAATTTTCGAAAAGCGCGGTGGCTGGCTGGTGGCGTTGTCACGCTGGATGCCGGTGCTGCCGGAGGCGGTGGCGTGTCTTGCGGGCCTGTCGCGCATGCGGTGGCGCGTGTTTTTGCCTGCGCTGGTGTGTGGATCGGTGCCCACGGGTTTCGCCTTCGCGGCGATTGGTCATGTGGGTCAAAGCGAACCGGGCTGGGCGATGGCTTTGAGCTGTATCATGCCGGTGCTGCTCTGGCTGGGCGCGGCGCGGGTGCTGCGGCGTTAAGGCATCGCGGTCAAACCGGCCGCCACGGCAGCGAGGCGTGCGAGTTTTTTCATTTCACGACCTGCGAGCCACAGCGCGAGCGGGGTCAGCACAACGACCGCGATGGCCCCAAACGCACCGATCACGAGCAGATGCCTCGTCGTCATCAACAATCCGGCGATCACGAACCACAGCAGAAAATTCCAGCCAATACCGCGCCGCACGCGCAGAATGCATCTGACCTGCGTCAGACAACGTCCCTCGCCGTGAAACTCAGTGACGCTGAGCCAGGCGCGTGAAACTTCCGCCCATGGCCAGGCTTCGAGGTCAAACCAGCGCCAGCCGTCGTCCTCGCGATAGATGATGTGTGCTGACTTGAGTGCTTTGCGCAGTTCATAGAGCCAAGCGTCGCGAGTGACGCCGGTTTCACTCCAGAAGCGCAGCGTGCCGAGATTGAGCGCAATTTTGTGTGGCCGCACTGGCGGCATGATCTCCGGCAGCATGGGATGCCGGCTTGGGCGTGCGCCGAGCCGCAGCATGCCGCGCAGCCGCGCCCATTCACGCACGACGGGCTGCAACCAACTCAGCCACCACAGCAGCAGGCGATTCCACGGGCCGTGCAAGTTGGCCGAAGCAGCATGGCATGAACTGACACGCCAGGCGGACCAGATGGCAAACAGCAGCACTGCCACGGCAAGCCACGGCAACTGGCAGGCGAGCGCCAGCACCATGCACGCGATCCACAGCAGACCGGTGAACCATTCCCACCAGCGAAAGTTCGATGTCGCATAGATCACCTGAAACGCGCCGAGGCCGAAGGGACCGTGGAAGATGCTGCCTTCGACGGGATGATCGGCCGGCAGCCGGTCACCATAGATGCCGCCACGCCAGCGTGCGCCACCGAGCGGGCCGAAGCGTGCGGGATGTTCCTTCATCAGCAGCGCCTCAGCATGGCCGTAGCCACGCTGCTGCTGCAAATACGCCCTTACCGTGAAGCGGCGATGATGCCAGACCATCGCGCCGGCCACAAAACGCAACACGCCATGCTCGCGCAGACGCCAGCAGACATCGACATCATCACCGGCGGCCATGAACTCGGCACGGAAGCCGCCGATGCGTTCAAGCAGGTCTTTGCGGATGGCGAGGTTGCAGCCGGGCAGGTGCTCGGCCTCGGTATCGTTGAGCAGCACATGAGCGGGTGCTCCAGGTGCGGCGGCGACGATGCGCTCGGTTCGGTTGCGTGGTGACGGCGGGATGTTTGGCCCGCCAGCGGCCACGACAGCGTCAGCGCTGAACGCATGGCTCAAATGCAGCAGCCAGTCAGGGTGCGCGATGCAGTCATCATCGGTGTAGGCGAGAATGGTGCCGGTGGCAAGTTTGGCGCCCAGGTTGCGTGCCACGCTCAGTCCGGCGTGCTCCTGAAACTTATAGCGCACGCGTGGAAAACCTTTGGCGATCTCTGCCGTGGCATCATTTGATCCATCATCGACCACGAGGATCTCGAAATCGGGATAGTTCAGCGCCGTCACGGATTCGAGACAGGACCGCAAGGTGAGAGCGCCATTGCGGGTGCAGACGATGACGGAAATGCGCGGTGCAGGCGATGGTGCGGGCAGTTGCGACGTCAAAGCCTGAACGACAGCGCAGACAGGCCGCTCATTGCGTTCGCGATCCACGATGCCAAACCGCCAGTCCGTGATTTCGCGCCCACCGCGATGCCATTCGTCCGTGTAGGCAAACCAGACGCCGCCTGCCGTGCCGCTATGTAAAAGGCAGCCGTGCTGCCAGCGCATGACTTCGGCCTGCTTCTCGGGGCTGTGCGTGGCAACGTCGAGACCGAACTCGGTGATGAGCAACGGTTTGCTGCCAGCGAGATTCTGCAAACGCGCGAGGCAGGCGGTGAACGCCTCGCGTGATTCGAGATAGACGTTCACCGCGAGGAAATCGGCATTGCGCGGCACGAGATACTCGGTGGACGGATATGTGGCATAGCTAACGAGCGTCTGTGGTGCGTGCTGGTGGGCGATGTCGATGAGATTCTCGATGAAATCACGCACACGCTCCGGCTGCATCCAGCGCACGAGCGTCTTTTCGATTTCATTGCCGACGAGAAACGCAGCGATGCAGGTGTGATCGCGGAGTCGTGCGGTAGCTTCTGCGATGCGTGCTTCGATTCCGCGGCAAAGTCCGCGATCTGAAAGAAAATCGACGTGTTCGGCCCATGGAATGCCGACAATGAGCCGCAAGCCGAGTGCTTCGACTTCACGCAGCATGGCAGGCGTGGGCAGTTCGTAGAGGCGCACCGTGTTGAAGCCTAGAGATGCGATGTGGCGCAGATCAGCGGCCAGACGTTCGTCTTCAGGGAAGGGTTCGCTGCGCGTGTTTGGCTTGAACGGACCGTAGCTGACGCCACGCATGAAAAACGGCGTGCCAGCGGCCAGTTGCAGAAATTTTCCTGCCGTCAGCACACGCGTCCCATGGATCACGGGCGCGTGGTTTGGAGACGGCAGTGCGGAAGTCATGAGAACGACGAAGATGAAACACAGACGCGCTCAAGGCCAGCCGGATTCAGCTTCCGACCCGCTCAGACGACGGTTTCTGGCTTCGTTGCGTCCTGATCGGCCGCAGGCGCAGGCTGCTGCACTTCCATTTCCACCCAGCCGTCGCCTTCGCGCTCGATGCGGCGGGTATTGATGACGAAAACGATGCACAGGCCGATGAATGCGGCCGAAGCCTCGAGCACGAACGGCGTCGTGAGGAAGGCAAACAGATAGGCTAGGCCCTGCATCACGATCTCACGCGCGGTTTCGTTCACATAGGCGGCCACGCTGATCGCGATGGCAAAGCAAACCGTCCAGATGAGCGGTTCCAGCCACCAGCGTGACTTGGCAGGAGATGTTTCGGGCGTAGGCATCAGGTGGATCAATCGACGGGGGTTGCTTTGCGCACAGACACCGGGAAATCCACATGCTTGGTCTTCAGCTTCGTTGCATCCACCGTGCTGAGGGCGTCAGATACAGAGGCAGAAGCTGGCGCACCATCCTCGACCGGCAGCGCCTTCAACGCCGCAGGCTCCATCTGACGGCGCAAGTCAGCCACATGCCTGCCCCACATCGCCGTGCCGGCGAGAATGATCACAAAGACGGCGATGGCGGCAGGCAGTGGTGATTTGATAGACTTCACGCGATTGTTCGCAGGAGCGGTGATGCGATCCGGGCGTGCTTCACGATCACGCAGCCAAGGACCGTGCGATTGCGTGAGGTAGCGGTAATCACGCTCTCCAGCCAGCATACCTTCCGGCAGCTCTTCGAGGGCTGCACTCGCATCCACGGCAAGAAAGTCGCTGTAACCACGAATGAAGGAGCGTGCATACGTCATGCTGCCAAAGGCGGCGATGTTGCCGGACTCCAGATGCATCAAGCGCTGCACGGGGATGCGCGTTTCATGGGCGGTGTCTTCGAGTGACAGGCCGCGTTGTTCGCGCGCGGCTTTGAGTCTCTGTCCAAGGGAGGCTGGCATGGGTGGGTTGGGCTGGGCAAGTGTGACACTTCTCGCCCTGGATGCGATGAAATTTTTTGCGCTCGCCGCAAGATTGCATGACCAAAACCGGCGCAAGGTCATCTCCAGTCTTCTTGTAATCAAACCAAGCAATTCTAGAATCCCCTCCACGAGATCCGCCTGAAGATTCATCGTGAACTGGAAGCCCCATCGGCGCTGCGCAAATTTGGCAGCGGCTGGATCAGCGGCGTGCTGGGCTTGATGTTCGACCACCGGGTCCCCCGAAGGGGAGCCTGCGGCATCAAGCGATCAGCTCACGAATCACATGCCCATGCACATCCGTGAGGCGTCGATCAATGCCGTTGTGCCGCACCGTGAGCTTGGTGTGGTCAATGCCAAGCAGATGCATCATCGTGGCGTGGATATCATAGCAGGTCGTCGGATTCGCGCGGTCGAGGGGTTTGTAGCCCCATTGGTCGCTCTCACCGGCGGTCACGCCACCTTGGATGCCGCCACCGCAGAGCCAGTTGGTGAAGACGTAGGGGTTGTGATCGCGTCCCTTGCCGCCTTGAGTGCTCGGCATGCGGCCGAACTCGGTGGTCCACAAGATGATCGTGTCATCGAGCAGACCACGCTGTTTCAAATCGAGAATCAATGCCGAAACGGCCTTCGCCATGCCCCAGGCGAGTGGACCGTGATCGCGCTCGACGTCTTCGTGGCTGTCCCAGTTGCGACGCGGGAAGCCATTGTCGTTGCCGCTCCAAATCTGTACAAAGCGCACGCCGCGTTCGAGCAGGCGACGCGCGGCGAGGCACTTGCGGCCCATGTAGTCGGCTTCTTCTTCGGGATTGATCTCCGTGGGCCAGACTTTGCGGTGCTCCTGGATGCCGTACATTGTTTTCATCGCCGCAGACTCCTTGCTGATGTCGAGCGCCTCCGGCGCGGCGAGCTGCATCTTCGCCGCGAGTTCGTAGCTCTTGATGCGTGAGTCGAGCCGCGAGTCTTCCTCGCGCAGATGCTGATGTTGACGGTTCAACTGCTCCAGCAGCGCAAAACCTTCGCGATCCGACTTCGCGGTGATGTAGCGGCCGGCTTTGTGCGGAAACAAATCCGCGATCGGCGTCGCTGCGCCGGGATAAATGATCGTCCCGGCGTGCTGCGATGACAAAAAGGCGCTATCCCAATTCTTCGGCCCGTTGGAGGCAAAACCGCGATGATCCGGCAGCACGACGAAGGTTGGCAAATTATCACTCAACGAACCCAGCGCATAGCTCACCCAACAACCCACACCCGGAAAGCCCGGCAGATTGAAGCCGGTGGATTGCAGCAGCGTGCCTTGGGAATGCACGCCGGTCTTGCCGACCATGTTATGCACGAAGGCCATGTCATCCACGCAGGCTCCGAGCGGCGCGACGGCCTCGCTGAGCATCTTGCCGCTCTGTCCATACGGCTTGAAGTCCCACACCGGCTTCTTCCACGGTCCGAGGCCGTTTTGAAATGCTTCCACGGCCTCGCCGAAGTTGGACTCCTCGCCGTGATGCTTGATGAGCGCGGGTTTGAAATCAAAGAGGTCCACATGGCTCGCCGCACCGCCCATGAAGAGCTGCACGACCCGTTTCGCCTTCGGTGTGATGATCTGCGAGTGATGCGCTGTTTCGCCTGCCTGGATTGACGCAAACGCGAGCGCACCAAACCCTTGTCCGGTCGTATGAAGCAGTTGGCGGCGGGTGAGCATGGTCGATGGTGCTGCTGACACTACGCACGCGCCAGTCACGTCTTTGCGGGACGGAGCTTTCAGCTCATCCCACCATCCGCTCCAGCGTGGGCCGCAGGCGCAGCATTTCCGTGTCGAGCGTGGCACAGGCGGCTGGCGCGGCCTGCAAATCTGTTTCGTGGCCGATCGTTTCCAGCCGCTGTGCGGCGGCGGTGGCGCGGTCTGAGCCGAACAGGGCCAGCGCGCCTTTGAGGGAATGCGCGTGAGTTTGCAGCGCCTTCGCGTCACCGTTGGCGATGGCGGTGTGGATGCCAGACAGAAGCGTGGCAGACTCTTCGATGAACACCTGGGCGAGCTGGCGCATGAAATCGACACTGCCGCTGGCAGACTTCAACACCTGGGCCCGGATGGCGGCGTCCTCGGGGTGGAGATCAGTCAGCGCTGGTGCAGGGGCTGTGGCCACTGGCAACGACGCGGGTGGCAGCAGCTCTGCCATGGTTTGCCAGAGTTCGTCAGGCTGGATGGGCTTGGAGACATAGCCGTCCATCCCGGCTGCCAGGCAGCGCTCACGGTCGCCTTTCAAAGCGTGGGCGGTCATCGCGATGATCGGGACGTGACCACCGATGATTTTTTCGCGCTCACGGATGGCGGCAGTCGCCTGAAAGCCGTCCATCTCAGGCATCTGCACGTCCATGAGCACACAGTCGAACGACTCACGTTCAAAGGCGGCGAGCGCCTCCCTGCCGTTTGGCGCGATGAAATTAGTGTGCCCCTGTTCATCGAGCAGCAAGGCCGCGAGCTTTTGGTTCACCGCATTGTCTTCGGCGACCAGGACATGCAGGCGGCTCCCGCTGGCGATGGTGGTCACGGTGCCCGTGGCAGCAGTCGCGGACGGCGGATGGCGGAGCGTGTGATCGATGTTCAGCGCTCCCAGCATCGAGTCGAGCAGTTCGGACTGCTTCACGGGCTTGGTCAGGCAGGAGGAGATGCCCATTTCACGCGACCGTGCGGCATCGCCAGCTCTAGGGCCCGAGGTCAGCATCACGATGGGCGTGGGAGCCAGTTCACGCAGTTTTGCGGCAACGGTGAAGCCATCCATCTTGGGCATGTGGAAGTCGAGGAGGACCAGGCCAAACGGCAAGCCGGTCTGCGTGGCGATTTGCATGGCCGCAATGGCCGCTGTACCGCCGTCGGTCAACGTCGGCTGCATGTGCCAACTGTTGAGCGTCTCTTCCAGAATGCGGCGGTTGGTCGCGTTATCGTCCACCACCAGCACACGCAAGGCATTGAGCAGATCCAGCCGCACCGGCGTCTCGCTCGACACCGGATTGGCCACTTTTTGGAGATGGGCGGTGAAGTGAAACGTGCTGCCCCGGTGCAGCTCACTCTCGACCCAGATGCGCCCGCCCATCATGCCGACCAGACGTGCCGAGATCGCCAGCCCCAGACCGGTGCCGCCATATTCACGCGTCGTGGAACTGTCGGCCTGGGTGAAGGCGTCAAAGATCAACTGTTGCTTATGTGCTGGAATGCCGATGCCGGTGTCGCTCACGGTGAAGTGCAGGCAGCAGGCTTCGTCGGCTTGCGACTCGACGCCCACATCCAGCACGATCTCACCCTGATGGGTGAATTTGATCGCATTGCCCACGAGGTTCACGATGATCTGGCGCAGGCGTCCGGGATCGCCCGCCAGAACGTCGGGCACCTCGGCATGGAAATGACAGGCCAGCTCCAGGCTTTTCTCGTTGGCGCGATTGGCGAGGGTTTTCATCGTGTCGCCAAAGATTTCGCGCACGCGGAACTCCATGTGGTCGAGGCTCAGCCTGCCCGCTTCGATTTTGGAGAAGTCCAGCACGTCGTTGATCACCGTCAGCAGCGCATCGGCGCTCGTCCTGACCATGGTGAGGTATTCCCGTTGTTCGGGGGTGAGCGGTGTGTTCAGCGCCACGCCCGTCATGCCGATGATGCCGTTCATCGGCGTGCGGATCTCATGGCTCATCTGGGCGAGGAATTCGCTCTTGGCATGGCTGGCACGCTCCGCCTCGGCCTTGGCGGCGAGCAGTTGGGTGTTCATGACCTGCACTGCCTGTGACGCCTGCATGATGCGTTCCGCAGCGAGTTTCGCCTCGGTGATGTCCCAGTTCGTGCCGATCATGCGCACGGCGCTGCCCGCAGTGTCACGCTGGACGACGCCGTTGGCTTTGATGTGCCGCACCGTGCCATCCGGCCACACCACACGGAATTCCGTGTCGAACTCTCTTTCCCCACGCAGGGCCATCTGCAGCCGCTCCACTTGGTGGGCCTTGTCGTCAGGATGCAGGCCGGACTCCCATGCCTCATAGGCACCAGAAAAAGTCGCCGCCGTGATGCCATAGAGCCGGTACATCGCATCGTCCCACTCCAGGCGCTGATGCACCACATCGTAATCCCAGATGCCCACGTTCGCGGCGCGCGTGGCCAGCTGTAGCCGGTCAGCCATCCTGCTCTGCGCTTCCTCCGCCCGTTTGCGCTCCGTGATGTCCTGGCCCACGCCGAGGAAGCCGGTGATCTGTCCGCTCTTGTCCATCAGCGCCGTCACCGACAGCAGCACCGGATAACGGCTGCCGTCCTTGCGGATGTAAGTCCATTCGTTCTCATCCGGCATGCCTAGTCGCGCTTTCGCCACAAAAGTTTCAAAGCCAGGCTCCACGGGGCGGCCCAGTTCCTTCGTGAGCACTGCCGCGCGCTTCACCACCTCTTCAGGATCGTGAATGATGGCGGGTGATACCTTGCCAACCACCTCCTCCGCAGTGTACCCCAGCTTGTGCTCCGCCTCGGCATTGAAGGTCTGGATGATGCCGTCCGGCGCACCGGAGATGATGGTGAAATTCGCACCGTCCAGAATCGCCTGCTGCAACTGCGTGGTGTGGCGCAGCTCTTGCTCCATGATTTTTTTCGCCGTGATGTCACGTGCGGCGGCAAAGATCAGCCCCCGCTCGCGGTCAGGCATCGCATGCCACAGCAGCCAGATGTGGCCGCCGTCTCTGCACCGGAAGCGGTTTTCGAACGACAACGTCAGTGCGCCCGTGCTGAGCTTTTGCGCTTCCGCCACCGTGCATGCGATGTCATCGGGATGAATGAACTCCACATAAGGCACGGCCATCAATTCCTCGCGGCTGAACCCCAGCGCCCCCTCCCATGCCGGATTCAGTTTGGTGAACCAGCCCTCAAAGTTGGCGACACACAGCAGATCCAACGAATGCTCAAAGAAGAAACGCATCTCATCCTCAGTCGGACGAGTGTCAGTTGGAGTGGCATCGTGGTCGCTCATGCTCATCGTGAGCTTCACCATAGGAGATGCCAGTCCCGTCTGACAAGCGGAGTCTTGCTTTCCTCAGGCGGAAACCGTGAAAATGCGCACGTGAATCACTTCACCAGCATCCACGGCAGCCAATACGCCTGCACCATCACCAGCACGCCCATGAGCAGCGCCAGCGCCACGCTGTGCCAGAACACGCTGCGCAGCACGGTGCCCGCATCAGGACTCTCTGGGTGACCGCCCGTCGCCACAGCGGCGACGACGATGCTCTGCGCGTCGATCATCTTGCCCATCACGCCGCCGCTGCTGTTCGAGGCCGCCATGTGGATCGGTGAGAGTTGCAGTTGGTTCGCGGTGACTTGCTGAAGATTGCCAAACAGCACGTTCGATGACGTGTCGCTGCCGGTGAGCGCCACACCGAGCCAGCCGATGAGCGGGGAGAAAAACGGGAACATCCATCCCGTTGAGGCCATCATGAGGCCCATCGTGGTGTCCGTGCCGCTGTAGCGCGTCACATAGCCGAGCGCGAGCATGAGTGAGATCGTCAGCAACGGCACGCGCAGCTTCCAAATCGTCACGCCATACAATTTGAGCAGACGTTTGGGCGAAAGGCCGAGGCAAAGCCCCGCCGCCATGCCGGCGAGCATCGCCGCCGTGCCGGTGGCCGAGAGCGCGTTGAATTTAAACACCGCTTTCTCCACCTCTGCATGCACCACCACCGGTGGCACGCGCTCCACCATCTTGTGCAGCATCGGCACCTCAATCTCGCGGTTGAAAACACCATTCAAACCGCTTTTCGCCGCCGGCATGCCCCAGCAGAACACGAAGGCCGTCAAGAACACCCACGGCAGCCATGCCTTCCATGGCGATGCCTCACGCACTTCTGCCGTCACAGGCTTTTCGGCGGCAGCCTTCGGCTTCCACACCTTCATGAACAGCACAAGCACCGCCATCGCCACGACTGCGCTCACGATGTCCACCAGCCACGGCCCGTGGTAGTTACTCATCACAAACTGCATCACGCCAAAGCTCGCACCCGTTACGAAACACGCCGGCCATACGCCAAGCATGCCGCGCACGCCGACCTGCGCCGCCACCAGCCAGAACGGCACGATGAGCGAGAAAATGGGCAGTTGTCGCCCCACCATTGCACTCAGCGACATGAGATCGAGACCCGTGATGTCCGCCAGCGTCGTCAACGGCGTGCCGAGCGATCCAAACGCCACCGGCGCAGTGTTGCCGATGAGCGCCAGCTTCGCCGCTTCGAGCGGTTTGAAGCCGAGTCCAATCATGAGCGCCCCCGTGATCGCCACTGGCGCACCAAAACCTGCCGCGCCTTCAATGAACGCACCAAAGGCGAAGGCGATCAGCAGCGCCTGAATCCGCCGATCACTCGAAACACTCGCGATCTGGCGTTGCAGCACCGCGAACTGGCCCGTTTCGACACTCAGATTGTAAACGAACATCGCGTTCAGCACGATCCAGCCAATGGGGAAGAGACCGAAGAGCGCACCGTTCACCGCCGCCATGCCCGCCATCGTTGCCGGCATGTGATATACGAAGATTGCGATCACCAGCGCCACGATGAGCCCCGCCCCCGCCGCCAGTTGCGCCCGCACATGCCAGAACGCCAGCAGCCCCAGCAGCACCACCACCGGCACCGCTGCGACGAGTGAGGAAAGAATCAGACTGCCGAGAGGGTCGTAGTTTTGGGACCAGGTCATGAGAATCAAGGCAGAGCATCACGGACAAGCTGCATCGTGTGTTTCACCTCAATGTGCGAACCAATTCTTTTGAGATGCAGCGCTACCTGCGTCATGCAGCCGATGTTTCCCGTCACCACCACATCCGCGCCCGTGGCGATGATGCTTTTGGCCTTCTGCTCGCCGAGTGATGACGCGATCTCCGGCTGGTCCATGTTGTAACTGCCTGCGCTGCCGCAGCAAAGATGCGCGTCGGTGATTTCGAGCAGTTGCAGGCCCGGAATGGCCTTCAAAAGATCGCGTGGCTGCCTGCGCACGTTTTGCGCGTTCGAGAGATGGCACGCATCGTGGTAGGCGGCTTTGAGTTTCATTTCACGCAGCGGCTCGCGCAGGCCGAGCCTCATCAAAAACACGCTCACATCCATCACGCGATGCCGGAAGGCCTCAGCCCGCGCTTCATCCGCCGTGCCGCGCAGCACGAGGTGGTATTCATGCATCGCCGAGCCGCAGCCAGCGGCGTTCGTCAAAATCGCGTACACATCGTCGGGAAACGCCGCCAAATTCCGCCGCGCAAATTTCTGCGCCGCTGCCAGATCGCCCGTGTGCCACGCCAGACCGCCGCAGCAGCCCTGCGTGCGTGGAATGACGACCTCAATGCCGTTGCGCGTCAGCACCTCGATTGTGGCCGTGTTGATGTCCGGATCGAGCACCTGCTGCGCACAGCCGAGCAGCAACGCCACGCGCGCACGCTTTTCACCGATGGCCGGATTCACCGCAGCCCATGACTGTGCAGGCGGCAGCGCCTCCGGCATCAGCTCCAGCATCGGCCGCCAAGCCTTCGGCATCAGTCCCATCCGACCTATCCGTCCTAGCTTCGCCGCCACACGAAAGCGCCACGGATACGGCACCGTCTGCGCCGCCACAAAACGCCGCACCCGCTCCAACAGGCCCCGCTTCATCTTCCCCGCTGCCAAAGCACGAAACGGGCTGATCAAATCCCGATACGGCACCCCGCTCGGACACGCAGGCTCACACGCCAGGCACCCCAGACACCGATCCACATGCGGCTGCGCAGCCTCAAAACTCATCCTGCCCTCCAGCACTTCCTTCATCAGCACGATGCGACCACGCGGCGTGTCCATCTCCTGCCCCAGCTCGTGATATGTTGGGCATGCTGCCAAGCAAAACCCGCAATGCACACACGCCGACACCGCCTTCGCCATCGGTTCGCCCAGCGGGCCGAATTTTTCGGTTGGAATGGCGTGGAGCATCAGTCGTCGAGAGTGGGAAAACGATTCTGCGGATCGAGCGCCTGCTTCACCGCCGCCTCAATGGCAAAACGCGGCCGTGTGCCGATCCACAGCGGCGCATCACCGCGCAGCGTCATGCCGCGAGGAGGAAGCGTGTTCGAGAAGGCCACATTGCCGCCGCAGCTCACATGCGCGGCTTTGAATTCGCCGATTTGATCCGGCGTGATGTCCGTTTTAAAGTTCCAACGTGCTTCGCGAATCTCGTTCCAGACCGCATTGTCGATGATTTCGCCGCCGATCTCCTGCGCGAGCACTTCGAGGGCTTTTCCAGGTCCGGCGAGTCGCACGAGCATTTTTTCGCCGCCGGGCAGAACATCGAGCGCATCGGCCTCGAAGCGTGAATTCGCGATCCGGGCCATCTTTTCAGCCTCGAAGGGCATCTGCAGCGTCAGCGTCGATTCGCGACGCGGAAACACTTTGAACGTCACCTCACCGATCACGCCGAATCTGCCGAGACTGCCGATCAGAAACTTCGGCACATCAAATCCCGCCGCGTTTTTGACCACCTTGCCACCCAGCCGCAGCAAACGGCCCAAGCCATCGACAAAGCGCACGCCGAGGATGAAGTCACGCACGCCGCCGTAGCGGAAACGACCCGGACCACTCAAACCACTGGCCACCACGCCGCCGATGGTGCTGCCAGCATCGACGAGCATCGGATCGAAGGGCAGGTATTGACCCTTCTCATCCAACGCCGCGATGATCTTCTTCACCGGTGTTCCGGCGAGAGCGGTGAACGTGAACTCACTCGGCTCATACTCCGTGATCCCGCTCAACTGCCGCGTCGAAATCTTCACCGCATCCACCGCCGACAAACGTGGCTTCGTCTCCGCCCCCACGGCGATCACGCGCGGTGCAGAGAGCACGGCGTCGCGGAGTTCGGGGAGTGTGGCGGGTGTTTCCATGGGTCAGCCGAGTCGGTGCATCAGTTGCAGCGCTGCGGGAGAAGGATAGCAGCCTGCGTGGATCAGCAGAGATCTCTTCTCAACGCGATCAGGCTCGTTCAGGCCCAAGACATGGATGGTGGCCGTGCCGATGCGGCTGCGGGCTTTGATCAGCGGGCCGTCGAGCACGAAGTGATCGGACCAGCACTCGATTCGTGGATTGTAGAGCCTGACAAACCTGCCTTGGAGGATCGTGGCGACATCACTGCCCTTAGAACGATTGCAGTGTGAGCATGCAAGGCAGAGGTTGTGCTCCTCAGTCGGGCCGCGATGTTTTTCGGCGATCACATGATCTATGTGAAAAGCATGAATCCCGTCTTCTTGCCGCAAGAGGCAGTACTCACAGAGTGCCATGGCCCGGTCCTTCACCTTTAGCCGCAGGTGTTCGGGTATCTGCGCACGGCTCATGATTTCAGGCGGCCTTTGCATTCAGCATGACTCGCGCCTGTGCTTTCGCCCGGGACAACACACGCTCCATCTCCATCACCCGATCCAACTCGGCTGTTTCCTCCGGCAAAAGCCCTTCGCTTTTCTCTTTCGCGATCAACTCCTCAAATCTTCGCGATGCCTCTTCGGATGCCTTGAATGCGATGAGCTGCTCCGGTGTGTATCCACCGGCCAGGAGATCCATGGCTTCATCGTAAATCGTATTCATGCGCTCAAGATAGTAAGACTCGCGTTTGCAAACAAGACCAATTTACTCCCGTGAAATGACGCCCGCCTTCTCCAGCGGATGCAGGCCGACATGCGACAAAGCGGGCGCTTCTTTGCCGGGGAACATCTTGCCGGGGTTGGCGATGCCGAGGGGATCGAAGGCGGCGCGGAGGCGCTGCATGCAGTCGATCTCGTCGGCGGTGAACATGTCGGGCAGGAACTCGCGCTTCTCGACGCCGATGCCGTGCTCGCCGGTGATGGAGCCGCCCATTTCGATGCACATCCTCAAAATGCGACCCGCGAGTGATTCAGCGCGATGCAAAGCGCCTTCCTCGCGACCGTCGAAGAGGATCAGCGGATGCAGATTGCCATCGCCAGCATGGAAGACATTCGCGACGCGGATGTTCGACTCCCGAGCCATCTCGGCGATGCGGCGCAGTGCTTCGCCGAGCTTGCGACGCGGGACGACGCCGTCCTGCACGATGAAATCGGGCGAGAGACGGCCCACGGCACTGAAGGCGCTCTTGCGGCCTTTCCAAATCGCCATGCGTTCATCAGCATCGCGAGCAGGACGCATTTCGACGGGTTGACTGGCAGCGAGGATGGCATCGAGTCGTTCGCGTTCGATGGCGACAACTTCGCGCGGGCCTTCAAGCTCGACGATGAGCACAGCCTCGCATCCGGGCGGATATTCGGCATGCACCGCAGCCACTGCGGCCTCAAGCGCGAGCGCATCCATGATCTCGATGGCTCCAGGCAGCAAACCGCTCGCGATAACGGCAGAGACAGCGTCGCCGGCTTGTTCGAGCGTGCGATAACCGGCGAGCACGGTGTGGAAGCTCTCGGCTTTCGGCAGCAGTTGCAGCGTGATCTCGAGCGCGATGCCAAACAGGCCTTCGTTGCCGGTGAACAGGCCGCACCAGTCGGGTCCGAGCCGTTCGCGACTGCCGCCGCCCCATTCGACGACTTCACCGGTGCCAAGCACGGCCTTGATGCCGAGGATGTGATTCGCGGTCATGCCGTACTTGAGGCAATGCGCGCCGCCGGAGTTGAAGGCGACGTTGCCACCGATGGTGCAGATGCTTTGTGACGAAGGATCAGGCGCGTAGTGCAGTCCAAACGGTGTCGCAGCCGTCGTGACCTGTGTGTTGATCACACCCGGCTCAACAACCGCGATGCGTTGCGCGGGATCGAGCTTCAGGATGCGGTTCAGACGATTGAGCGCGATGACGATGCCTTCCGCGATGGGCAGCGAGCCGCCGGACAAACTGGTGCCGCTGCCGCGTGCGACAAACGGCAGCTTCAGTTCATGACACAGCCGCACAATGGCAATGACTTCATCCGTCGTCTCCGGCACGACCACAGCGAGAGGTCGTGTGCGAAAGGCGGTGAGACCGTCGCTCTCATACGCCGCCAGCTCGACCGGGCGCACGAGCAGACGGTCAGGCGGGAGCAGTGAGGCGAGTCGTGCGAGGGGCATGGGCACACCGAGGTTAACAAGATCTTCCCAGCCAGCGGAAAACCGCCGTCTCAACTCGTTCAAACTGTTCGGGCGTGAGGACTCCAAGTCTGCGAATGCCGGTTGCCACAGGAAAGGTTTCCACACTTTGCGTCAAGAATGCCCCGGCCCTCAAGAAGGACACGGTGACAGGCACCTCCCATTTTGATTCGCGCAGACTGGTGGTGTGCATGACAAAGGACACCAAGGCGCGGTCCTCATCATCGAAGGGCACGCTAAGGATGAGAACCGGCCTGACTTTCTTTGCCATGCCGCAGTCCCAAAGCCAGACTTCACCGCGTCTGGGGCTCATAAGCTGTCTCCTCGGCCTCCAACATGGCGGCCACGAGCGATCCGCCTGCACAGAGTTCCTCGTCGCTGATCTCGCCCGAATCGATCACCGGCATGCGCCGCCAAAAGATCTGGGCGAAAAGAGATTTTTCCGACTCTGGCAGAGTCTCATACTCACGAAACAGGTGTTCAGCTGAAGCGATCATGGGTTGATTTTGTCATCAATGTCCTGGGAAAGCGAGCCGATATTACTTCAGCACGTTCTGCAGTGCCGTGAGCACGAGATCGACATTTCGCACGCTCGCGCCGTGGCCCATGAGGCCGATGCGCCAGGCTTTGCCGGCCATGACGCCGAGTCCGGCACCGATCTCGATGCCGTATTCTTCGAGCAGACGTTTGCGTGTGCCGGCGTCGTCGGCGCCGGCGGGGATGTGGATGCAGTTGAGCGTGTGGAGCGAGTGCTTCGGCACATAACTGATGCCCATCGCCTCCAATCCGGCACGCAGGCGCTGATGCATCTGTGCGTGGCGGGCGATGCGGGCGTCGAGACCTTCTTCCAGCACAATGGCGAGCGCTTCACGCAAAGCGTAGGTCATGTTGATCGGTGCGGTGTGGTGATACACGCGGCCACCGCCGCCGCCGAGGTAGTATTTGCGCAGCATCGAGACATCAAGATACCAGGACTGCACTTTTGTTTTGCGCGCATCCATGACGGCGAGGGCGCGGTCGCCAAAGCTAACGGGCGCGAGGCCGGGCGGGCAGCTCAGGCATTTCTGCGTGCCGCTGTAGATGGCGTCGATGCCCCAATCATCGACCTTCAATTCGTGACCGCCGAGGCTGGTGACTGCATCGACGACCAGCAGCGCGCCTTTGCCATGCACGATGTCGGCGAGGCCTTCGAGCGGCTGCAGCGCGCCGGTGCTCGTCTCGGCATGCACGATGCCGACCAGTTTGCTTTTCGGATGCTGCTCAAGAGCAGCGGCAATTTGATCGAACTGAATGACATCGCCCCACGCCGCCTCGACGGCATGCACGGTGGCACCGCAGCGTTCCATCACATCCTTCATGCGACTGCCGAAGACGCCGTTCACACAGACGATCACTTCATCACCAGGCTCGATCAGATTGACGGCGATGCATTCCATCCCGGCCATGCCGGTGCCGCTGACGGGAAAGGTGAGCGCGTTCTTCGTTTGAAACACCTGCCGCAGCATCTCGCAGACCTCGTCCATGATGGCGACATACTGTGGATCGAGATGTCCGAGCGTCGGCGCACCGAGCGCACGCAGCACGCGTGAGGGGACAGGACTGGGGCCGGGGCCGAGAAGGATGCGTTCAGCGGGATGTTGGGTGTTCATGGAGGTGCCGAGTATGGGCAACAGCTCGTTTCGGGCAACGCATTGTTTCAATCCTCAAGGCTGAACTCGGCCATGTGCAGGAAGCCCTGTGAGATCACACCCGCGTCTCGCGTTCACGGGGACATGCAGACTCTCGCCGTCATCCTTCGCAGCAGCATTGCCTTCGCTATCGTCAGCACCGCTGCCTTCGCCGTCTGGGTCTTCGGCGGTCCGTGGTTCCATCTTCACGGCGGGGAGACGGCCATGTATGCCGCCTGCTGCCTCGTTTTCCTGCTGCTCGCCGGGCTGCTGTTACGGCCAGCGCTGCGCTGGCCTGGCGGGCTGCTGCGGTTCTACGGCTTCTTTTTGCCCGCCTTCCTGCTCTACGCCCTGGCGTGGTGCGCGGCATGGTTCAGCTTGGGAGCGGGTCGAGGAGAGTGGATCGCCTCGCTGATCGGCAGCATGGCTTTCACCATCGCCATGGCGGCGGCTCTGCGCGGCTGGCGTGCCTGGCCCGTCGCTGCGATGGCGGTGTTCATCGGCCACTCGGCAGGGTACTTCGCAGGCGAGCTAGTCTGCTACCGCTCGCTGCACTCCACCGCCAGCGAACTCGCCTGGGGCCTGCTCTACGGCATCGGCTTTGGGGCCGGCATCGGCTACGCCTTCACCGCCATGCAGCGCTCATCCTGGAAACCTCAGTTGATAGTGAATGGTTGATGGCCGGAGCCGCCGCTCCCATGCGCAAGACATTCAGTATCAGGCTATCAACCATCAACTCTGAACCATCAACTGCCGCATCTAGGCTCATGGACACCGGCCTCTTCATAACCAAGGCCACCGCCATCGCGGCTTTCGTCACCTACATCACCGCGCTGATGCTGCACCGCCATGCCGCTGCCAATCGAGTGTGGTGGACGGCAGGCTGCCTCGCGCTGCTCGTTCACAGCGTCTGCGCCTTCCACTTCGTCCATCACTGGAGTCACCACGCTGCCTATGAAAGCACCGCGCAGCAAACGGCCGCGCTCACGGGCCTCCGCAGCGGCAGCGGCCTCTATTTGAATTACCTGCTGTTGCTGGTCTGGCTCGGCGACACCGTCTGGTGCTGGACCGCTCCCGCACGGCACGCCGCCCGGTCACGCTGGATCACTTGGCTGCTGCACAGCTTCCTTGGTTTCATGTGGCTCAACGCCACGGTGGTCTTCGGCCACGGCATGGCGCGCTGGCTCGGCCTGTGTGGCTTCGTTGCGCTATTGATTCAGAGATGGCGGTCTCGCCACACGCTCAATCCACGAAGCTGAACTCATTCAGGTTCAAAATCACGCGGCAGGTGTTTTCGAGGCCTTCGCGTTTGGCGTAGGCGAGTAGCGGCGTGAATTCGTCCGCTGACGGCTCACGGGAGAGTGCGAGGACGAACGCACGCTTGGTTTGCGCTTCGAGATCTTGAGCTTCCTTGGTCACGCGTGCGGCGAAGTGCTTCGCCATCGTCACGGTGAGGCCGTTGTTCATCATGGCGAGGGCTTGGAGGGGGCTGAGGGACTCGTTGCGCTTGTCCACGCGCATGGAGGGATCCGCGCAGTCCATGACGGTCATGAACGGCTGCTGCTGGCTGCGAACGATGAAGCGATAGATGCTGCGTCGCCATGACTTGGGGTCTTCGGGATCGTGCAGGGTGTATTCGTAGTGCGGGCTGTGCTGCGGCTTCTCGATGATGAAGTCCTGGAAGCTCGCGCCGCCCATGCTGAGGTCGAGTTTGCCACTAACGGCGAGGATGGAATCGCGAATGGACTCGGCGTCGAGCTTGCGGCGGTTTTGGTGGGAGAGGAAGACGTTGTTGGCATCGGATGGGGCCAGTCCATCCGAGCGCTGCCGATACGTCTCGCTCATCACGATGAGCTTGTGCAGCTTCTTGAAACTGCCGCCGAGATCATCACGAAAAGTCAGCGCAAGCCAGTCGAGTAGCTCAGGATGGCTGGGCTTGTTGCCCATTCGACCGAAGTCGTTGGCGGTATCGACCAAGCCTTTACCAAAGTGATGCTGCCAGACGCGGTTCACGATGCTGCGCCAAGTGAGCGCGTTGTTTTTGTCCGTGACCCATTTGGCTAAAGCAGCCCGTCGGGCAGATTCGTCGGTGCCTTCGACTTTGAAAGGCAGGCCGAAGAGCTTGCCGATTTGAGTGATGCTTCCAGGGCTGACTTCTTGAGCGGGCTGCTTGATGTCGCCGCGTTTGAGCACCTGGATGATGCGGGGTGTGCCGTGTGTACCTTTGAAGGCACCGCTGCCGTAGTGGACGGCTCCAGCATAGACTTTCTGCGGCGCGGGCAGTTGAGGCAGGGCATCGCGCTGCTTGCGTGCGGCGTGCAGCTTCTTCTTCGTGGCTTCATCGGCCTGCGCGAGCATGAGGGCGTCGCGTTCGCGGATGAGCTCCTGTTTGTCTTCGTCGCTGCGGCTTTCGGGAGCGATGCCGTCGGTGAGATTGGCTTTCCGCCAGCGTGGCGCGGCCTCAATGCTGTCCAGCGAGGTCACCGGGCGGCCCGCAGCGAGGTTGGGGCCGGTTTTGCTGTCATAAACCTCCATCTCGGCCAGTGCGAAGATGTAGTCATTGGCGCGTGGCGCGAGCTTCACGGCGGTGACGCGCACAAAGTGTCCCGTGACGCCATCATCGCCCGCGGTTCCGGTTTCAAAGGGCTTGAGGCCGGGATTGGCAAAGTCGTTCATGAAAGTGGCGTCGTGCTTCCGCCACACGAGTGTGACGCCGGTTTTAAAAGTGGGATCATCGCTGACTTCGATCTTGAATCGCACCGGGAAGCCAAATCCGCCACCGATCTTGCCAAAGTCGTCGTAGCAGGGCTTCAGCACGATGCGCTCGACTTGGACGCTTTTGCCCAGATCGACCTGGACCCACTTCACCGCGTCCTGCGTCGGCGAAATGGCGCTGTGAAAGCCGAAGTCGGGCTTCGCGTTCGGATTCGCGCCTTTTTCGGCAGCGCCGTCGATGCGCTTGCTGAGCGCGGCGTAGGCTTCACCGGCTTTTTTCTTCAAAGGCTCTTCAAGCGCGGCGATCTCGTCGGTGAGCTGCTTCTTCTGCATTTGAAGCGCGGCGAACTTCTGCATCGAGGCGTCGTCGGGATAGTAATCAACGTCGGTGCGATCAATGCCCGCGAAGACGGCCTGAAGTGAGTAGTAGTCCTCCTGCGAGATGGGATCGAACTTATGATAGTGGCACTGCGCACACTGCACCGTGAGAGAGCAAAAAGTGCCGATGGCGTTTTGCACCATGTCATCGCGGTCGAGGTGGCGGGCGATCTTGCCATCGAGTTTCGTCTCCGGCACTTCCGCATGCCCAATGAGATCCCACGGACCTGCCGAGATAAATCCGAGCGCGGTGATGCCATCGGTGGTGCCAGGATAGAGCACATCACCGGCGATCTGCTCTTCGATGAAGCGGGTGTAGGGCTTGTCGTTGTTAAAGGCGCGGATGACGTAGTCGCGGTAGGGCCAGGCATTCATGCGCGGCTTGTCTTTGTCATAGCCGTGCGTTTCGCCGTAGTGGACAAGATCCAGCCAGTGGCGAGCCCAGCGCTCGCCGTAACGTGGTGAGGCGAGCAAGTCGTCCACCAGCTTCTCATAGGGTAGCGCGGTGTATTTCGTGATTTCCTCCGGTGTCGGCGGGAGGCCGGTGAGGTCAAAGTAGAGACGCCTAATGAGAGTTCGTGTGTCGGCAGTAGGTGCTGGTGATAGGCCCTTTTCATCAAGTTTGGCGCGAATGAAGGTGTCGATGGAAAACAAGGAGTGACGACTTCCAGTCGTCTTTGCTGATGGCTGGAAGCCATCACTCCTTGTGAGCGTCTTGAAGCTCCACCAGTCGAGTCTGTCTTCGACTTTGGCGATGTCCACGCCTTCAGGCCACACCGCGCCTTCGTCGATCCAGCGTTTCAAGGTGTCGATCTCCGCGCTGCTGAGCTTCGACTTCGGTGGCATCGCGATTTTTTCATCCGCACCACTCACAAAACGAAACAGCGGACTGTCCGCACTCTTTCCCGCGATGATGTTCGGCGCGTGATCTTCGCCTCCCGTCAACGCGATGGCTTTGATGTCGAGTCGGTAGTCGTTCTTCTGTTTCTTCGCGCTGTGGCACTCATAGCAGTGCTTTTCAAAGATGGGGCGCACCTCGCGGACGAAATCGACCGCGAAGGCGGGCGTGGAGCAGGCGATGAGAAGACAGAGATGGCGCATTATTTCTCATACGGCATCAAAAGCCTCATTTCATGCCACGCGAGTGCGGGACAGCGTGATTCATTCGGCGTCGGCATCTTGCTGCCACTCAGATCGAGCCTATAGAGCGACATGCCCTTTACCTCACTCGGTCTGTCAGCTCCACTTTTGAGTGCCGTTAACCAATACGTCGCGCCAACACCGGTGCAGTCGGCTGCCATTCCGGTGTTGCTGAAGGGTGGCGATGTGCTGGCGACGGCGCAGACGGGCTCGGGCAAGACAATGGCGTTTGTGCTGCCGTTGCTGCAGCGCTGGCTCGCGGCACCGTTGGAGAAGCCGCGCAGAGTTCATACGCTGATTCTTGTGCCCACGCGTGAACTCGCAGCGCAGGTCACGGAGACGGTGTTGCGTTGCGCGGTGCATCTGCCAGAGCGGATCAAAGTCGTGAGCGCGTTTGGCGGTGTCTCGATCAATCCACAGATGATGGCGCTGCGGGGTGGTGCTGATTTTGTGATCGCGACGCCGGGCCGTTTGCTCGATCTCGTGGATCACAACGCGCTGCATCTCGACCACGTCGCTGCGCTGGTGCTGGATGAGGCGGATCGCATGCTCGATCTGGGCTTTGCGGATGAGCTGGCTCGGGTACTGGCTCTGTTGCCAAAGCGTCGGCAGAATTTGCTCTTCTCCGCCACGTTCCCGGATGCCATTCAATCCTTGGCGCAAAAGCTTCTGCACGAGCCCACGCGAATCGAAATCGAGACAGCACCCACGGCGATGCCCGTCATCGAGCAGCGTGCCATCGAGGTGGACGAAGATCAGCGCACGCCTTTGTTACGGCACTTGATCAAGACGGAAGGCTGGAAGCGTGTGCTGGTCTTTGTGGCCAAGCAATACTCCGCCGAGCACGTCGCGGACAAACTGCGGCGCCACGGCATCAGCGCCGTAGCGTTTCATGGGGATCTGAGCCAAGGCGCGCGCGGTCAGGCGTTGGCGGCTTTTAAAGACTCGCAAATCCATGTGCTCGTCGCCACGGATCTCGCAGGACGCGGATTGGACATCGTGCAACTGCCTGTGGTCGTGAACTACGACCTGCCGCGCTCCGCAGTCGATTACACGCACCGCATTGGGCGCACGGGGCGTGCTGGCGAATCTGGATGCGCCGTGAGCTTCATCACAGCAGCCTCTCACGCGCATTTTTGCCTCATCGAGAAGCGCCACCATCTGACCATTCAACGCGAGCACATCCCAGGCTTCGAGCCTCAAGATGAAGCACCGCAAGCATCCAGCACCGGCGGCATCAAAGGCCGACGCAAGAGCAAGAAGGACAAGCTGCGTGAAGCCGCGGCGAGGCAGTCATAGTCCTCAGTATTTCGGGAAGATGGCGGGCGTTGGGAAACGCTCTTCGAGACTGTCGTTGAGGTATTCTTCGCGGGGGACCTGGGCCTGCGGCCAGCTCGCGGGACGCACACGGACGATGCGGGTGGGGCGGATGCCTTCGATGATGAGGTCGGTCTCGAAGCGGATCTGGATGCCGCTGCTGCCAAGCGGGGCTTCGCCGGGCAACTTGATGACGTCGAGGATGGGGCCTTTGGACGCCATATGAGCGGGGCCGTAGCCTCCGTGGGTGTGCTTCAAGGTGTTGGCGACGGGATTCATCAGGGCCGGGCTGCCTTTGGTGAAGTCGGCGTAGAGAGATGGGTCCATGCCGCCAAAGAGAGTCGCTGTGACGGTGGCGCGGCCGAACTTGCCATACTCGACATTGTCGATCCATGCGGCCATCCAGCGGCTACGGATGAAGGCTTTGTGCGTTTCGGTTTGGTTCTTGGCGGTGCGTTGCATGGAGGCATCGTCGAGCCAGATATCGGAGATGTGAAAGCGAGTGAAGATGCCGTCCGGCGTGGGTTTCCAAGTGATGCCGAGTTGGACGGCTTGGCCGCCGAGAGATTTCTTCCCTTCAGCGGGCCACTTGCCTTCGGCGATGAGTTCCTCGATCCCGAGGCATTCGCGGCCACGCCAGACGCGGGTGGCAGCATCGAAGGTCAGCTTTTCTTCGGTGGCCTTGCTGTCTCCTCCTTTCTTTGGTTCGCAGGTGGCGATGATCATGCCCTCTTTGTTCTTGATCTCCACTTCCTTGAGCTTCCAGGTCAAACCCTCGCGCTGGCAATGGCTGGGCTCGTCTTCGAGGAGAAGGACATGATTCTCGGCGGGGAAGATGCCTGCGCCGCGATTGTGATTGGCGTCCTGCTTCCCGCTATCGATTGGCAAGACCGGCAC
Organism: Prosthecobacter sp.; assembly: GCF_046154365.1. Taxonomy (GTDB): domain Bacteria; phylum Verrucomicrobiota; class Verrucomicrobiia; order Verrucomicrobiales; family Verrucomicrobiaceae; genus Prosthecobacter. The sequence continues at coordinate 88,198 of NZ_JBJXFV010000065.1, forward strand.
GGCGGAGGTCTTCGGGTCGGGTGGGAGAAAGGCGCGGACGTGCATCACGGTGCCGAGCGGGATGTCCCGTAGATCTGCCGGTGCGCCGTGATAACGAACGATGCCGTAAGGCAACATGGCGAAGGGGTGCGGGTCATTGCGGAAAAACATGCCCGATCCCTGCAGGCGAATGCTGCCGCGGCGGTTCGCATGATCCACGAAGATAAGTTCGCCCCGGTAGGAGTGCGCTTTTTCCAAAGAAGGGAACTTTCCGGCTTCAGGGCGGAAGGGTTCGGTTCCTTGTTCTTGGTTCTTGGTGCTTGGTTCTTCGTTGGCGAAGGTTGCGGACGCCGCGCACGAAAGAGCGGCGATGAGCAGGAAGGAGAGTTTCAGCATGGCAAAATGGAATCGTCTTGAGAGATGTGACTTAACGCTTCTCAAGACCGATTTGTTCATCACCCCCGAGTTCTCGGGGCCTCCAGAGTTCAACATGGAAAACAGTTGGACTACCCGCACCCTGCGACGACATAGAACCCGTAGTTTAGCTCCGTGGTCATCGCCAATTGTAGGTGGTAGCTAAACTCCGTGTTGCAGAAAAAACTCGGACAGCGAATCTCCGCATTGCGGAAGAAACAGGGACTCACTCAAGAGGCTCTGGCGGAGGTGATTGGCTGCTCGGTCGAGTTCATCAGTCTGGTCGAGCGTGGAGTGAATGCGCCTTCGGTGGCTGGACTCCAAGGCTTCGCTGATGCCCTGAAAGTGGAGGTTCGTGATCTGTTCACCTTTGAAGGGAAGAAACCGCGATGAATACCGCCTATCTCTCCAAATTGAATGACACTCTAATTCTGCTTTGTTAGAAAAATTCATTGACATTTTTGGCGGACGCGAGCATTAGGGCGGGCCGCGTGCGCGCATTCTGTGCGCACGCGAGCAAAGCCAACAACCAGCCCAGGCCGACGTACGTCGGCTAGATAAAAAATGAATCGGGGCCCGTCCGGGCTCTGGCTAACCGCCTGTCTTCGTTGATCGAAGACTTCTCCCCTTGTTTCCAAACCAAGTCCGCCGTGAGCGAGCAGCTCGCGGTGCGCTACGTCAGCGGCCTGCTCAGCCAGACGCAGCGCAAGAACATGGAGCGCATGGACGAGCGCTTGGAG